>JBNKTL010000054.1:0-5951 GCA_050298055.1 Spirochaetota bacterium
CACTATGAGGTTGTTATTTTTTACCCTGAGGTAGAGCCTGGCTGAAAGGTCTCTGTATTTTGCTTTGATCCCATACTCCATGAGGGCTTCTTTATTGAGAATCGATTTTATCTTTAATACGGTTTCCTTTGGATCATCAAGATTAGTTATTATACCTTCTTCCATGAGGATCCTCTTCGCTATGGCTTTTATGGCATTGGCGGTGAGTTCTTTAATGCATGAGTGGACCGGGGTAAATATATCAACCATTTTATGCTTCTCAAGGATCTTGCCCAGCGCGAATGTGATCTTTTTATCAGTATTATCAATGCCGGCATAGATAATAAACACAATGTCTTCCCCATTGTTGATAGCCGTAATGACATTTCTCTGAAAATCTTCATCAAGCTGTTCGGTTGTAGTCGCAATATTATCCTGCATTCATCACCCTCTTCCTGATTTCCTCTTTGTAGATATTATCTCTCATTTTGCATAAAAAACTTAGTTTTTTATTACTGCCGGATTTAAATGAGAAAGAACTTTGATCTTATATGAAATGAGAATTTCTTTAACCGTCGTTAAACATTCAGGTTCTTTTGATACATTCATATTGGTTTCTCATTTTTTCAAGTAAAAATAGGGGAATCGCAATAAAATTCCCGGCTATATGGTTAAAAATAAAACAGAAAAGATAATATTATGACTTTTTACCGGTTGTCCCATTACCAGAAAAAATCTTGACACCTTTCCGGCACTGTATGAAATGGAGGTTTGAAGAGGCAGCTGCAGCATTCTGGGCAGACAAATAAAAAAGCAAAGAGTTTCATATGATTTTTCCTGAAAATATCATATTGTTGGAAATAGTGGAGTAAATAAATGGAAGCAATCTTCCCTTCAATATCAGCCATCCTTACACTTACCTTTATCGGGGTTGTGTTCGGATTAATATTATCTGTGGCAAAGATTAAACTCAAGGTGGACAAGGACCACAGGATAGACCTGGTTCTTGACGCGCTTCCCGGCGCTAACTGCGGTGCCTGCGGGCAGCCCGGGTGTTCCGGTTACGCTGCAAAGATCGTAACTGAAAACATGGACATTGCTCTCTGCCCGGTCGGCGGTTCTGATGTCATTCATGAAATAGCGGAGATACTGGGAAGGGAAGCGGGAGAAGCAGGGACGCCGGTTAAGGCCAGGGTCCACTGCCAGGGGGGGCTTGCAAACACAATAGATAATTTTATCTATGTGGGTCCCAGGGACTGTCACGCCGCCAATAATATAATGGGTGGATTTCTCGGATGCGCATACGGCTGCCTCGGGTATGGCGACTGCGCAATGGTCTGTCCCTTCGATGCAATCGAGATGAATGATAACAGGCTTCCGGTTGTTAACCTCTCCAAATGTACCGGCTGCGGAAACTGTGCCGATATCTGTCCCCGAAGCGTAATCAGCATGGTTCCGGAAACATTCGACGTGTGGGTAAACTGCAAAAACACGGAAAAGACCCCAATAATGAAGAAAGGGTGTTCCGTTGGCTGTATAGGCTGCAAGCTCTGTGAAAAGGCCTGCAAGGAGGTCTTTGCCGATAATCCCGATGTAGAGTCTGCGATCAAGGTTGAGAATTTCCTGGCATCAATAGATTATGATCTCTGTACAAACTGCTATTCATGTGTAAAGAAGTGCCCGGTTCCGGTGATCAGCCCTGTACACATGGCGGAAAAGAAGAAGCCGAAAAAAAAGGAAGAGGTCCCCGCGAAAACAGCAACAGAAACCAGGGAGGGTGCACAGGCAGATTCGGGCGTACAGGATGCATAGGATTATAAGATGAAGCCCCTATTTGAGATGACCGGAGTTGAAAGGTCTGCAGCCCTGCTGGTTGCCCTGGGTCCGGAGATTGCATCTGATATCTTTAAACACCTTGATGAGGAGACCATCGAGAAGATATCCCTGGAAATAGCCAGAATTGACAGGCTTTCTCCGGGAGAGAGAGAAGACCTGATTGGCGAGTTCATTATTGATCTGCGAAAGACCAGGTCGACTTTATACGGCGGAGAAAATAAGGCCAGGGAACTCCTTGTCCGGGCATTGGGAAACGAAAAGACAGAGGAACTCCTCAACCGGCTTGTAGTCATTGATCCTGAAAAAGAATTTGAGTTTCTCAGGGAAGCCGACCCGGAAATGATCATATCCATTCTAAAAGAAGAACAGACACAGACCATTGCAGTGGCACTGAGTTTCCTTCCTTCCGAAAGAACTGCCCTTGTTATTGACAAACTCAATAAGAAAAAAGCAAAGGACATTATCGTAAGGATGGCGAAAATGGAGAGCGTGAACCCGGAAGCGGCGGCGGGGATAGCGGCGGTCCTTAAAAAGAGGTACAGGGAGCAGATGATGCGGAAAAAGAGCGAAAATTCCGCTGATGGTATCAGTTCCCTCTCTGAAATACTCAGTCACATGAGCAGGGACGAAGAATCAAGAATAATCAGGCATCTGGAACTCTCCAGCCCGGGGGTATCGGATCTTCTGAAGAAGAATATTTACGTTTTTGAAAATGTTGCCAACCTGAGTAACAGCGAGATCAGGATCCTCATCGATGAGATCAACGATGATATCCTCATCGCCAGGTCCCTTAAGGGCGCGGGAGACGATGTCAGGTTCAAGTTCCTCAGGAATATGAGCCAGAACCGTGCTACGGATATTCTGAATGATATGAATGCAATGGGCCCCGTTAAACTCAAGGATGTTGAGGATTGCAGAAACCAGATTGTTGAAAAAATGCGTCACCTGGACAGCAGCGGATTAATTTCCCTCAGAGGTGACAGGGAAGTCTATGTGGACTGACTGGCAAATATGAAAAGAATTGGTGATTTTAAAAGGAAAACTGTAACCGGATATCCTTATTTTTAACAAAATATTCAGATTAACTGTTTTGTCTGTCATTATAATATTAAAAGACCAGATTACCCAAAATTCTTTTCATATCTGCCTTCCCGGATGGGAATAAGTGTTTTAAATGAATTTAGAAAAATATCAATAATATATCCCCGCCGCCTGCGGCGGCGGGGATATATTCGTTATGTTTATTGTATGAATATAACTAATCTTATATACAACTGTGTAGTTAAAAAATAATATATAGAGAACAACAATGAAATTTACAGATTTAAACCTCGATGTGAGAATACTTAAAGGGATCAGTGATATGGGTTTTACCCGGTTCCTTGAAGTACAGGAAGAGACCATACCTCATGTCCTTGAAATGAAGGATGTGCTGGTTCAGTCCCAGACAGGAACCGGTAAGACAGCGGCATTCCTTATCCCGGTGTTCCAGATAATGCTCAATACTCAGAGTGAGAAAAGGAAGAAAGCCATGGTTATCGCCCCGACCAGGGAGCTTGCGGTACAGATAGAGAAGGAAGCCCTGCTTATTGGCAAATATCTCGATTTTAAAATCGGGTGTTTCTTCGGAGGAGTCTCCTATACAAAGCAGGAGAACCTTCTTGAGAAGGGTGTTGATATTATTATCGGCACGCCGGGCAGGCTGATAGATTTCGGAGAACAGGGAAAACTCAAGTTCAAGGAGATCGAAATTCTGGTCATTGATGAAGCTGACAGGCTTTTCGATATGGGATTTATGCCTGATATCAGGAGGATGCTGCGGCAGATGCCTCCCCGGGAGAAAAGGCTCACAATGCTTTTCAGCGCCACACTGAGCACCAAGGTCAAGAGCCTCGCATGGAACTATATGAACGAGGCAGTTGAGATTGAGATCAATCCTGAGATGGTGACCGTTGATAATATCAACCAGGAACTTTACCATATTGGTAAGAGAGAAAAGATGAAGCTCCTCCTGGGAATACTTGAAAGGGAGAAACCCGCGAACTGTATTGTCTTCACAAACACGAAATCCGCCGCGTATGAGGTCGCCAAAAGGCTTGAATATAATGGTTTTCATACTGAATACCTCATGGGGGACCTGCAGCAGAAGAAGCGGCTCAGGGTTATCGAGAAGGTCAAGTCGGGAGAGGTCCCCATACTCGTGGCCACGGATGTTGCCGCCCGGGGGCTCCATATTGAGGACCTGGAGATGGTTATAAACTATGACCTGCCGGAGGATTCCGAGGCCTATGTTCACAGGATAGGCAGGACCGCCCGGGTGGGTAAATCGGGTAAGGCCATAACATTCGCGTGCGAGAAGTTTGTATACGGACTTGAGTCACTGGAATCATATATTAATAAAAAGATCCCGGTTGCATGGGCAGAAAGCGAAATGCTCATTGAGGACAGGAGTTCCGGTAAGAGGTTCAGGCTGGACCAGGATGAAAAGAGACCGGGCAATGGAAAAGATAAAAACAGGAAAAAGAAAACCGATCGGAGAAAGAGCAGGGAAGTCCACAGGGAGAGAACTGAGAAACCGGAATATAAAGGACAGGAAAAGGGGAGAAAAACAGCCCGCAAAAAATTTGATAATAAGCCGGACAGGGACAGGAATGCGGCACGGAAAAAAACATACACTCCGGAGAAAACCCGGAACAAAAGAAAGGAGAATAATCCCCGTAAGAAACCTTATGTGAAACCCCGAAAAGACGGTTCCCTTAACGAGAGAATTGAATACTACAGAAGCAAGTATGGAGAAGATTTTAAACCCAGTGAAGAATTGCTGAAATCCGAAAATGGGAGAAAAAAGAAATCACTTTTTGGTAAGATCAAGGGTTTTTTCGGATCAGGAAAAAAGGGTGAAAACTGATATCCCGTTCATAACATTTATCCTGCAGGCGGTGCTGATCTCACTTTCGGGAGTCATGGCCCCCGGCCCCATTACCGCTGCCACAATAGGAAGCGGGAACAGGTCTCCCCATGCCGGGGCCTTCGTCGCGTTCGGTCACGGTATTGTTGAGTTCCCCCTTATGGTCCTTGTCTTTTACGGTTTTGGCCGGTGGTTTAATGTTCCTGCTGTTAAAATTTCAATTGGAGTCATCGGCGGGATTTTCCTTCTCATCATGGCATGGGGGATGATCAGGAGTGCCGGAAACATTGAAAACCGGGATGAGAAAAATTCCCGTTCACCGCTCATGTCAGGAATCATCATGAGCGCGGGGAATCCCTATTTCCTCATCTGGTGGGCCACAGTGGGGGCGGTCCTGGTATTAAATTCTTCGAATTACGGTCTTACCGGTGTGATCATATTCATGATCGTTCACTGGCTCTGTGACTTTATATGGTTTTATATCCTCTCAATTGCTTCATATAAGGGGGGCAGTGTCTTTGGCCGGAGATTTCAAAAAATAATTTTCGGTTTTTGCGGGATTTTCCTTTTCATTTTCGGTATCAAGTATATACGTGATGCATTCGATCTTATTACAGCATGATTTTTCTTCAGGGATGCTCCAATGTCAATAAGTGAAAGAATAGTACATCTGATTTTCATTCCTCTTCTTCTTTTTGGCATTCACCTCAAGGGGGAGGAGAAAAAAATCCTCCTGGGCGACATCAGTTCGCATATTAAAGATTACGAAAAGAAGAAGGTGACTCTTGTCCTAAAACTCAAATATGTTGACAGGATATTTCAGAGGATAATATTCTATGACAGTAAAAATACCGATATTGAATTCGATATTTCGTCAAAGGAGATGAGAGAGAAACTGAAAGATGATATGCTGAACCTTCACCGGGGCATGGATTACTCGGTCAGTTTTACGGTCATCAAGCTCGGGAACCTGGGCGGTGTGATCGCGGACCTGGACAGTTTTAAACCTGTCATTATTGACAGGATCCCTTAAGTAAGAAGGCAGGATAGCTGGGCGGCTATTCTGCCTTCTCAAATAAACACAGTGCCAAGATAATAATATGATAAGATCGGGAGGGATAAACCATATTATTTCTTGTGATCATATTCTCGGAAAAATAAGAGAAAAACTTTAATAATTTTTATGACAGGAAGAGTAATAAAAGTCCTGGGGCAGTATTATACCGTT
>JBNKTL010000054.1:5961-32615 GCA_050298055.1 Spirochaetota bacterium
ACCGTTGAAGTTGACGGCAGCCAGTATAATTCAGTGCTCAGGGGGAAGCTCCGAAAAGATGAGCGGCTGAAGAGATTTTCCGATCCCGTTGCCACCGGGGACCTTGTTGATTTTGAAATAAGTGAAACGGGGGAGGGGATCATCAACGGTGTCCATGAGAGGAGAAATACATTTACCCGGATGGACAGCAGGAGCAGGAAGGAAGACCTCATAGCCGCGAATCTCGATATGATCGTAGTCATCCAGGCCTTCAGGATGCCGCGGCTCAACCTCAGGTTTGTAGACAGGCTTATGGTCCGGGGTGAGAAGGAGGGGATACCGCTTCTTCTCTGCGTGAACAAGTCGGACTTGGCTGATACGGGTGACATTTCCTACCTCAGGGAATACTATGAGAACACCGGTACCGGGATTATCATTACAAGCGCCGTAACCGGAACAGGTCTTGACCGGCTGAAAAAGAGCCTCAAGGGCCGTACTTCCCTCCTGGCAGGATATTCCGGGGTGGGCAAATCCACTCTCCTTAACCGGCTCTATCCGGAACTTGAGCTCAGGACCGCGGAAGTATCGGACTCTACTCAGAAGGGGCGGCACACAACCACGAATGTTGAAATGATGCTCCTGGAAGAAGATACATTCATACTGGACACTCCCGGTTTCAGAGAATTCGGGCTTATGGATATAGAACCTCACCTCCTGGGCAACTACTTTCATGAATTCGGAGAATATGCCCGATCATGCAACTTCAGAAGCTGTACCCATGACCACGAGCCGGGGTGCGAAATCAAGCACCAGGTTGAAGAGGGAAAGATCTCCGGTGACAGGTATGTTTCCTATCTCAATATTCTCAATTCTCTCAGGGAGCAGTATGACAACATGTACTGAAACAGGCTATGATTGATGTGAGGGACCTTCATATATCCTTTGAAAAGAAGCCGGTAATAGAATCTCTCAGTTTCCATGTTGAGAAAGGGTCCACACTTGTGATTCTGGGAAAGAACGGTTCCGGAAAGTCTGTGATATTGAAGGCAATTGCCGGGCTGCTTCCCGGTTACAGCGGAGATATCCGCATTAACAAAAGGGAGACAGGTGATTTTTTTTCCGGAAGAGACCGGGGCGCGGGTTCCCGTGATGAAACCGTTCTTGCATATGTTTTTCAGAAGGGCGGGCTTTTTGATTCAATGACCGTTTTTGAAAATGTCTCCTTCGGTCTTGAGCGGTCGGGATATAACCCGGCGCTCCTCAGGGAAAAAGTCCTGGCTTCACTGAAGAGAGTGGGGCTTGAGGGGAATGAGAATAAGCTCCCCTCTGAGCTTTCAGGAGGGATGCAGAAACGTGTTGGCCTCGCCCGGGCCATATGTCTCGATCCGGATATCATCCTCTATGATGACCCCACGGCAGGTCTCGATCCCATCCTTTCGGATTCCATCGCGGACCTTATGGTTGAAATAAAAAATTCAATTGACGCGACATCAATAGCCGTAACACATGATCTCAGGGTCGTCCGTAAGATCGCCGATACCGTTGTCCTTGTCTATGGGGGCAGGTCTGTTTTTACCGGAACATGCCATGAGTTTTTCAGCGGAACGGATAACTACGCGGAACAGTTTATCCGGGGTGAGATTGAAGGGCCTATTGATATTTTTTAATTGAGAGGACACTATTCCATGAAGATGAATGTCAGGAAAGATGCAGAGTTTGATGTATACGCTATGGGATCAGCCCTGCTTGATTTTACCGTTGAAGCCGATGAAGAACTGCTGAGAAAATTCCAGCTGAACAAGGGAAAAATGCACCTTATTGATGCGGAATCCAGTATTGAGATCCTCTCTGCACTTGAAACTCATCCCATGACAACTACACCCGGCGGCAGTTCTGCCAATACCGCAGCGGGGATCATGAATTTTTCGGGAAAATCAATTTTTAACGGAAAAGTGGGTAATGACAGGCATGGTGAAATCTATATAAGGGAAACGAAAAAAACAGGCGTCGTGTCCGAGATAAAGAAGGGCCCTTCCATTACCGGGCATGCTATTACATTTATTACCCCTGACCTGGAGAGGACTTTTGCCACACACCTGGGCGCCGCCCTCAACTTTTCCGAGAGCGATGTCTCCCCAGAAAGCATCGTGAAAAGCAAAATTCTTCATCTTGAGGGATATCTCTTTGAGCCTCCCGGTCTGTACGAAGCCTGTATCCTTGCCATGGAGAACGCGAAAAGCAACGGGACACTCATATCCCTGGACCTCTCTGACCCGGCCCTTATCGGAAGGATCTATGACAGGTTTGAAAATGTCGTTAAAGAGTATGCTGATATTATCTTTGTCAATGAAGATGAAGCGGAAGCCTTTACCGGGAAAAAAGAGGCGGATGCTCTTAATCTTATATCTCAAAACTGCAGTTTTGCCGTTGTTAAGCTTGGCCCTGAGGGGAGTCTTATCAGGTATAATGATATCATAAGCGAGATCCCGGCCTATCCCGCAGACCTGGTCAATACAAACGGGGCGGGGGATATGTATGCCGCCGGGGCCCTTTACGGAATATGCCGGGGGTTTTCCGCCGGGATGTGCGGTAAGCTGGGCAGCTACGGAGCCTCACTGGTTGTTTCCCGGGGAGGGGCCAGGTATGACGGGACTATTTCAGTTGATGATATTCCGGTCTAGTACTTCGACTGCGTGATTTTTTACTCATCATGATTGGATAACTGCCGGAATATCCGACTATTAAGAGAATCTTATTGGTACATGATCACGCGGGCTCAGCACAGGAAAGATTATCAGTTACTGTTAAAAAGGTGCGCCAGGTTTTCCAGGGCCTGTTTGTATGTGTCTTCGAAGTTCAGCTTTGACTGGTAGCCTGCTGCGTTCTTATGGCCGCCCCCGTTGTTGGCAATGGCAATTTCCGCAACATTGTAATTTCCCTTTGTCCTCATGCTTACCTTAACGGGGCCGTTGCCGCTGTGTTTTACAAGAAGGCTCGCAACAACACCCTTTACCGTAAGGGGAAGGTTGATCGCGGGTTCTCCTTCTTCAAATGTTGCCCCGGTCTGTTCGATCATCTTTGGTGTCAGTTTCATGGCGATGAGCTTTCCGTCGTAATAGACCTCAATGGAAGAGAGTATCTCGCTTCTCAGCTTGAAGCTGGAGAGGGTATTGTTTTCATAGAGGTATTCATGTATCAGGGGAGGTTTAACGCCCAGTTCAAGGCAGGCCGCGGCCACCCTGTATGTATTTGCGGTTGTTTTCGGATATTTGAAGGACCCGGTGTCAAAAACCATCCCTGTAAAGAGCGACTGGGCATCTTTGAAATTGAATTCCTTTTCAAAGTGTTGAAAAGCCATGTAGACTATCTCCGCGGTTGATGAGGCCTCAGCCTTCAGGTGGAAGGTGTCGCCCACCCCCACAGTACCTTCGTGGTGGTCAATAATGAAAAGCGACTTTACCCTGTCTTTCAGGATTTCGTATGCGGTGCCGATGTTGTCGTAATCATTGGTGTCCAGAACAAACTGCGCATACTCTTCTATGTTATCGGGAACAGTGTAACCTGCACTGAGCTGGTTTATCTCGTTGTCCGCATCGAGGAATTTCAGGTTTGCCGGTGTGGAATCGGAGTTGATGATGAGTGTCTCTTTGCCCAGTTCCCTCAGTAAATGACAGAAGGCGAGCTGTGCACCGATACCGTCAGCATCAGGACTCTGATGGGTCGACACAACAAACTTTTCGTGCTGATTGATGTAGTTTTTCAGGTTTGTAAAGTCAATTTCCATTGTTATACCGAGGCTCCTTCCTTTTTAATAAGGGGGAATCCCATCTCCTCTCTAATTTCAATATATCTTTCGGCGCATCTTCTTGCGATATTTCTCACCCGTGTTATGTATCCCACTCTCTCTGTTACCGAAATTGCTCCCCGGGCATCCAGCATGTTGAACGCGTGGGAACACTTAAGAACATAGTCGTAAGCGGGAAGGACCAGGCTGACGCCTGTATTGTCAAGTATTGCAAGACACTCTTTCTCGTAGAGATCAAAGAGTTTGAAGTGAAGATCTGTATCGGCAATATTAAAATTGTAGTGTGAAAATTCAAACTCGCTTCTGTGGTGAACGTCCCTGTAGGTAAGATCTTTGTTCCACTTAATGTCAAAAATACTGTCAACTCCCTGGATGTACATACAGATTCTCTCTATACCGTAAGTCAGCTCCACGGTTACCGGGTCCAGTTCAACACTCCCGCATTGCTGGAAATAGGTAAACTGGGTTATTTCCATCCCGTCCAGCCAGACTTCCCATCCAAGCCCCGATGCTCCCAGTGTCGGTGATTCCCAGTCATCTTCCACGAACCTCACATCGTGTTCTTTCAGGTCGATACCGAGGTATCTGAGTGATTCAAGATACTTATCCTGGACGTCAAGAGGGGAGGGTTTCAGAACAGCCTGGTACTGGTAATAATGCTGGAGCCTGTTGGGATTGTCTCCGTATCTGCCGTCTGTGGGTCTTCTTGAGGGTTCCACATATCCGGCGTTCCACGGCTCCGGACCCAGGACCCTTAAGAAAGTTGCCGGATTGAATGTACCGGCACCCACCTCCGTATCGTACCCCTGGACGATTGTACACCCGTTTTGGGCCCAGAACTCGTTTAGTTTGGCAATTAAATCCTGAAAATACATTTAAACCTCGAATGATATTGTTGCAACTCTATCCTGCCGGGTCTTTAAAGATTCCCCGCCAGGATTGTCACATATAATAATTCCTCTGTATAATTTTCGTCAAGCAAATAACAATAATAGGGTGTAATTATTATGCTTTCCAATCTATTTTACAATGATTACAGTAAGAAACAAGCGGCAGTGGAAAAAAGTGAATTCCCGTTTTCACGGGAATGACAGAGAAAAAAATCTCCCTTTCTGGAAATCATTTTTGTTCGTATGTCTTCTGGAGTATATTGTGAAGGGTATTAAAACTCTTTTCATCCTTTAAGTTGAAGTAATTGAGTACGTCCTCATCAACAATATCATATTTTGATTTCTTTTTCTCAATATTTAAAAAAATGTCAGCAAGGTAGACGATATAAATCAGGGATTTTTCGCTTTCAGGGGCCATGAAAGGGCGTTGATGGTATTCGATTGTCTTAATAAGCGCATCATGAAAATTCCACTTGGCGGCAATCATACCTCCCAGGGTGCTGTGACTTAATCCTATACTCATCTCCTCAAGAAGGTCTGAATTATCGATTCCCTTGAAACCCGCGATTGTTTTCAGCCTGGTCATCTGTTCTGAACTTATAGAAAGCATAACTATCCTGCCCAGGTCAGCAAGAAGTGCGGCAAGATACGCGTTATCAGTCAACTTTGACTGATTCATCTGCAGGGAGAGCTTCTGCGCGTAAAACGCTCTTTTGTACGAGTCCTTGAAGATTGCTTCGTATCGTTTATATTTTGATTTAATAATATCGGTTACACCGGTGGCAACAAGCAGGGTATTAATTCCCTTGATGCCGATTATCATAACGGCTTCTTCAATAGTATCAACCATTTTTGATGTGATATAACCCGCGGAATTGGCAAGCTTGAGGATTGATGATGCCAGTCCCGCATCCATGGATATTGCCATGGATATCTCCTTTATTTCCACATCGGGGTTTTTACAGAGATCCTGTATTATCCTGATGTTTTCAGGAAAAGCGGGAAGGCTGTCAATTTCAGTAATAATTTCGCTTGCTATCCTCTTCTGTGATTCTGTTTTTGTCATGCCCTGAGGAATTGAAAGTGTGGCAATTGTCAGGTCGTCCTTTCTGTAGATCTGGAATGAATCTGCGGGAAGACCCGCGTTTTTAAAAAGCATCATTGCCATTATGAGCCCCAGGCCGGCGCCCTCGGAATCATCAATGACATCGTCAAATGCATCGGTGATATCATGATATTTGTAGGCTTTGACTATCCTGGCTTTGACTTTGTTGAGTTCCTGCTCAAGAATAGGTATATTGTTGATCACATTGATGTGTATATGTTCTTTTGACGTCTTGAAGGATATTCTTACCACAAGGTTTGATTTTTCAAGTTTATTGAGAAGCTCATTGTTGTCTTTCTGATAGACCTCTTCCTTGAATGATTCCATCCCTTTCCGGTAATCATCAATTTTACTTATCTCCAGTTTTTTATTCTTAAAATAAAGCCTCTTGACGTTCGCCTTTACCGCGTTATTAAGAAGTTCCTTTACAACAGTGAGTATGGGATTTTTCATAAACAGAATATCATACTCCTCCAGGTACCTGTGAATAATCCTTGTGACCACCGATTCAACATCCCTTGCAAACTGGTGGAACTGGATATAAAACTCCTTTTTTTCTTTTATAGCCTGCATGTAATCAGGAGGATTTGCCGTATAATGTTTTACTATCTCTTTATTCAAGTTATGAAAACTCCCGGGAATAGTGTGGTCCGATATAAAACATATTGATTGATATATTATTAGTAACTACTCAGCTATATGGCAAAAATAAGCCTATTTACTAAAATATTAACAATATGTCCCCGCCGCCTTCGGCGGCGGGGACATCTCAGTTATGTTTATTAATGAATATGATTATTCTTACACATAGCTGAGTAGTTACTATTATTATCGTAAAAAAGTTCCTATATATTTATCTTAAATAATCAACTCTTTTAATTTTATTGTTCAATAATTCATCAAGTGTCGTTGAAATTCCGTAATAGATGACCTTCTCTCCGCCCCTGTCAAATCCTGCCGCGTATCCCACAAAACCCACAAGATCCAGCCAGTATCCCAGGGTAAATTTGATATGGAGCTCTGCCCCCGCGCTGGTCCTGAAATCGTTGATATCAGGCGAACCGTTCCATACATCACCATATTCAACGAACAGGTTCATCCATATGTCCCTGAACATTACGGGGATTGTTAAAATTCCGGCATCTGCCTGCAGCAGGGGGAACCTGTATTCAAGGGTGGCAGTGGCAATATTATCGCCGTATTCACTTCCCGGGACATATCCTCTCATGCCCCACTGGTCTGAATCAAAAGATTCATCTACCCTGTATCTTTTGTTCTCATTGCCAATATCATATTGTGAAAGATACTCTCTGTTGTTTCGGGTAAATCCGCCCCTGAGCCTTGCCATGAGTACATTGTTGTTGAGGAAACCGGGCAGAAACTCGGAGTACTCAATTCTTCCCCTGAAAATGTTTGAATCGGACCCTATCTTGTCATTGAAAACATCCCCCATGAGCATAATATATCTTCCCTTCTCACTGCTGATTGAGTAGACGTAATTTTCGGTGTTGCTGAAAGTGTAGACACCCTGTATCCGGGGAAATGTTGTTTCCGTTTTTTCAACGGGATTGCCGGGCAGATAGGTGTCGGTATATACCCTTTCGTAAATGTAGGAGAGCTGGAACATCTGCCTGTAGCTTATTCTGTTGAAAGGAAAATAAATGCTTATGAAACCAAACCGGCTCAACTCCCTGGCGAGGGGTCCCCGGTTTTCCCCTTCCCAGGGGAATTTATCTTCACCGAAAAAGAGATTCTCGTCCACGTATCCCAGGCTGATATCAGGATAGAACCGGGAATAGGTATAGTTTGCAATCACCGTGGCCCTCTTCTGTTCCCTGTATCCGTATGCCATCAGGTAGTAATTATGACGGAAGAGTGTGTCCCAGCCGAAGGTGGCAGCTCCAAAGAGCATATCGTTTTTATCGGTATAGATCTCTTCAAATGCGAATAAGGGAATGAGAAGTGTCGGCAATACGGAATAGACCGGATTATATGATGAGGGAGTATATTTTCCGGAAGGTTCCGGTTTCAATTCTCCCTGGAGAGTGAAAAATTCCTGTGACAGCTTTACCCTGTCTCCCTTCCCGGAAACAGCCGGTTTGTCTGGATAATCCATCAGTGAGATTACATGTCCCCCGGATTTATAGGACGCAAAGACAATCTTTTTTCCATCGGGGGATATGTCAGGGGTGAACCCCCCGCCCACAAGGTTCGTGAGAGGGGATATCCTTCCGTTAATAAGAGAATATTCATACAGGTTGAATATCCCGTTTCGGTCAGATGAGAATACGATCCTCTTTCCGTCAGGATGCCAGTCCGGCTGTATATCACTAAAGAGATCACTGGTGAGCCGTGTGAAACTTCCCGTTGAGCGGGAGTAGACGGCGAGATCGGTGAACCCCCTCTCATCCTTAATGGTAAAGACGATCCTTTCCCCGTCAGGGGAGAACCGGGGACTGGAAATCTGCACCCTGCTGTTTTTGATAATTTCTTTTTCATCCCTGAAACCCGGTCCGGTAATGAAAAGCGAGTACCTGTCCCGGGATGTTCTTACTCCCGTAAATTGTTTTCCGTCAGCGGATACATCTATGTATGTTGTCCTTTTTCCCCGGGTTAACTGCCGGGAGTCATCTCCCGATCTGTAGATATCATAGTAGAGAGAGAATGATCTGAAAAAATTGACATCGGTTAAATAGACCTCACCGTTGTCCTTTACTGTGAGTGAATTCGGGTAAAAAACCCTGCTCAATTCGCCGGTTGTTTTTTTGGCAATATTGTATTCTGTCAGCCTGTCTTGATCACGGGAGGATTTTTTTATATAGAAGATCGATGTCCCGCTGCTGTTGAATCTCGGCAGCAGGGAGTCATTCTCATGGTGCGATATGATCTTTTCGGGAGTAAGGGGCTTTTCGGTTATGGATCTATACTGCAGGGTATACTTTTCTTTGATAAATTTTTCCCATTCTTTCCAGAGACGGGGAAAGGATTTCCCGTAAACGTCTTTTGCGTCTTTATTAAAAAGACAGGGTATGGGATAGATGTTGTCGGAATAGGGTATGAGGTTGTCGGAGTTTTCATGCATGAATTCAGCGAAACTCCGTTTGCCGTATCTTTTCTCCAGGTAGTCTATAAAGAGACCCCCGTACAGGTAGGGGACGTTTCCCCGGGGCCATGACCTCGGAAAGTGAGATGCTTCCGAGATGGACTTGAATTCTCCTGAGAGGACCTCCATCCTGATAATCATGTCCACATAGCTGCTGTTGTTTCTTCCCATCCCGTTCCCCATTGACTCATGCAGTACACTGCTCCCCTCCTGTACCCAGACGGGAACAAACGCATTGGGGAAACAGCACCTGCCGGGAAAATTCCTTGTTGCCGACGGAAAACCGCTTATCATATCGATGTTGAGGATATGCGTGTACTCATGGAGAAAGACCAGCTTCAGCCAGTTGTCAAAGGTGCTCAACACGGAACCGTTCATGGGACGGCTGATATAGATTTCAACCCTGTTATAAGGGAAAGGCATGGCCATACCATTTGAAAGGTCGCTGCTGTCAACCAGTACAACATCAGTCCGCATTGACGGTTTCCACCCGATCTCCCTTACAAGCTCCCGGTGAACACTTTCTGCCAATTCTGTCATTTTCAGCGCTACGGGTTCCAGCCCCTGGTGATAGTGAATCCAGAAATGTTCGGTTTTTAAAGATTTCCACTTAAAGGCGGGATCAAAGTATTGGGCTGCTTCTGTTTTATGGGGGGCCCGGTAGGAGATAAGTATCAAAATAATAAGGCTTATGAGTCGTGATGATATCCTTTTGCATGGTCTGATGCCGCACTGGTTTGAATTCATCAATGGATTAATACTCCTTTAGTATTCCGAAAAAATTCTTGATTTGATTGAAAATAACAATATAGTATATCATGTCCAGAAAAAAAGTTAGTTTGCTATCGATTGGGTGACGGTTATTTTCACCATCAGATCCAGGTCGTAACGCTAATTATTATGGGGGCATTTTTTAAAGTTGACAATGGCAGGTGAAACATTTTAAATTGTATCAGTAAATGAAAAAAATCTGATACGGAAAATACCAATTAAATTTTTAGCTGTAACGGACGTTAAATTTCTTAATGATAGTTGGTACCTTTTCTTCAAAGTAGTATAGTTAGATATGAAAAGTAAGAGTGATTTCCCAAACCTGAATGTAAAAAGTCCTGACGGGATTGGACCTGATGGGCGGCCTTACAGGGTAATGGTTGTTGATGATAAGGAATTCCAGAGAAAACAGATCGCGCAGATACTGGAATCTGAAAAATATAATATTGTGGCCACTGCGTCAAACGGTAAAGAAGCCCTTGAGAAGTATGAAAAACTCAATGGGAAGGTTGATATAATAACAACGGATCTGGATATGCCCATTCTGGACGGTTATGCCCTTGTCTATGAGCTTAACCAGCAAAGGATGAAACCCAGGATTGTCTTCATCAGTGAAGATACGACAAAGGGTGTCATGCAGGACCTTATCTCCATGGGAATATCTGATTTTATCCTCAAACCGGTGAACAGGAGGATACTCCTTGAGAGGATCAAGGCCATAGCCGTTAAAATTCAAAAGGACTTAAACGGAGTATAGAGATGCCCGATAATTCCGATCAGGAAAACAACCTGCAGTCAGCAGTAGACTCTTTGTCAGAGCAGACCAGGAGACTGGAGATCGCAAAGTACTATACTCATGGGAACTTTGAGAACGCAAAAAAAATGGTTTCCGGATCATATAGAGATCTCTATGCAATTAAAGCGAAGTTCTCATCATCCTCTGTTTACGGGGCTTTTCTTGTCTTCTTTAATACTGTGTATCAGCAACTGACAGATTATTTCGGGATCGTATCACATGAATTCAGTGTTGATGATATTAAGACTACCGGTGACTGGAAGATCTTCGAACAGGAGATTGAAAGGAACCTGAAGTTTAAACTGCATGACGATGTTCTGGGGAACCATCTGAAGGATGAGATAAACAAGGCATTTACCCCGCAATTCGGGCAGGACCTGAAGAAACTCCTGGACAGCAATGAAGAGATCGGTGTTAATCATCTTTTTCAGAAAGTCACCCAGGACAAGCTGGGCTTTCCCAATGTTAAAATCAGTGTGGACTTCAATCAGCTCTCTTCCCTGGACATGGAACTCTATTCAATAAGCAGTAAAAAGATCACCCCTGATCAAATGAAAGAAGGGGGTGAGACCAGGGACGAAAAAGTTGATGATATCGAGAGAATAGATGATGATGAAGATCCCCTGGATGGGAAAAACGTAAAACTGATACTTGAAGGAAGCCTTATGCTTGCGCCCATAAAGGGCAAGGAGATTTCCAGTCTTGTGAGAGGTGACAGGATTAAGGTCAAGATCATTGACAAAAATCCCAAGGGGATAGCCCTGGCCAAGGCTTTTAATGCTTATGAAGAGGGTAAGATGCTGCCCATAACAGGGAGAATTGTCTCCATCAAGAGTGTTCCCGCGGGGGGATTTAAAATTTTTGTTATCGTAGCAAAAGGTATCTTTCTTAAGATAGAAGAAGAGGAAGAGCAGATCAAGGTTGCCATTGATGATCTTGTAGTGAAACCCGGTGAAAGTTCCGAATCCGAAGGATTCCAGCTCAGCCCCCCGGTCATAATTATTCTTGTTGTTGCGTTTCTTGGTCTTATAGCCGCAATCTTTCTTTTCCTGATGTAGATTATTCGGTTTTAATAACCGGACGGACAGGTATGCCATACTCCGCGAGATATTCCTTCACTTCCTTTATGGAAATTTCCCTGAAATGAAAAATTGAAGCGGCAAGAACTGCATCTGCTTTTCCCCGGGTCAACCCGTCATAGAGATGTTCTCTTGTTCCCGCTCCTCCTGAGGCAATAACGGGTATACTCACTGTATCCGATATCATGCGCGTCAGTTCAAGATCGTAGCCCTCCTTTGTCCCGTCCCTGTCCATGCTTGTGAGAAGTATCTCGCCCGCGCCCAGCTCTTCCGCCCTGGAAGCCCATTCCACCGCATCAATATCAGTCCGGGTCCTGCCCCCGTGGAGGTAGACAGTCCAGCTGCCCCGGTCATTTCTCCTGGCATCGATGGCAACCAGTATACATTGTGAGCCGAACCTGACGGCTGATTCCCCGATGATATCGGGATTTTCAACGGCTGCTGTGTTCATGGATACCTTGTCCGCTCCATTTTCAAGGATTGTTCTTACATCATCAATTGTCCTTATCCCTCCTCCCACGGTAAAAGGGATGTGAACTGTTTCGGCAACATGTTTGACCATGTCCAGGATGATCTCTCTTCGGTCCGAAGAGGCGGTAATATCGAGAAAAACCAGTTCATCAGCTCCTTCTGCATCGTAGAATTTTCCGTTTTCAACCGGATCTCCCGCGTCCTGGAGGTTTATGAAATTGACTCCCTTGACAACCCTGCCGTCTTTCACGTCAAGACAGGGAATGATTCTCTTTGCCAGCATATGTTTCCTCGATTTTTTCGTCAGCTTTTTTCATCTCTTCTTAAGTTTACCAGATTCTCTTTTTGTTCGATATTTTCAATCCCTTTTTTATTATTGTGATCTCCCGAATCCCCCGGAGGGGAGCCCCCTGAATTTCCCCTGGTGGCTGTTTTCCTATTGACAAATTATAAAAAATATTTCTCTATTGTTTTTAATAAATCGTAACAACTCAGCTATGTATAAGTATAGTCATATTCAATATAAAAGATAGCCCGTATGTCCCCGCCGCATTCGGCGGCGGGGACATATTGTTGATATTTTAGTAAATAGGGTGATTATAACCATATAGCTGAATAATAATCTATCTGAAGGACACAATGAAGAAAAAAATTAAGTGGCTTGCGGCAATTCCCCTGTTCTCCCTTCTTCTTGCATGTGAGACCGGCGGGGGCTTTCTTAAAAAAGAATCTGTTATGAAACTGAACATTCCTGACAGTGAAAAGAAAATCATATCCGTCATGAAGTTTGATGACAGGTCAATAGGAACGAGACGCTATAAACCCTGGCGTATGGGGATACCGGACATGATCATGGAGGCGCTGGGGGCCATCCCCTACTACAAGGTCATATCCCGGGAATATATGACCAGGCAGGTGCTGAAAGAACAGGAGTTCCAGCTTCTCGGGGCAACGGACCAGGACAGCGCCGTTAAACTGGGCAACCTGCTCAATGCTCAGTATATTGTAATCGGCTCCTTCCAGGTCTTCAGGAATACACTGCAGATTACCTCAAAGGTGGTTTCCGTTAACACAGGAGAGATGATCAAACAGACCTCTGCCGCAGGCAAGCTGGACAACTTCTTTACCGTCCAGAACCAGATTGCCGTTAATATTTCAACTGCAATGAATCTCAAACTTACCGAAGCTGCAAAGAAAAAGCTGATCAAAAAGTATGAGACCAGAGTCCTGGATGCTTCCCTTGCCAACTACAGGGGTGAACAGAAGCTGGAAAAAATCGAGGTCCTTAAGAAAAAGAAGAAGAAGGAAGAAGTAAGGAAAGTCAAGGAGGAAGCCAAGAAGGACTTCAAAGAGGCCATAAAACTTGATACAAACTATGAGAAGGCAAAGAAAAACCTTGCCAAGATAGGCCTGGGGATACCGGTTACGCTATAGATAAAAAACTCATTTCAAGGAATAAAGAGAGGGAAAATAATTGGGGCTCATGTACCAGGCATTTTTAATAAAAGTGACAGATAGAACATATGATTTTAAAGATGAACAGCCGGACAGGTTTGCGAGAGTAACACTGGCGGCAATCTATATGTTCATGTAAAAATACAGCTTATTAAGAAAAAGCTTTTTTTTACTGCTATTTTGTATTTCTTTGAATAAATGTTATTTCTGTAAATATAAAAATATCAATAAGCTGATTGCTTGATCTGCACAGAGGTTATATAATAAAATTTTCAGGGCTAAATTGAAAAAATTCTATTTCAGAAAAAAAAATGTCTTATTCTCCTTTTTGCTGACACTTTAAAGTTAATGTATCATTATAGAAAATACTCTTTAAATTAAATTTTTGAGGAGTTTGGTCAATTAGAAGTAACTTTTTGTAAAATTATACATTTTTATTTAAAATGTATAATGAAAGAATAAAAAGTGTCGTTCATTACACTCTGTGTAGCGTTCATTACATCAGGTATTGACGATTTTTGTTTTATTAAATATTATATATAATGTGTAGCAATGCAAAAAAAATATACACAAAAGTGAGAAATTATTTATGATGTATTGTAATCGAAGACGAGAATTTTTTTAAAAAGGTTTATTAAAACTTATACTATCAATAATCCTGCAATACTGAATGAATAGCTGTATTCCTGGTAAAGAATAGGTTTATACCCTGCAAGAAAATTTGGTTTATATTGATTATGCTAATATCATGCGTAATATACAGAACTGCTATATACAAATTTATTAAAATAAAAAAGAATGTGAAACATGGACAGAAAATATAAAATTATCTTTTTTACGACTATTCTGGTATTTATTATTACCGTTTTCCTATTAATTTATTTCATCCCATCTGTATCGTTTTCTCAGTATGCAAAGCAGATGTTTCTCATAGATACAGAATATAATAATAAAACCGGAAAATGGTTTGTGAAGATTAATGATAAATATCGTATCACCAGGGAGAACATTGAAAGGGATAAATCTGCGTTGATTAATTCTCTTACAGCAGGGAGTAATACCAAGGGCAATAAAGGTGATAAGCAGTTTGATGAAAAGTTCCTGGAAAATACTCTTAACCAGCACCTTATTATCATTGATGCTGTAGAAAAGGGAATTATCGGCGATAGCAGGTTTAATGATTATCTCTGGCTTTCTGTAAAGGATGCGGTTGTAAAATATTATCTGCTGAAAAAACTTGAGTCGGAAAAAAAATCCGGTGAAATTATTGTTGATAATAATAAAGTGCAGGAACTTTACAAAAAAAATAAAGTTATATATGAACATCTCGGTTTTTCAAAAGAGAAGGCGTATCAGAATATAAAAAGTATTCTGATAAAAGAGAGAAAAACAGAAAGGATTAAAAAACTTGAGCAATCGGTTATTAATGAATTGAAGCTTAAGTATAAAATTGAATTTTCAAAATAACTTCATTCATAATTTAAGAGGGTTTCAATAAATAAATGAGAAGACCAATGTTTTTGCTGATAATAGCTATGCTCTTTTCCTGCAGCAGCAACTCGGAAAAAGCACTTGAACTGTATATAAAGGGTAAAAAAGCATATAACAAGAAGGATTTGAATAATGCGGAGAAACTTTTTTATGAATCGATAAAAAATGACAGCAGTCTTCATAATGCGAAACTTATGCTTTCAAAAATCTACTATTATCATAAAAAGTATTCAGAAGCCCTCCATTTCCTTAACAGTATATTAAAGGATAACGATAATCATATTGGGGCGCTCTACTGGAAAGCCAGAATTTTATTAATAGATAAGAAAAAGAACATTAACAATGAAAAAATAGCAGTTGAATGCTTACAGAAAGTCCTTGAACATGATATTCATCACATCAGGGCACGTACACTTCTGGCGCTTCTCTATGAAAAAATGAAAATGTATAAAGAAGCTATTTATGAATACAGGATGCTTTTAAATGAAGAAGAGGCCCTTATAAATGGAAGGGCAAATCTTGCAATCCTTTATAAGAGAATGGGC
The DNA here is from genome assembly GCA_050298055.1 of Spirochaetota bacterium. GTDB lineage: Bacteria > Spirochaetota > UBA4802 > UBA4802 > UBA5550 > JBNKTL01. The sequence continues at coordinate 21,452 of JBNKTL010000054.1, forward strand.
TTGGGAGATAAATCACTCAATGAGATGAATAAAGCGATAAAGATTGCTGATATATCAGGGGTAAGAAGCTCCAACCTTAAGTTTTTGAAGAAGGAGGTAGGTAAATGATAATCAGGATATTATTCTTCATGTTTTTGATATTTACGTCCTGTTCAACCATGGATTTGTATATAAAGGAAAACGCATTGTTAAATAAACCGGGCAAAATACTCATAGGGTATTTTGAAAAAAGGAGCATAGAATATGAGCCATACATTGAAATGAATTTCAGGGATGCACTGAGGTTCCAGTTTTTTCAGCTTGGTTATAATTCTATTGTAGTAAAACTTGACGGAAAAGATAATGAGAAAAATGATTTTGGCAAGCGCAATCTCAAAGGTGAAGAGATAAAAAAGATCATAAACAGTTATAGTGGTGATATTTATATTCAAGGTGCGATATCGGAAAGGGACGTTGGTGATATTGCAGATAACAAAACCAGCACTTCTGTAATATTTCTTATCTACGACAAAAATGGGGAAAAGATTGGGGAAGCCCTTTATCTGGCAAGTGAAACAATGGTTGATGCAAGTATTCAGAAAGAAATTTCCAGCAAGTTTGCCGAGAACTTGCATAATCAGTTTAAATAAGTCCGGATTATTTTTATTCATAAAGTAATAATCAGTTCTGATAAATGCAGAATAATGGCTGAATTTTATCATATAAGAAAATTATTTTCTGTGCAGGCTATACTTATTCTGTTGACGCTGAACCTCTATGCTGACAATAAAAAAAACGGTCCGAAGAGAAGTCCCGGCGGATATGCTTCGCTAGAAATCCTCCAACTTAATCTGGAAAACTCGCTGGGCATAGCTATCAATAACAACTTTCAACTGAAGGCCATTAAAGCGAGAAGTAAGGTATATGACTTATCTATTATTGAAAGCTGGAGGGAGTATTTCCCGACCTTGAGCCTCTCTTATATGAAAACTGAAGATATTCGTAAAAGGGAATCAGATACCCGTCAGCACAAGTTTTCAGCAGATACCGAGTTTGTAGTTTTTGACGGCGGGAAGCGAAGTTTAAACTATGATATTACAAAGCTCAAGGCAATCCTTGCCAGGAATGATTACAGGATTGTACTTAATCAGCTGATAAGGGAAATAAACAAGGTCTATCTCCAGACACTTCAGAAAAAAGATGTAATTGATATCTATAAAATGACCCTGGAAAAGGGGCAGATGCAACTCAGATTTATTAAAAAGGAGTACAGCCTCGGTGAAGCAACAAAGCTTAATGTCCTTGAGATTGAGGCAAAAGTAAAAGAGATAGAGCTGAGTTATGAACAGGCAAAGGATGATTACAGTACGGCTCTCAACAACTTTAAACTTCTCCTGAAGCTGGACTGGAGGCAGCCAATTGAACTTGTCGGGAGCATTGAGAAAGATGTGGAATTGCTGCCCATTGAAAATATTGATATTGAGGAATATATAGCAATTGCGATTAAAAAGAGAAAGGAGATCGAGAGCAGCGAGGTTGAGCTGGCAATAAACAGAAAATCTTATACCTTTAACAGGCTTTACTATTTCCCAAAGTTTTCTCTGGGACTTAACTACTCACTTACCGATGAGCAGTTTATACCCAGGGAAAAGGGGTGGGGAATAAACTTCAAAGTCACATCGGCGCTGTTCGGGAATACCGGGTCATACAATACAGGTTATAATGAAAGCGAGAACAGGAACACCAGGACTTTCTCCGATAGCGGTTCCGTGAATGTTCTCGATGATATGGGATACAAGAGAAGGATCGTAGAAAGTAAAATTGAGCTGAATTCCGCGGCAGAAAATGTAAAGGACGTAAAACAGCAGATTTCACTGGAAATACTTAACTCCTATTCGGCTCTTAAGAATTCATGGAAGATGATTCATATTGCAAGACAGCAGCTGGAACTCTATGATACCCTTCTGAAGATAGAACGTCTCAAGGCAAACATGGGGGAATCGCGAAGGTATGACCTCATGGAAAAGGAGATAGAGAGGGGAGAGGCGGCTATCGATTACCTCGGCTCAAAAGTAAAAAATCTTATGGCGATTCTTGCGCTGGAAACAGCCATGGGCGTCGATGCAGGTTATCTTAAGCTCTATAAGATGAAATTTAGAAATGGACTAAAGTAACTTCTCTACTATGTATAATTTTAGCCGTTTGACTGATCGGTTGCGGATCTGAATATTTTTTAAGGAATGTTTATGTGAAAGTTGTAAAGCGGGAAAAAGAAGATGGATCGGCCCTTATATTTATTAAGGGTGATTTAACAATTCAATATGTGAGAAAGCTGAAGGATTTCATAACGGGATTGTTTGGGAAGTACAATGCCCTGGAGATTGATCTTTCGGAAACCGGGAGACTTGACAGTTCCGGGTTACAGTTGTTGTTGTATTTTAAAGCTGATAAAAAACTCTATGGGAAAAAACTCATAATCGTTAATCCGTCGGTAGAAGTAAAAAACACTTTCATTAAATTTGGTGAATATTTTTAATAAGAGAATTAAGATGAATTTTAAAGAAAAAGTCATAACATATATAAAGAAAGGGAAAGCGGTTATTAACAGGTTAACGGAACTGTTCCATGGATTAATTAAAGAAATAACTAAAAGAAAGAGTAATCAGAAAAAACGTAATGGAGAAAACTTCAGGAAAAATCTGGCAGTACAGAACGACTGCTGGCACATTTCGCTGAGGTTTCCCGAAACTTCTTTTCTCGATGGCCTGGATCTTGCCGGTTTCATTGACAGAATCGGCACACTTGGTGAGTTGCGTTCTGTAAAAACACTCTTCAATGACCTTTCACTTGAACAGATGAATCCGGAACACTGTTATCTTGGCATCGAGTTGGACCTCTTGAGCAGTTCATCCCTTAACGTAATTGAAAACATTTTAAAATCTTCGGAACATGAATGTATCTATCGGATATTAAGTCCCAATAGCGGCTTTTCTGAATACCATGCGATGTTTGATCAATTGCCGGAGGATTCATACCGGATGGGTAATCTCCTTGTGGAGATGGGTTCTCTTACGAAGCCGGAATTGGAGGCAATCCGCGGTTTTCATTCTGATGCCGATGTTACGGTTCCTGAATATGAAGCAGGGGATGAAAGAGCCGGGAAATTCAATATTCCGGCAATAAACAGTTTATTGAGAAACAGGTATTTTGTGAAAGGAGTAATGATTGTGCTTCTTTTGGTGATTATAACCTCTCTTGCGGTAAAATCCGGCCTTTTTCGTAGTCACGATGACGAAAAAAGCCAGGAAAGGAGTCGTGAAGAAAAGATGGCTGATGATCCCGCAATCCAGACTTACCGGGTTGTCAATAAAAACGTATCCGATGATATCAAAACTCTCGGGCAGATTGTTTTCTATGAAAAAATTAATATTTCTTCAAAGGTGAATGGGAGGTTAAGCAGTGTTAACGTCCAGGAGGGGAAAAGAATAAGGAAGGGACAGTTGCTGGCGGAGGTGGAAAGACTTCCCCTTAAGATAACTCTTGCCCAGCAGAGATCCGAACTGGAAATATCACGCAAGGCCTTTGAACTGACAAGAGCAAAATATGAAAATGCTTTAAAATCAATTGAGATCAAGTTAAAGACAATAAGAAAAGCAAAAGCGGACCTCAATGACAAAAAAGTCAGCTATGAGAATATGGACAGGATTTTGCAGAATAAGATGGTACTCTTCAAAGAAGGAGGCGTAAGCGAAAGTGAAATAAAGACCTTGAAGGCTCAGCATACGACGTCTTTTACCAAGTACCAGCTGGCAAAGTCCGATTATGAAATCCAGCAGGTAGGATACAGGGACGAGGATATCCAGGCGGAGGGATACGCCGTTCCCCGGTCTGAGGCCGGAAAACTTAAACTCATAAAGAAGATCAATACGAAAATTGAGAGGGCTGAACTTGAATCTGCAAGATCAAGGATCAGGCAGGCAGAGAATAATATCAGGTCGACAAAAATTATGATCCAGGAGACCTATATAAAGTCGCCCATAAACGGTGTTGTTGCCGCAAAGAGTATGGAAGCGGGAGAGATGATTAAGGCCGATTCTGTCATCGCTGTTATCATGAATATCTCAAAGGTCTTTATTGCCATGAATATCAATGAAAAGGACATAAGGAGCGTAAAACTTGGCCAGAATGTCGAGTTTACGGTTGATGCCCTGGGTGACAGGAACTTTAAAGGTGTCATTTCGAGGATAACCCCCGTTCTCGATATCAAGACAAGGACTATTGAGGTTAAGGCCGATGTCGGTAATGACAGTGAAGTCCTTAAGCCGGGTATGTTTGCCCGGGCAGTCATCAGGTCGGGAAATACAAGCAGGAAGCTGATGGTCCCGGTATCGGCGCTGATAAAAAAGGAAGGAAATGAAAGTAATGTGTATATTGTCAAGAAGGGACTGGTTTTTAAACAAAAAATTATGTTTGGAGAAGAGCATAACGATGAAATCGAAGTTCTCAAAGGCCTTAATGAAAACGATGTAATTATTTCAGCCGGTCTTAACCTGGTTTATCCCGGACTCAAAATAAAACCCGGGAAAAAAGGAAAAAGTGAAATTGTGAATTCGGCGAAATGATAGAAAAACTTGTAAAAAGAAAAGTCACAACGACTATGATATTTCTCGGGATCTGCCTGCTGGGAATTATTTCCGCAGACAGGCTCTCTGTCCAGCTGCTTCCGAACATAGAATTTCCCAAACTGACGGTTATAACATCATATGAGAACGCGGCGCCTTCGGAGATTGAGAAGCTCGTCACAAGAAATATCGAAGAGGCTGTGGGTTCCGTTAACGGTGTCATCTCCGTTTATTCCGAGTCCCTTGAAGGACTCAGCCTGGTCACTGCCCGTTTCGAATGGGAGACCGATATGGATATGGCACTTGTTGAGACAAAAGAAAAAGTCGATATGATAAAAGGACAGCTCCCCCAGGACACTGAAAAGTCCATAGTCGTGAAGTTTGATCCCAAAGAGTCTCCCATAATGATCTATTCGATTATTAACAAAACGGGCGAATTCAAGCAAACGCGCAAAAGGGCTGAAAAGGAGATCCAGCCATATATTGAGAGAATAGAAGGTGTGGCAATTGCCGATATAACCGGGGGATGGAAGAGGCAGATAAATGTTGAGCTTGATGTCTCTAAAATCTTTTCACACAACCTCTCTCTCCCTGAGGTGATGGAAAGTATTAATATGTCCAACTACAATTTCCCTGCCGGTAGCATTGAAAAAGGGAATATGGAGTATCTCGTCAGGACAATCGGTGAGTTTAAAAATATTACTGAACTTAACAGCGTTGTGGTTGGAAGGAGCGATAGCGGTATCCCCATATATCTTGGAAATATATCCAGCATCAGCGATTCTTATAAGGACAGGAAGTCCATTATTCGATTTAACGGCAAAGAGTCAGTTGCCCTTCTGATAAGGAAGGAACCGGGTAAAAACACGGTAGATGTTTGCAGAAAAGTTGATGAAGAGATAAATACTTTCAAAGATAAGTACAGGAACGATTTTCAGATTACAAAGATATACGACCAGTCGGAATTTATTAAAAGCTCTATCAACAACGTATTTAATTCGGCTATTCTCGGGGGGATAATTGCGATTTTTGTCCTGCTCTTCTTTTTAAAAGAAATACGTTCACCCGTTATTATAGCTACAACGATCCCTATATCGATTATCGGCACCTTTGCCCTCATGTATTTTAAGGGCATAACACTCAATACCATGTCTCTGGGAGGACTGGCTCTTGCAGTGGGGATGATGGTTGATGCGGGTATTGTCGTTCTCGAATCAATATCGGGAAAGATCAAAGATCCCGGGAGCTCCGGAATCGTAAAAGCCGTGACTGAAGGTACAAATGAAGTGTTCGGTGCCGTTGTATCTTCAATTCTGACTTCGATCGTTGTTTTCCTTCCCATTGTTTTCCTTTCGGGGCTGAGCGGTGCGATATTTGGCGAGCTTGCTCTGACAATATCTTTTGCCCTTATTTTTTCTCTTATAACGTCGGTAACGCTCATACCAATGCTCTCCACCCTTGGTACGGGAGTTTTCAGGGAGATACCCGGTGTTTTTAAAATCGTAGTTTTTATAAAAAACAGGATCTTTGATTTCTCCGATATCTTTATGGAAAAAGCTGAAAACCTTTACCGGAAATTAATCAGAATCTCCCTTGGAAGGAGAAAAATCGTTATTCTCATGGGCTCCGCTCTCCTTGTTATCGGGGCATTCATGTTTACTCTGCTCCCCACCGAACTTCTTCCTAAAGTTGATCCCGGGATTTTCACTATTGATATTGAAGCCCCGAGAGGCACACCGCTTGCCGAGAGTTCAATGATCAGCATGAGGATTGAAAAGCACCTCATGTCGAAACCGTATATAAAGCAGATATTTTCCAAGATCGGTTCGGATCCCGATGAAAATATTACTGAAAAAACATCGGGCCGAAGCACCAACAATATCCTTATACAGGTTCTCCTGAAGAAAAAAAGGGATATGAGTATAAGCGAGATAGTCAGTTTATTAAAAAAAGAGATCAGGCTGGGAGAGAATGTAAATATTGACTACATAATCAAGGAAAATGTTATCGCGTCGATAATATCCAATCGCATGAAACCTCTCCACATTGAAGTATACGGCAGGGACCTGGATGAGCTCAAGGTTATCGGCAGCGAGATAAAGACGAAAATATCGGCAATAAAAGGCATTAAGAATGTGGGTTCGCTCTTTGATAAACTCGATCCCGAACTCAAGGTAGATATTGACAGAAATAAACTGGCGTCCCTGGGAATAAATATTGCTGACGTTGCGTCAACCATTAAGGCCGCGATTTATGGAGAAGTGGTGACAAAGTTCAGGGACAGGGATGACGAAGTGGATATCAGGGTGAGGCTTCGAAGAGATGACAGGACAGGCAAAGAGTCTTTGAATAATATTCTCGTTAAAACAGGCGATGGGAACAGTGTCCCCATCGGGAAATTCTCCCTGATCCATGAAGGCTACGGATCGAGTAAAATATTACGAAATGAACAGAGCAGGATCAATATTATAACCGCTAACTTTGCCGGAGACGGCGACGGCATAATCGGGAGAGTAAATAAAATTCTCTCCGGCTTAAAACTAAAAGACGGGTATGAATATAAAATTGTGGGAGAAAAGGACGAGATAATGAAAACATTCAGAAATATGAGGTTTGCCTTTATCCTGGCGGTTGTCCTTATCTATATGCTCCTTGCATCGCAGTTTCAATCCTTTATTAATCCCCTTATCATAATGCTGAGTATCCCTGTTGCGTCTTTCGGGATTTCAGGTTCGCTGGCCATAACCGGTAAAAGCCTGAATATAAATTCGGGAATGGGAATCATCATGCTGGCCGGTGTTGTGGTCAACAATGCCATTGTCCTTTTTGATTTTATCGAAAAGGAGAGGCTGGAGGGGAAGAACCTTATGGATGCCATCGTTGAGGCGGGGAACAGGCGGCTGAAACCGATACTTATGACAACTTTTACGACAATTTTCGCTCTCCTTCCGATTTCTCTCGGGATCGGTGAAGGGGCGGAACTTCAACAGCCAATGGCAATTGCCGTAATCGGGGGGCTTACCGTTTCAACCCTCTTAACTCTCGTATTTATCCCCACTGTCTATTCGATGATCAATAAGGACAACAAAGATTACGATAATGATTCGGCTATTGTGACTTGACATGAAGTATTTTATAAAAAACCATATAAGCGCATTCATGCTCTTTCTCGGTTTGTTGATTTTCGGGCTGATCGGTCTCAGCAGGCTGACCGTATCCCTTATGCCTCAATCCAGTTATCCCGCCATATCGGTCATTATCGAGTATCCGGGTATAGCACCGGAAAAAATTGAGACCATAATAACAAAGCCAGTTGAGAAGATAATCAAAACCGTGTCCGGTATTGAAAAGGTCAACTCAATATCCGAGGAGGGTAAATCCCGGATTAACATCAGCTTTGAGATCGATGCGGACATTAAGATTTCCGCCCTGAAAGTCCGTGAGAAGATAGGGTTGATACGGCCGTATTTTCCCGATGAAGTTCAGGAGCCGGTGGTGGTAAGATATGATCCCACGGACAGGCCCGTAATAATTGCTACCGTGGAAAGCGAGGGAAAATCACCTGAAGAAACCAGGGAAATTGTTGAGAGAAAAATCAAGCCGAAGCTCCAGAGGATAGAGGGGGTCTCGGAGATAAATATTGCCGGGGGGCTTCAGAGAGAGATACATATAAACGTTGACAGCGGCAAACTCTTTGCCCGCGATATATCTTTTCGAGATATATCACCCTTAATCCAGAAAAGCAATATCTCCCTTCCCGGCGGCATTGTCCGTTCAAATAACAGGGATTACATCGTCTATACCTCGTGCAGGTACAGGAGCCTGGATGAGATATCCGGCACTGTTATCATGAAAGCATCCAGGGGATCGCTGATTAATATTAATGATATTGCAAAAGTTAAAAATTCATACAGGGACAAGGAGGATATTGCCCGGCTTAACGGCAGGGAGAGGATTACCCTCTATATCCACAAAGCGGGTGACGCCAACACCCTTGATGTATGCAATAAGGCCGCGGATTTACTGTCAAAAAACAAGTATGCTGATTCCACACTGGTTTATAACCAGGGTGAATATATCCAGGCATCCATAAACAATGTTGTCAGCTCGGGGATCTGGGGTGTGGTTATCGTCATTCTGGTCCTTTCCCTTTTTATCAAAAGAATTGGCATTTCATTTACAATCGGGTTTTCCATGCCGGTTACCCTGGTTATTGTTTTTGCCTTTATGTATTTTTTCGGTTTAAGCATCAATATCATGAGCCTGAGCGGTCTGGCCCTGGGTGCCGGTATGATCGTTGATAACGGAATTGTCATCGCGGAATCCGTTTACAGTGGGGAGGAAATAGATGATACCGGTATCTATGAAAGAGTATCGTCCGTCAGGAACGCGATCATCTCTTCCACACTGACGACAATCGTCGTTTTTTTCCCCATTGTCTTCAGTAACGCGGAAGCGAAAAGGACATATACCGACCTTGCGTTTACGGTGTCTTCCGCGCTGCTTATATCGCTTCTCACGGCGGTTGTCCTGATCCCTTCGGTTTTTTCCGCCCTTGAGAAATATAATACCCGCAAGAGATCATTTAAATTACCCGGATTCCTCAATGAATTGAAAAAATTCTATAGATTTCTTAAAAACCGGGTGGAGGAGGGTGAAGAATATCTCCTGGAGAAATACAGGGGCCTTCTTGACTATTCGTTTAGTAATACCGGGAAAGTCATTTCTGTTGTTCTTGTCATGTCATTTGTATCCCTGGCAATCTACACGCTTATAAAAAAGGAATATGTGGACCCTTCGGGCAGAAAGGAATTTTATGTCTATCTTGAATTCCCCACGGGCACATCCCTGAACTATACAAATGCAGCCGTAAAGGAGGCTGAAAAGTATATCAGGTCGCTTGATGTATCGGAGAAGCTCTCGACAAAAGTTGAAAAATGGAGGGGCACCCTTTCAATAGAATTAAAGGACAGGTTTTCTTCAGCTGATGAACAGCTTGAGATTAAAGGGAAGATCAAAAAAAACGTTAACAGACTTTTAAAACAGTATAACGGTTTTGTTTTTATAACCGAGGCGGATGAAGTTTCGGCGAAGGAGCTCAATATTGTTTTCATTGGAAATGACAATAGCCGGCTGCAGAAACTTGCCAGGAATGCCGCGGGACAGATTGCGAAGATTCCTTCTATTACCGATTGTGTTCTCAGGTTCAGGGAGGGAAGGCCGGAATACAGGATCTATGTTCAGAGGGACAAGGCGTCCCTTTCGATGATAACGCCGGCAATACTGACCGACTTTTTCAGGAGCGCGGTTTTTGGCCCTGTTGTTACAAAGTATATCGATAATGACAGGGAAGTGGACGTCAGGATGAGGTTTAACAGGGACCAGCGTGATTCTATTGATAAGATATTAAACTACCAGGTCAGGAACCTTAATGGAGTTACAATTCCGGTGAAAGAAGTTGTGAATATAAGGGAAGAAGCGGGACCCACAAAGATCTGGAGACAGAACGGCCGTCGAAGCGTGACGATTACCGCGAAAATCGGAAGCCTTACCTATGATGAAGCCTCGCGGCATATTACTCAGGCACTGAAAAAAGTGAAATTTCCCGCAGAGTATACTTATGAATTCGGTGAAAACCTGAAGAAGATAAAGAAGAACCGAAAAGGTATGATGATAGCCATAGGACTGGCCATTGTACTTGTCTATATGGTCCTGGCATCACTGTTTGAATCCATAAGGCTGCCTTTTATTATCATGACAACAGTCCCTCTTGCCCTGATCGGCGTGATCTTTACACTGTTTATAACATCGTCATCAATAAATATTTCAGTCTATATCGGTCTCATTGTGCTGGCGGGAATTGTTGTTAATAACGGCATCATACTTGTGAATTCAATAAATAACGGCTACAGGTTAAATGAGATGAATGGGGAGAATATCGATATCTATATAAAAAATATATGCTATAAAAGATTCAGGCCGGTACTCATTACCACCCTGACCACTATTCTGGGTTTGTTTCCCATGCTGATTAAAAGCGGTGAAGGAAGTAATCTCTGGCGGCCCCTTTCTTTAACAGTCATAAGCGGGCTCCTGTTTTCAACTCTCCTGACCCTTGTGGTAGTGCCTGTATTGAGCTATTTATTGTTTAAATACGATTTAAGGAGCAATCAATGAAAAGTAAAGTCCTGATAAAGATATTTACGGGTATTATTGCCCTGTTGTTACTGGACAGGTTTAACGGTTTACTGATATTTGAGGCCAGTCTTCACAGTCTCATTAACCTGTTGATCATTTTGATTTTAACTCTCAATATAATCAATATCTTTACTGATGATAAAAAGAGAGTGTCCCAATTGGATTATTTATTGTTAGCGTTTCTCTATTTATCGGGGATCAATACTCATGATAAATTCAGATTTTTTCTTTTTCTTTCACTGTTGTTTTTATTTTATCTATTCAAAATCATCGGGTTGACACGGGTAGCTATTCCGGTTGACCGGATAGCGATTTTTGTTTTTCTATACGTTGGTGTAAAATCAGCCCGAATTACAATGATAGTA
>JBNKTL010000055.1:0-32607 GCA_050298055.1 Spirochaetota bacterium
TGCTCAGTGAATATTATAAACTGAGAGGCTGGGACAGCAGGGGGATACCCTCGGAAGAGAAGGTAAGGGAACTGGGTATTGACCTCAATGATGTCCATGCGGGCAAAAAGTGAGGAAAGGTTTAAGAATACCAGTCTTCTACAGATAAATCCTGTATCCTTGAGAATTCCGAAGTATTATGCGTTACAAGAGAAAGACTGCCCGCAATAGCTATTGATGCTATCTGGAGATCTCTCTCGCTTATGGGAATTCCCTTTTTTTCAAGACTGCTTCTTATTCGCGCGTAACGGGATGCAGCTTCAGGTGTGAAAAGTTCAATATCAACCTGGGACCTGATGAGCTCAATTTTATTTCTCCTTTCCTTCTTTTTATGGGGAGATTTTTCAATTCCATATAAAATTTCAGCAAGAGTTATTACTGCCATGGAAAGGTCACAGGGCCTGTGTTCCTTGAGCCTTTTAATTACAGCTTCATCGCCGCGCATCCAATAGCTTATTATATTCGTATCCAGAAGTTTTCGCATGAGTCAGTCCAGTCTGAAATCTTTTTTCAACAGAGGTTCGGGAGTCTTGAAGGATTTGTCCCTTGTGAAAGCCTTCCAGAAAAGGCGCGGCCATTCAGATTTTTCTATGGGTTCGATAATAACGGTTTTCCCTTTTTTTTTCAACATGACTTCATCACCTTCAAACCTGAATTCCTTAGGGAGCCTTACAGCCTGTGACCGTCCATTAATAAAAAGCTTTGCCTTTTTCTGCATGAGTTCACTCCGGTACTTGATATATACCAATATATATCATCTTGATGCTTATGTCAATGATTTCCTGGTTCAGGAGATGAGTTTTTTCACCAGCACTATCCCCGCCAGCAGGAGAACAAGGATCCCCAGAAGCCGTAATTTCTTCCTGTCATCAACATCCACACCTCTCTCCATGAGAATATAGACATGCGTTGAAAGTGTCGAAACAAGGGAGATAAATGAAGCCGCCAGGAGAACGGAAAGTGAAGCCAGGACTATCCCCACAAACAACCCGCCCGCATGCTGTGAAAAAACAAGTCCTGAGACCAGGTCTTTAAACCTGCCCATTTCGTTCCCGAAAAACGTAAGCTCCGAGATCCTGAGCAGGCCCGGAGGTATGGATGCCAGGAGACCCGAAACCGGTTCACCCCCCGCACCGTCTGTTATCAGAAGCGAAAGGGAGAGGGCACCGGTGTGCAGCAGGGAGAGGGCGGCAAATGCAATGGATGTTATCATCATCAGAATCGGTACAACAAAGAGAAGGGCCATATTCTGCTTTTTGAGAAAAGTGAAAAAATTCTTTATATTACTTAGGATCCCGGTATTTCTGTACGCAATGATCGGGGGATAAAACCAGAACCCGAAAAAGAGAGTGATAACCATGAGAATTGATATAAGATAGAGGGGCAGAAAAAGGAGAGAAAAGATAATGGGCCCCACACCGGGTATATTCCCAAAGAGGGTAATGACCGTATTTACCACAAGGAGGATGAAGATATTACTCATAAAAACGGGGAGCCATGTCCTGCTGATAAATCTCAGCAGGGTAACAACACCGAGCCCCCTGTTATAAAAAATTCTCTCCAGTGTCATCCGGGAAATAAGTGCCGATGTCAGTATAAAAACAAAAAAGACCAGGGACAGGGGGAACAGGTTGAGAAACGACCTCAAGGCAGTCTGTTCCGGTCCGATATAAGCTCCCAAGAGGGCCGACTGGAAAATTTCAGAAAGGAAAAATATCAAAAGAGCTGCAATCACACCCACTGAAGCAGCTGTTATCCCGGGTAAGGAAAAGGCAGAAGCAGAAACAGCGAGAAGTTCCCTGAGATTGTATTGGTTAAACAGAGATTTGCCGGTTCTTCCAGCAACGGGTTTCTTTTTCCTCTTTTCATCATGAGTGGAGGAAGTTCTCTTCTCAGGTTGACTTTCATTTTGGGAAAAAGGAAAATCCACGGTAAATGTTGTGTGACATTTCCTGCACCGCATGGTATAATACCGGTTTTCTACTGACTTGAAGGATATTGAATAAAATGCTCCGCATGAGGGACAGAAGGTTATTTTTATAAACTTTTTGCACTTTTTACATGTCAAAACCGAACTGTCCAGTTTCTTAAGCTGGGTAGTGTTTACCGAGTAATTCGCATTACAGTTGGAACAGCTTACCTGCATCTCATTTACCACATTCACATCAATCTCCCTGTATTATAACTGCTTGTTTATTAATAACAATAAGTTTTTAAAAATCATGCACTTCTTTATCATTCTCAAGAAGACCTTCCCTTTTATTGATTCTCTCCCTCTTTTTCCTTGCGGGCCCGAAGACATCCATGATGACCGAATGTTCCGAGTTACATTTCTCCGTGGGGACCGTTCCCCTGAGAAAATACTCCTTCCTTACCGGGCACCCCTTAACGGGAAGTTTCCCGGTTTTTTTGCAGATAGAGACCTTTACGATCCCTTCCGGGGCTTTGCCGAACCATGTCTTTTTTCTGAACCTGTAGACTTCCTTCATGAATTTTCCCCAAACAGGGGCCGCCGCTACAGCACCGCTCTGACCCGGTACAAGAGTAAACTTCTGGGAATCACAGCCGATCCATACCGAGGCTACCAGGTCCGGGGTAAATCCCACAAACCATGCATCGCGAAATTCGGTATTGGTACCGGTCTTCCCCGCTGCCTCTCCCCGGAAACCAGCCATATTTCGTATGGCACCGGAGGCAGTACCGTAATCGATTACACTTCTCATCATACTTGTCATGAGAAAGGATGTTTCCTTTGAAAGGATTCGCCTGCTCATCTTCTTTACGATCTCCTCACCGCTGAATATTTTTTTCCCCCCCTGGTCCAGGATATACCTAATTGCATGGGGCGTAACGCTGATCCCCCTGTTTGCCACCACGCCGAACCCCGCGGCCATCTCCAGGGGGGAGAGTTCGGTAGTACCCAGAGCAAGGGACGGGTCCACGGTAATCCTTTTCTTGGGGATGCCGATAACCCGTGACGCGAATCCCGATATCCGCGCGCCCCCGATCATCTGGTAGATAAGAACGGAGACCACGTTCAGGGAGTACGCGAAGGCCCTCCGCGCCAGGACCCTCCCCTGGAAAGAACTCCCATAGTTTGACGGGGCCCAGTCCCTGTCTCTCTTCCGGCCCCTGAAAAAAACCGGCAGGTCATCAAAGGGTGTTGCCAGAGTCATCTTTTCTGATTCCAGGGCGGAACCATAAATAAATGTTTTGAACGCGGAACCGGGCTGCCTTACCGACTGGACTGCCCTGTTGAGCTGGTTGCCCGATCCCGGATCAGCCCCGCCCACCATTGAAGTGATTCCCCCGGTACCCGGTTCCAGGGAGATAAACGCCCCCTGGACCTGTGAGGATTTCCTGTAGCCTGAAACCGTTTCAAGATGTCCCCTTACAGCCGATTCCAGGGGACCTGTATTAAAAAACAATCCTCCCAGAAGAAGTTCCTCCAGCAGCCCCTCTCTCAGCTCTTTATAAAGGCGCATCCCGGTTTTCAGCTCCTTCCTGTTCTTTATGTTCTTTCGCGCAAGGACCCGGTCAACTCCTCTCCTGCCGTACTTATCGGAAAGAGCGTTCTGTCTTTTCACTTCATCACTGATTAACCTCTGTGCAATCTCCTGGTGCCTCAGGTCAAGGGTTGTATAGATCTTCAGCCCTCCCCGGTAGACCATCTCTTCACCATACTTCCTCACAAGAACTCTTCTTATATACTCTGTGAAGAACGGCGCCTTATCATTTTTAATATTCCGGACTCCCACATCGGGATACCGGACTTTAAGCTCACCCAGAAAACGTACCCAGAATGCATTAAAGCTGTCAGTTATTTCTGACCTCCGGGTAAAACCCGCATAGATAAGATTGAAGATGATCTTCCTGCTCTTTTTAAATGTCAGTTCCGGGTTGATGAGCGGCGAATACCTGTTGGGGGCCGACGGGATAGATGCAAGCACAGCCGCCTCGGGAGTCCCGATATCTTCCAGTTCCCGGTTAAAGTAAAACCTGGATGCCGATTTCACACCATAGACCCCGTGTCCGAAGTAGATCTGGTTAAGGTACATCTCCAGTATCTCATCCTTGCTGTACCTCCTCTCGAATTCCATTGCTAAAAGGAGTTCAACGATCTTCCTTCTTAATGTTTTTTCTCTCCGGGTATACAGCTGTTTCACAAGCTGCTGGGTAATGGTGGACCCTCCCTGCCTGAGACTTCCGCTGACAAGATCCGCCATGACCGCCCTCACAATGCCTGTAAGGTCGATACCCGTATGCCGGTAATAACTGCTGTCTTCGGCGGCAATGAATGCCTTTTTAACCGGTTCCGGGATATTTTCAATTTTTACATAGATCCTGTTCTCATCAAAAAGTTCGGATATGAGGCTGTTGTTAATATCATATATCCTGGTTGAGAGTCCGGGCCTCTTCCTGACTTCATTTTTCAGTATTTCATAGCTCGAATAATACACAGAGACGAAATAGAAAAAGGGGAATATGACCGCAAACAGTATCCCTGTGACAAGAACTTTCTTAGTTAATTTTTTCATCAATCTGATCTTGAAAAATGTCTTGATTTAAAAATCTTCCTGTATTATTGATATAGAGGAACATTTTACAAATAAAAAACCTTTAATGATTCCAGTGCATCTTATAAGTCTGTCATCCCGGCCGAAGTAAAGCGGAGAGCCGGGATCCATTTTTTCAGAGAATAGATTCCCGCTTTCGCGGGAATGACATTATAAAAAAAATTTTTCTTATAAGGAATTAATAATGACAATAAATATCAATAATACCTCTATTAATTCAATCGGCATATTCCAATGAGTTTATCAAATATTAAATCGGTTCTTTTAACACTTATCACGGTACTTCTCTTCACAGGCAGCCTGTCCGCAGACATCAGGGAATCGGAACTGGAAAAACTGAGTTCATCCATCATGAAGAAGATTGTGAACGATAATGAGAATGACAGCCCGGCTATCAGGGAGTACCTCAACGGAGTAGTTGTGGGAAAGAACAGCGGAATGAAGCTCATTGATAAACTGGCCCTCTTTGTGTTTAACAGCAATAAAAACGGGGTAAAGCTCCGGAAAACCCTGTTTTTTCAGAACCGGAAGGATGAGTTCATGCTCATTCTGGTATTCAGTGATGAAGAGAAAGAGGAATACCTGCTCCACCTGGAATACAGTTTTGAAAAGAGGAGGAAAGTCTGTACACTGAGAGATGTCTACTTCTCACTGGTATTCGGGGAGAAGAAAGTACAGGTTGAAAACTTTTTCAGGTACAGGTAGTTCAATCACCCAGTTCAAGGAGATGAAAACCGTCTTCCAGGTCCGATGATGCCCATGGGCCCCCTTTACCCACTTTCAGGATTCCAATGACAGCGTATCTCCCCCTGTCAAGGGTCATCGTCATTTCGGAAACAAGAAGTTTGCTGATACCGGGAAATATTGCGGAGAGGGGTATTCTCTTCACAAACTTCAGGTCCGGCCAGCTCCTCACCTCAACGTGATACTTTGTAAAGACATAGAGATAACGTGAACCGGAAGAGAGAGCCATAAAGAACATACCGGGGGACGATTTGACCTTCATGTCTTCTTTCTTCTTCTGCAGATCGATCCTGTGTATCACGCCCGTCTGGTTGCTCCCCATGAGAAGGTACCTGTTTCCCCAACCGATAATATGTCCGTAGGGCGTGAGAGGGGCCTTTATGGAGAAGTGCGAACGGGCCTTCGTATCAACAATATACGCCCTGGCCGGAGGATTGCTGAGCCAGCCCGAAGCCCCGGACTTTCTCTCATCGTATTCCCAGAAAACGATCCGGGAAAGGTCGGGGGACGCGTAATAACTGATAGAGTATGCACCGGCGGTCTTTCCCTTATATCGTACAGGGACCTCGATCCTGTATTTCCATACATTTTTTCCCTCTACAGTATCAAACTGATAAAGGAGTATATGACCGGTGGTCTTTTTATAGGGGTAAAAGAAGACCCTGTTGCTGTAATAGAAATATCTTCCGTCAGGGCTCACGCCCAGGGGATGTATACCTTCCTGTTCATTACTGCTGAATCCTTCGGTGCTCAACCGGTAGATATTCTTTACCCTGCCGCTGTTCAGATCGAGAAGAGCATAATAGGGACTACTGTAGTCTTTAAGATAATCTTTTTTATCCACATACTTCCTGGTCCCGTAACAATAGTAGCGCTGATATTTTTCAATAAATTTTGACTCTTCGCCGCTCCCCTTGCAGGGGGGATTTCCCGGAACGGTTTTCTCGGTCCCCTCCTTTTCAAGGTATATGCCCGCTCTCCCCCTGTCCGGATCGTAGGAAACAATCTCTTTTGCCCCCCATTCCCAGAACTTTTTCTGGAGGATCATCTTCAGCTTCCTCTCCCGGTAACCTTTTCCTCTTTTAATCACAGGCATGGGAGGCAGCCCCGGCAGTTTCTCAAGAGAGGGAAGTTTTATCAGCTTCTTCTCTTTCAGGTCATAGATAACAGGCGCATAGGGACTCTCCTTTGCTTTGCTCAGGACATACTTGCTGGGGTGGATCCTGTTTTCTTTGAAGCGTTTGATGCCATGAACGGTATCGACGATCCTCACTGAAGGCCCGCTGCTTCTGCCCCGGGACTTTTCCCCTGGAGCCTTCTTCTCCGCAGTAAGGCCGATTACCAGTACCAGGATTTCGGCAGAAACCACAAAAACTGCTATAAAGATCAGAAAGAGCCTGTTCATATTTTTAATCATTTTGACATCCTTATCAACGCAGAGAGAAGTCTGCTTATATGAAATTTCACCCTGAAGATTCAACATCAGAATGCCTGACATGTCAAATATTTTATCCGGAAAAAAAATCGATTTTTAACATTCCCGGAATATACCATTCGGTATATTTCATAATAATTTTTTTTTACTATTCTCTTCGTTTCTGTCCAGGACAGAAAAATCATCCCTCAGGCCCCTGTATTTAAAAAAAAGATCAAACCTCTCCTCTGAGCTGCTCCTTAAATATCTTCCCAGGATATCGTCCGTTGTTTCTGCACTCCCACGGACTCTCTTAACCGGAACAGGCTTCCTGCTGTCCCCATCCTTGACAGGGGACCTCTTTTTCGTTAATGTTATCATTTTATAACCTCCTCAATATTATATACCGTTCGGTATATTTTATCATAAAAAAATACGAATTTGATTTAACTGTTGATAAAATCAAATCCGATTAATTACATAATATACCGAACGGTATATTATGTCAAATAAAAAATATAAAAACAGGGAAAATTATTCTGCATGTTCTCAAAAACCGGAAGCACTTTTATCCCCCCGGTTCAAATATAATTACGATTTATAAATCTCCGTACTGTAGGTCTTTATATAGTGCTTTTTCAGGATATCTTTAGCTTCCTTTATCTTATCAACCTCAAGAATAATAATCGCGTCATCACTATGAGGAGCGATAAAGGGATAGAGAGTTTCAATATTAATATCCCCCTGTGTCAATGGACGAAGCACGGCATTGAGTCCCCCCGGATGGTCGGGAGACGCCACAGCTATCACTTCCTTTTGCGAAACATCGTAGCCGTTACTTTTCAGAACATTCTCAGCCTTGTCGGGATCATCTACAATAAAGTGGACCTGCACCGGTGTCAAAACCGATGATGCCATGACGCCTTTAATGTTGATCAACTCACTCTCCAGTATTTCACATATTTCATTCAATGTTCCCGGCCTGTTTTCAACTGATACTGATATCTGTGCTATTGGCATATTTTCACTCCCTGCTTATTTAAATATTCCGGTTTAGTTTGTTTCTGTTTCAAAGGGAAACCTGTTATATCCTTCAAGAACCACCTTTTTACTCATATCAACAAGTTTCTTTTTTGTTCCCATGAGCATCTCAATGCTCCTGTTTATTGTGTCTACTTTCAAGAGATTTGTCAGTTTCAAAAAAGAGCCCAGCATGACCATATTGGCTGACCGTTCGTTCCCCAGTTCAATGGCAACTTCATTCGCGGGAACAGGAAACATCTCCAGGTCACCCCTGAAGGAGAGCGTATCGGTAATACTGGAGTTATAAATAATCATTCCGCCCGGATCAAGGCTGTTAATGAACTTCAGTACCGAGGGCTGGTTCATTGCCACGATTATATCCGGGGCGGACGCGATAGGAGAAGCGATCTCGCTGTCTGATATACAGACGGTACAGTTCGCGGTACCTCCCCTCATGGCAGCACCATATGAAGGTAGAAAAGTAACATAAAAATCTTCCAGCATGGCTGAATTACCCAGGATGTTTCCAAATGTCATTACGCCCTGTCCGCCGGAACCTGAACACAATATCTTAGTAATCATTCTCCTTCTATTTCTCCCTTTTATCTGTCAGCACCCCAAGGGGGAACTCCTGTGTCATCTCATTCTTAATCCAGTTCATGGATTCTACGGGATCCATTTTCCAGTTTGTGGGGCATGCGGAGAGTATTTCAACAATGGAATATCCCAGCTTATCAACCTGGCACCGGAAGGCGTTTGTAATGGCCTTCTTTGTCTTTCTTATCCCGGCGGGACCGTCCACAGCCACCCTTTCGGCATAAGCCACACCGGGAAATGTCGCGACAACATCTGTTATATGAAGCGGATACCCGTCATACACGGGATTTCTCCCCGACGGAGACGTGGTCGTGGTCTGCCCGATAAGTGATGTGGGGGCCAGCTGTCCTCCTGTCATCCCGTACACCGCGTTGTTAATAAATATGACCGAGAAGTGCTCGCCCCTGTTCGCGGAGTGTATTGTCTCCGCGGTCCCGATAGCGGAAAGGTCACCGTCACCCTGGTAGGAAAAAACAAAGAGGTCCGGCCTCGCCCTCTTTATTCCCGTTGCCATTGCCGTCCCCCTCCCATGGGCGGATTCCAGAACATCAAAATCAAAATACTTATAGGCAAGAACAGCACATCCCGCGGGATTAACACAGATTGCCTTTTCACCGAGATCCATCTCCTCGAGGACTTCGGCAACAATCCTGTGAACAACCCCGTGACCGCACCCCGGGCAATAGTGGGACACCACATCTTTTTTATAAAATTTCGGCCATTTATTTTTCAGTTTCACTTTAGATTCCTTAACATAATATATAAATTATTCTCCTAAGATTTTTTCACATCTTTCCTAACCAGCCCCCCAACCCCCTGAGGGGGCGCAAGATTCTTCTAACAATTCTCTTATGCCCCCTCCGGGGGTTAGGGGGGCTTCTTTCCTGTTAAAGCTTCTGGTGTTCCCGGTAGATATATTTCGCGAATTCCGCGGGAGTGGGGATCACACCCCCCGGCCTCCCGTGGAAAAGAACATCCGCCCTGCCGCAGAGTGCCAGCTTCACGTCATCAACCATCTGGCCGGTACTCATTTCAAAGACAATAAAGTGCTTTATCCGCGCGGAAAGGTCCAGAAGGGCTTTCCCGGGAAAAGGCCAGAGTGTAATGGGCCTGAGAAGTCCTGCTTTTATCCCGTCATTCCTGACCCTTTTGATGGCGCCTTTTGCTATTCGCGCGGTTGTTCCGTAGGCAACTATTGCTATCTCCGCATCATCCATCATGTAGGACTCATATCTTACTTCATTCTTCTCAATTTCCCTGTACTTTCTCACAAGTTTCCAGTTGTGTCTCTCCATCTCCAGGGGATCAAGGATCAGGGAAGCAAGGTAGCGGCTTTTCCCCTTGCCTCTTCCCTTCAGGGCCCACTCTTTTTCCGGAAGCGACTTAACAGGTTCGGGGAAGAGAACAGGCTCCTTCATCTGCCCCATCATCCCGTCACCCATAATCATAACGGGAGTTCTGTACCTGTCGGCAATATCAAAGGCATCAAATGTGAGATCGGCTATCTCCTGAACCGACGCGGGAGCCAGAACCGGTGTCCGGTAATCTCCATGGCCCCCTCCCCGTGTTGCCTGGAAGTAATCTCCCTGCGCGGGAGCAATATTACCCAGGCCGGGCCCTCCCCTCATGACATTTATGATAACAGCAGGGAGCTCAAAACCGGCCAGGAACGATATCCCCTCCTGTTTGAGACTGATACCGGGACTGGACGAAGAGGTCATGACCCGCGCGCCGGTTGACGCGGCACCACAGACCATATTTATGGCGGCAGTCTCACTCTCAGACTGCACAAAGACACCGCCGGCATTCCGGAGATGTTCGGCCATATACTCTCCCAGCTCGTTCTGGGGAGTAATCGGGTACCCGAAATAGCATGAGCACCCCGCCCTTATTGCGGCTTCTCCAAATGCATGGTTTCCGCTTATGAATCTTTTATTCATCATAGACCTCTATTGCAACATCAGGGCAAACAAGAGTACAGACCATGCAACCCGTACACTTTTCATCCTCAACAGGTTCCACATAGATATAACCCATTTTGTTGAGTTTTCCCGATGATTTTAACTTGTTACTTTTACAGAATTCGACACAGATGTTGCACCCCTTGCAGCAATCCGAACGCACGACAACTCTCTGTTTAATGGCAGTTTTGCTCATAGATTTTTCCTGTGGATAGTCTTGAGTTAATTCTTAATAATGGCCGTTATTTTTCAATAATATTTTTTAAGCCGGGACGTGAGTTTCTCCAGGACTTCTTCCGGCTCAACAACGACGACCCTGGTTCCGGAGAGTACATCAAGAAAACCGACTTCGTTTTTATACCGGGGAACGATATGCTGGTGGATATGAGCGATACTTGCACCGCTGTTCTCTCCGAGATTAAAGCCCACATTAAATCCCGATGGATTGAATTCCTCTTCAAGGGCCCGTATTGAGTCTGATGTCATCCTGTGAAACTCAATGACCTCTTCATCGCTGAGTTCATGCAGTTTGACCACATGCCGGGCGGGAAAGACCATGAGGTGTCCCGGGTTATAGGGATAAAGGTTCAGGGAGATAATAAAGTTCTTAGTCCTGCAGACCTCCAGTGTTTTTACATCGGGGTGTCTTTCACGTATTGCGCAGAGGATGCATTCAACATCGGGCTTATCGCCATTGATGTACTTTATCTTCTCCGTACTGAATAGATGATCTCTCATACCTGCAGTTTTCTCAAATTATTCAGCCACCCTCTTTCGCCTGTAGACCATAAAAATCGAATAAGCCAGGAAACCGGCTATTGTCAATATACAGAAGATAACGGTAAGCAGGTAGAGAAGGTCGAGCCTTTTGGTAAGGGCCACCTTGGAGCCCGAATCGGTCTTGAGATTTGTGATCTCTAGCTCAATAATTTTCTGCGATGTCCGCAGCTTGGCCTTGGAGAAAACATGGAGAAGTTCCCTGTACAGCTTCCTGGTCCTCTCAAATCTTTTCTCAAGTGCAGTAACCTCCGCCTGGTTCTTTTTCAGGAGATCGATGTTCAGTGCCACCTCGGAGAGTCCCTTCTCAATAGTATTAATCGAAGAAATAATCTCCTGTGTATGTTTGGCCCCATGACAACGGGAACAGGTCCTTTCCTTTATAATATCCGCAGAGGCTTTCATAATGGCATGGGCCCCGTGACAGGTGGAACATCCCGGTTTTCCGCTTTTGAGAACAGATTGATAGTGGGGACCTGCCTCAAACTGGAGACTCTGGAGCGTGTGACATCCCTCCCTGCCGCAGAATTTTGCAACTTTTTCCTTTTTCGGATAGCTGATAAATTTATACCGTGCTGCCTTTGATCTTCTCATGTCATTTATGCCGGGATTTCCCCCGTGACAACTGCTGCAGGAGATTCCCGCTTTATAATGGACACTGCTCCTCCACCGGGGAACAGGTGTCTGAAGCTTCCCTGTGAGGTAGTTGTGGCATTCAACACAATAATCTGTTTTGGCTTCTTTTGTTAATGCGCCTCTGCTTTTTTTCTCTGCCCTGAGAGCAGAGGGAGTAAGGAGAATTGCTGATACAAGCAGAATATATATGACTTGGCTTCTTAATTTCATAGCAAATACCTCTTAGAACAGGGATAGCAGGAAAATGCTCCTTATGAGAGTCTGTTTAATATATCGGTAAATTGATCATTCGGGATATATAAACAATAATAAAGAGAACAATATTTGTATATATCCCCGCTATATAATCGTCAATCATAATTCCCAGTCCCCCCTTTAACTTCTGCAGCTGTTTAGCCGGGAAAGGCTTGAGAATATCCATAAACCTGAATATAAAAAACGCAAGAATGACAATAATCCAATTGAATGGATGAAACATTACGCTGATCCAGTAACCCATGACCTCATCAAAAACAACACCGGAGGGGTCCTTTTCTCCGAAAAACCTCTCACCGGCATCTCCAACCTTTATGGCCGGATAGAGAAGAACTACAACCACAATGATATTAATATAGAGACAGAACTGACCAAAAAGATAATACTCAATAATATAGACAAGAAGAGCCACAACAGTACCGGCTGTTCCCGGTGCAATGGGAGAGTAACCGGAATAGAGTGCCGTAAAAACAATTTCCTTAAACTTCACTTTGTTTCAATTCCCTCGGTTTTTTTTTCACGATGCAGTGAAAACAGCCTCCAGTTGGTCACAAGATACCTGAGACCGGATAGTGCTGTC
The DNA here is from genome assembly GCA_050298055.1 of Spirochaetota bacterium. Classification (GTDB taxonomy): domain Bacteria; phylum Spirochaetota; class UBA4802; order UBA4802; family UBA5550; genus JBNKTL01. The sequence continues at coordinate 12,604 of JBNKTL010000055.1, forward strand.
AAAAGCGTAATCCCAACCATGATCCAGTAGGGAATAGACTTTGGCGTGAGAAGAATCCCATGCTTTCTGATGTAGTAGATCATGACAATGATAACAATGGATACCATCTGGAAACCTGTTTTAAACTTGCCAAACCTGCTGGTACGCAGGGATTTTCCCCTCTTGATAGCAAGATACCTCATTACGGTTATAAGGATATCTCTCCCCACAATAATGAGAATCATCCAGAAATCAAATACTTCAAAATCGGGATCTACAACAATAATGGCGGCAAGCGCCGAAATGACCAGCAGCTTATCCGCGATAGGATCAATAAACTTACCGAATTCAGATTCCTTGTTAAGTTTCCGGGCACTCCAGCCGTCAAGGAAATCGGTAAAGGACGCCAGGACAAAGACAATAAGTGCCAGCATGAGAGACTCTTCCGTTCTCTTATTGAGAAGATAGACGAACAGCGGCACCAGGACAACCCTGCTCAGGGAAAAAATATTCGGTATATTAAATTCAAAATCTTTCAGTTTCAAACAACCACTCCCATAAGATCATAATCTTCCGCATCCAGAACTTTCGCCCGCACTATTGAATTATCCAGATCTTCTGTTGAGGTCAAGTAAAAAAAACCGTCCACTTCCGGGGCGTCAAACTCTGTCCTGCACAGGTAGGTCTCTTCATCGATCCTTCCCTCGATAAGCAGGTCCACCTCACTGCCGATCATCTCCCTGAGCTTTGCAGAAGAAATATCCTTCTGGATATTCATAAAGGTATCATATCGATGGGCCATCACATCTTCAGGGACCCGCTCTTTAAGATGATACGCTGCGGTACCCTCCTCCCGGGAGTAGGTAAAGCAGCCGGCCTTATCCAGCTGTGCTTTTTTAAGGAATTCAATCATGAGCTGAAAATCATCTTCGTTCTCGCCGGGATAGCCGACCATAAATGTTGATCTTACCGCAATACCGGGAACGACTTCCCTTATTCGGTTTAAGAGTTCCAGGTAAGAGTTGAAGTCCCCTCTCCTTCCCATGGACTCAAGGATCCTCCCGCTTGCATGCTGAAAGGGGATATCGATATACCTGACCACCTTTTCATTGTCCCTGATGAGATTAATAATCGTGTTATCAATATGATCCGGATGACAGTAGAGGAGCCTGATCCACCGGACACCTTCAACTTTAGATATCATCTCCACAAGGTGTTCCAGCCGTATATCTTTACTGCTGTACCGGGCAATGTCCTGGGCAACGATGTCCATTTCCACAGAACCTCTCGCAACTGCCGCCCTCACATCCCTGAGGATCATTTCCGGGGGAAAGGAACGGTGAGGTCCCCTGATGACCGGAATCGCGCAGTAGCTGCAGTTATTTGAACACCCGTCGGCTATCTTGACGTATGAGTAGGGGAGAAAACCGGTGAGAGGTTCTCTCTCTGAATAGCGTACACTCTCACTGCCGCCTTTAAATGTCCTGGAGAACTCCTCGATGAAGGTATCGTCCGGAACACCGTAAAGAAAATCTATTTCCGGAATTTCATCAAGAAGTTCCTTCCGGTACCTCTGGGAAAGACAGCCGATCACAGCGATCTTTTTATCACCCCTGCCCACAGCTTCAAAAATCATCTCTATGGACTCTTCCTTTGCGGCCTCAATGAACCCGCAGGTGTTGATTATAATAATATCCGCATTTTCAGAAGAATCAACGGGATTGAAACCCGCTCTTTTGAGAGAACCGTTTACTCTTTCAGAATCTACCAGGTTTTTAGAACATCCTAAGGAGATGATATAGCAGGAATGGCTTTTTTCAGAATACACTAATTCCAGTCACTTACATGGATATGGTAAAGATTTGGATTTTTCACATCCCTTTTCCATTTAATAACTTTGTTTGCAACCTGTCCCAATTTTCCGAAGACGTATTCCTTTCCGTTTATCCGGGCTTTGATACCACCGGCGTTACCAATTTTCACCTGGATATACTCTGAAGCTTCCCACCTCTCACGGGTTCCCCCGGGAATAAATCCCCGTTTTTTAAGAGACCCGTCCAGGTAAATCTCAATAAATGATTTCTGGTTAAATGCTGCCTCGAAAACAATCTTCAGGTTTTCCCTGTTCTGGGCCACAACATCAACATTATTACTTTTATTGTCAGTTTTATCCGTCTCCACAGCCACATTCCCGGCCTCTTCCGGCTTATTGTCGATCTGTACAAAGATCTTGGCCCTGTTCTCGGTGAGTCCCTTGAGGGTAAAGAGCATTTCTCTTGGGCTCCCCTTTATCTTCAGGGGAGTAGGAACATCCATCTTAATTGTTTCCAGCTGGCTGTGGGGGAAGAACTCAATAAATACGCTGTCTCCCTTGATATCTTTGAGAACGAAAACCACTTCTTTCTTCTCAACAAGGAACTGAACCGCTTCATTCTTATAAACAAGTACAAATCCTTTGTTATTGTGAAGCTGAAGGGGCCGGATATTCTCAATTTTTGTTCCCGCTTCTTTCTCTTTAAACTGGTCCTTTATCTTTACAACAGAATCGCCGCCTGTGACATCAACACCTGATGATATGATACCCTTGATTCCCCAGTATATTGCAACGGCAAAGACAGCAACGATAACGGCAAAAATAATATTTTTATACCTGCCCCCCAGACTGGAGAGGGCCGTTGAGAGAGGCGGCCTGGTCGATTTTGTCAGTTCTTCAATGGGTGTGACACTCTCACCTATTTTATAGCCCCTGTAAGACTGTATCATCTCATCAATATCAAGCTTGAGAAACTCAGAATACGACCTCAGAAAACCGATAAGATATGTTTCGCTGGGAAACTTTTCAAACTCCTCGTCTTCAAGGGCAGTAAGATAGACCGGATTGATATTCGTCTGTTTCGCCACATCCCTGATTGTGAGTTTTTTTACTACCCGCGCTGATTTGAGTTTTTCACCAATACTATCCACGTTTACTCCTCAGATATCATTGGATTCTTTATTACCCTGGCCTGGGCCGGAATACTGAACTTAAAGATTCCATTGGGAATGTCAACATTGGTTTTAATGTTTCTGAACTGGATCTCAATCTTTTTCCCGGAAGAGGTCTCCCCCTTTGCCCGGGTAATAAGATAATCCTCAGAGACCCAGAGTCTCAGGTACCTGTAACCGCTCCTGCTCTCCTTCTGTTTGAGATAAAGAGTATACATTTTTGATCCATCTTTCTGGACCTCGGGTTGACTCTTGGAATCAAACTTGTAGTGATATTTGCTGAACAGCCGGTTAAGCCCGCTTTTTGTATTGGATGAAAAGATCCCCGAATTGGATTTCAGGTCCTGTTCCGCAACAACATTTAACGAGGGAATATAGATCCACATCATTTTTCCATCTGATATGATTTTCTGTCCCGGGGGATTATAAAATCTCATTAACAGCCTGTCAGAAGATTTATACTGGACCAGGCCGTTATGCATCTTTTTTTTACCCAGCTTCTCAGATGTAATTGTAAAGGAGGCCTGGTAGCTTTCCAGTTCACCAAACTTTTTTTTCACTTTCTTCACGATATCACTGACAGTAACAAAATCAAATTTGTAGGGATAGGTGTCAGTGGTCATTACAAGGAAAAAAAGTACGATTAATATTATGCTTTTTTTGATTTTCATCTCTCTCTGGTCTCTTTCCTGTTGGAGAATGCGGGTCTCTCACATTCATTCAAGCCGGTTTTTTCACTGGCAAAGTTATAGGGCACATGATAAAAGTCAATTCTAAAATAAATCTTTTTGTTACCACCCTGCGGGGCTTTTAAGGGGTTTCACCCCTTAGACCCCGTAAAAAGAGATCTCGTTCACCCGAAATTTAAAATGCACCCCACCCGGTAATGTTCAAAATTGTCATGTTAACGAAGAAAAGATTACTGATATGTCCCCGCCGCCCACCGCGGCGGGGACACATTGTTGATATTTTATGAAATATGAATATTTCAGCCAGAGAGCCGAGCAGTAAGGAAAATCAGAAAAAAAATAATGATGAAGGGTGAATAAATTTAAAATTGCTGGACAAATAAATTAATTATTATATTCTTGTAAGGAGAAAAAAGGGAAATATACGAATAAGGGAGTCTGAATGAAGGCAATATTTATCGGGCATAAAAAATTCAAGGAAATTGATCTCATGGACCAGTTTAATGATGAAGAGTTTTTTATATTGCTGAACGAGTTTAAAATCATGGAATCCAATGTCATATACTTCTCAGCGGGAGACGCAAAAATAAAGGATATACTGATCTGTAAAGATCCCACATATTCAGTGTAATTCCCCTCTTTCCTTTGACATCCCATACCGTAACCGGCCGGAAAGAAATTATCACCGGAACCCCGAAGACCTTGAAAATGACAGATAAATATGAGCTCATATACTATTTTCACCACTGCGTCGCCACAAACGTCTATTCCGCAGGAAGAGTAGACACTACTGAAAAGGCAGAGATGTGGGTAAAGGAGAAAGAAAAATTAAGACGGAGCCCGGAGGATACAGATCCGCGATGCGACTGCAGGGCCGATTACTGCCCTCTAAAGCATTCAGCTCCCGTATACTCTTACAGAAAGATCGAGGACTAATAGTACTTCCTGAAATCCCGCAAAGAGCATGAACAGCGTTTCACCAGGAATCTCTACCCGGATCAACCCACGTCTGTCACATTAAAACCTGCTGACTTCAACTCTTCGGCTATTTCATCACCCCTGTCAATTTTCAACCGCAGGAATATATGACAGTATCCCGAACCTGTATCCGAATCGCTGAGGAGCATAAGGCTTAAAAGGGGAATTTTCTTCTCATCCAGAATCTTCATGATTGACTGCAGGTTGCCAAAGCTCTTGTCCGTATCAATATCAATCCTGACACCTGTTTCAAAAACACCGATAAGTTTTGCCATAATTTTAACAATGTCAGACTCGGTAATTATACCCACAAGATTACCGTCATCCACCACCGGGAACCCTCCGTATCCCTTTTCACGACCCATTTTCAGCGCCTCTTCAACAGGCAGAGAGGAAGAAACAGTCACAGGATCTTTTACCATAATCTCCGATACTGTCATTTTGGCCAGGATATAGTGAAGTTCATAGATACTGAGGGTTGTGGCCTGAGAGGGGGATGCTTCAAGGAGCATTCTCTCTGTTACAAGCCCCGTCAGTTTACCGTCTTTAACCACGGGAAGTCTCCTGATCTTTTTATCACTTAAGAGCCTGCGGGCATCATGTATTGAAGTTTTTTCACTAACTGTCACAACTTCTCTGGTCATTACATCCTTAATTCGCATTTTCTTTTCTCCCCGGTATTGTATTAGTTTCAGGTTTCGAGTTCCAGGTTCCAAGTTGAAAAGAAGAAGAAGTTTGCACTTCCTCGTAACTTGGAACTCGGAACTTGTAACTATTCTTTTAACTCAGGCAGGTCCTTGAAGTATTCCAGTGATTCGGGATTTCGAAGGGCATCCCTGTTGAGCACGGGTTCTCCCTGGACCGTTTTTTTTACGGCAAGCTCCACCTTCTTCATATTAAGCGTATAGGGGATATCCGGAACAGGCATGATTTTTGCGGGGACATGTCTCGGGGAAGCCTCACGTCTGATACGGGATTTAATTCTGTTCGTGAGCTTCTCATCAAGGTCCATTCCCGCCTTAAGTTTCACAAAAAGCAGTACTCTCACATCATTTTTCCAGTTTTGCCCGATGACAATGCTGTCCTCAATTTCGTTCATCTGTTCAACAATGCTGTAAATATCCGCTGTTCCAATACGCACACCGCCGGGATTCAGCGTGGCATCCGATCTCCCTGAAATCACAACACCTCCCCTTTCATTAATCTCAATAAAATCACCATGTCTCCAGACACCGGGATACACATCAAAATAAGCAGAATGATATTTTTTACCGTCCGGATCATCCCAGAAATATACCGGCATTGAGGGAAAGGGAGCGGTGCAGACAAGCTCACCCTTCTGGTTAACCAGGGGATTACCTGAACCATCAAATGCTTCAACCCTCATTGCAAGCGCCCTGCACTGAAGTTCTCCCGCATAAACAGGCCCCATTGGATTACCCAGGGCAAAGCATCCGTTGAGGTCTGTTCCGCCGGATATTGATGCCAGCTGAATATCCTCTTTAACGTTACCGTAAACAAATTCAAATCCTTCAACCGAAAGGGGGGAACCTGTTGAAAGGAGAGCCCTCAGTGAATTGAGGTTAAATTGCTCCCGCGGCTTCAGGCCGGTATTCTGGAGCCCCGAAAGATAACCGGCACTGGTCCCGAAAACGGTCATATTTACCTCCTGGGCAAGTTCCCACAGGGTCTCCGGACCGGGATAAAAAGGGTTCCCGTCAAAAAGGACAAGGGACGCGCCGGTTGCCAGGGAACTTGTGAGCCAGTTCCACATCATCCATCCGCATGTTGTAAAATAGAAAATAACATCATCCCGCTTAAGGTCCGTATGAAGAATGAGCTCCTTGAGATGATGGATAAGTATTCCTCCCGCGCTCTGAACCATGCATTTGGGGAGCCCCGTTGTCCCCGATGAGTACATGATATAGAGGGGATGATCAAAGGGAAGCTGCTCGAATTCTATCACGGGATTTTTTTCGGCAGATTTAAATTCAGGGTAGAGGAGAGCATTGGGTAAAATGCGGATATCAGGATTTTCTTCCGTATAGGGGACCACGACGATTTTCTCAACAGTGGGAAGTTCCTTTACGATATCAGAGATCACTTCAACGGAACTGAACCTCTTCCCCTTAAACCGGTAGCCGTCAGCCGTAAAGAGAACTTTCGGCTTAATCTGCCCAAACCTGTCAAGGACACCCTTTACTCCGAAATCGGGGGAACAGGAAGACCACACGGCCCCGATACTGGTTGCCGCAAGCATGGCAATAATGGCATGGGGCATATTGGGGATAAACCCTGTCACCCTGTCTCCCGCGGTAACACCCCAATCCCTGAGAGCAGCCGCAACTGAGGCAACCTCGCTGTAGAGTTCAGAGTAGGAGAGAGTGGTAATATCCTGCCCTTCTCCTTTGAAGATGAGGGCTGTCCTGTCGTCCCTGTACCTCAGAAGGTTTTCCGCGAAGTTTAACCTGGCGCCGCTGAACCATGAGGTACCGGGCATCTTGTTGAGGTCATCGATAATTTCATGGTATCCGCTTGAAGAGATAATCCCCCCCTCATCCCACATCTCTTTCCAGAAATTGGCTATGTTCTCAATAGACCATTGATAAAGCTCAGGATATCCCCCAAAGCTCAAACAATACTTCTGGTTGATCTTTTTCATGAACCTGTACATATTGGTTCTCTTGACCCTTTCGTCATCGGGTTTCCAGAGGAGCTTACCCTTCATAGCAGCTTTCACCCCGCATGAAATTTATTCACGAATCCTGTCTAATAATACAGCCTGAATAATCGTACTGTCAATGATTTTATCCTGAGTGGTCATTCACTCTGATAATAATTTAATTGACTCGGATGAAAACTTTTGAAATAAAGAGAGTAAATTTTATTTTATATTATGACAGACAAACAAAATAAACTGCTCAACAATACAACCGCCCTCACAGGGGGCATTGCCACGGGAAAATCCACAGTGGCCGGGATGCTCTCTGATCTCGGCGCTCAAATCATTGATACGGACAGACTTGCCCGGGAGATCGTTGAACCGGGAACACCGGTACTGGACAGAATAACTGAAATCTTTGGCAGGGAGTATATTCTTCCCAGCGGCACCCTGAACAGGGAGATGATGAGAAATCTCATTATGAAAGAACCTGAAAAAAGAGAGACCCTGAACAGCATTACCCATCCGGCCATCATGGATAAGGTCAATGAACTGCTTTCCGAATACAGATCAAAGGATATTGGACCGGTAATAATTGATGTTCCTCTCCTCTTTGAAACAGGCTGGGACAGGTATTTCAGGTGTATTATCCTGGTCTACGCGCCTCCCTCTCTTCAGGTAGAACGTCTCATGAAAAGAGACGGTATTGACCGTAAAACTGCCGGAATCACGTTGAACGCCCAGATGCCTGTGGATGAGAAGAAGGCAAAGTCAGACTTTATTATTGATAATTCGGGGCCACTGGAGAAGACCCGGGAACAGGTCAGGATGGTCTTCAGAAGAATAACTGCCGGCAAAGAAAAGGAGGGAGAAGAGTGACAGCACCCGCTCAACAGCTTGAGGGAGCAAAAGAACTGGTGGGGAGATCGGGCAGAATCACAATACTCACCGGGGCGGGAATCTCAACGGAATCGGGGATCTCTGACTTCAGGAGCCCCGGGGGTGTCTGGTCACAATACAGGTCCGTAACCATACAGGAGTTTACGGCAAGCAGGGAGAAACGTGTATACTACTGGAAATATAAAAGCGAAACCATACCCTCAATGCTTGATGCCGGGCCAAATCCCGCGCATTCTGCAATCGCGGAACTTGACGGAAAGGGCAAACTCCATATGCTCCTTACACAGAACATTGACGGCCTTCATGAGAAAAGCGGTGTCAGGGACCCCACACCCTATGATTCCATTGCCGCCTTTAAGCTGTCCGGACCTCTTGCGGAGGTTATGCCTTTACTGATAGTGAAGAAGTAAGTTATCTCGGATTTGGGAGCCCCCTGAATCCACCTTTGGGCTGACTTCTTACACTTTTTCTGCTCTTCCTTTGTGTGCCGTGAACTTCGTGCGGGCATGAAGTATTAGTTCACTATTCCCCTCTCAGCGCGGACCGGACTAAATTCGCAAAACTGGCGTTTCCAAAGGTCAGAAGATAAACGAAGATATCCTCTTTCCGGGAGAGGGCCTTCATTATCTCTTTCACGGAACAGCCCTTTTCACCAAGCTTTCTTATTTCTCCCGAGAGGTTTTCAAGGTAGTCATGTTTCTCCCTGAGATATTTTTTCCCCTCCTCAAGCCTCGGATTATGCCCGCAGAAGAGCTTATCAAAATCGAGATTCATGACTTTTTTCAATGAAGATATTGTCTCGTGGATATTTTCATCGGCACGAAAGAACTTAATCCTGCTTCCCAGGTAGAGGTCTCCCGAGAAAAGCCAGCCCCTGTCCCTTTCAAGGTAAACCGTAAGGTCTTTACTGTGTCCCGGGGTATGCACCGGGATAAGTTTTATCCTCTCCCCTTCAATGATTTCAGGGAGTGCGAGAACATCTACCGGTGATGCCTTTCCCCAGAGAAGCAGCTGGTACGGCATTATTTTAAAACCGGTTGAAAGTTTTTTTGCTGTTTCCGGGTGACCGAATACCGGGACGTTTTTTCTTTTACTTATGAGAGACGCGTTTCCGCTGTGGTCTTCATGATGATGTGTAAGGAGTATCCTGCTGATCTTCCTCCCGTCAATCAGGGAAAGGATATTATCACCCATATGGCTCTGCCCGGTATCGATAAGGATATCGTCTACCAGGTAGAAGATCACATTCATGAGAGGACTGCCTATTGGCGCATAGCCCACCTCAAAACCGGTCACGTCTCCAAAATCGCGTCTTTGAATAAACTTCCCCAACTGTATCAGGCCCAGGTAACCTTCAGGTCGGGATCAAACTCTCTCTCCAGGTTTTCATTGTCCGGCTTCACTCTCACGGTAAACCCGAACTGGCCAGCCTTGAGACAGAGCATTGCCCCCTCGAACCTGAACACCCCGTCCCCCAGGTCCTCGATCATGTTCATGGGAAGGGCCGCTCCATTCTCAATCTCATCGTTCTGGTTCAGGGTCCCGAAATAGAGTTCAACCTTGACGTCTTTCGGAGAAAGGGGAGCGATCTTTACTTCGGCACTTGCCATAACCTGTGTTCCCACGGTTACATCACCGTCATCCTTGATCGTGAAGTCCCTGATCTGGACTCCCTGCCACTTTTTTACTATGCCGGATTTCCACTTCGTCAGTTCCTTTGCCACACTGAAATTATCTGAAGTAAAATTCTGATAATTAACATGCGCTTTTATATAGTAGTTCTCCGTGTAGTCCTTTACCATCCTGTTGGTATTAAAAACGGGATTGATCTGTTTCATGGATTCTTTAATCATTCTGAGCCATTCCCGGGGAAGACCGTCCTGTCCTCTCTGGTAAAAAAGTCTTCTCACCTCCTCTTCAAGTATATTATAGAGGGAAAGACTCTCAACCTCATCCTGGTAGCTTTGATCATCATAGACTTCACCCTTCCCGATGGCCCAGCCCACTTCCGGGTTGTATGCCTCGTCCCACCATCCGTCAAGGACGCTGATATTCAGTCCTCCGTTGGGGATCACTTTCATACCGCTGGTCCCCGATGCCTCCTTGGGCCTTATGGGATTGTTCAGCCATATGTCCACACCCTGCACCAGGTACCGGGCAATATTTATGTCATAATCCTCAATAAAAACAATCCCGTTTCTGAACCTCTCCTGTACATTAAGGTGTATTATCTGCTTGATAAACTCCTTACCCATATTGTCCCGGGGATGCGCCTTCCCGGCAAAAACAATCTGTATGGGCATCTCCCTGTGATGGAGGAGCGCTTCAAGCCTTTCCAGGTCCCTGAGTATCAGCGTGCCCCTCTTGTACGTGGCAAAACGACGGGCAAAACCGATTGTCAGCGCCTCGGGATTGAGAACAGAATTCGCCTTTTCGGCCTCTGTGGGAGAAACCCCCCTGTTCAGGAGCTGTTCCTTGAGCCTGTGCCTGCAGAAACCCACGAGGCGTTCCCGGAGCCTTTCCCGGCATCTCCAGAGTTCCGAATCGGGAATACGGTCAATATTTTCCCAGATACTGGCATCCGCGGGGCTCTCAATCCAGCGGGGGCCCAGGTACCTGTTCAGAAGCCTCATCATCTCATCGGATGTCCAGGAGAGGGTCTGGATGCCGTTGGTTATATGCCCGATGGGGACATCGCTTACCGGAAGATAGGGCCAGTTGTCCCTCCACATATTCCTCGATACGGAACCGTGGAGTTTTGAAACACCGTTTTTATAGGCTGCCAGCTTAATGGCGAGGACTGTCATACAGAATGTTTCGTTCTTATCAGAAGGGTTCTCACGGCCCAGCCCCAGGAATGTTTCAGGATCAAGACCAAGCTTTTTATAGTAGTGGCTGAAGTATTTGGTAATCATTTCAGGGGAAAACCTGTCATTTCCCGCGGGGACCGGTGTATGGGTGGTAAACACATTGCTGTTGGCCACAAATTCCGCGGCTTCTTCAAATGAGAGGCCGTTCTCATCCATGGCAATCCTGATCCTCTCAAGGGCAAGAAAAGCCGCGTGTCCTTCATTCATATGAAAGACCGAAATATTTATATTGAGAGCTTTCAGTGCCCTGACACCGCCGATACCCAGAAGGATCTCCTGCTTTATCCTCATCTCGTTATCACCGCCATAGAGCTGATCGGTAATGATCTTGTCTTCCGGGCTGTTCTGGTCAACATTTGTATCCAGAAGATAGAGGAGTATTCTCCCCACCTTCACCTCCCATACCTGGGCAGTGACATTTCTGCCGGGATATTCAACCTGGACAGTGACAGGCTTCCCGCCATCTTCTTTCACCAGTTTTACCGGTATGTTGTAAAAATCGGTCTCCGGAAACCTTTCCTGCTGCCACCCGTCTATGTTCAGGTACTGCCGAAAATAACCCATTCGATAAAGGAGTCCCACACCGGTGAGCGGAACACCCAGTTCACTTGAGGACTTAATGTGGTCACCGGCCAGCACTCCAAGGCCTCCCGAATAGATGGGCAGGCATTCATGAATACCGAATTCAGCGGAAAAATAGGCTATCTTAGCGTCCTCATGACCGCTCTGACTTTCGGAAAACCATGACTTGAGGGAGAGGTGCCTGTCCAGCTCATTTTCCACCCTGTTCATATGGGCAATGAAACTTTCGGATTCCGCCGCCTCATCAAGTGTTTTCTGAGAAACTGCTCCCAGGAGCATCACAGGATTGTGATCTACATTTGTCCAGAGGTCCACATCGAGCCTTCTGAAGAGTTCAATAGCTTCAAAATTCCAGACCCACCAGAGATTGTAGGCAATCTTTAAAAGCGGCTTCAGCTTATCGGGAAGATAGGGGATAACATTAAATTTTTTTATTTTCGCCATCAAGGGCACCTCATTGAAAAAAATATCATTTGATTATTACTCAAAGGTTTACAGGAAGATAAATGCAAAAGACCGATCCCTTACCTTTCTCGGATTTAACATCGATATAACCGTCATGTCTCTTTATTACCGCATAACCGATAGCAAGCCCCATACCGCTCCTTGACTCCTTTGTGGTAAAATAGGGATCGAATATCATTTCAATATCATCCGGGTCAATCCCCGAACCGTTGTCTTCTATTGAAATTTTTACATATTCTCCTGTCTGGAGGGTAATTTCATGATGAGATTCTTCTTTCTCAACATTCATATTTTCAGCGGTTACTTTTATCAGGCTGTCAGCATCCATGGCTTCAACGGAATTTGTCAGTATGTACTCAATCAGGTGTCCGATCTGAAATTCATCAACATCAACCATTTTCAGGTCATCTGCAATTATCAGTTCCAGTTCACCCTTATAGTCATGAAGGGCGGTATCAATGACATCCCTGATGAGAGTGTTTATATCCGTTGGTTTTTTAACAGGCTTACCCCCCTTTGAAAGGGCGCTCAGCTTATGCGTCAGGTCCCGGACCTTTAAGGATGCTTCCTCGGCATCATCAAGTATCTCTAAAATGTTCGTATTACCCCCCTGAAGTTCCATTTTAGCCAGGGCAATATTTCCGATGATGGTAGTCAGTGCATTGTTATAATCATGGGCAATGCCGCCGGAAAAGATACCAAGAGCTTCCAGTTTTCTCGCCCGGAACAGGTCTTCCTCCATCTTTTTTTTAAAGGTTACATCCCTTATAATCCCCATAAATCCTTCAGCTTCACCATCTTCATTATTGATTGTGGAAATAGATCCTTCCAGAAGAAGACCTTTACCGTTTTTTTTCAAAGCCTTCAGCTTTATCATTGTGTTCGTATCATTGTTATTGAGAAGATTTTGAAACTCGGCCGTGACCTTCTCTTCAAATTCCGGTTTGAGAAAATCCGTATAGAAAGAACCTATCATTTCAGACTTCTCGTAACCTAATATTCCGGCAAGAGAGTTATTGACAAAGAGAAGTTTCCCGTCAGTATCAATTTCATAAAACCCGTCCTCAAGCCTGTTCAGAATAAAATAGTACCTCTCTTCATCAATCATTGATGAGGACATTGCCTCTTTTCTTATTGCTATATCACGGGCAATCCCCTGTGTCCCCTGAAAGTGAATATTATTATCCGAATCGGGAACATATATCCCCTCGGCATTAACGACAAATGTTGCCGAACTGCTGACACTCTTACTCTCGACTTCAAAGGGAACCGGAGTTTCACTTTTCGTAAGAAACCTGATATGGAAAAAGTTGGTACGCCTTTCCCCTGTCCGTCTTTCATTTACCTTGAAGCGGGCCTTTTCCCTGTCATCGGGATGGACAAGGTCGATCATACTGGTCCCGATAAGCTCATCCGGCTTGTATCCGTAGTTGCTTATGCTGTCGCTTATGAAGACAATTTTACCATCTCCATCCAGTCTGTATACAATATCAGGAATGAGATCGATTATTGACATCAGTCTCTTTTCTGAATGCTTCAGATTATCTTCACACATCTTTTCATCACTTACATCCCGCACCATTATATTCACATGGCCGGTTTTTTCGTCAAATTTAAGTGAATGGACAAGATATGCCTGTGAACCGTCACTTCTTTTAAAGATGAGTTCCAGTCTGTTACAGGACCCCTCTGCAACGGCTCTCTCTATCATCCTGTTATACTCATTGAACAGCGTAGTGATATTATTGCCGGGTAATTTATCCGGTTTGCCATACTTGTCCTTGAGATCAAGAATAGTAAACGCAGCTTTATTCATAAGATTAATCGTGCCGTCATCGCCACAATTTATAAAACCTATGCCAAAATAATTGAATAAATCCTCGGGCATAAAAAAACATCCTCGCTCTTTTTCTCAGGGAATGCAACAATTGCCTCCCAGGATATATAATTTCCTATTGGGTTACAGGACAACATTAATTTGTTATTTATTCAAGGATTATTTAATAAAAGATATTATAATATAACAGAACCAGTTTTCTTCCATAAAAAACAGCAACAATAAGGCCCGCGGTGAGAAACGGGGCAAAGGGGATCTTAATACGGAGACTCTTCCCGGCAAATAATCCATAGACAACACCTGTTACTGCTCCTGTTATAAGGGCTGTCTCCAGCGCAACGATGGAATTTTCAAGGCCAAGGAAAAGACCTATTACCGATGCAAGCTTGACATCACCTCCCCCGAAAGAACCGGGAAAAATAAAGAGTATCAGGGTAAAGAATATAAACATAAGCAGAAATCCATAGAGGCTGTCAAGAACAGTGGATCTCATAACCAGTGAATAGAGAGAAAAGATCATGAAGAGAAGAACAAGAGAATCGGGTATTGTTAGGATTTGAATGTCAACAATTGAAATTGTAAGCGCAGCTGAAATGACAAGGTAAACCGAAACCGTGTGAAGGTTCAATCCGAACTTTCTCACAATCACAAAGAACAGCATCCCGAAGAGTATTTCGTAAAAAGGATATGAGAGAGAGATCTTTGCGCCGCACCGGCTGCATTTCCCTCTGAGTATCAGATAACTCAGCAGAGGGACCAGATGATATTTTTTAACCGGTTCCCCGCAGGAGATACATACTGACGAAGAAAAAAGGGCCTTCGCCGGGTCTTCCTTTATCTGACCGCTGGTATATCTCAGGGCGAGAGTATAAAAAAAACTTCCGCACAGACTCCCTGTAAAAAAAAATAATACGCCTTCCGCTATACTCATCTGGTTTTATATCAGTATGTAGTAATTAATGCCAAAAAGAATTATATTACTGTCTATGGTTATTGAGATCTCCGATGTTGAATCCTTACTCTTTATCATGGGGGATGATCCCATCTGGTGTATCCATTCACCGGTGAAAGTATATTTATCCGTCAGGGGGAATTCAATACCGGCAATGATATGGAATCCTCCGAACATTCCACTGTACCTGTTTAACCTGTCATCTGGCGTTACATATCCGTCTCCGGGTATTGTCTGTTCAACGCTCACATAACAGAAGTGGAGGTTCAACCCGCCTCCCAGGTAAGCCAGGGCTCTCTTTTTTAGAGGGACGATAAGAGCAATTGAACCGGGAAAAGATGCCTGGGAACTTTCAATTGTTATCTCATTCTCTCCGGAAGCAGTTTTGAGTGATCCGTCCGATTTGGGAAACAGGGCCCTTGTATACGTACCGCCAATCCTGAAAAGGAGATAATTAAAATTATACCTGAAGTTCACACCGAAAATCGGCGTATAGGGATTGTTTATCTGGTCAACATCAGTATCGGGATTAGCTGTTTTATATGCAAGCATGTTCATGTTGTATTCATTGAGTGTATCATCAAGGTTGTTGGGATCATGTGTTATGCCAAAGTTGATACCAACACCAATATCACCTATGGGATAGACTTCATTTGAGAAGAAGAATATTAAGATTATTACTGCAATTGATATGGCTTTTCCTGTTTTCATTCTTTTCCTATTTCTTCTCGTCTTTGCCGGGATTAAAGTAAAAGGAAAACCCCAGAGTCCACCTGTATCCTGAAAAATCCACTCGTGCATAATCAGGACCGCTATCGCTTTTAACCCTGCTTACTCCTTTATAATAAGAAATCGTTGATGTCAGGGAAAGGGTATTGGTAAGATAATGGTCACCGGCCAGAATAAAAACCAGGGGTAATGCCCACCCGGTTACAGATGTTGACTGGTTCAGTGTTGCTGATTTAAAGCTGCTGCTCTGACTTCCATAAGCATAGGCAATGCCGCCGCTTAAAGAAATTCTTATATCTTTCCAGAATGGTATGGAAACTCCCACTGTCAGGGGAAAATCGCATGCCCACATTGAGTATTTCACGGCAACCACATCATCAGCAGGATCAAGGGTCTTCCCCTTACCCCCATAAAAACTCTTAAGATAATTTGCACCGACCCTTATCATGAGGTAATTAAGGACTATCACCTTCCCTTCAAATCCACCCACAACTCCGAGCAGCCTCTCTATCTCTTCGGTGTCTCTGCCGGCCATCTCCCTGTTGATGCTGTCAATGCCGCTCTCCACACCGAGCGTCATTTCCTGGATATATGTATTCATGCTTCCACCCATTGCCGGGGCCAGACCTGTATAGATACCAAAGCCGATTTCAGGGTAATCCGCATTTGCCCCCGGAGGCCTGAGGAGAAGCAGTATTAAGACCGATATAATTATTTTTATCTTCTTCTGATACATATTAAAACTGTTAAAGAATGTAGTAAGAAGCTCCAATGTAAATTCTGTGCCCGGTGTAATCCACGCTGAAATCCTTCCATGTATTTGTTGTACTGGTATTGATAACCGGCCCTGTTCTTCCGGAGATATATTCCCATTCGGCAATAATTCTTATGTTGTTACCGGCCCTGAGCTGGACTCCCGTCAAGAACCCGGTACCAAAATCATTTTCTTTGATCTTTACTTTTTCAGTTGTTGTTTCAAGTTCACCGCTTCCCATGATGAAAACAAGACCGAAACCCATGAAAAATTTACCTCTGTCCCTGATCCTGAAATTTAAACCCGCGTACAGGGGGATTGAGGTATACTGGATATTTACCGATTCCAGCGTACCAATACTGTTATTGAGCACCTTCCCTTTTGAAAAAAGGATGGTCCTGTCCGCTCCCGTTCTGAAAAAAACAGGGTCCCTGTCCAGCTTTAATGTTACACCGAGAATGACATTATGCTGCCCTTCAAAATCCGCTCCTTTCTGCCCGCTGAGATTTCCCACATCATACTGAAGCCCCGCATGACCGCCCACTCCAACATACTCACCGGCATTAATTCCTGAATAACTGAAAACCAGAATAAGCAGGAGAGAAATAAGAACTGTTTTTTTCACTCTATTCATCATTAAGTAATTTTCCGAAAACTGATAGATTCTCATTGGAAGTAACGATAAAGTCAAGAATATTATTTTAGATCCGGGTTTCGAATTATTTGAGAAGAATTTTGAACCGCAAAGGCGCTAAGGACGCAAAGGAAGAGAAAGAGTGTTTTATTTACTGTCACAGAGAACTCAGCGTGAGCATCTGCTGTGTTCCCCGAGTGATTTGCCGCTTTATTGATACAGTGCTTTGTGTTTTAAAATGCGGCAAATTGTATCGAGGGGAACAGATCATTACATCGTTTCACTCCTCATGACGACAGGATCTTTAACCTGGAACTCGAAACCTGAGAAACTTTTCTGGCAGATTTAAAATTTTGGTATATAATATAAAATTTATTCTTTACATCTCATCATAATATGCAGAATAAAAGAATGTCGGTTAAAAAATTCTTCATATCATCAGTCATATTGTTTTTTCTTTTTGATGCGGGCTGCTCAACCTCTCAAAAAACAGGTGTCCGGGATATTCGAAAAGAGATGGAATCAACCAGAAATTTCATAAACAGGAAAAAAAGCAATCTTCCCCTTATAAAGAAAAGAAAGGCCGGGGAAACAGGATTTTACTACGTAATTGATCTTGAGGGAGTAATCCTTTTCCATCCAAGGGGACTTCTTGTGGGCAGCAGCTTCAAAAGGTACAGTTTTATAAAAAAAATCATCCACTTGAGGTCGGGGTGCATCAGGTATCAAGCAGGTGAGATACAACAGCTGGTTTTCTTCATGCCTCTGAATGAAAAGAGTATTCTCTGCCTTTCCATTCCCGCGGAAGAGGTTAAGAACCGCAAAGAGAGATGTGAAGAGATAAAACCTTAAGGCGACGTGCCGCAATACTATCCCAGGTAAAAACTTAAACCTCCTGCCATGCTCCCATATAAAAAAGAACGACAGGCCGGGACCTGTTGTTATAAGGAATTATTTGTAATGGATGAAGGAAACGATATACCCGCGGAAGGAGTATCAGACAAGTTCTTTCATTCCGAGGTCCAAATTCCGGTTTTGTAATATCCTCTGTTTTTCAACCCGGAACTCGGAACTCGGAACTCGGAACTACTTCTTACCGATCCATGCCATCATACCGCGAAGTTTAGCTCCCACTTCCTCGAGCTGGTGTTCCGCGGCAATTCTTCTTTTAGAATTGATTGAGGGCATTCCCGCCCTGTTTTCAAGGATCCAGTCTTTGGCAAAATCACCTTCCTGGATCTCTTTCAGGACCTTTTTCATGGTCTTCTTTGTCTCATCTGTTATTATTCGGGGACCTGTTTTAAAGTCACCATATTCTGCCGTATTGGATATTGAATCCCGCATAGTCTTAAAACCGCCTTCGTAGATCAGGTCAACAATGAGCTTCATCTCGTGAATACACTCAAAGTAAGCATTCAGGGGATCGTAACCCGCTTCGACCAGTGTTTCGAAACCGGCCTGCATCAGGGCGGTAACTCCTCCGCAGAGGACTGCCTGCTCACCGAAGAGGTCTGTTTCGGTCTCCTCTTTAAAAGTTGTCTCGAGAACCCCCGATCGTGCACCGCCGATACCTGCGGCCCATGCAAGGGCAATGTCCTTTGTATTGCCTGCCGGGTCACGGTAAACTGCAATAAGTGTGGGAACCCCGCTTCCTTCCTGGTATGTCCTTCTCACCATGTGACCGGGCCCCTTTGGTGCCGCCATAAATACATTAACATGGTCCGGCGGGACAATCTGTGAAAAATGTATGTTAAAACCGTGCCCGAAACCGAGGTATGCACCCTCTTTGAGATTATCTGCAATGCTCTGCCTGTACGTATCACCCTGTTTTTCATCAGGGATAAGGACCATAACGATATCCGCATTTTTCACCGCATCCTCGGTGGTCGCGACCTTCAGGCCGTCGCTCTCTGCCTTCTTCCAGGACTTGCTCCCGTTATAGAGCCCTACGGTGACATCAGCCCCGCTCTCCTTCAGATTGAGCGCATGAGCATGACCCTGGCTCCCGTAACCAATAACTGCAATCTTCATTTTTTTAATGATATTAAAATCACAGTCTTTTTCATAATAAATTTTTGCCATTCTGCTATCCCTTTTGAAATAATGTGTAGTAATTACTCAGCTATGTATAAGAATAATCATATTCACTAAAAAAGATAACAGATATGGTCCCCGCCGCCGAAGGCGGCGGGGACATATTGTTCATATTTTAGTAAATAGATCAATCCCAGCCATATATCCGAGTAGTAACAATGTGTGTGACTATTCAGCTATATTATTAATATCTACTGCCTGGATAATGAGATTCGTCCCGTTCTCAGGAGTTCTTTTATTCCGTAAGGTCTCAGGAGTTCAATAAAGTTCTCCACCTTGTCCGGAACACCCTTGACTCCCAGCGTCATGGTCTTTGCCGAAATTTCGGCAATCTCCGCATTGAATATCTCAACAAGCTGGTATATCTCACCCCGTCTTGACTGCTGCGCATTGACTTTTATGAGTGCCAGTTCTCTCTCTATTGACTGCTGCCCTGAGTGGTCAGATATTTTGATAACATCTATCAGCTTGTTAAGCTGCTTCTTCACCTGTTCGATGACCCTGTCGTCACCCTTAACGACTATGGTCATGACAGATACATCTTCATGCTCTGTAGCACTGACAGTCAGGGAGTCGATATTGTACCCACGGGCCGAGAAGAGACCGGCAACTCTGGCAAGTACCCCGAATTTATTTTCAACCTTTACTGATATTACATGCTGGCTCATGCCAATTCCCTCGTTATCATTTCCTTAACAGATTTCCCGGACGGGACCATGGGGTAAACATTCTCCTCCTTGGATATATGAAAGTCGATAACAATAGGCCTGTCCTTTATACTCAGCGCTTTTTTTATGGCCGGTTCCACTTCTTCATATTTTGTGACGATAATACCCGCGGCACCGTAAGCCTCCGCAAGTTTTTGAAAATCGGGAGCGAAGTTTATAAAGGTGT
>JBNKTL010000056.1:0-31854 GCA_050298055.1 Spirochaetota bacterium
GTTTCGTGGTCGCACCTGTATCAGGTTATCCATCGGCTCAACCTCTGTATAATCAACCTATCAATCAACAAGCCCGGGAAAAGAGCCTGGAACTGATACGGTATTGCAAACTTTATCACTCCAGAACTCTATCCCCGGTGCGAATGCAAGCAATTCTTTTAACATAATACTCATTTTCTGCATGCTGAACTATTTGTACTAATCGTGCTCGATGACGGCATCATCGCAGTACGTCGATGCCCTGATAATATCATGTCCCGAGATTAGCGGATGGCTCGCAATACAACACAAACTTTTTTTCTCATTATGCTTTAGAAATTTTACATAAACCGCTTTTCAATGATTCGGAACCGGTATCCGGATCATATTCCATGTCACCGTAAAGCATATTTATATTCGATTTCTTCCACCCATACTCAGGCGCGTCATCCTCAGGAAACCACCAGGCATGCTGCGCGCACACAACATCCTTTGTCAATCCATCAAATAGTTTCGCCTTCATCTGGATTTTCCCATGGGGGGTTTCAATAGTCACCCAATCACCGTCTTCGATTGACAATCCGGCGGCTGTTTCCGGATGTATTTCCACCAGGGGATCTGGATTTCTTTTTCTGAGAGAGTCAATATTGCGAAACTCACCATGGAAGAAATATCTTACCCGTGCACCCCCTATGAGAGTCAACGGATACTGCTTTGCCAGCTCAGGGGTCGACACATGTGAAACCGGAGGTTCCCGAAAAACAGGAAGGGGGGATACCCCTTGTTTCTCAAGTGACTGGGAAAAAATTTCAAATTTTCCCGATTTTGTCAAGAAGCCGTCTTTTTCATACTTCCGGTAGGACATATTTCCTGTGAGGATCCCCTTTTCGCAGAATTCCTCAAAACTCAAACCGGTATTTTCAAGCTGCCAATCAAGCACCTCATCATAGTCTTTCCAGGGAAAAGCATCATTCAGTCCAAGACGTCTGGCTACCTGGATCATGACTTCCCGGTCATCTTTCGTATCGCCAACCTGGGCCACTTTTTGCTGCGCAAGTACACACCAGTTTTTATGCAGATTCACAACGTCATTTCTTTCAAGCCAGGTAGAAGCAGGAAGAAAGATGTCAGCATATTGAGCTGTTGGGGTCATAAAGAAATCTGAAACTATGGTAAACTCAAGTTTCTCAAGGGCTTTTTGAACCGTCAGCGGATCTGTTATGGTCACCAGGGGATTCGATCCCATAATCCATACTGACCGCATTCTGTAAGGGTCTCCCGATGCAATGGATTGCCAAAATGACGGAGCATGGGTGATCATGCACATGGGATATTTCGGGCCCCGCAGCTGGTTGATTTGACTGTAAGAGATGCCGAAGGGCTCACTGGCAATTTTCTTTTCAAGAAAAGGATAGAATCGCTCTTTAACAATGTTAATCAGCTTCAGCAAGGTATCTTCGAGTTTTAAGCGCAGGGGACTGATTTTTGGAGAAAATCTTATGCCATCCACAGCCACCCTGGTCTTTTGCAGCGGGAGATACATGTTCCCGGCAAATGGAGGATACGCGAAAATTGATTTAAGTCGTACTCCTTCAGGTGGAACCCAAAAAACATCACCTCCTGGCGCATCCAGGTGACCGGTTACAGCCATGAGAATCATTATTGCCCGGGCTGTCTGGAAATTGCACATACTCATATCAAGGGCGTTTCCCCATTGAATACAGGACACCTTCGCGCCGGCATACACACGGGCTACTTCCCTGATATCCGCCGCGGGAATCCGGGTGATTGATTCGGCCCATTCCGGCGTAAAAGCTTTTACATGTTCCGTAAGTTCCTCGAAACCCACTGTATAGTTTTCCACAAAATTATTATCATAAAGATTTTCAGACACTATTACATGTAGCATCGCCAGGGCGAGGGCCCCGTCTGTCCCCGGTCTGATCTGAAGCCAATGATCAGCATTTTTTGCCGGGTCGATTTTTCTCGGATCTATTACAATAACTTTTTTCGCGTTTTTGATAGCGCGCTGAACCGTGCCGCCACACATGCCGTCGGAAGCGCCGGCATGAGTAATATTGCATCCCCAGATCACAATACATTCGGGATTTTCCCCGCCAAACCCGTAAAGGTCACAAACCGGAATATTATTCCCTGTTGTAATGTAACTGGCTGCAACCCTCGGCGCGTAGCAGATATGAGCGACACCTGTACTATTGGGCGATCCAAAAGCATTTGTAAAACGCTGGGTGAATCCGGTATAAGGCCTGCCTGTTCCCTGTGTGATACCAAAATATTCGGGGCCTGATTCTTTTTTTATCTTCCCCAGTTTTTCAGCGATTTCATCATAGGCCTCTTCCCATGAGATGGGTTCCCATTTATTTTCTCCCCGTTTACCCGCGCGGCGGAGAGGAGTTGTAATACGCTCGGGATGATAGAGAAGTTCGGGGGATGCCGCGCCTTTTGAGCAGAGATACCCGCGGCTGGTGGGACTATCCTTATCCCCGGTAATTTTTACCACACGATCTCCTTCCAAATGCACAAGGACCTGGCAGACTCCATGGCACATGCGGCAGGCACTTTTTACTACTCTTTTGTTATTTGAATTAGACATATATATTATCCTGTAAACTTGTTGAACATAAAGCCCCTGTCAAAAGCATATTTTATGGAATGCTCTTAACAGGGGCTTTAAAAATTAAATCTTGTACTCTACTCCAATTGCGATGTCAGATACATCGCGCTTATATGTGACTGTTCCGGTAGCTTCTTCCTGATCTTTATAGAAAACATGGGAGAAACCGGCATTTACTGCCAGGTTGGGCATAATATCAAAACGAACGCCAAAACCTACGCCATGGGAGTCGAGATTAATTTCAAAGTCATTAACAGTATCTTCGTTTGACCCCATCTTAGTGTACCTGTAACCTGCGCTCACCAGCAGTGTCGGCATGACATTGTAGGACACGCATAAACCGGCTTCCCAGCCATTGTCGTATTTATTTTCATCAGTCCCATTAACGTCCTCAATGGTTATGGACTTCAGGAAGTAATACTGAAAATCTGCCCCTACCATGAGGTCAGGCATAACCTTGTATGTTATACCAATTGCTGCAATTGCAGGAAGGTCGGCTTTCGTGGTTTTTCCATCTTCATATCCAGCCATGGCACCAAAAGTAGGACCGGCAGGACCGCTGATGGAATTGTCCCACTCGAGCTTGGTAATTGTCTCATAGCGGAGCCCTATGTTGATTGCCGGCATCGGTCTAACATTCAGGCCAATAATGCCGGTATACCCCGTTGCATCAAGAGCGACTTCACCGCTTCCGAGGACGGTGTCTGCCTTAATCTCTTTTGATCCTTTGACCAGTCTTGCAGTTAGCGCGACAGAAAACATATCATTGATTGCATAGGCACCACCAAGGGCAAACCCGAGGAACATGGAAGTCATCTCCGCGGAATTAATGAGCGGACTAAAGGCTATCCCATCCTCATATTTAACTGTTCCCCCACCGCCAATACCACCAGCCGTTGCATAGACGGCTATCCGGTCCTGACTCCACACTCCGGCAAAATTCGGGACGAGATAAGAGGGTTCCGTCGACTCGAATTTATCCGCATCCGTTTCCATCGTTAAAGTCTTGAATACGAACTGGTTGTCCAGGTTTAAATAGATCCCGTCCTGGAGAAACGTAAGGCCTGCGGGATTGTACACCGCGCCATCAGCAGAATCTGTGGCTCCGTTCCTGTTAAGTGACCGGACGAACTCAGCGCTCTGATTACTGAGATAATCAATGCTTCCTGCCAACAGGTCAGTGCTAATGACAAAAAGCCCCATCATCACCAGAATTATAAAACTCTTCTTCATAAAAAACCTCCAATTTTTTTTAATTAAACAGTGCATTCGCGAAATTTAACATCAGGTAGAACCATTTTATATATTTCTGGTACAATACATACTATTACCGTTTTATAGCGTCAATCTATTAATTCATAAAATAATATTTTTTTTATTTATGCGGATTACCCGTAATCGATTTTTTCTCATACAATAGGGAATATTTATCAAATCATGGCTGGCGGGTATAAGCGAGGATAGAAGTGAGGAAAATTCAATATTAAGCGGTTCAAAATAACTTGGGTAAACGATATAATTTTCAGCAAAATTGCTTATATGATTTAATAAACCATAATAACTTTATTGGTTTTTTATGCATTTATTTCATGAAACCATTATTTACCATGGTGAATGAATTTTACCGGTATCGACCGTAAAAATCTCACCATGTATCGAATTTTAATGAATTTTTAAAAATGGTTGAGGAAACACCCGGGTAAATAAAAAAACAATAGAGTGAAATATCATCTCCAGAGCTTTCTGCATCTCCGGCATAAATCATTTACAACGTCATTCTGTATGAACTGGATCCTGAGATCTGCCAGCAGTTTTCCGGTCCAGATATCAGCAAGAGTCTGGGTGTTCATATTACCCAGAATATATCGACCGTTATAATCAAAGCAGCAGGGAACTGCATTTCCGTTCCATAATATCGTAATTGAACCAAAAGGGAAACTGCATGTTATTTTTTCTGATGCCGAATCACCTTCAGGAGCAATGGCGTTTATTTCCTCGCAAGAACCGTCCCAGGTTATAAATTTCTTTACCAGGAATTCGTCAATACCTTCAAGCGATTGCCAGTAATCCCTGGTTGAGTTTACGCTTTCACTGTTCATATCAAAATCTATCATTGATAGTGTAATTCTGGATTTGCTGTGATATTTCTTTTTCTTTTCAAGAAATGATATCAGCCTGTTTTTTGATATATGATAAATATTTTTAACACCGCGTATCTTTTCAAATGAATCATCGTCATGTCCGTCGAGAGATAGACAGATTATCTTCGGTGATGATTTAATCAGTTTTTCTGATCTCATATCATCGAGCATATACGGATTTATAGAGAGACCTGTGTAAAGCCCCCGCATTCCAGCATATTCAATACACTGGTCGAATTCAGGGTGCAGCAGGCTTTCGCCGAAACCATGAAGCCACACGACTTTGTTTTCTCTATAATCAGGGTTCAGCTCTACCAGTTCGTCTACAATTTTTCTGAAGAGAGCGAATTCCATGAAGCCAGATTCTCTTGTCATGTGATTTGTACGGGGGCACATAATGCATTTCATCGGGCAATTATTTGTCAACTCAATGTTGAATATTCCCGGCAGCATCAATGTATTATTCGTTGGCAAATTGCTCATAATTTTTCTTTATTTTTGCACATTACATGTCCATGTTAGTGCAGGTTTTTTATACGTTTCTCTCTTATATTCAGCATAAATTAAGGGGTTGGTGATATTATGAGACTGCTCCAGGTTTGCATCTTGATTTTGATCTAACTCCATGCAATACTCCTGGCAATTCTAAATTTACTCTGGCGCCCATCTCTTGGTTTTTACTATACTAAAAAAAAGGCCGGCCTTAAATGAGGCCGGCCCTGGCTATAGAAAAAACTCTATCAAGTTAAGAATTTACCAATCGCATCTATCCCCTTCTACCCGGTCATGAACATGCACATTTCCCAGGGGAACAATTAATTTCTTCCCATTCAACGCTTTTTTTACCGATTTTGTACCGACCATTATCACCATCACTGCCCAATCAATCTTTGTACAGCATTTGAACAGAACAATGACTGATAAAAAACGTTATGCCGGGAGTAGCATAGCCCCGGATTGGCATTATTAAAAAATCCAATTAGAGGTAAACTCTATAATACTATTATTTACCGTTCTATTGAGTCAAGTATTTTAATGCCCTTCAGAGATCTTTTTTGAAGCCGGCGCGGTTATCAATATTTTTTCTACCATCACCGAGTATTATTTCAACGGTGAAGGAGGTACCTCGCTCCAGGACCGCTTTATTGAATCGGTTATCCTCACGGCCATGGAGTATGGGAAAAGATCCGTTGAGAACGACAGTGACCTGGAAGCACAAGCACAGCTGCAACGGGCTTCAATTGTCGCATTGAACATATAGGTGAAACTGGGGACCAATGCCCCCGCCTGATTATCAGAAGTCGGTTTGGGAGAGAACCTGCTGGAACAGGTGGTGAGTGATTTGTTTACAAAAGACAGGTATTTAATTAGATTAAGTTGTTCATTAATGTTGAAGGAATTCTTTCAAGATATTCCAGTTGAAAACATCAATAAAATCATGATTCAAAAATATACTGTATGGCGTAGGGAGAATCCTGTTAGATCAAGTAAAAAACAGGTATCTGATGCTACAATTAACCGGGACATCAGTGTCCTTTCTCATTTTTTCAATTACTGTAGAGATGTAAATTATTATACTCAAGCTAATCCCACAAGAGGGAACCTATCCAAATCACAGACAATTTTAAACAATTGTTATTACGGTATAGGTCAAATTCATTCAAACTTTACTTCAACGAGAATAATGATCTGAAGGATTATGTTTTATCGAACAAAGGTCACCCACTATCCCTCTAAAACCATGGGGATTAAATCTGTTGAGATACTGGTGGGAACAATTGAGAGATCAGTTGGACTTCGATGTCTACAACTATGACACAAAAGAGAAGATCGATCTAAGATTTCACAATCTTCGACATGTTTGTGCTATACAGTGGTTACGGCAGGGTGCTACACTGGCTTTTGTGAAAAAGCAGTTAGGACATACCGATATAAAAACTACAATGAGATATGCAAACATCCTCGGAGTACTACCTCAAGAACAGGTTGATAAGTTGGGAGAAATAATCCGTAGGGAATGTGCATAGTGTGTTATATTGAAGAAAAGTGTGTGAAAGCCGATTGCAAAATTACAAAAAAAAAGTCCTTAGTTATTTACATTAAACAAGGACTGTGCACAAAAGTACTCAATTTCGGAAAATATAAGCACGCCTGACAGGATTCGAACCTGTGACCTACGGATTAGAAATCCGTTGCTCTATCCAGCTGAGCTACAGGCGCATTGGATACAATTCGGGGCGAGAGGATTCGAACCTCCGACACCATGGTCCCAAACCATGTGCGCTACCGGACTGCGCCACGCCCCGTCAAAAAAATCAAACTAATTCCACACACACTCTGTGTCAATTTTTTTATAACATCCCTGTTAAAAAATAAAACATGAAATAACTGGGTAACGGCCATAAGATTTTACCCGAACATTACAGTCTGATTGGCTTTTTTTTGGTGTATTTTTTAAAATTAATTGACATATACAGATTATGGAGTATTAGTCATTCCCATCTCGGGAGAAAATCATGAAATTAATTGGATTGAGGACTGCAACTGCCGTATTGCTGTGTATAATTGTCACAGCCTTTTCAGAAAAAACCATTATGGCCCATGGCGGTTATACCACTCCTTTCGCAGGTGTCGGGTTCTCTTATGATTATTCATGGGATAAAAACGATAACGACCAGACAGGATATATTACCGCAAAATACGGGGCATATTCATTTTTCTCACACTTTCTTACCGTGGATGTTGGCCGCAGGATCAAAGATAAAGAGCTTGTTTACAGGATCGGGGGCGAGGCATATATCGGACCGGGTGTACTTGGCATCCACGCGGGAATAAGCAACAAGTATGAGATGGGGAGCGGAGATTTTACCAATGGTAAGAGCATATCCTACGGGGTTACATCAGCACTTCTCTTTAACCCGTCACTCTTTGTCATAGCCGGGCAGGAGAAGATCAATAACAATACCCATGAGAATTTTATAAGGGCAAGCCTGATGTACAATTTCAGAACCGGGATAAAATTCAGATACTGATTTTAGAGAGAAGATACTGAAATCAGATTTATTTTTACTTCACGCTTTTATATTGACAAATTAAAGAAAAAGTGGATAGATAAAGTGAACTATTCTTTATACGGAGCATCTATGAATAACCTGGAACTGCACTCAGAAAGGCATGGTGATATTATACTTATAAAGCTCACGGGCAGTCTGGACACAGTAACTGCATCCGATTTCAGCAAGCTGCTTAAACAGGAAATTGCCGATGGATCCCGTAAGTTTATCTGCAACCTGGAAGAGCTGGAGTATATTGCAAGTGCCGGTCTCGGGGTATTCATCAGTACAAATGAATCACTGAGAAATGACGGTGGTGAAATCAGGATCTCATCGATAAATAAAAAGATTTATAACATTCTTAATATCCTCGGTTTTATAGATTTCTTCATTGTTTTTGAGAGTGATGAAAAGGCAATTGAATCGTTTCAATGAAAAAAGTCTCAATTACAACAGAGTATAGGGGAAACACCATAAAGATGAAAATTCCGAGGAACAGCCGTGTACTGGAAATCATGAGGAAAAAAGTCACTGATTTCCTGAAGAAAAAAAACATCGATTACGAAATTTCATCACATGTTGAACTTGCAGTATATGAAGCAGCCGCAAATATCATTAACTATACCTCCAGGGAATACCACAGCAGGGAAATAAACATGCAGCTTACGCTCTTTAAAGAACATTTGGAAATCGATATCACGGATTACGGAAGCAGCTTTGACCTTACAAAGGCAGAGATGCCCGATATTAAGAAGCATTTCATCTCCGGTGAGAGACATGGCCTCGGAATATACATTATCAGGACTCTCATGGATAAGGTTGAGTATTCATACCGGAACAACACCAATTATCTTAAACTGGTAAAAAACCTGGCAGGGAAAGTTGAGCATTAAGAAGGATGGAAAAGAAGAAAAAACTGAAAATCCTCTTCCTCTGTACGGGAAATTCCTGCAGGAGCCAGATGGCGGAAGCTTTTACAAACTACCTGAAGGGCGATGAGATCACAGCCTCTTCCGCGGGGACACGGCCCCGGGGGATAGATCCACGGGCAATTGAAGTGATGAAGGAAACGGGAATAGAAATAAAGGGACAGAAATCCCGGAGTTTAGATGAATTTTCAGATTTAGAATTCGATTTTGTAATTACCCTCTGCGGAGACGCGAAGGAATCATGCCCGGTATTTCCCGGGAAGACAACCCTCATTCACAGGGGATTTGATGATCCCCCGCAACTTGCCAGAACCGCTTCATCAAAGGAAGAGGCCCTCTCCCACTACAGGAGAGTCCGTGATGAAATCAGGGAGTTCATTGAGACGCTTCCCGGTTCGCTGGAGAGTAACCGGGGCTTTCTCTTCATGAAATAGCGCTGTGATTTATTTATAGCGGGCGGCAAATTCATGCATATGCTTTTCTGACATTTTACTGTCTAAAGGTATACCAAAGTGGAAACCCTGGGTCAGGTTGCAGTTAAGGCTCCTGATAATTTCAAGCTGTTCCTCATTTTCTATTCCCTCGGCAATGAGGTTGAGATTGAGGTTCTGGGCGATTGTTGACACTGCCCTGACCACTTCAAGGGACTCCTCGTCATTCATGATATTTTCAATAAACGACTTATCAATCTTAAGGGCATCAATGGGGAATTTATGGATATAATTAAGTGATGAATATCCTGTCCCAAAATCATCCACATAGATACGGACATTCATCTCCTTGAGCCTGCTCAGTATTACGTGAGCATGATTTATATCCTCCATCATGATGCTCTCTGTTATCTCCAGCCTCAGGTTTTCCGGTTCGATCCCGGTTTCTTTAATAACTTCAGTAATAAGATCGGGAAGCTTGAAGTTGAACTGCTTCACCGAAAGATTGACGCTTACCACCAGGTCACTATCCGGAAACATCTTCTTCCACCTTGCTATCTGGTTGCATGCTTCATAGAGGGCCCATTTACCTATCTCAGAGATCAGCCCCGTACTCTCAGCGATTCCGATAAAGCTTTCCGGGTATAACATGCCGTAAACAGGATGTTCCCACCTGATAAGTGCCTCATAGCCGGTAATTCTCAGGGAGTTTATATCCACCACAGGCTGATAGTGAAGAACAAATTCATTCCTGATGACAGCCTTCCTCAGATCATTTTCCAGCTTGAGCGCTTCGATGGAACTGTGATGCATTTTCCGGTCAAAGACAACATAACATGCCCTCCCCTGCTCCTTGGCATGGTACATTGCATTATCCGTATCTCGAAGCATGTCCTCGGGATGATGGTATTCGATATTACTGAAAGTGATTCCAATACTCAGCGTTACATAGATATCCACTGTTCCTATTCTGAACGGGTTTTTCATCCCCTCCTGGATACGTTCAATTATTGATATAGCGTCTTCTTCCTTTCCGAGATCTTCCAGGATCAGGAGGAACTCATCCCCCCCGAAGCGTGAGAGTGTGTCACCGGGTCTTATGGAGCCTTTAAGCCGGTCCACAACATCAACGAGGATCTCATCGCCGAAGAGATGGCCGTAACTGTCGTTTATCTTTTTAAAGTGGTCGATATCGATAAAGAGGAGTGAGAAGAGAATATCCGACTGCCTCTTCCTGCGCGCGAAGTTTGTTTTCAGCCTGTCCATGAAGAGTATCCTGTTGGGAAGTCCTGTGAGCGAATCATAGAGTGACTTGTGAACAAGCTGGTCTTCCATCTTCTTCCGTTCCGTAATGTCCCTGTCGATAGAGAGGATGAAGTCTCTTCCGCTTATCTTAACAAGCTGCGCGGATACCTCCACAGGGAACCGTGTACCGTCCTTTCTCACATGCTGGATTTCATAGGTCACTGTCTCCCCTGCAAGGAGCTTTTCCCGTCTCTCCGGGAGTTTTTCACCGATGCTGGAACCTTCAAGCAGTGAGAGGGGATTGCCAACCAGTTCCTTCCTGGCATAACCGTGGGCCCTGCAGGCTGATATATTCGCATCGGCAATGATCATCTCTTCATTTATCTCATGAAGAAATATACTGTCCGAAGCGTGATGGAAAAGGGTCCTGAACTTTTTCTCCGATTCCTTCAGGATATCATAGGACTGCACAAGGTCTTCTGTCCTCTCCGTGACCTTTTCTTTGAGCAGCTCCTGGTTATTCTCCAGTTCGAAACGGCTTCCCAGTTCATGAACAAGATGGGCCCGGTTCATCCGGTTATAGTATACGGCAGAACCGAAAACAGTAATTACAAGAGCAAGAGGGATGACCATTCCCGCGGGCTGAACACTCTCTCCACCGAAGAGAAAAAGCGGCAGGAGAAATACCAGGAATGCCGCAAGGGAACCGAGCAGGGAATCTTTCATGTCAGAGAGAATAAATCCGATGAAGAAAAAACCGGTAAAGGTCATTCCCGTATAAAAGGGATAGAGTTCTCCTCCCGATCCAATGACCATAATGGAAGTAACGGCTGCTGCTGTTATAATACCGGCATAAGCCAGAAACCTGTGAAAGAAAATTCCCCTATGGGAATATTTTCGTGACAGGGCAAGAAGAAGTAAAAGGAGAAGGACTGTCCCCATCCTTATTATCATGAAAAACTGAAGGTTTTCAGGAGTACTCACAGAGTCGATAAATCCAAGAGCCGCAAATATTACGGCAAAACCGGGAACTGCTCTCCTGAACCGGATTTTAAACAGCTCTTCCAGACCATCATTTACATAATGCTCCCTGTTTTTCATTATCTTTTACTTTACAAGAAAAAAATAACAACCACAACCATGCGGTACTCATAATGCCAGACTTAAATATATTACGAGGAAAATGTTTCGTCAATATAAAACTTCATTACCGGTATTTATTTTCTTTATAAGGAGGATATTAAGTAACCGGATCGTTACTTCCGTTTTGCAGCACGGTAAAGGATCTCAAGGGGATGAAGGACCCTGTATCTGGTAAGATGCGCAAACTGTGTCCTGCAGCTGAGACAGTCAGTGGCAATAATATCGGGCTCATATTCATCAATTTTTTCCACAAGCCTTTTTCCCAGTTCAACCGACAACGGGTAGAGACTCTTTTTATACCCCGTAATCCCGGACATTCCGCAGCAATAAAGGATATTGCGAAAGGTATCAACATCAGCACCGGGAATTTTTTTCAGGAGCTCTGGATAGGGCGTCCCTTTTTTTTGTTCCCGCTGATGGCAGGGGGGATAATAGAGTATGCGTGACCGGAATTCTCCGGCAGCCGGTTCCCTTTCATGAAAACCTGAACTCAGAAGATATTCCCCTGCGTCATAACAGTTATCCGCTACCTTGAGCCTTTTCAAGGGATCAAGATCCGAGAAGTATCCTGAATCTTTGAGTATCCTGCTGTAGATTTTTTTGTCGAGATAGAGAAATCCATCACCAGTCTTCTCTTCCCTGTTTTGCGGTACCTTCAGATATTTTGAATCGGCACCGACGCTTTCCTGGTATTCCCCTGAAAAGTGTGCGCCCTCCGGTATTACATTTCTGAACATGTAGCTGCAGGTAGGACATGAGAGGAGAATATCAAAACCTTCATCCACCAGTTCCGAAAGAATATCTATATTTTCAGTAGCTGAACTCACCGCTCTTTTCCTGTCTCCTTCAAGCATGAAGGGCATACCGCAGCATTTCTGATCCGGGAAGTAGAGGGCTGTTCCCGCCCTTTTCATGAGTCCGGCAACAGCTTCGGGGACTCCCGGGAAAAAGTACCTCCCGGAACAACCGGCAAAGTAGGCAAACTTTTTCCCTCCCTTCACTTCGGGTTTTCTGCCCAGCATAAGTTCTCCGGCGGTTTTATCAAAGTTCTTTATGGGAATTTCCGGTAAGCTTCTCGATTGATGGATGCCGACGACTTTTTTCAGGAGAGAACTGAATACATTCTTTTTCAATAAACGACCGGCAATTCCCGGCGCGGTTCCGCAGAGCCTCCCGGTAAGCCTGACATCTTCAAGTATCCGGACAGCGGGTTTTAACCCTTCACTTTCAATAAAAAGGCTTTTTGCCTCCATAATATCGGCCCTGATATTGGGACAGGGACAGAGAGCGCAGTAATTGCAAAGATCCGTAAGACCTCTCAGCCGGGAGGAAGAAATTCTGCTCCCGGTCTCCACCTCCCTGTCGATAAGCCGGTAGAGCTCAGGAAAAAAGAGGCAGGATGTATCCATAACCGGCCTGCAGCAGTCACAGTCGGAACATGCATCCACAACACTTCTGATCTTTTCTAATGCTTTACCTTCATTCATGACAATCCTGCTACTGGTGCCAGGAGAAAAGCCGCGCGCCGAGAGTGAGACAGACAAGAGTAATGACCCCGAGAAGGATTACCTCGAAGCTTACGTCGTAAAGGGCTGCCCCGTCATTCATGATCTTTCTCACCGCGTTATTAATATGTGTCAGGGGAAAGGCGTATGATACACCTTTGACCCAGTCCGGCGCCCCTTCCAGTGAAAACCATACCTCGGAGAGAAACATCATGGGCCAGGTGATAAAGTTGAGAATACCGCTTGTGAATTCTTCACTGGTCCCCCGTGACGCCACGAGGAGCCCCATAGAGGTCAGGCTGCATCCTCCGAAGAAAAAGACAAGAGTCACATCCAGATACGATCCCTCCATCCGGAAATCGAATATCAGGTCACAGCCTATCCACACAATGACAAGTGAAAACATGAGAAGGAATATCCTGGACAGCATCTGCGCGCTGAGATATTCAAAGGCTGTGAGAGGTGTTGCCCTGAGGCGCTTCAAAACACCGTTCTTCCTGTACCTGACGATGACATAGCCCACACCCCAGAGAGCGGAAAACATCATATTCATTGCCAGGATCCCGGGAAAGAGCCAGTCGATATACCTGATCTCGATTCCCCTGACAGATCTCTTCAGAAGTTTCTTCTCACTGTCCCCTTTCATTGTTGCCGCCCTGAGCATCTGTTCCGCAACATATCCTCTGGGAGACGTGCTGCTTACCCAGTATTCCGGCCTGCCCGGACTGTTCTTTATGAGCATATCGATCTTGTGGTGCTTCAGGAGGTCCATCCCTGTCTCCTGACGGGGAAATCCCACAAACTCCATGAACTTCATTTTTTTCAGGGAATCATCAAAAGTGAGATCTTCAACTGCACGTTTTCCGCTTTTCGCGGGGAAAACACCGGCCTTGTAAATGTCCCGGGAATCACCGCCGAAGATAACACCAAAACCCACAATGATGAGGAAGGGGAAGAGAAAATTCCATCCGAAGGCAGCCCTGTCACGGAAGAACTCCCTGTTCCGCGCGGTAAACATGATCCATATTCTCTTCCAATTCATCACTACTCTCTCAGCCTTCTTCCCGTGAGATTGATGAAGACGTCTTCGAGATTCGGAGACCTGACGGTCATATCCGAAAGATCAATTCCCTGTTCCAGGAGTTCCTGGATACAACTGTTGATATTATCCGTCTGAAGTTCTATGGAGTTGTCCAGTTCATAGATACTGCCGCATAAATTTTCCTTCTTTATCACAGCGTCACCGGGAAGGATCACGGTAACATGTTTTGAGTATTCCCGCACAAGGTGCGCGGGGCGGCCCTCCGCGATTATTTTCCCCCGGTCCATAATGGCCACCACGTCACAGAGATACTCCGCTTCTTCCATATAGTGTGTGGTCAGGATAATGGTCTTCCCCTGCTTTTTTATGGAGGTAATGATCTCCCACATGTTCCTCCTGTTCTGGGGGTCCATTCCTGTTGAGGGTTCGTCAAGGAAGAGGAGCCCGGGGTCATTGATCATGGCGAGGGCAAGGAGGAGTCTCTGTTTCTGTCCCCCGGAAATTTTATCATTGTACTGGTTTAAGATATCCCCCAGGTGACAGAGTTCAATGACCTCCTCCAGGGGCAGGGAACTGCTGTAGAGATTCATGAATGTCACCAGTGTCTCCTTCACCGTGAGGAAGGAGAGAAGTGACGTCTCCTGGAACTGGATCCCCACGTCCTCCCGGAAGAGCCCGTCCCTCTCCCTGCCCTTATAGAGTATCGAACCCGCCGTGGGTTTTTTAATCTCCTCAATGGTTTCCAGGGCAGTGGTCTTTCCCGCACCGTTGGGTCCCAGGAGCCCGAAGCAGGTCCCCCGGGGGATTGAAAAGCTTATCCCGTCAACGGCTTTTACCTTCCCGTAGTTCTTGACCAGGTCTTTGACTTCCAGTACTGTTTCCATTTTCTTTACCGGGATCAAGAATAAATCTATCCCCGGTCGGATCAAGAAATAAACGGGAGTTTTTTTGATAATATTTGATGTTTATTTGAATATGCAATTTTTAAAAGAGTATCACACAGATGGTACAGAGGAATGGATACACAGAGAAGAGTTTTTCAAATGTTATATTTTGAATGTTGAATCAATGAGAACATTAAATTACAAAAAAGTTCTTGCCTATTTCATTTATTTTATTTTTTTAAAACGATATTTGTAAAAAGGAATGAAAAATGGCGAGATATCTGACTTTTAAGATAAATGAGAAAGAATATTCACTTGAACCTGTGAAGCTTGACAGAAAAAAACTCTATGGCTGGATTGACAGGGAAGTGCTCGATGAGGATGAGAAAAAATGTTCTCCAGCAATCCTGGATGATACAAGCATGAAAATAATACCAAATGGTGAGATCGGACTTGCGATTCTCACCGATGAGGGTGAATGGGTCTCCCGGTCGGAACTCACTGCTGTTGACGGAAACGGAGACCCGGTCAATATAGTTCCCTCAAGCTTCGATGAAGTTATTGAACTGAAGGAAACGGTAACGGTGGAAGAGTACCTGGACCATGTGATCAAAAATGTGTATACTTTTACCGGGGATGATGAGAAGGAACTGGTAAAACTCCTGGAAAGCGGTCCCATTTATACCTTTACCTTTAACTACCGGGCTGACTATGAAGGGACACCCGGATTTTTAATTGAAAGCGAGGGTGAGGTCTTTTTGACCGTTGGAGACAAAGTCAATTTTGAATATATATCGCAGGAAGATATGTCCCGGCAGCTTTTTGACCTGGAAGACGAAGAGACTGAAAAAGACGATGATCTCGACTTTGGGATGATGTAGGAGGAAAACAGGAAAGTGAAAAAAATAAACATTTCAGATGAGAAGGGGAGAGACGCTGTTGTTGGTCTGAACCCAAAGGTCTATGCGTCAGATGTCAGCTATGTCTATAAGGACAAAATGATAAAAAATACACGGGTGGCAAAGGGTTCACTTGAATCCGGGATCGGGGCCCTTACGACAATGGCCGGCGACCTGGACAAGGTGGCCGGGCTGCTCACCGAAGGTGATCCCGAGATCGATTTCGATCTGACCGGTAAAATGCTCTCCTATCCCCAGAAGATATTTTTGAAAGATAACAATGAAATCGCCCTGCATTACCATCTTATAGATGTTATGCGGGATGTCGAGGGGAGAGAAAAAGAACGGAAACCCCATGAATCCCCCGAGCAGAATATTTCCGGGGAAATTCCCGTCCGCTGGACAGGGAAATTCTTCCCGAAAAAGGACGCCATAAAAAAGTTTGTTTTTACCCGAAAATATCAGATCACACATGTGAGCGGCCTTACATATGAGTTTTTATATGAGATGGCAAAGGAACTGGAGGATAAAGACGTCCTGATGCTTGTCGGCGGAGGAGAAAAGGGAAAAGACCCGCTTATCATGTCAAGCGGAGGAAGGGCATACAGGGGATTTCTGGAAGGACGGACTGACGGCGGTAAATACTGCCTCATTCTCCATTTGACAAATCTTGAATTGAAGGAAATTATAAAATGATTCTAAACCAGGAGAAACTAAACACCATTCTCGGAAACTATAAAAAGGGGGACCGGTCTGCCCTCCCCGATAAATTCGTTTTAAAGGTCAGCGAATATAAACGGAGTATCGCGTCCAGGTATATTGCTCTTTCCCCTGAAGATACAGGGAGCCGGATCATAGGAGAATCGTTCCATCTCTCAAGAAAAATCGACGGTGAGTTCTGCTGCCTTTTCTCTCTTGAGGGTGAAGTATTTCTCTGCAATCCTTCAGGGACCGTTTTTTCAGGGATTCCGTGCCTCGAACAGGTACCGGAAATACTGAAAAAAGAAAATATTACAAGTGCCGTCTTCGCGGGAGAATTCTACTATAAGAGGCCCGACGGGAAACGGAGCAGGGTCTATGATCTAATATCCGCTTCCAGCAATCCTAAAAATGAAGAGGAAGTCAGAGGGCTTTCATTTGCACCCTTTGATATCATTGAAATAAATAATGAAACGTACAAACCGGCGGATTATTCTGAAACCGGTAAAAAACTGGAATCCTTCTTCTCAAACAGAGGAGGTATTGAACCACCCGATTCCCTGGTTGTAAAAAGCAGAGATGAAGTTATGGATTGCTATTCAGAGTGGGTAGAGGCAGAAGAGTCTGAAGGACTTGTCATCAGAAGCAGCAGCAGCTTTATCTATAAACTCAAACCCAAGCATTCCCTGGATACAGTAATTCTCGGTTATGTGGAAGGTGTACGCGAGACAAAGGGAATGGTACGCAGTCTTTTGATCGGGCTGCTCAGAGAGGACGGGAAGATTCAGGTTGCCGGAACAGTGGGAGGAGGTTTATCCGACAGTGAGCGCTCAGAGTTATGTACGCGTCTCAAAAAGGCGGAGATGGAATCGGAATTTATCGAGGTGCACAGCAAGTATGGGCCCTACCGGATGGTCAAACCGGAGATAGTCATTGAAATCGACTACCTCGACCTTATGACCAGTAACAAGTATGACCGACCCTATAAGATGATGGTGCTTGATACAGACAAAAGTGTTTACAGGATAGTAAGGAAGATGCCCTTCCCTGTAATCATCAGCCCCCGTTTCTCCCGGTTTCGCGAAGACAAAAAATTTAATAAAGAGGACCTGAGACTGTCACAGATTACGGACCGCGTTCCCATTGACGAAGCCGGCGCTTCAGTTGAAAAAATCGAATACCCGGAACCGGAGATCCTTCTCCGGGAAGTATACACCAAGCAGTTAAAAGGAAAAACGGGAGTGCGCAAACTTCTGCTCTGGAAAACCAACAGGGAGGAACTGGACGAGAGCTATGCAGCCTACAATTTCTGTTATACCGACTTCAGTCCCGGCAGGGCCGATCCCCTCAAAAAGGATCTGCGTATCTCCAACAGCAAAGACCAGCTGTTTGCCATTGCAGATGAATTTCGGGAAAAGAACATTAAGAAGGGGTGGGAACCTGCTTAAGTCCATATAAGGCTTTGATCCTGAAACCGTACCCGGGAGGAGACTATGCAGGAAACTGACAATAAAAAACGACTTATTCATCAGTTTGAAGAATCGGCAAATGCATTTGATTATGTACTGGACCTGCCCGAGGATCTTATTCAATACAGGCCCTTTGATGATGCGTGGTCCATCAAGGAACAGGTGGTTCATTGCCTGGATTTCGATATAGCAAATTTTCACAGGTACAGATGGGCCATCGCTTCCCCGGGAACAGAAGTCCTCTCATTCGATGCCTCCTGGGCGGGGAAACTGGACTACCAGTCATATGACCTTAAACCGACCCTTGAACTCATTAAAATGATCAGAAGGTATATCTCCGCTCATCTTTATTCCATTGTTGAAGAGAACTGGGGAGAATATCACTATAGATTCAGCAACGACAACAGCATCAATCTATCGGGTGCCCTGCAGCACTATGTTAAGCATGTATCATTTCACCGGGAATTAATTGAGAGAAACATTAATCTATTCAATAATACGGGTTAGACGATTTTAACGGCAAAAAAACAGTTTGTTTCAAACCTGACATACAGTTGTCACAGGTATCTGTTATATTATTTTCCTGAAAATCAAATGCTTAAACGAGAGGAGGGTCTTATGCAACGAGGAAAACGTATCATTATCACTTCTCTTTCCGGGATTGCCTGCGGCTTCATCTGCCTGGGACTGGCATCAAGCGGGGGCGCTCTTCCCTGGCCGGTATCGGCACAGATCATTATCAGTAGATCTCTTATCGGCCTTGCCATCGGGATAAGCGCCGTTTCAATTGGACACTGGTCAGTTAACGGTGTTGTTATGGGGGCGCTTTTCAGTCTTCCCCTGGCCTTCAGCGGCCTCATGGCGCCGGACAACCCTGAGTTCAGCAAAACCATGATGTTTGTGAGCACACTTGTTATGGGGATGATCTACGGGCTGATCATAGAAACCGTAACCTCCCTAATATTTAAAGCCAGAATCGCATCCTGAATAACATCGGATGTGGAGAGCGGACCAGGCGATTTTCTGTTGACAACAGATACCGGCTTATTAAAATAAAACTGTAAGAGGGTCTAAATGGAAATCACGTCTCAATCCGCTTCACTACTGGTCAATTCTCTGGTCAGGTCCTTCACCGTTGAAAAAATGAACGATCTTGCCGCGAACCTTATTGAAGGGTACAGCCTGCGGGAACGGACGGGAAAACCCGATATGTCCCACATTATGAAGATCGAGGCGGCAAAACAGATCGTGCTCGATATCAAAAGGAACAAACTCTTCCCCCATTTTGTCTCACTGCTGGTTGATGTCCACTTTCATAAGTACGCCGGAAAACTCTACGAGGTGCATAACATAAAGAGCATCATAAACGATATACAGAAATACGGGTATATCTATGACAGGGACACCCGGCATTTTATTGAAGATCCGGAAGTCAGAACAACAAAAAACTGGGGGGTGCTTCATGAGGATACCGAATACCTCTTTGCTTTTCTAAGGCTTGATATTGAGGGTAATTCAGCACTTGTGAGGAACAATCCCTCTCACATTGTGGAATCCGCATACAAAGATCTCAATAAAATTGTCAGGGGCTCCGTAATCAAGAGAAACGGCAGGATATGGTCCTGGGAAGGCGACGGGGGACTGGCAGCTTTTCACTTCGACAGGAAAAATCATGATGCGGCCATCAGCGCCATGGAGATCATTCACGGGGTGTTCATGTATAACAGACTGCATAACAGGCTGAGCAGTCCGTTAAAAGTCAGGATTGCCATCCATACGGGCCCCAATAAATACACAGATGATAATAATGAATTAAAAAAATGTGATACGGTAAAGAAAGTCATCGAAATTGAGGAGCAGCATACCGAGGTTAACACGGTTACAATAAGCGATACTACATGGATATCCTTTGACCAGATACTCTCCAGCCAGATGAAGAAATTCAATATTAGCAGCAATAAACAATACTGCAAATATGAATTGAAATGGCATAACCTATGAATATTGAGATTTTCTCAGCAAACGCCGGTATCGAAACATGTTTCAAGGCTGTTGCAAAATCAAGGGACTATACCTATACCATAGCATACCATCCTCCGGAAAAATTTAAAAAGATTATCAATACAATTGAACAGGGAACAATCGTTTATGTGGACATTGCCGGTTTTTCTCTCAAAGAGAGAAAAACGGTATTAAACACCCTTTCCCGAAAAAACGACTTCAGCTACGGAATTATTGACACCGGAACAGAAGTTGATGATATTACCGGGCTTTTTTACAACAATGCTGTTGATTATATCGGGGAAAAACAATTTAATGAAGGAATTTCATTAAAGCGGATGAAAGAGACTGTTGCTTTCATTGAGAAATTATCGGGAATTAAATATGAAAAAACAGGGAAAGAGAGAGAGTCCGGGATCACTCTTTCCGGTAGAGACTGGAAGAGTATCAGGAACGGAAAAGAGTATACATTTTGTTTCATCTTCATTGAACTGGATAACCAGGATGAACTGAAACTTAAATACAGCAGCAATAAGCTCAAGGAATTTACAAGGGCTTTTCATGATGATATCATGGAATATGTGTCCCCTGTTCAGGGCAGGATCTGGATCTGGTCCGATTTCGGCGGCATTATCCTCGTCCCCTTTGACGGAAAAAGCTGCGAGACCATTGTTACCTGTTTCAAGCTTATCCTCAACCGGAATATCATCAGTGTTGACGATTATAACTACAACAGAATACTCTCATATAGAATAGCCCTTCATATCGATAATACCGTCTACAAACCCCGGGGGGAAACCGGTGATATTGTCTCCGATTCCATCAATACTGTTTTTCACCTGGGACATCAATTCGCCGAACCGGGAAGCCTGGTTCTCACTGAAAAGATGTTTGAATTTATTCCCGAAGGCCTGGAAGATTATTTTGTGGATTACGGTGAATTTGAAGGCTGGCAAATAAAGACGATGATTATTCCCTTTTATATGTGATATGAAAAATTTTTTTGTGTTCTTATTCCCGTTCATATGGATAGCGGTATTTCCCGGTGGCCTTAGCCATTTCCCGTCCGGGAAAAGCAGGATTGGATCATGTAATGAAGAAGAGCAGCTCTGATCATCCAAATAACTTTTGCTACTGTTTGTGCAAAGCATCGTACACAATTTTACTTAAATCAAACTGGTTATAAGGTTTGGGGATAAATCCCTGCACCTGGTTACTAAATTCTTCAATCAAATCATTTTGAATAAACCCTGATGCAAAAATAACCGGGATATCAGGCCTTATTTTCTTCAGTTCAACCATACAATCCCTGCCATTCATGACCGGCATTATCATATCAAGAATTACAAGATCCACTTCCTGATATATATTCCGAAACATGTGGACTGCTTCCTTTCCATTTTCTGCAATATATACCCTGTATCCCAGGTCCTCAAGTATATCACCGGCAATCACCCTCATAATTGATTCATCATCGACTAACAGTATCGTATTATTACCTCTTATCTCATCGGTATTTATCTGTATTTTTATTTCTCTTTCGGCCGATACCACAGGTAATAAAATACAGAACCGTGTACCTTTCCCGATCTCACTGTAAACATTAATGGCCCCTCCGTGCTGCTGAACTGCGCCATAGACTGCCGCCAGACCAAGGCCTGTTCCCTTTCCTACACCCTTTGTCGTATAAAAAGGCTCAAAAATTTTATTGAGATTTTCAGATGCTATACCACAGCCTGAATCAGTGATTTCAATTTTACAAAAGTTACCGGGATTAATTTTAAAGGGGGACGCATTGCAGTAATAAGAATCAATTTCTGTTTTTTTTAAGGTAACATCTATATTTCCGCCATCAGGCATAGCCTGGGCTGCATTAATGAGAATATTAAGAAACGCGCTTTGAAGCAGAGCGGGATCACCTGAAATAATAATTTCTTCACTGCTAAGATTTGTTAAAATATTAATCCTTGGATCAATGGTGTTTTTCAATAAATCCAGGGCATCTTTCAATGGTTTGAAAATATTCATTTCTTTTTTAACTGACTCCTGTTTCCTGCCGAAGGTAAGAAGTTGTTTTACCAGGTGAGAAGCACGATCGGACGCTTCTAAAATAAGTTTTATATACTTTTTTGCTTCGGGATTATCTGCTATTTTTTTTTCGAGAATCTGGGTTGCACCAATGATCCCTCCCAGCATGTTGTTAAAATCATGGGCAATCCCCCCTGCCAGCTGCCCCACAGCATCCAGTTTTTCAAAATGGTGCAATCTTTCCAGTAAATTAATCTCTTCAGTAATATTCCTGAATACAATAATTGCACCGGTAATTTCCTCTAAACTATACCTGATAGGAGCACATGACATCACAATTCTATATTCTATATCCATTTTTGATATCAGGGTAATATCATATAAATAATTCACAATTTTACCGCTTTGTAATGTTCCGAGAATTGGATTCTCTACTGTTACTTTACTTTTCGAATTAATAAGATTGACTACACTGTTAATGTCTTTTCCCTGCGCTTCATCCTGCTTCCAGCCGGTTACCTGTTCTGCCGCGGAATTCATCATATTAATCCGACCATCCTTATCTGTTGCAATAACACAATCATTGATACTTTTGAGAGTAATTGCCAGATGTTCGCTTTGTGATTTTATAAGGTTCAGAGTCTCGTTAGTTCTCCAGGTGTTTGCAAAAAATAAAAACACCAGGCAGAATAGTACCTCAGCGATGTCTTCGGCAGGATCAAAGAAATCAGTAATTCCCGAATGTTCCAGTGCATTGGATACAGTCACAAAGAGATAGAGAAAGATACAGAACAACAGTGAAGCAATGACCGAACCTGATTTGTAATTTTTTTTATCGTTTATGATAAGGTAAAGCGCAGAACAGAGAAAGAAAATGGCAGCAATAATATTTAATACAACAATCACTGAATCATACTCCTTTCTTTCCTGGAGACCGGTTTTTTGTTATAAAAGCATGTATTGCAAAAAACATCGAAATTGAACTTAATGCTAATGCAAGGTGTTCAACAAGATTGAATAATTCGGGGAAAAAAAAGCCTTCTGCCACCGTAAAGATATTGGATATTACAAGGAAAATATATGTAATAAGAAAGTACATAAAACCGGGTAAATCAACCGATTTCAGAGTATTATAAAACAGGGGAAAACCAATGAGATAAATAGAAAGAGTAAAAATTTCAGTTGATGATACGGACGTTGTTTCCTGTGCTCCAGGTAATGTGGCTGGGAAAATAAAAAAAATTATAGTATAGTATATTAATCTCATCACTACATCCTTTTATTATATATTAATTCCTTCTTGATATTTTTGAAGCAATATCAATTTGGACATCTATACTATTGATTACTATTATTTGAGCATTAATTTAATATGTGATCACCCTTCACTTATTTAGTATTAGAGAAATTTTTCAAAAAATATTTTTTTCCGGTAGGCCTCTTCAGCAGAAAAACTTGCCCTATATCAGTGTTGTATAATTTTGCATTAAAAATTGCTCAAAATTTTCCGTTTAAAGAAACAACATACTGCAATCATGTTGACCAGAGTGCATTTGTAAGTATATGAATTTATCAAATAATATTAATAACTCGTCAAGCTTTTTTTACCATTCCCATCACAGATGTTTTTCCAATGAGGGTAGTCATCAGGCAGGAATTAAAAAATTTTTTCT
Source organism: Spirochaetota bacterium (assembly GCA_050298055.1). Lineage (GTDB taxonomy): Bacteria > Spirochaetota > UBA4802 > UBA4802 > UBA5550 > JBNKTL01. Next base: position 23,757 of record JBNKTL010000056.1, read on the forward strand.
TGCGAAAAATCGCCCGGATCTTTACACTCCATGAATAAGCATATTGGACTTGCCCGGTTAACCCGGTGTGGATCTTACCCGGCTTTTCAGGAGCAGATCACACTCCTGAACATCAGGTAAAACAATACGCGATAATTTATTTTTTTGAATTTATGATTATCTTCTGAATGGATGGGAATTGAAATGAAAAAAATATTGAAATATCTGTTTGTTATATTCTTATTATTTATTCCAGCTTTAATTCCTGCAAAAGGAGAAACATATATTTTTACCGGGAAATATAAAGTTAATGCTCAAACACATAATATGGAGTTGTTTCTTATTCAAAACGGTGACCGGGTAACAGGAACATATGATGTTCCACTTGGAAGCGGAAATTTTGGTTATCTAACCGGGAGTGTGAATGATAACCGATTAAATTTCAAATTTGTTGAAGTCATGTATGGTCAAAAAAAACCGGTTGTTTCCGGTACCGGGTATCTCATATTGGATAAAAAAAATAATGGTTTTGCGGCAGATCTTTCCGGATATTATTCCGAAGACAAACAGGACTACAAGTCAAAATGGACTGGGAAACGAATATATTGAAGTGCATTTAAAGAGTGATCCCGGAAGGCCTGGCGGACGGTCTGCCTGCGGAATCTTCAACGAACACAATTTCTCTCATTAAAAGATAAAGAGTATAAAGCGTTTGCTCCGTTTCACAAGCAGAGTCAATTACCCGCTCCGGAAAGCAAAAATTAGTTGACATTATTTTCTTATATTGCCATATTACCATATATTAGGTGTAATTATGCAGAAAAAACTTCCCTCACAATATGAAGCACGGGCAAAAATTATCAAGGCACTGGCGCATCCCAGCAGGCTCTTCATTGTGGAAGAACTGCAGAAGAAAGAGAACTCTCATGAACTGGAAAGAAGAATGGAAACCACTAATAACTATTACGGGGATTTTTCTTCTCCTTTTCTTTTTACCCGCGGGGGTGGCACCGTTTTGACAATTCCGTTATGGAAGCCATAAAGCTTGCAAAATGGTATGCCCGGGAGCATGTTATTTTGTGCCTTGTACCCGCTTTTTTTATCGCAGGGGCAATTGCGGTATTTATCAGTGAATCTTCTGTGATGAAGTATCTCGGACCTGCTGCAAACAAGGTCCTGGCATACGGAGTTTCTTCCGTATCCGGTTCTTTCTCTATCATTACAAGTGGATTATTACCTCTGCATTTGCAGTTTTTTTGGGGACAGTCCTCATTACCTGGTTTCATTTTAAATGGTGGAAGATCATTTTAATAGCTCTCCCCACAGGTATTGCTGCATACTTCTTTCATGAGGGTACGGATATTATGATCCCCTTTTCCGTTGCCATTGTTGCTTTCTCATACTTCATCAGTACCGCAGAGGGAGAAATGGAAGACTGGCTCTCCCAGTCGTGGGGATTCGCAAAACAGATTTTACCTCTTCTCCTCTTTGGTGTCCTCATTGCGGGACTCTTACTCGGGAGGCCCGGCAATGAAGGTCTTATCCCGTCAAAATGGGTTAGCAGCTCCGTCGGCGGTAACAGCATTGGCGCAAATCTCTTTGCCTCGGTTGACGGTGCCTTCATGTATTTCGCCACTTTAACTGAAATTCCCATACTCCAGGGACTTATGGGTGCCGGAATGGGGAAAGGACCGGCACTGGCATTGCTCCTTGCCGGCCCGGCTTTGTCTCTCCCGAATATGCTTGTGATAAGAAGTGTCATGGGTACAAGGAAGACCCTTGTTTATGTGGGACTTGTGGTAATAATGTCCACCGTCTGCGGGTTAATATACGGGGTTCTGTTTTAGGCGAGAAGACGTGATAACGTTAAAAATTTTTAACAGGTGATAAATTATGAAACATATTAAAATTCTTGGAACAGGCTGTCCCAAGTGTAACAGGCTCGAAGAACTGTCAAAAAAAGCAGCAGAGGAAAGCGGTCTTGAATTTTCTCTTGAAAAGGTCAAAGACATAAATAAAATTATGGAATTTGGTGTTATGACCACCCCGGCACTTCTGGTAAATGGAGAAGTCAAAGTTACCGGTAAAGTTCCTTCTCTGGATGAATTGAAAAAAATCCTTGGATAGAGAAAGACTGCGAATGTTACTTGACACGTATCTGGTTACGTTATAAATTATTTACATGATTAAGTCCTTCAAACATAAAGGATTGGAACAACTGTTTTTTCCGGAAGTAAAAAAGGTATTCAACCGGAACATACAAGTAAACTATTAAGAATATTAGACAGGTTGGACACTTCTTTAAATCCAAATGACATGAATTTACCCGGTTATAAATTACACAAATTATCAGGTAAATATTCAGAGACATGGTCTGTATCAGTTAGCGGGAATTGGAGAGTAACATTTATGTTTGAAGGAGAAGATGTAACAGCTGTTAATTATAAAGATTATCATTAGGAGTACTTTATAATGGATAAGAAAAGAAAACCAACACATCCGGGAGAAGTTTTTCTTGAGGATGTTATTAAACCATTAGGACTAACAATAACAGAAGCTTCACAAGACCTGGGTATAACCCGAAAAACATTATCACAATTTGTAAATTGCAAATCTTCTTTAAGTCCCGAGATGGCTATTAGAATCAGTAAAGCGACCAATACTTCTCCGGAAAGCTGGATGCGGATGCAATTGAAACTTGATCTCTGGTATGCTGAAAGTCATAAAAAATACAATGTCATCAGGTTTCCTCAGAGACAAGTCAGTTAAGATAAGCAGCATCCGAATATGAAAAAAGTTTTACACGACCTTATAGAACTCCTTCAGCTTGAAAAAATCGAAGAGAACATATTCAGGGGCAGGAGCCAGGACCTTGGTTTCGGGAACCTCTACGGAGGACAGGTCCTTGGCCAGTCCCTTTCCGCGGCAACCCAGACCGTTCCCCCGGAAAGGAAGGCCCACAGTTTCCATGCCTACTTTTTAAGGCCCGGGGACGCGAACTGCCCCGTTGTCTATGAAGTGGATTGTGTCCGGGACGGGAAGAGTTTTACCACACGGCGCGTAAAGGCCCTGCAGCACGGAAGTGCAATCCTTACACTGGAAGCGTCCTTCCAGATCACCGAACCGGGGTACAGCCACCAGGACAGGATGCCCCCTGTTGAGGGACCGGAAGGCCTTTTATCGGAGCTTGACAGGTTGAGAGCGATAAAGGACAAACTCCCCGAAGAAATCCGGGAAAAGCTCACAAGTGATAAACCTGTTGAGTTCAGGTTCGTGAATCCTGTGAACATATTTAAACCGGAGCAGAGAGAGCCCGATCACTCTGTCTGGTTCCGGGCGGCGGGAAAGATACCCGAAGACATCTCCATCAACAGGTGTCTCCTGGCATACGCTTCCGATTTCGGACTTCTCCGGGCATCTATGCTTCCCCACGGGCTCACTTTCTGGGACCCTTCCATGCAGGTTGCCAGCCTCGACCACGCCATGTGGTTTCACAGGGATTTCAGCATTGATGAATGGCTGCTTCACGTGATGCACAGTTCAAGCACAGTAAACGGGCGGGGTTACAACACGGGAAAGATCTTTACCCGGGACGGGCTCCTTGTTGCGTCAACCTCCCAGGAGGGGCTCATAAGGGACCGCAATTACGGGAAATAGCTCTCTGTTCCTTAAATAAGTATACCGGACTTCCCTTTAGATGAGATCATCCAGGTGTTTTTCCCATTCATAGGTGACCGCTTCCTCTTTTCTCTCTTCATCTTCAAAGTCATCGATATTCTTATCTACATACTCTCCAAGCAGTTGAGAGAGTCTCTCAATTTCAGCGGTTATTTCCCCGGTTGGTTTTTCATCAGTCAGTTCGCCCACTTTCTTTAAAACTTCCCGGTACTGTTCTTCAGTTTCTATTTTCTTAATATCCATCTTTCTTCTCCTCTTAATAACGGGAACCGCAAAGGCGCCGGAAGCGCATATAACAGAATTATTTCAAACCCATATGATTAAACAACAGTTGACGTATACATGGATCTTATTTATCTCTGACCATCAGGCCACCCAGCAGTTCGGTATTCTCTCTCACAATTCGGGAGATAGACCGTATGAGATAAAAACCGAACTGAGGGTTCTGGTAATAGAGTTCAAGGACCTTGTCCCTGTGGATGTGGTAAATGACCGACTCCCCCCGGGAGACTGCCGTTGCGGCGCGCCTGTTATCGGGGGCGAATATTCCCACCTCTCCCAGAACAGATCCCGCGGAAAGGACCTTTTCAACTTCGGGAAGATAGATGCTCCCCTCCTGGATAAAATATATCCTGTCGGCAAAATCGTCCCTGTTAAAAAGAACATCCCCGTCCCCGTAGAGACTTTTGCTCATGTAGGGAATGAGATACTCCGCGTTCTCATCACCCTTTGATGCCTCCTGTACCTTCTTTATCAGGCTTTTCATCTGGTAAAACCTCACGATATTCAGGGGAAGGAGCATCATGTGAAGTAGAAAAATCGGGTAAACCTTACCGAAGATCCCGAACCTGAGACCAAGCAGGGCGTAGAATATAAATACCAGGTTGCTCACCATGGCAATAACGCGCAGGGGTATCATTGTTTTCATAAAAAAAGATAAGAAAACGAACAGTGACGCAATCCATGCAACAACTTCCATTACCATAAACCGCTCCCTAGACCCGGCTCTCTCCCCCTCCCAGCTTCTCTTTCAATATGTCTCCCAGCCTGAAAATCTGGGACAGGCAGATCGCCAGAATAGTTGAAAGGGTCATGGAAGAAGTAAATATGGGCTTTAAGCTTGCTGGGAGATAATCGTAGAGATTTGGAAGGATATCAACGCTCAGGCCGAAGATAACCGATACGCCCACAACAAAAATTTTCTGAATATCAATTTCAACGGAAACAAGTATCTGGATACCGGCGATGATCATGTATGAGGTAACAAAGATCAGGATTGCACCCATGACCGGTTTCGGCATGATGGAGAAGAGGGCTGATATTTTCGGCAGGCATGCGAAAACAATAAAAAGGCCGCCGGCTGTTATCCCGATATACCTGCTTGTTGCCCCGGTTGCCGCGGACACACCAACATTACTGGAAGAAGTGCCCACGCCCAGGCCTCCCAGTGTCCCGGAAACAAGTGTCCCGATCCCCCCTGCCAGAAGCCCGTTGCTGATACTCCTCATCTCCGGCTCCTGCCATTCATCGTGGTTGATCTTCTGACAGGTGATCATGTCCCCGATTGCCTTGATACTCGTACAGAGTGCCGCTATAATAAAAGGAGCAATAAGCGATGTATCGAATTTGAATCCCCCGTGAATGACATTGGGTATGGCGAACCACCCGGAATCAGAGAGCTTTTGCAGGTCCACGCCTGTCATGATCCCCGTAAAGTATGCCAGGAAATAGCCTGTAACCATCCCGATGAAGACACAGTAGACCCGCAGAGGCCCCTTCCCCCAGACATTGAGTCCTATCATGATGGAGAGGGTAATGATCCCTACAATCACATCGGGCATTTCGAAAAGCGCTTCGTCCGTTTCAATTCCCAGGAAGTTTGATGCCCCCAGGGGGATCAGCGCAACGCCAACCATGAGAACAACAACCCCGGTGACCTCGGCGGGAAAGAGAAACCTCAGTCTTCTTACGAGCCGTGAGAAAAGAGACTCAAAAAAACCGGCAAAAACACTCATCCCCGCAAGGAGGGGAAGCCCGCCCAGCCACGCCGCCTTCATGGACGCGGAAAAATAGGGGACACCGGACAGGTAAGGAATGAGATACCCCGAACCCACAGGTCCCCGCAGAAACTGGAGTATGGTTGTGAGTCCCGCTGCAATCATTGTAAGGCTGACCACATTCTGTATCATCTCCTGTGAACCTCCGATCTCGCTGATAATAACGACCGGAAGTATCAGTGTGCTGGACATTACAAAGGTATGCTGGAGTCCCGCCAGGAGACTTACCATGAGCGGAGGTTTCTGGTTAACGCTGTAAATTAAGTTATCAGATATTGCCATGTTCTACCTCATCCAAATTGGTTTTGCAGGGAAAAAGTCCGCCCCGATAATATACCTGCTGCTACCCACTGTTATAGCTCTCAGGTACGCAAGTTTTTTTGAAGGTTTGACGTCACCGGGCTTTGGCCGGAGATATGAGACCCACGCGCGGTCTCTGCCTTTGATCCTTTCTATCATGTAACGGATGATTTTATATTTCAAAAGGCTCCGTCCTTCAAGCGAAGGAAACGCCGGGTCAACTACCGCCGTACCGTCGTCCTTGAAGACAAAAATATAAGATTCCCTGAATGCATAGGGATTGGAATCGTCCCGGAACTCCTTAAATGCCTTTTCACCCTTCTTCCGGACCAGGTCGACCGCATCATCCACCATCTCAATGATAAACTGCTTTTCCGTCCTGATATTGTAGACACCGGTCCCCACAAATACTTCCGTGCCGTCGGGCATTACCGCCTTCTTCACATAACCGCTCTTCCATGTGGGAATAAACTCCCCGGGCCGTGTCCACATGTAATGGGTCCAGCCTCCCCCTTTACGGGCTTTCCAGATAAGGTGCTGGATCAGGGGACGGCCATTGATGTCCTTGAGATTGTAGAGGTTCTTCCCTTCAAGGTGTTTCAGTACCGGGTGAAAAATATTGACCCCATCCATGGTATAGATAAAGAGATACATCTCACCCTTAAACCACTTGCTCCCCTTGACCCTGAACTGGGGAAAAGCCTTTCTCCCTTTCTTTTCTATCTCAACAACAGCAGCTTCAAGCATTGCCACGACCCGTTTGGTCCTTCTGTAGGTATAGACCGGTTCTCCCGATGCAAGCTCAGATGAAAACATCACGGTGAGAATTATAACTGGCAGCAGAGATCCCGGTATTCGACTAATTCTTTTCATAAAGAAACTCCGGCGGAAGTAAATTTTTATTGTAAAGTCAATATTGATATTTATAGATCCTCTTAATTTTTCAACAGTTTTTTCCTTTTTTATTGGGAACCCGGGCAGGTACTCAAAAGTATCTGCTTTATCTATAGCAAAGATATTGACTTATCCTCTCCAGGTATTTCGCTTTCCTTATTCTGAATCTCTTTGAAAACCTGTAAATAATGATATATAAGAGTGCATGGATTCCGTCTATCAGCCTTATCTTTTTCCCACTGAGAATCGTTCTCCCGTTGTATGAGATGGGGACCTCGGCAACCCTTATGGGAAGCCTTGAGATCATGGCTGTTATCTCAATCTCCATTCCGAATCCGCGGCTTTCAAGCTCCATGTTTTTAATTATGGGGGCCCTGAATGCCTTGTAGCATGTCTCAACATCGCTGATATCTATCCTGAAAAACAGGTTTGCCAGGAACGAGAGGAATTTATTGGCCCTGTAATTACTCCGGTAGGGGAAATTGGCCCTTTTCATATCAATAAACCGGCTCCCATAGACTACATCAGCTTTCCCCTCTCTTATGGGCCTTACAACAGATTCTATGTCGGAGGGATCGTATTCCAGGTCCGCATCCTGAATGATGACCACATCACCCTCAATAAGCTGCCTGGCCCTGTTTATTGCCGCGGTTTTTCCGAAATTTTTATGGAGCTTTAAATATTTTATTTTTTCCGACGGGTAGCTCCTGACAATCTCCGAACTTCTGTCTGTGGAACAGTCATCCACGACAATAACCTCATAGACGTTTTCGATAGCATGAAGTTTCTCCAGCACCTCTCCAATGGTTTCCTCTTCATTGTAGAGAGGGATAAGAATAGTTAATTTTTTTGTAAATTTTTTCATCTCTATTATTTCTTATTCATACAACCGGGTCATTACCGCTATTTTATAGAAAGAGAATATTATTCCAGGAAATTTTTTCAGGCAATAGTTTTTTAAATTTTCTTAAAACAATTCAAACTTAGTATATAAATAATCATATTCAATAAAAATGATAACTGGGATGTCCCCGCCGCCGAAGGAGGCGGGGACATATTACAGATATTTTATTAAATTTATTTTGTTACACAGCTGAGTTGTTACATTTTCTTATTGATTATTATCCCGAATAAGGTTATTTTCTTCTTGATATTTCCGGGAGTATAAAATTATTTATATTTAACTATGA
>JBNKTL010000057.1:0-2302 GCA_050298055.1 Spirochaetota bacterium
CTTGATAATCGAGGTAGATTTATACAATAACTGTTTATTTCAATTTGTAAAAATCGACAGACAAGGGGGATGGGGGGCAAGAACTAAAATCAGAAATTAACATTGAAGAGAAAACAGAGACATCACCGGAACTTTATCCTTGACAGGAGTGTTCCATTTATTGTAGAAAAGAGTGATAAAAAAACCGGCAAGAAAAAGTTCCGGCTTGTAAATATATTTCACCTGGAGTCAAAGATGGCATTTAAGAAAACAATACTGTCCGGCGCATCGGAAGACAGGTTCGAAAAGCTGATAAAGGAGAGACTGCAGTCGGGGGCAGACAAGGAAAGAATAGATGAAAGGATATGGGACCTGTTCGGAGAAACCTGGTGTATCATGTTCACCGACCTCTCCGGTTTCTCACGGGGGGTTGAAAAGTTCGGGATCATCCACTTTCTTCAGACAATACATGAATCGGAGAGGTTGCTGATACCGGTTATCGACGAACATGACGGAATACTTCTCAAAGTTGAGGGTGACAGCTTCCTTGTGATATTTAAGAAAGTGAGAAAAGCCATGAATGCAGCCATCAAGATGCAGCAAATCCTGAAAGAATATAATGTCGACAGGAGCGACGAGGAGAAGGTCCTGCTCTGCATAGGCCTGGGTTACGGTCACGTCCTGAAAATCGGGGACTCGGATGTCTATGGTGCCGAAGTCAACGCCGCAAGCAAGCTTGGTGAAGATACGGCAAACGCCTGGGAGATACTGGTCACAGAGGTCGTGAAGAGTATGCTGGAAAAAGACAGCTTTAAAGATATCTCATTCGAAAAGCTGGACGAGGCCCCTCCCGGTGCAAAGGCGGCATACAGGACACACTATTCGCTCAGATGACAACCAGTGCTGAGCCCGCGTGATTTTTCCCGATCTGCTTTTGCAACCCCTGGTTCATTCAGTGGTTATATTTTTTAATGAGTTATAAATCACGCAGTCGAAGTACTAATTGACTTCTTTTCTCTTTGCAGGATCTCCGGGATACCGCAGGCCCCTCTCCCGGGTTGAGGACGAGCCGCTCTCCTTCTTAAGCCTCCTCTTTAAAAGAAGCCTGTTAACATAAGTAAAGGGGCTGACAGAAGCCCTTGGTTTACCGGCAAGTGCCCGGTCAGGCTCAAAAAGAAGATCGATAATATGCGATACCGGGATCGTTTTTTTGAGAGACACGGCGCACCCGGCACAGTAGGTAATTGTACACTTCCCCTCTGCGCTTTCCTTTCGGTACTCCCTCCAGGGATCTGAAAGTCCGGGAGCAAGAAAACAGCTGCCCCCCCCTTCACCGCAGCAGAGTGTATTCTCCCTGCTCTTTTTATGCTCAACGACGGTATACCCTTTTTTCTCTATGACCTTCCTCACCGAATCGTGGATTTGATTATTGAACCGTGTCGTACAGGGATCATGAATAAGGACCTCCCCTGTTCCGGCAGTCTCACTGCCCAGAGGATATTTCTCAAGGAGATCATAGAGAGTGACGGTTTTTAAATCCCCTCCGTAAGAATCGAATATTGTGTAACAGCTGGGGCAGGCTGTTATCACGGTCTTTATTCCTTTGCCGGCGAGGTAGTCTTTCATTTCGTCAAACATAAAGTGAAAATAGTCATCCCGTCCCAGGTCATGGGAAGGTTTATTACAGCAGTCCAGAACAATACCCAGGGAAGGAATATGTTCCCGAAGGTGCTGATATATTTGATAGGTCTTATCCGGCCGGGTACCCGGAAGGGCGCATCCGGGAAAAAAGACCGTATGGGAATTTTCAGGAAGGGAGGTAAAGTTGAAAAACCTCGAGTTACCCCTCTTTTCATATGCCATAAGGGTGTTATGTTCCGGGAAGTATCCCTCTCCCCACTCCACTGCTTCCCTTCTTATATCAAGAAACATGCCGGAAGGATCAAGCTCTTCGGGGCATACCGAAGTACAGAGACCGCAGAGACTGCACTGGAAGGAAGAACGCATGCCACCGGAATTGCCGGTAAGTATTCCCGCGGCTATGGTTCCCGGGGTCCCGTATTTCTTCAAAAAACTGCAGTCCCTGAGGCACTTTTTACAGCCGGTGCATTTATCTTCCATTAGCTCAAGAAATTTTTGAAGATTTCCGTTTTCTGTCTCTTCTTCCGGTTTTTTGTTCTTCCTGTTCAATTCACTTCCATTTTTATTTAAGGGAGATTCACTGCCATACCCTTGTATTGATATCTCCACACATGAAATGTTACACTCCGCGGGAGAGTCAAGGTAAAAAAGCAATTTATCCGTCTGTTGAATTAAATCTCAA
>JBNKTL010000057.1:2312-20865 GCA_050298055.1 Spirochaetota bacterium
TATTCTTTAAAACTAAAATCCACCACAAATGTCGGACCCCCTAACCCCCAGAGGGGGCATAAGAGAATTTTCTTTAATTTCTTACGCCCCCTCAGGGGGCCGGGGGGCCATCGGAGAGAGTAAGGGAAAATCAGTGAATTTTAAAAATAAAGAATTATCCCAATAAATAAACACAATTCCACCTGCGACAATTTTACTCCACCCTGTCATCAAAAAAGCCGATTATATAGATGGAGGTATTTAATGGCAAACCTGTACTACCACAGGATGATGGAGGGATTTCCCGACAGGCTCTACTCTTCGGTGAGCTACGCAGCGGGATATTCAAAACGCGCATTTGTCCTGACAACACCTGACCGAGACGATCATGTCATCATCGATCCCACAGATGGAATGGACCTCAGTTTTCCCGATCTTGCTCTCCTCAATGAACAGGGGATCGGGCCCAGACCGGAGAATGTCCACACAGGTCATTTTGACCATTTCCTCCACTGGTCGGAAAATCTTGAACGGAACAGGGAACTTGTGGAAAAACTGGAAAGTTTTTCATTCGATTACCTTTTCCCCTTTACCGGCAAGTCAAGGATCTGCCACGCACTCGCCGAAAGGCTTCGTATACCCGTAAGAACATCCGATTCAAAGACAAGCTACTGGGCTGAGGACAAAAAAACCCTGCTGGAGATGGAACATCTTTCAAAAATTCCCCCGGGAAATATTGTGACTGATAACAAAGACATTGTTGAATCTTTCAACAACCTTATTAAAAATCCCGGACACAGGGGGAAGGTTGTGCTCAAGGCAGCCCAGTCCGCTTCCGGGACCGTGAGCAGTATCGTGGAGACCGAGGATCAGCTCCTGGACTTCATTAAGGAATTCGATTTTTCAGAGCTTGACGGCGGAGTACTGGAAGAGTGGTATGAATCGGATAAAAGATCACCTTCAATAAACTATTTCATCTATCCCGACGGAAGGAGCAAGATACTCTTCATTTCAAACCAGATCTTCGAAGACAGTGAGATAATTCACGGGAAAGAAGGAACCAGGGTCTACAGGGGGAACAGTTTTCCTACGGACTTTAACGATGATATAAAAGAAAAAATTATCCGTAATACCGCACCCCTTGTGGGTGAACTCACAAAAAGGGGATACTGGGGCCCGGTGGGTTTTGATACAATTGTTGTGGGTGAAAGTGATAACTATGTTACGGAGATAAACCCCAGGATAACAGGACCCCACTTCGGCTGGAGACCCATGAAAAACCTGGGGCTTTCATCTTTCTCACTGCAGAATGAAAAGATCAACCCCGATGTTCCGTTTCACCGGCTCAGGAAAACCCTTGAGGATATACTCTACTGCAGAGGGAAAAGCGGCGGTTTCGTCATCTTTAATTTCTTTCCGGGGAAGTTTATCGGCCTCTCCCTGGGATCATCACCGGAGGAGGTAACGGAAGTCCGGGAGAAGAGCTCACGGCTGATAAAAAAGCTCAATGGCAGATCTAATTGACCCTCACTCAGAACAACTCCCCGTCCATTTCCAGGATGATTCCGCCGCTGTTTTCAAGAGTATCCGCAACTGAAGCGGCCCGGGGAAGTTCATACCTGTAAAAGTACTTCATTGTTAAAATCTTCCCGTTGTAATAATCGGCATCAGCAGGTTTCGCGTTTAATCCCTTACGCGCGGCAATCCCCTGGAGCAGCCACTGCCACGCCATTGTTATGATGCCCATGAATTCCAGGTAAAGGGTCGAGTCGGCCATGAATATCTCTATCTCCCCTTTCAGGGCAAATGAGAGAAGATGGGCGGTTATACTCTCAAGAAGTGTCAGGGCGCCATCAAGCTGTTCCGCGTACTCTTTCAGCTCGGGGTCTTCTTTTCCCGCTGCTGTTGCCTCTTTCACCTCCCGGAAGTATATCTTCAGCGCCTTTCCGTTCTTCATGGTGACCTTTCGGCCCAGAAGGTCCATGCCCTGAATTCCCGTTGTGCCTTCATGGATGGTGTGTATCCTGATGTCCCGCAGATACTGCTCTGCGGGAAAATCTTCGCAGTACCCGTACCCACCCAGGCACTGTATGGCCTGGCTGACCGAGAGTATTCCCATCTCCGCGGGGTAGGTTTTGGCAATCGGGGTCAGGAGGTCCAGAAGGAGAAGGTTCTTCTCCTTCTCTTCACCCTCTGTTACCCTTGCAAGATCTGCGAGTTTGCTGGCATAGATAATCAATGAGAGAGATCCCTCGGCAACGGCCTTCTGTACAAGAAGCATCCTCTTTACATCGGCATGCTGAATAATCGGAACCTGTGGCTTCAGAGGATCTTTCTCCATGAGCTTTCTTCCCTGGGGTCGTTCCCGGGCATATTCCAGTGAAGCATAATAGGCCGCGGTAGCTATCCCCGTGGCGGCAAGCCCTACACCTATTCTCGCCTCGTTCATCATCTGGAACATATACTTAAGGCCCATTCCCGGTTCGCCCACCAGGTAGCCCCTGCAGTTGTTCTCCTCTCCCATGACAAGCTGCACAATGGGGGCGCCCCGGTAGCCCATCTTATGGTAAAGCCCGGCGCAGCTTACATCATTGTCCTCAAGTCCCTTTTCCCCGGGCCTCAGCCGGGGAACCACAAAGAGAGAGAGCCCCTTGACACCCGCCCGCGCCCCTTTTATCCGGGCAAGCATGAGGTGGATGATGTTGTCCGCACCGTCATGGTCTCCCGCGGAGATGAATACCTTCTGGCCCTTTACCCGGTATGATCCGTCATCTGCCGGTTCCGCCGAGGTCTTTACGTCCGAGAGCGAACTGCCTGCTTCATCCTCGGTGAGGGCCATGGTCCCCTGCCACTGCCCGGAGAACATACGGGGCAGATAGGTCTCCTTCAGTTCGGGGGAACCGAAAGATATGATCAGGTGAGCTGCTCCCGTTGTCAGGCCGGGATATACGGAAAGGGAGTAGTTTGCCGCGGCAAAAATAAACTGCGCCGCGTTGTAGACGCTTACCGGGAGCTGCTGGCCTCCCAGTTCTTCGGGAAAGATGCAATTAATCCAGCCCCCCTCTCCTGCCAGTTTCATAAACTCCCTGACAGCACCGTGGACCTTTACCCTTCCCTTCTCATACACCGGGGGCTTCCTGTCCATCTCCGTGAAATGGGGATACATCTTTCCCTCTGATATATACCGGGCAGTGTCCAGGACCATGGCGAATGAATAGGCATCGTGGCTGCTGAAATATTCATGGGCCGTAAGGGAACCCATATCAGACACCTCGAAGAGATGAAAGAGAAGGTCCCTGTGACTGTAGGTATTTTCCGGCATGACGTTCCTCCTTTATCTTCCTTCCCGTATTGTCCTGTTAAAGATACCGATAATCCTCGGCTGGCACCATGACGTCAGGGAGATACTATCGATATATCCGCAATGCCCCCCGTATTCCTGCAGGTCAAGGGTGACAAACCCGTTCATCTCCGTTTCATGAAAGTCCTTCACCGGTATGACCGGGTCGTCCGACGAGGTTATTATGGTCAGCGGTACATTGAGGCTGTCCAGGTAACCCTCTTTCAGGGTGTAATTGCCGAAGTAGGTTGCGGCATCGCCGTAATCGGTGAGTTCCCTGACAAGTGCCTCGGTCATATCCATGGTCCTTTCCATATTAAGAACGCGGCTGAAATCGTAGAGGTCCGGAAAGAGTTCCTGTTTTTTTCTGAGTGAACGCTTCCATTTTTTCAGGAAGTACTTCCTTATGGAATTCATTTCATCAATCCTGAGGGTGGCCAGCAGGGGGTCCAGGGCGGGATTGACACAGACAACATGCCGCAGGTTATTAAGGGGATCATCACGGTGCATCCGGGCTATCCTGATGGAGAAGTTGCCCCCCATGGAAAAGCCCACAATGAATACCGGCAGGTCTCCCGCGGAAGCGGCTACCAGCTTATCAGCCTCAAAGGCTTCCTCGATAAGGGTACCGTAGAATATCCCCCGGTTGAGATGGTGGGTCTCCCCGTGGTCCCTCATGTTCAGCCTGAAGACATCGTACCCGTTGTCGAAGAAGAGCTTCCCGGTGCTTACAATATACGCGGAGTTCGCGCTCCCCTCCCAGCCGTGATGGAGTATCACCATCCCTCTGGGCTTCCTTCCTTCAGCCCGGGAGAGAAAACCCTGCAACCTTGTTCCGTTTGAGCAGGAGAGGATCTCTTCTTTGGCACAGTTGATGAAACTCCTGCTCCGGAGATTTCGCAGCTTGTTGCTTGCAAGCACTGTCTGGAGCAGGGGATTCCGGAGGTAAAAAGGGGGGATAAATTTATCGGCAGTGTTCATGGGCATTTGTTTTATAAAATGATAAGACCGGGAACCGAACGTCAGTTAACATCTCCCATGGTTACGCAGTTTTTCCCGCTCTTCTTGCTGTCATACATGGCCCGGTCTGCCATCTGAAGGAGATCGGCGGAACTGACCGCTTCACCGGAATAGAGGCTGACCCCGATACTGCAGGTAATTTTTACGAAATCTCCGTTATCTTCACCAAAAAAACGGAACGAATCAACTTCTTTACAGATTTTTTTTGCCAGTGTTTCCGCCCCATCGGCCCCGGTATTGGGGGCGATAATAACAAATTCATCACCTCCGAACCTTCCGATGATGTCAACTTTTCTGCAGCATTTTTTAAAAATGCGTGTAATATCGTAGAGAAGCTTGTCCCCCAGAAGATGGCCGTGACGGTCATTAAAATTCTTGAATCCGTCAAGGTCGATAAAAAGCACAGACAGGTTTTCCCCGTATCTCTTGCTTCTCTCAAGTTCAATATCAAGCTGGTCAAAAAGAGACCTCTTGTTGAGGGTCCCCGTGAGTGAATCGTTCTGGGCATTGAGCTGGAGTTCGTTGATAAGCCGTGATTTCTCCACTGCCTCAACCGCCTCGGAAGAAAAAATACTCAAAAGAATCTGGTCCTTGTCATTAAACCGGTTGTTATTTTTCTTGTAGACCGTTATGCATCCGATAACCTTTTCCTTTGTCTTCATGGGAACACACAAAACAGACTTAATCAGATCGTTTTGCGCAAGTTCGGGATACCTGCAGTCCGCTTCCTTCAAAATATCAGCTGTTACGAATATTTCCCCGGCCTCTATGGCCTTTCCAATGACCCCTTCGCCGACCCTGATAGGGTCCTGTGAGAGAAATTCTTCCGATACACCCTGGCTTTTCACGATTTTCAGGCTCCCGTCCTCCACATCAAAAAGCCTTATTGTCCCGGCATCGGCGCCGGTAAGAGCAATAGATGTCTTTATGATATGGGTGAACACATCCTCAATACCGTCAAAAATGATAAGCCTTTCGGTTATCATAAAAATCCTGTTGAGTATTTCATTATTTTCCATGCAATTTACCGCTGAAAAAAGGCTGTATTATCCCGGGAAAAACCCGGAGATCAATATTCATTAGAATCTCAGTTATATTTATTTGTCCAATCTTTTCTTTCGAAAATATAATTTTTAGGCTTATTCCCTGATTTTCGAAGTATATGCTGAAAATATAGTCAGGCTGAAGAGGCCATCTGTATAAATATTTCAAAGCGTGATGGTGTTGAACAGCCAAACTCAAAAACATTCGTTGCGCAATGTGGAGTTACACCACGTACTATCAGTAAGATAATAATAAAGTTTCTTGATAAGGGAATAATTGAAAAAACAGGAGGGCTTTACAGGCTTACTGATCCTTTATTTAATTTT
This sequence comes from Spirochaetota bacterium, assembly GCA_050298055.1. Taxonomy (GTDB): domain Bacteria; phylum Spirochaetota; class UBA4802; order UBA4802; family UBA5550; genus JBNKTL01. Next base: position 8,022 of record JBNKTL010000057.1, read on the forward strand.
TAGTTAAAATTATTCAGATAAGTCAATAACAGAGCAGGGAACTCCTTGATATTGCCACGGATCATTCGTACTTGCCGCAGAGAAGCTTATTGCTATCGGTGTCAATGAAGGCGAGCTCCATCTCCGGGAATGGGCACATATGGCGATGATTTAAAGCTGGCATACTGGGCCGCATACGCGCTGGCAGAAATGCAAAATCCCCATGGCATTTCCGCTTTAAAAAGGCTTACACAATCAGATGATCCCGAAATCAGGGAATGGGCCGGAGAAAGGCTTGAAGTGGCACGGCGCCGGAAGCGAATGAGTGACGGCTTTGAACGCAATGGTGCAGTATGGACCGCCCTTTTGAAGGCTCCGGATCCGGCAAAAGTTTTTCTGGAACACTTTCAGGCAATTGCCACAACCCCGCGCTGCCGGGAAATCATTGCAGAGGTGGCTCCCTGCGTGGTAAAGATCCGGGTTGATAAAGAAGAGATGACACTGAACTTTGAGCTGTCTCATGAACGCAGGATTATCGCGGAAATCTCCGCCGACCATGAACCGCATTATCTGCCGCCGTTACCTCATCTGCCTGTTAAAGACATTGAGAACGCTTTTCTTTCCGATAAACCCGCCGTTCAAAGGCCTGACATCCTCAAGGGTTATAAGGGCCGCAGGCTCAAGAACCTCTATAATATCAATCACTCTCTTTATCTCTTTTCTCGGGATAACCGAATAAATGATGAATATCTCTCCCTCATGGCTCGTCCCCTCCACTACGCTCACATCAAATCCTTCCTCCCTGAGGTGCATGGGAAGGGCGGTGATTCCCTTGGTGGTGATGATTCTCACCGATACAAAACCGATCGCCACCTTCTCCTCCAGCCACATCCCGATATAGTTACCGATGGCAAAACCCACCGCGTAAATGATATAACTGTACACACTGTTAACATTCTGCAGCGCCCTGCTGACCGCGTAGAGCCAGATGATGACTTCAAAGAAGCCAAGGAAAGGGGCAATGTTCTTAAACCCCCTGGCTATCAAAATAATCCTGAACGTCCGTATGGTTACGTCCAGCACCCGCGCAAAAAAGATCAGCAACATGACTACAGCCTGGTTATCCATTATCCGCACTCCAAATAAAAAATTTCATTGAGATGGTTGGAATTGAAAGTGTTTCCCCCGGCGATGACCGCCGGCCGGAACAGGGTGTTACATCTTCAGCCGGTGCTGGAGCCCGTCCCACCGCCTGTCCACAATATCCTGTATCATCTTAATATCCGGCTCCTCAAGGTGGTCAAAACGTCCCTGGCACTTCAGGTATTCCGCAACGGGGACCGGTTCGGGGTCCCGGGACAGCTCGTACCTGCTGCCGTCAAAAACTTCATAGAGGGGAAAGACCCGGGAAAGAGTGGCCATCCGGGCAACCTTTATGGAGAACTCGGAGGATATCTTCCACCCCGGGGGACAGGAAGAGAGAAGGTGGATAAATCGGGTCCCCTTCATGCCCATGGCCTTTTCAATCTTTGACGCATAATCCCCGGGGTACGCTATATTCGCGGTGGCCGCGTAGGGGACCGCATGGGCGGCCATGATCTCTATGATGTTCTTTTTCTGTCTCTCCTTGGGATGCTCTTTCGGCGTAGTCGTTGTCCATGCCCTGCAGGGTGTGGCGGAACTTCGCTGGATCCCGGTATTCATGTACGCCTCGTTGTCGTAACAGATATAGATAATATCCTCGTTCCTCTCCGCGGCCCCGGAGAGAGACTGGAGCCCGATATCGAATGTACCCCCGTCACCTGCCCACGCCAGCACATTGACATCATCCATACCCCTGACCCGGAGCGCCGCGGAGACACCGGAAGCCGCGGATGCCGCGGTCTCAAAGGCCGTATGAAGCAGGGGGACCTTGATGGAGGTCAGGGGATAGGGCGCGGCTATGACGGATGAACATGACGCGGGCAGCACCATAATGGTCTTTTTCCCCAGGACCTTGAGGGCCATCCTCAGTCCCAGTGCGGCGCCGCATCCCTGGCACCCGAAATGTCCCTTTTCAAGGAGCTCTTCCTTTTCAAATATACCTTCCGGAAGGTTCATCTTTTCACCCCTCTTCGTTCACGCCCTGCCAGTGTACAGGGACATCGCCTTTGGTCCGGCGGTCACCGGTTATGATCTCTCTCAAGACACCGGGTGTCACATCCTTTCCCCCGAGACCGGTCACCGTCCCGGTCACGGAGGGAGGGTTTTCCACACCGTAAAGGGCGTTCCTGATCTCCTGGGCAAATATTCCCCCCATGCCGGGAGAGAGGTTCCTGTCGATGACAATAACTTCATCCCTCCCCGCGAGTGCCTTTTTTATTTCCCTGTAGGGGAAGGGCCTGAAAAACCTGATCTTAACCATACCGATCTTTTCGCCCCTCTCCCGGAGCTCATCTATGATAATTCTTGAAGTCCCCGCTATTGTCCCCGCGCAGACCACCACTTTTTCCGCGTCATCCATCCTGTATTCCTCCAGCAGCCCGTACCTTCGGTTAAACCGGTTGAAATATTTTTCGGAAACCGCCTCCACCACTCCCGGAACGGCCTCCATTGCCTTCTGCTGCCTGTACCTTAAATCCATATAGTCATTGGGGAACATGATTGAACTGACGGCACCGGGCCTTTCCGGATCCAGGAAGATATCCGGATCATAGGGAGGAAGGATTTCATCAACTTCCCCCTGTTCCGGGATATCAACAGGTTCCGATGTATGGGAAAGATAGAAGGCGTCGTAAACAATCATCACCGGGAGCATTACCCGCTCGGCCAGCATATACGCCATGATAACACTGTCCAGTATCTCCTGTCCCGATTCACAGTAGACCTGTATCCAGCCGGTGTCCCTCTGGGCAAGAGAATCGGTCTGGTCCGCCCAGATACTCCAGGCCGGGGCAAGGGCGCGGTTCACATTGACCATGACAATGGGCAGTCTTCCTCCCGCGGCCCAGTGAAGAAGCTCATGCATGAGGGCAAGTCCCTGGGAGGATGTGGCGGTGAAGGTACGGACACCGGTTGAAGCCGCTCCTATGAGGCTGGCCATTGCCGAGTGCTCCGATTCAACCTCCATGTACCGTGCATCCAGCTTTCCGCTTGCACAGAGTTCGGAGAGAAATTCCACTATCTGCGTCTGCGGAGTTATGGGGTAGGCGGCGATCACCCTGACCCGTGAAAGCATGACCCCGTAGGATGCCGCGTGGTTTCCGATAATGACCTTTCTCATCAGACCTCATCCCTCTTCATTGCGATGAAAGCCCCGGGACACTCCTGCGCGCATATCCCGCAGCCTTTGCAGTAATCGTAATCGATATCTATACCGGTGTTGTCACCCGATACCGATGTTGATATATCGGGACAGAACACAATACAGTTTTTACACAGGGTACACCTTCCGCAACGGAAGCACCGGCCGGCTTCATCCAGGGCTGTCTCTTTATCAAAACCGGTTTCTACTTCTTCGAATGAGGCCCTTCTCTTCTCAACGGGAAGTTTCTTTTCATCACTCCTCGCTTTATGAACAAAGTAACCGGTGTTGATCTCATCACTGCTCACGGGACCGGGGGTTCTCTCCCCCGGATCTTTACCCTCTCTCATTTTCTCTCTTATGTCAAGGTACTTTCTGAAGCTGATTCCCCTCTCACCGGTCTTAATATATTCATAGACCCGGTCCATGTCCATGCCGTTCAGGTCGGCATCAATGACCACGGCCGCCATCTTCCCTGCTGCCAGGGCGTTCACCACAAGATGAGAACTGTCCGCAAGGTCCCCGCCAAAGTAGATCCCTTTTACCGGAGTCCGTGTAAACCTGTCAGTTTTTATCTTTCCCCCTGATTCTTTCAGGATCTCCCGGTAGAGGGAGAGTTCGGGGTTCTCTCCGATTGCGGACACCACCGCCTCAACATCCATGCTGAAATCCGATCCCTTAATTTCGGTAAGTTCCCCCCTGTAATCTTTTTCACCTTTTACCTTAATACATTTAACAGCGCTGATATTTTCACCGTTCAATACAACTTCCCGGACAACGGATCCCGTTACGATTTCAACTCCCTCGGAGAGAGCTTCTTTGACCTCACTTTGGAAGGCCTTCATATCCTCAACCCCTCTCCTGTAGACTATCACCGGTCTGCACCCTGTACGAAGAAGGCTCCGGGCCGTATCAACAGCGGTGTTTCCCCCGCCGATAACGGCGACCTTTTTTCCGGTATGGCTTTTCTCCCCCCTCTTTATCTCTTCAAGAAGGGAAAGTCCCGAAATGATCTTCTTACTTCCCTTTATCTCATCAATGGTCCCGGAGAGGGGGGCGCCGGTGGCAAAGAAGAGGGCGCTCTTCTCCCTGAGATCATCCAGGGAGAGCGGGGAACCAAAACAGGAGCCGGTAAATATTTCCGGTTTCAGTGAGATGAGTGGTTTCAACGATTCATCAAGTATACCGGACGGGAGCCGGTATTCCGGGATGCCCCTTCGCAGCACACCGCCCAGGCTTTTCTCCTTTTCATGGATTGCGACCCTGTACCCCATGAGGAGCAGGAAGTAGGATACGGATATTCCCGCGGGCCCGCCGCCTATCACCCCTATGCTGTGTCTGCTGTTTTCGGAAAATGATCTGCCGGTCATTATTTGACCGCTGCTCCTGTCGCCGGCAAACCTTTCCAGGCTTCGGACTGCAACCGGCATATCAAAGCTTCCCCTGCTGCAGTTCTCCTCACACAGGTGATTGCAGACCCTCCCGCATACCTGGGGAAGGGGGTTCTCCAATCGGAGAAGTTGATCTGCGGCATTTTCACTTCCCTTCTCCAGCTCCTGGATAAAATCGGGGATGGGCACCGAGAGGGGACATGCCGCTTCACAGGGGGCCGGTCTCTTTTCATGATGCGGTGTAAGGTACCTCCAGGTCCCCGTACGGTTTTTCAATGTCGGGATATCCGCCGGTCTCACAGGGGTAATATTTTCCGGGATATACTCCGGCGCAAGATGATTGTTGTTTCTCTTCATGCTCACCTTTTCATGCTAAACGGTATTTAATATCTTAACCTTCCCGTATGCTTCCCGTGCCGCAGCCACATTGTCCTCCTGCTTCAGCGGTGTCTCTTCCCGTATTGCCCGTTCTACCGATTCCATAGGGACAAGACCGGTAAACCCGGCAAAAGCACCCACAATGGATGTGTTGATTATGGGGGAGAGAGAAGATCCGAGACCATGTGACACCGCGATCCCCGACGCGTCAACATAACCGGTTTTATATGAGGGACCTGTATCGGCATGCAGAGAACCGGTTTCCGAATTAACCAGGAGTGTCCCCTCCTCACGAAGTCCATTCAAAACATCAACCGATTCCATGAGGTTGCTGTCCAGAACGATAACATGGCCGGGAGTGTATATCTCCGACCTGAGCAGTATGGGTTTTCTGTCCGCCCTTACATAAGCGGATACGGGAGCACCCCGTCTCTCAATCCCGAACGCGGGAAAAGACTGTACCTCGTAACCTTCGTAGAAGAAGGAGAGGGCGATTATCTTTGAGGCAATTACGGCCCCCTGCCCCCCTCTTCCGTGTATACGTATTTCAATCACGGCAACAGATTGCCCCCCGAGACAAATTTATGAGTATAACCACGATCCCTGAATAATAAGAAATTAAGTACCCACTCAGTTCTATGGCTAAAATATTCATATTTAAGAAAATACCAACAATGTGTGTCCCCGCCGCCGAAGGCGGCGGGGACACACCAGTTTTGTTTTATTAATTAATATGTCTATTCTTAATACATAGCTGAATAGTTACGAAATTATTCATAAACCTTTCATAACGTACAACAGGTACAAAGTCAATAGAAAATCGCTCCAGGAGTGCAAAGTTTTTCTTTATTACACTCTTCATCTTTCTTCCTTTGCGTACTTGGCGTCTGCGGTTCAATACTTTTCTCTATTGAGTATCAAAAACAGAGCTCAATGACTTTTTTGTAGGAGACGATCCCGTCCTTATATTCAAGGAGGAGAGGGTATATTTCAACACCCTGCCTGTGGGCTTCTTCCAGTGTATGGGAAAATTCCGGATCGGTGTCCCTCTTGGGGCCAAAGCAGATTGAATCGGGCCTGAAAACAAGGAAAACAACCGCCGCTCTTTTTCCTTCCTTCCTGATTTGCATGAGCTCTTCAAGGTGCCGCCTGCCCCGGGTTGTAGGCGCGTCGGGGAACTGCGCCTTCCCGTCAATTGTCAGCGTGCATCCCTTTGTCTCAACCCAGATCTCTTCACCGGAATCCCCGGTGAGAAGAAAATCAAACCGGCTTTTCCCGTAACGCACTTCTGCCCGTAAATCCGCGATTTTTCCAAAGGGTGATATCTTTTTGTCATTGAAGATCTTTTCAGAAATTTTCCTGTGGTAAGCGGAATTGATGAGTATTGTATAGCCCCGGTATTCCGCGGCAATTACATCGTAGGCGGTTTTCCTGTTTGGATTAACTGCTTTTTTCAGAAGGAGCCTGTTCCCCTCATAGAGAAGTTCTTTCAGCCTCCCCGGATCGTGCACATGGGCTTTAACGGCTTTTTCTTTCCCGGGAGAAACAATGTCAACCAGCGCAAGGAAACGGTTGGGCCTGCCGGCAAAGACCGCCTCAGTATCGTACGGGATATCGGTTAATTCAATCATAAGAATTTCATAACAGAGAAGAGACAATTAATTGTCCATATGTTTTTAAATAATATTCGGGTTATATTTAATTGATGGGAAATAAAGAAGAGGTTTTACACAAAGTTCACGAAGATCACGGGATGAGAAGAAGGACGTAGTACAGGAGATGTGGAGTATAAAAATACTGCATGTCTGTCATCTAATGGAAAGGGCCTGTGTGCCCGGAACAGTCCAGTTCATCATGAATACTTTTTCCCAGAATTGAGCTGTCATTTTCAAGGACGGAGATGCATGAATCAACAACATCCGAATCATACAGAATGCCTCTCCCCCTGTCAATCTCATCAATTGCCGCGTCAAGACCGATAGCGGCCCTGTAGGGCCTGTGAGATGCCATGGCTTCAACAACGTCCGCCACGGAGATAATCCTGGCTTCCAGGAGGATCTCTTCTCCCGCAAGACCTCCGGGATACCCGCTGCCGTCCATTCTCTCATGATGCTGAAGAACAATATCAGCCACAGGTAATGAAAAGTCTATTGTCTTTAATATATCGAAACTGACCAGGGGGTGTGTTTTAATGATCTGAAATTCAACATCGGATATTCCATAGGGTTTCGTGAGGATCTCCGATGGGACAAAGACCTTCCCCAGGTCATGGAGCTTGGAAGCGGTTGAGATGGCCCTGACCTTCTCTTCGGGCAGACCCATTGTTCCCGCCATGGCCGTGGATATCCTCGACACCCTTACCTGGTGACCGGCAGTATAGGGGTCCCGGGCCTCAACAGTCAGGATCAACGCCTTGATAATTCCTTCAATGGTATTATTGAGCTGATGTATCCTCTTCTGCTTTTCAGTTAAATCCCTGATAATACCCTGGAATATCTTCCCCCGGGATTCATCTGACTGTATGGTACTTGCCGTAAGAGAACAGCAGATAATCTCTCCGCTTTTTTTTCTCAGGGAGACTTCGAAGTCCTTTACTTCGCCCCTGTTTTTAAGACAGCCGAAAAACTCCTTTGATTTTTGGAGATCGGGTATAAGAGTACTGAATTCGATATCAAGAATCTCACTGCCGGTGTAATTGAGCAGTTCCAGTGCCGCCCTGTTCGCATCGATAAATTTACCCGGGGAATCAAGCAGGTAGATTGCCTCATTGGAATCCTCAAAAAGGATCCTGTACCGTGCCCAGTTCTCAGATGATTTTTTTTCACATTCAAGCCGTGAAAATGCCAGCAGGAGCGTCGCTTCCAGGTTCCTGTCATCAACAGGCTTGGTAAGAAATCCCAGTGCCGATGTGGCAACTGACTTTTCAATTATTTCCTTCTCAATATAGGAAGTCAGGAAAACAGAGGGAATGTTGAATCTCTTCCTTATCTCCGCGGACGCTTCAAGGCCGTCCATTTCTCCCGCCAGACCGATGTCCATGAGCACAAGATCAGGGCAGAGTTTTCCTGCAAGGAAAACAGCTTCTTCCCCGCTCATTGGAGTCCCGGAGACATCGTATCCCTTTTCTTCAAGAGATGATTTCAGGATATGAGAAAATAATTTATCATCTTCAACTATCAGTATGCTCTTTTTTTTCATCACATACCCTGCCTTCAGCTATAATTATCAGTTAATGATCACTTCATCATTCCTGCATTGAATGCCGATCATGACAAGCTGCCCTCTTATTGTTTCCGGGATATTAATCATCCTCAGGCTTATTCCCTTTATCCGGCACATGATCCCCTGTGACACAAGGGTCTTGATCTCTTCAAATTCAAGTTTTTTCTTACCGGTAAAATTAATGACAAGTTCATCTCCTGTGCTTATGGCATCTGTCACGCCACAGCTCAGTACTTCGGAAAAACTTTCCCCGGGAATTCTGTCTAAATTAATAATCATGGTTTAAACACTACATCAATATTCATTATTCCTGATATTGAATAATCATCATTCAACAGAGAATAATTTATAAAAATTCGCTTAAACAGGCAATAGTTATAGCGATGATTTTTTTGTGGTCAACCCGGCTACGGATCTGTTCAGTATTTTTTCAGGGTCCATTCAACAGCAAATTTTACAAGTTCTCCTGAGCTGCCGAGACCCAGTTTCTCCTTGATTCTCTCCCTGTAGGTCCCGATTGTGGATGAATTGAGGTTTAAAAGGTTTGAAATCTCACTCCTGTTGAGGCCCCTGCCGATCATTTTAAATATCTCGAGCTCCCTCTCCGAGAGTTTTTCAAGGACCTCTTCCCGGTCAGATTTATCAAAGAGAACTTCATCAAAAAGACGGTTTTTGAGCATGCCGCTCAAGTACTTCCTGTTCTCTTTAATTTCATTCAACGCTTCGAGGAGCCGGTCAACAGGTTCACTCTTGGGAACATATCCCATGGCACCGGCTTTCATGGCTTTTTTTACGATCTCAATTTCCGTATGCATTGAGTGAACGAGTATCTTGACTTTCCCGTATCTCTGTCTTACCGCCTTTATCAGTTCGAGGCCTCCGGTCCCTTCCAGGCTGAGATCGATAATAGCAATATCCGGTTTCAGGTCGTTTATGGTGCTTACAGCATGACTGGCATCTGCGGCGTCACCGCAGACCACAAAACTCTCGCTGCTGTTGATAAACTGTATGAGGCCATGACGCACAATTTCATGGTCATCAACGATAAAAACCTTAAGTTTACTGCTGACCCTACCCGGCATGATCCATTAACCTGCCGCTTTCATCGATCCTGCAGCTTATCAAAGTCCCCGCAGGTTCATTCTTTGAAATGTTCAGTATACCGCCAATGATATCCGCCCTGTATCGCATGAGCGCCAGACCGATACCTTTCTTCCCGGACAGGTCCTCTTTGCTGAATCCCTTCCCGTCATCACAGACCCTTATCTCAATACCGTCATCTGTCTGTACAAGGCTTACCGTGATATTTTTCGAAGCCCCGTGTTTAACGGCATTGCTCATTGATTCCAGAACAATATAAAATATATGGGTCGCAACGGAATTGTCCCTGAAAGTTATCCTTTCATCAAAATTAAGGGAACAGGTAATGTCATAGATTATTTCCATGTTACTGCAGAGTTCAGCGAGAGCATACTGAATGCCATCGCTTCTCATGTTTACCGGGGAGAGACCCTTGGAGATCATGCGGATACTCTCCTTTGTGCCATCGATAAGATCTTCCAGCCTGCGGATCTCTTCCTTATCCGGGAACTCACTTTTCTCAAGTTTACCTGCCAGCACCCTGAAGAGGTAGCTTATCCCGGTCATGTCCTGGCCAATACCGTCATGGAGGTCCTGGCCTATCCTTATTCTCTCCTTTTCACTGATATTGAGAATCTCCTCTTCCAGCTTTTTCCTCATGGTAATATCCACCATGTTATAGAGGTAATACTCCGTGACGCTTCCTTTAACCACGGGAGTTGCAACAAGTTCAACCCTGATATACTCGTCATTTTTCTTTTTGTATACCTCTTCCACCTTTCTCCTGTTTTCCGAAAGTTCATTGATAAAAGCCGATTCCGTTTTCCAGAGGGTTTTATCGCACCACCAGGGGTAGGGAATCTTCATACCCTCGGTTTCGGCATGACAGCAGCCGGTGAGCTCCTCCATGGCTGGATTTATATACCTGATTGAAGTATCGGGATTCACAACAAGTATGGGATTGGGTGAATTCATCAGTAAACTCCGGCTGAACTCTTCACTCTCTTTTATCTTCTGCTCATACCTGTACTTGCTCAGCGCTGTCTCAATGGACGAATAGAGCTCAAAAACCTGTACCGGTTTAATCAGGTATCCGTATGGCTCTGTTTTTGTCGCCCTTATGAGATTATATTCATCGATACTGGCAGTAATATAAATCACGGGGATGTCCAGCTCTGCCTGTATTCTGGCCGCTGCATCGATACCATCCAGGTCCCCTTTTAATATTATATCCATGAGGATAATATGGGGGCGCATTTTCCCGGCATATTCTACAGCTTCACTGCCGCTGGCTACGATTCCGACTACAATATATTCCTTTCTTTTCAGGATTTCCTGAAGATAGAGCCCCTGGAGGACCTCATCTTCAACTATCAGGACCCTTGTTTTATTTCTTTCAGTCTGTAATCTCTTTTCTGAAGACATAAGTTTACTTTTTCTGCAAAGAACCTCTGTAATGACTCAGTTATAGAGGGTAAAAATACACATATAAATAAAAGAATTAATGATATCTCCCCGCTGTACATAGCTGAGCATCTATAAATAATTCTATTACAGAAAAAGGGTTTAGTCTATTAATTTATTCTGAATTCCGGAAAAAGAGGACGAGGGAGAGAAAAAACGGGGTGGTAAAATCAGTTTACTTCAACCTGTTCGTTCTGCTCATTATTTTCCGGCTCTTTCATGCTTTCTGGTGATACGCCAACCACGGAGAGTAATTCCGATTTGCACTTATCACAAAGCCTTGTATAAGAATCCGCCGGGCTGCAACATCTAACACAATAATCCATGGTAGTACTCCTTAAATATCAAAAAGAATATAATAAATATTTCATTTATGTCAATACCCCATGTAATGAACGCTACGTGGAGTGTAATGAATGACATCTATTTTTTTAAAAAGGGTATTTTCTTGACATATATTTATTTATGTTCACTATCCCTTCCAGTTACCCGATTTCTCTGCCTTTTTAATTTTTTTTATCCAGACCTCAACTGCTTCCTCATAGATATCGGGAATATCTTCCAACAACCTGCGGGCCCTTTTAAAATCACCTGAAAGCGCCGCGTCCCTGGACTTTCGAAATATCCGGATCTTTTCCCTGATCTTTTTCGCAACAAAGGAATAATCACCTTTTAGTGAGAAAACGGCTTCATCTATCCTCCCCTGGGAAAAAAGCTTATAACCCTCCATCCAGCTGAGTTCATCATCATCTTCTTCCTCTTCATCTTCCTCCTCCTCTTCCGGGGGAATGAAATAGACAAAGTCGGCAATATCCATAAGCATAAAATCGTGGTAAGCAGACTGGGAAAAGTCCAGGGCATTGTGAGGGAAAAGGGACACGGTGCTGATATGAGCCCCCCTGCCATCTGCCATCCTTTTGATCCTCCCGGGCAGTGAAACCCTGTAGGCCGTGTGAAGAGCCCCCACGCAGACAACCATACAGATGCCCGGATTCTCCACAAGATAATCCGTAATGGCCTCGCTCATGGTATCTTCCCATATGCATTGCCCCGGGTATAAGGTCTCCACATTCAATCCCATCTCAACCATGTCCTGGAAGTTCCACCGGGTAATCTTCCGGTGCAGTTTATCACCATAATCTATATCATGAGGGAAGAGGGCCCGTTCCTTTTTGCCCAGGGAACCGGGGTCCGCCTTGAACTTCTCCATGAGTTTATGGGGAGGGTTAAGTCCCAGGAGCCTGATATTGTTCTCCCTGGCGTAGATAAAAATGTCCCTGTAGAGACCGTACCAGTCGGGGGTCCAGCACCTGTTATAGACATGATGGATAAAGCGGTTCTCATTAATTTTACCTGTCACAAAATCATCCAGCCCCTTCTGAATGCTCCGGGAGCGGTCAAACATCTCGAAGCCGATAACAATTTCCCTGCCCTTCCCCTTCAGCGACCTGATAAGGTCAAGCTGCAACCGGTGCGACTCCGGGGAGTCATGGACCTCACCCGCGAGAATAACATCCGCCCCTGAAATTTTATCCGCAAGACTCTCATGTTTCAGTGCCGATTTGTTCAGGGTATCAAGGATGATCCCCTGTGCCTGAAGGTCTCTTTTTTCAAGGAGCCTCATGAATGTTTTTATGTAATGAACAAACTGCTTCTCATTGAGAACAGGTCTCAGGGCATGGGACGAGTAGAATGTGGGACTGAACTTTCTCCTCCCTTTTTTCAGGGCCCCGGAAGAGTTCCCCTTCTCCAGAAGTGAAAGTGCAAGCATTTCAACACCCTTCCTGTCATACAATGACGCTTTCACGAGACCACTCAAAGGATAATTATCCAGGTACCGGCATTTTACACTCTTTCCTTTTCCCCGGGTGAAATAATAAACGTCAGCCTGCCGGTTTCTCCCTGCTACCGGGACCTTCTCTTTCCCCCTGCCGCTCCCCGCGGAGAGGGAATCCGGTATAATCCCTTTAAGGAAGGGAAGGAGTTCATGGACCGCGGGGATTTTTCCCGCGGGATATTCTTTATTGTATTCCGCCACAGGGACCGT
>JBNKTL010000057.1:20875-30970 GCA_050298055.1 Spirochaetota bacterium
AGGGACCGTCCCGGGACTTTGAAAGCTGATGCTGATTCTGAACCCGTTGATTTTTTTTGCAACGGGAAAATTCAGGACAGTGATCGTGTAATCGGCAGAAGACCCCTCATCCTCCCGTATGGTCAATTTGTATATTGCGTAATGGTTCCTTTTCATTTGATTTCACCGCTCAAAAAAAGTAAAGACGTATAATCATACGTCTTTACAGGGACGCAGAAAAATACTTAATTTTCAAGAAAAAAATATCACACCATGGGCAGGTTCTCTTATTGACAAATCAGTCAACCTGTGTATATACACTCTCCATGCACACACTGATTTTCGGACTCAACCCTGCGTGGCAAAAGATACTGGAATTTGATTCACTGGGGATAAACAGCATTAACCGCGCGGTAAAAGTTCAAAGCTTTGCCTCGGGAAAGGGAATAAATTGTATCCGGGTCCTTTCCCGGCTGGGGGGCAGCGGGACACTTGTTCACTTCACCGGGGGAGATTCGGGGAGACGGATATCTTCGGAGCTTGCACGCCAGGGGATACGGTGTATAAACCAGGAGATCCATGATGAAACAAGGACCTGCACCACACTTATGGCACAGGGGATAAGTACCGAGCTCATTGAACCCTCTCCCCGGGTGACGGAGAAGGAAAGAGAGATGCTTCTGAAAAAGCTTGAGCCGGTCCTGGAGAACACCGGCCTTGCGGTCTTCTGCGGGACCTTCCCCGGAGGTATTGACAGGGGCTTTTTTGACTTTCTGGAAAAGCTTCCCTCTTCGTGCAGGATAATACTCGATGGAGTAAAGGGAGTAGAACCCCTACTGGAACAGGGGGTCTCTCTTCTCAAGATAAACAGGCATGAAATGAAAGAGCTCACGGGGACAGAGGATTTTCTCACCGCATGCAGGGGCCTCAGGGAGAGATACGGGATTGAGAACATTGCCGTGACTGACGGCAGCAGGCCGGTCCATGCCTTTCTCGGACCGGAGATGCATATTATTAAAATACCGGAACCGGGGAAACCGGTAAACGTCATAGGGGCGGGGGATGCCTTTCTCGCAGGGTGGATAGATGCGCGGGGCAGAGAAATATCAGGCAAAAACTCTCTTGAATATGCCTGCGCGGTCTCCCTTGCCAGGTGCAGGGTTATGATTCCCTGGGAACTGGACCCGGGTGACGCGGAGAGATTCTATTCTCTCCTGAAATCCTGACCGGGTGTTGAAAGCCTCCGGACCTCCCGGGGACTTTCAACATTATTTACCGGAAACTCCCGGCCCGCATATCTCACTTCCATGGAAACTACAGCTTGTTTGTTTTCTTAAAGAGAAATTAAGTTCTATTTTAGATGCTTACGTGTTTGCTTATTGTATGTATCGATAGGGAGTTTTTTCCAATCCCCTGACAAATCGACAATATCATAGTCAGGCAGGTTAAGTTTCAAGAGGGCTTCTTTTAACCCTGCCTTATTGGAATTTATAGTGGCATTGGCGTTTATAACAGTTGTTGTATCTTTATTTTTGCTTATGATACCGGCATCTATCTTTGTATCACCTAAATAATAGATTTTCTGTTTTTTTACCTTGATGAAACACCCCTGGAAACTGGAAATCGGCGGTTTTTCGCTGGCAGCTGCATATGAATTCATATAGACCCTTCCTTCATCGGTTATCGTTCCGATAAAAGGATAGATTCCTGTTGCCATAGGTTGTGACATGAGAGAAACATCTTTCCAGTAATCAAAATAAAAATAATTATTTGCACTGTCTCCGATAACAGCAGGATATACAAGTGCTTCATTGTCATTTTTCGGGGAAACAGGAACTCTCCAGATCAGGTATCCGTGACTCTTCAGATATGTGTAATGGTGATTCATTGAACCGAATTCAACAGCGTTTTCCTTTTTTACCCCCTGCAGACCCACAAACTGGCCGTCATATAATAAGTTATAGAGATAAGAGGAAATCTTGCTGCTCTCTGGGAGCCCGGCACCTAAAACAATATAGCTGTAATCTCCGGATTGATTGCTGTTGCCGGATGAGTAAATATAGTTGGGAACACCGCTTTTTCCGGATATGCATCCTGTAATAATAAAAGCCAGCAACAAAAAAGAAAAAGGAATCATGGATCTAAGAAATTTCATACTGCCTCCAGGTAAGTAAAATATATTGTTTTTATTATCGATAAAATATAATCAGAAAGTTGCTTTCTATAAGTCAAGAAAAAATATTTTGTTTAACTTGAACTAAGGATTAAGAGAATCTTATTGGTGCAAAATCACGCCGGCTCAGCACCAGCTGAGTAGTGGCATTAATTTTTCAATGATAAATCTTGACAAACAGGCCATATGAAGTATTATCAATAAAAAACAGAATAGAGAAAAGGTAAAACTATGAAAACAATATTTGCCGGGATCGCTCTCATTTTTATCTCACTTTTTTTTCATGCGATAAAAATTACAATCTTAATGAATATATGATCGGCAAATGGGCCGTAACGGGCAGCGACTGTAACGAGAACGGTTCATGTAAAAATCCCTTTAAGTACCTGGGAAAGGATTATTACAAGAAAAACTACGGTTCCACGGTCCTTGAGTTTAAGAAGGGGGGTATTCTCTACCAGCCAATACTGGGAAAAGGAAAATTTACAGGTGAAAAGAACTCTCTGAAGCTGGGTATAAACCTTGAAGGGAAAACCATATGGAAAAGCTCACAGGTCATTGTCATGGGGAAAGACCGTGTGCTCATAAAGTTTGGCAAAATCTGGAGAAAGTACAGGCGGATAAAAGAGTAAACAGGAGACCTGAAGCGTATCATGATTTTGCCAGGAGAAGAAAAGTAATATCATCATCGGCACTCTCCTGACCCGAAAACCTGATAATGTCCCTGTAGAGGTCTTCAAGGATATCATCACCCCCCGAACATGCCAGGTCAAAAAACCTGTCGGAAAGCCTGTGAAGGGAGTAGTTGTTGCCGGATATTTTCTGCTGGCTGACTGCGCCTCCCGTGTAGAAGAGTACCCTGTCCCCGGCTTCCATTTTTATTCTGCAGAGATCATACTTCGGGTCCGCGTCAACACCAAGGGCCGACCCCGCGCACCTGATATTGGCAAAACTCTTCTTCCTGTTCCTGAAATAGAGAGGATAAATGTTACCCGCAGAGACAAGGGACAATGTTGCGGTATCACTGTCATATACGGCATAGCAGCATGTGGCATAAAGATCTCTAATGATCTTCTGAAAATGCCTGTTAAGATATTTAAAAAATTTACCCGGTTTCTCCCCCATCTGCTTATAGATCATTGAAACGCAGCTTTTCAAAACTCCCGTAGCAAGTGAAGCCTGGACCCCCTTCCCCTGGACGTCGGCCATGATAAAGCCCGTCTTTCTCCCACCCAGGTCCAGGATATTGAGAAAGTCCCCTCCCACGGAACGGCAAGGCCTGTAGATATATGAATAGCTGAGGCCGCCGGGGAGCCTGCGGTTCTCCGGATCTTCAATGCTGGTGAAGTACTTCTGGAGGTCCTGGGCCCCCACAAGGTCAACCTGTATTTCGATCATCTCATCCATCTTCTCCTTCAGTTCTTTCTGGGAGAAGGTGAAGTTGGAGACCACCTTTCTGAAACGGGCGAAAGATTCTTTCAGACATTTTTTATAAAAAACAAGCGCAATATGTTCATTCTCATCTATGAGCTTATCAAAGTCATGCCTGCTCAACCTGAATATTTCACATTCATCATTGCTGATCACCGTGGCAGACCTGGGGAGATTATCAATGAGAGAGAGCTCTCCGAAAAACTCTCCCGGTCCCAGGTTGCCCAGGGAGACCTCTTCGGAGTTCCTCTCGGTCCTCAACACACGGACACTCCCGTTTTTGATAATGAACATTGAATCTCCGTCATCATCCTGTTTGATGATCTCTGAACCGGGGGGATATTTTATGGGGACAAGAAGAGGCAGAATTTGTTTATAGTCCTTTTTGCCCAGTCCTGAAAATATTGAAATCTCAGCGAGGAGTTTAATAAGGTCTTTTGTCCTGTTGAAAATCATAGCCGGCAAAAATCTCCTGTTATCACGGGATAAGAGAAAATATCCTCTCTCTATTAACAGTTTACTATACTATTGAGATTTTTCAAGCAGTTTAAGATATTTTTCTCTTTTCAACCCATAGCCACGGGTTTAAACCCGTGGCTATGGGTTGAAATAATAAATAAATTGACAGGAAATAAAATCATACCTACCCTGCTGACATGAAGAAAAATCATATCGTTGTTACAATCATGATCTTATCCGTCACCCTGCCCCTCTACCCGGACCCCTGGCATGATACGGCAGACAGTTACTGGATGAAGGGTGAAAAGCTCAAAAAAGAAAAAAGATTTTCCGAGGCCGCGGAAATGTACAGAAAATCCTCCGAGTCGGAGAAAATGAGCGGTAAACCCAGGAAAGCCGACCTCCAGGCCGAACTCGGGTTTACGGCACTGATGCATGAGTGGTCCGGGAACTACAGTAAAGCAATTCCCTTTTATAGAGAGGCTCTGCAGATTAACAGGGAACTGAATAACAGTGAAAATGTTATTACGCTCCTGAACAACCTGGGCCTCATGTACTACCACGTAAGCAGTTATAGCGAAGCATTGAAATGCTATAACGAGATATTTTCCCTGTTAGACAAACAGGGCAAGTTCCCTGATGCCGTTCTTTATAACAATATTGCGCTGGTATACAAGGCCCGGGGGAAATATAGGAAAGCACTGGATTATTATAACAGGGCGCTCAGGCTTGATGAAATTTCCGGGAAGAAAGGCGACAGGGCGATCAGGCTGAATAATATCGGCAGGGTTTACCATGCCTGGGGAAGCTATGAAAAGGCCCTCCGGTATTACCGGGACGCGTTAAAGATCGAAGAAGAGCTTCAAAGGGAGGAGAAAATCGCCATACGCCTGAACAACATCGGCATTGTCTATTATGACTGGAAGCGGTACGGAGAATCACACAGCTATTTCACCCGGGCTCTTGAGATTCACAGAAAACTGGGAAGAGAGGGAGAGATTGCCCGGGACTATAACAATATCGGCCTGGTTAACCACGAATGGGGCCGCAACAAAGAGGCAGGGGAATACCTCCGGAAATCCCTGGCCATAAACCGGAAGATGGGACTCAGGGGCGAGGCGGCAACCAATCTTAACAACCTTGGCCTGGTCTCTTTTTCCCTGCGCGATCACAGTACAGCTATTAATATTTATAAGGAAGCCATAGAAATTGAAAAGGCACTGGGGAGAGTGGATGACATTGCGCGCAATTACAATAACATCGGCGCCATATATCATGACCGGAAAGAGTACGGGAACGCCATCATCTATCTTGACAGATCCCTGCAGATAAAGGAGAAACAGAGGCTTACCGCCACGGGAAAGATACGTCTGGATTACCTCGCCTCCCAGATGAGCACCTACGGATACCTGGTATCTGCTTACATAAGGAACGGGCAGCCGGAAAAGGCATTCAGCATCATTGAGCTTTCAAAAGCAAAATACCTTGCGGAACAGCTCGGGGAAAAATCAACAGGAGGGGAAACAGGTTTCAGCAGAGTCAATGAATATCGAAACTCACTGGAAAACCATTGGGCAATTATCACTTACGCGAATGTCAATGAATTCCATGAACTGGCAACTATTACGCTTACCCGGAACAGGATCTACGCCGTGGAAACCGGCAGAGACACCATTTCCGGAACACTCTATTCAGATTATGAAAAAGAAATGAACAGGGAACTGTCAAAACTGCGCGGCCTGAAGGTGAAGGAGAAGAAGTCCCGGCAGCTCGCGGGGATGAAAAAAAATGATAAACTGGAAAAGATCATCAACTTCTACAGGCATCTCCTCTCCCGGGAAGCACCCGGCAAGAAAGAGCTGAAAATGATGAAAAGAATATCGAGGGCCCTCTATAAACTCCTGGTAAAGCCCGTTGAAAAAGAAATCGCGGACAAGAACACCCTGGTAATCATTCCCGACGGGATCCTCGGGTTTATTCCCTTTGAAACACTGATCATGGATGACGGCAGGTATCTCATAGAGAAATACCATATCCGCTATACAGAGTCCCTGAAGGTGTCGGAACTGATCGCCAGGAGAAAATACGGCAGCGGGAGGAAACCGATCCTTGCATTTGGAGGGGCAGTCTACAGGGAATCCACCTACGCGGAAGATATGGTTGAATCGGAAGGTGAACTGGAAGACCTGAAGGATGAGATCGCAAGGGCCATGAAAAGAGGTGAAAGCACGGAAAAAGGCTACTCGGCCCTGGGGTTTTCCTCATGGGAAAACCTTCCGGGAACACTTGCAGAGGTAAAAGCACTGAAGTTCATTGAAAAAGAAGCTGTTATATACACCGGCAGGGATGTGAATGAAGAATCACTTAAGAAGATGTCCCAAAACGGTGAACTGAAAAAGTACAGGGTCATCCACTTTGCTACGCATGGGATCGTTGTGCCCGAGATACCCGGGCTGTCAGCCGTGGTCCTCTCCCTCCCCGGGAAGAAAGGAGGGAAAGAGGACGGCTACCTCAGGATGAACGAAATAACCGGGCTTGACCTCAATGCCGACTTTGTCAACCTGTCCGCATGTGAAACGGGACTGGGGAAAATCTACGGGGGTGAAGGTGTCGTGGGCCTGACCCAGTCCTTTCTCATTGCCGGAGCCAGGGGGCTTTCCGTCTCACTCTGGCAGGTATCCGATGAATCCACCAGGGAATTCATGACGGACCTCTACAGGCTGGTAAAGATGAAGGGGATGAGTTACAGCAGGGCCATGACCGAGATCAAAAGAAAATTCATCAGGGGAGACGCGGGACAGGGCGAATACAGGTCCCCCTTTTACTGGGCGTCTTTTGTCTACTACGGGATTTAGAAAATTTTAACCGGGAGATTATAGTGAAAAACAGAAAAAGGTCCGTAACATCAACTATCCTGATCATCCTGCTTGCCGTCTGTACACCGGAAACCCGGTCAGAGCAGAAGAAAGCCGATATAAGCTTTATCATCGGCACGGTCTCTGTAAAACGCCGGGGAAAAATAATACAACCGCGACAGGGAGACCCTGTTTTTAACGGTGATATTTTCAGGCTCTTAAAACAATCAATCGTGGAGTTTTCATTCTCCGGTGAGAAGAGAAAACTGAGGATAACGGGACCGAAAATTTTCAGGTTTACGTTTGATCTGCTCAACAAGAGAATAAGAAGAGGAGACGCCGCAACCGCTTTTACAAAACTTCTGGCAAAAAACTCCCCCCCCTATCTTCCCCGTACAATTGTTTCCGCCGTTCGGGGAAAGGAAGGCCAGGGGAAGAAACAGGAACTGAACAGGACCGGTAAAGAAAAATTGAAGAAAGCCATAGCCCTCATGGGACTGGGGGAATATACCGAAGCAGGGGACCTTTTCAATGAAATAGAAAAGATCAGCGGCTTGAACCGCCATGTAAAAGCGCTGGTGAATTTTTACAGGGGAGAAATTCGTTTCCATGAGATGGATTATGAAAAGGCACTGGCTTATTATATGGCGGCCGCAAAGTACAGGCGCAGGAGGTTCAGGCACCGGGAAGAATCATATGTGCGGGCGGTTATCTGCGCCGACCTCACCGGCAAAACAGAAGTTCTTGCGGATCTTTTAGGGAAGTATGAAAAGGAGTATGGGGAGAGAGGAAAGTATGGGGAGATGCTGGAGGTGTACAGGTAGGGTTATTATTTCCGTTTATTCTTTCCCCTTTTTGCCATAATCTCAGCTTTTGTCAGGGCCCCCATCTCTCGGTAGATTTCCGACATCTCTTCAAGTTCTTCCGCCGAGAGATCATCCTCCTTATGTAAAAGCTCTCCTAGTCTTTCAGCGCCCTTTTTATTTTTACGTATTTTTCTCCTGCACTGGGGACAATTCACCGGGCGGGAATCTGTTAAAAATCCCAGTTTTTCATACCAGTATTTCTGTTCCCGGGGTGTAAATAAAAAGGTTTCTCCGCACTCCCTGCACCGGTATTCTATCTCAACATACATGAGGGTGGGCCTCGAACACCAAGGTAGTTCAACTGATTATAAACACCGGTTAATTCAGTTGACAACAACTGTGTGATATGGCAAGTACTTTGTAAATTTAAGAATAATAAAAAAACGCATATGAACGACATTACAGAAATGAGAGACAAATTTGACGGCTTCATCCATCAAATGGAGAATGCGCTGGAAGGTCTGGCAAATTATGTTGAATCTTTAAATGACACATTATTAATACCACTGGATTACTCCTGGGAATCTCTGGATAGGATAGAATTGCTTTACTCAAAATATCTTGACAATAAGATTTCTATCGATATATCAGAAGACCGGTTTGTAACAAGATTGGCTCGTTATCTTGGAGAAACTTTAAGGAAGAACATGGGAGGAACATGGATCTTATGTGAAGACAAGAAGGATTTTGCTTTTGGACTGCCCACCTTAGGAAAGATCAACAATATGAACCCTGAATATGCTTACAACCCTTTTGACACTCTGGAAACATTTAAAATACGCAGGGTTGAAGGTTTAATTAAACGGGCTGTATACTCGCATACGAAACACACTTTGAAATAACACTATCATTAAAATTTTTCCAGCAGTATCTCAAAGTATTTTTGGGATACAGTTTGCATTATGAAATATTGTTTTTCATTTTATAATCCAGATACCAATCGTATTGCGTTTTTAAAGCAAAGTGAGCATCTGTCCAGTTGTGCTTTTCAGCTAAAGAGATGGCGGCTTCCCAAACAGGCAATAGTGTTTCGTTAGAATTTAAGCCCGACCAATAGGCTGCATTAACCAGACAGTTCCAGGACAAGTCAGGTCTATTCATTTGATCATCATACAGCGCTGCTGCTTCAGCATGTTCAATGCCGATGTAGCGGTCTATATCATCATCCAATTTCATAATAGCACGCGCCAAGGGCTCCTGAGTGTATTTTTCAGTATTATGTTCTATTTCCCGGGCAAACATTTTTATCGGACTTGCAAGCTCAAAATTAGGCTGAGTATAATCGTTTGGGAACTGTTTGGGTACCATGTTTTCACAATCATAAACATTGATACTTTTAAAAAAGTCCCAGAAAAAATCACGAATTTCTGTGTTGTTGATAATATCTGCATTGTTTTTACATGCTTTCTGAATGATGATATAAAATATGCGGTGCTTCCAGATACCCAGTTTGTTTTTATCCATAGTACCAACAGTGGAGATGTTAAAACTTTCCAGGTCCTGAATTATTTCCCGCATTAAACTATGGCCATCACTTTTATCAAACCGGTCCCAAAATGAAACATATAGTTCGCTTTCCCTGGTTTCATCTTCAGGAAAGACAAAAGGATTCATGAAAAAATCTTTAAAAAAATCAAAGTGTTCTTTTCCGCCAGTAATATCTAAAAACTTGTGGGAAACTTTTTCGACTTCTGCTGCCATTGAACTAAAATGACCAATTATCTGCGGTTTTACCAGCTGATTGGCTATGTTTAAATAGAAAAATGTATCCAGGCCTGGTGCAACGATGTATGAGTTTTTGTTTATATAACTGGATGAAACAGGCCATTTTGAGAATTCACTACCCGGGGTCACTCGAAGTCCAAAGTTTAAATCCCGGTTTGAACCAAAAAAATAAATATGCCACCATCCTCTCTTTAAAAGGCCATATAAAGTCTTTGAATCTATTTGAGGATTAAAATTCAAATAGCTGATTTCCTTTGAAGTTAAAGTGTCAGCATATTTTTTAAGTTCATTTATTGTTTTTCCAATATTATTTTTCATAAAGTTATGAAATTCAATTAACCATTTTGTTTTTTTAGCACTTCTTTAAAGCGTGACATTCGCTATAATCTACTGATTTCAAGTGACATACTGCATTTTATAAGAATATGTGTAAAATGTTTTTTATTGACAAAAAGCTCTCTACATGCGACGATCATGGCCGGTTTTTTAACATTCGTGTTAAAAAAACCGGCATTTCGCTCATCCTGAGCTCAAGATGATCAAGTGCTAAATACAGGATGTATTTAGTGTCGAACCCGGCACAGGAGGTGCCTATAAAGGTTCGACC
>JBNKTL010000058.1:0-28240 GCA_050298055.1 Spirochaetota bacterium
TTGATAATCGAGGTAGATTTATACAATAACTGTTTATTTCAATTTGTAAAAATCGACAGACAAGGGGGATGGGGGGGAAATCATGAGTGAAGAGAAAAAAATGACAGAAACTATTTTTCAAAGAACCGAACTCCTTCTGGGGAAAGAGACAATGGAGCGGCTTCATGAAACAAAAGTCATACTTTTCGGAGTGGGAGGTGTGGGGAGCTGGTGCGCCGAAGGCCTTGTCCGCTCGGGGATAGGAAGCCTTGCCTTGGTGGATTTCGATACTGTCTGCGAATCAAATACAAACCGGCAGCTCCATGCAACATCCGCCACTGTGGGAGGGGTGAAGGTTGATGTTATGAAGAAAAGGCTCCTGGAGATAAATCCCCGCGTGGAAATCAGCGCAATCCCCGGGGTCTATTCGGAAGAACATTCCGCGGAATTCAGGCTCACTGATTACCACTATATCATCGACGCCATAGACATCCTTGAGAGTAAAATCCACCTCATAAAGTCCGCCCTTGAGACGGAATCAACCCTCTACTCATCAATGGGAGCGGCACTGAAAACCGACCCGGGAAAAATAAAGACCGGCAGTATCTGGAAGACCAGCGGATGTCCCCTTGCCCGAAGGATACGAAACTCCCTGAGAAAGATGAATTTAACAAAAGACTTTCAGTGCGTTTACAGCGACGAGGCCGTGAAAAAACCGTATAAGACAGGCCCACAGAATGGGGCGGAAAAGGAAGATGAGAAGACCTGCGCGGTTCCCGTCTCCAGGGAAACCGCGGAAGGACGGTTACTTGCGGAGAAAAAGAGGGCCAACGGCTCCCTGGTGCACGTCACGGCAATATTCGGTTTTATCCTCGCGGGGATGGTTATTAATTCAGTTGAGGGTTCCGGGTTCCAGGTTTCGGATTAAGAGAAAGTGGTTTAGCCGCAGATGGGACGCGGATGAAAGATAAAGAAAGAGTTTAATTAAACTTCCTTATTCAATTTTACAACCTAATGCAGTCGTATATTTTAGTTGCACCATTTTCAAACAATACTTCCAGTTGCTTATCTTGAAGTATTTTTACTGATTTAATTTTGGGATATTCGTTCATTATATTATTCCAGTCCCGGTAATTGGATAAATTTTTGTGTTTTCCACATCTCAAAAAGTTCTTTCTGATATTTTTGCGCTCATTCTTTGACCATTTTTTCTGCCCTACCATCCAGTATTTCAAGTTCTGCGGTTGGTATCCATATACAAACTGTTGGCATATCATTTGGACTTACAGATAATCTCCGCCCATTTAGAAGAATAATTTCTTCTCCATCTTTTTCTACTTCCATTAATGTTCCTTCTTCTTTCATGACTTTTCTCTTATGAATTTATCATCTTGCTAAAGTTTTCACCAGAATATTGGCAAATTACAAGATGTCAAGAAAAGTAAAAAAGGTCCTTTGTGCATCAACACCTCTATAAACCGTAACCAAAAACTGTACTTTACCCTGACCGTCCAAAATATTTATTTTCTTTGTGTCTCTTTGGTAAATGATAAAATTGTTTAAAAAATATTATACTATACATATTTTTAGCTAAACATATATATAGCTTTTCCGATATTATTTATGAGACAAAATTACTTCAAGGAGAAAAGTTATGAAAATCTACACAATGAAAGAAAGAGTAAAAAAGAACCGCATCAC
Organism: Spirochaetota bacterium; assembly: GCA_050298055.1. GTDB lineage: Bacteria > Spirochaetota > UBA4802 > UBA4802 > UBA5550 > JBNKTL01. Next base: position 1,681 of record JBNKTL010000058.1, read on the forward strand.
TTTTATATCCCGGGAGGAACCGTGCGGCAGCAGGGTGCTGAAAAAAGCCGCGGGGGGAGAGGATATTGTTGAAATATCCGGCAGAGCCAGGCAGAAATTAAATGAAGAGAATGTCATAAAAATGAAAAAAGTCCGTGAGGAGAAAGAAAAAGAGAAACAGAGGGAGGAGATAAAAGAGCTCATTCTCGAGCAGGATAGAAAGGCGGAAACCCGGCGAAAAACCAGGATTGCCCGATTAAAGATATCAATGAACAATATCAATGCAATCCACAATAATCCGGAGGTGTTGAAGGAGACCTCGGCAATGATTGCATCCCTGTTTATAGACTAAGCAGGGATGTGCTCCGGAGGCAAAGCAGAAGACCTGTTGCTTTGCAGCCCCTGTGAAGATGCGGCAAAGAGGAAACCTAGATACTGAAACCGCAGTGAGGACATTCCAGTGACGAGGATCTGGATTCAGGATCGGAGAGAGATTCCCGGTCCCTGAAGATCGTTTCACACTCTTCACATATGAAATATTCCTCCGTGCAGTTTTTACAGGTTAAGACATCAAGAACATCCTCAGCGCATACGGGACAGATATTGTCATTTTTTCTGCTCTTTTTGGAATTCACATCAATGACCTCATAACTCAAAAATAATCCGAAAACTTATCACCTTAATCCTGTAAAAAATATTCTCTTAAATGCCCGGTCTATTCAATCATTGATGTAATTGGAATATTTTTGCAATAAAAAAACACTTTTCTCTGCCGGAATCTTCAAGAAATGTAATATACCCGGTAACGATCCAAGCTTAGTATAAGAATAATCAGATCCAATAAAAAAGATAACTGATTAAAAAATGTGCCCCTGAATCAACAGGGGCACAAAGAACATTATCCAAAAGTTAAAAATTTCTTCGAAGTATCCTTCTCCCGGCTTACTTCTTTTTCATCAGATCCGATAAAAAATCAAGGGGTATGGGAAAGATTGTTGTGGAATTGTTTTCCGTTGCAATCTCGGTGGTCGTCTGGAGATACCTCAACTGAAGAGCAATGGGATGCTTTTCGATAAGGGCGGCAGCCTCTATCATCTTCTGGGCCGCCTGGAACTCACCCTCCGCGTGGATAATTTTGGCCCTTCTCTCCCTTTCCGCTTCAGCCTGTTTCGCCATGGCCCTCTGCATCTCCTGGGGAAGGTCCACATGCTTCACTTCAACGGAAGTTACTTTTATTCCCCAGGGCTCCGTATGGTGGTCAAGAATGTCCTGCAGCTGTTCATTGATCTTCTCCCTCGCAGTAAGGAGCTCATCAAGTTCCACCATTCCCAGAATACTTCTCAGGGTAGTCTGTGAGAGCTGTGATGTGGCATAGAGGAAGTCATCCACCTCTGTAATGGCAAGGTTCGGGTCCATTACCCTGAAATAGACAACAGCACTAACCTTAATGGAGACATTGTCCTTGGTGATGACATCCTGGGGAGGAACATCCAGCGCAACAAGCCTGAGACTGACCCTCTCCCACTTATCGATAAAGGGGATAATGATGATCAGTCCGGGCCCCTTTGCCTTTTTAATAAGCCTTCCCAGCCTGAAAACAACCGCCCTCTCGTATTCCTTGACTATTTTTACAGCCGATAAAAAGAGTAAAATCAGGATAACTATCAATGTTGGAACAAATGAAGGTACGAAACCGTACATAACAACCTCCTCTAATACATGAAGAATTCATTTATATTGAACAGTACGAAAAAACGCAACTGTTATGAGTCAATTTTTTTGACAATAAGCACCATCTCTCTCACATCAACTACTTCTACCGGATCGCCTGTTTTGATCTCCTCTTCCGATTCCGCGCTCCAGATCTCACCATGCACCTTCACTTTCCCTGTTTTATCAAAATCTTTCAGGGAAAAACCATGATTTCCAATAAGGCCTTCCTTTCCGGTGGTAACATCCCCCCTGTGAACATTGAAAATAGACCGAATAACGAAAAAAACAATACCCAGCACAACCAGTACCGTTGCAATTATTGATGACATGGGAATATGACCTCCGGGGAGCGGCGAATCGAAGAGAATCATCGATCCAAGCATAAATGATACAATACCGCCAATTGTAAGCAGACCATAACTGGTAATCGACAGCTCAAGGATAAAAAGCACAATTGAGAGAAGAATAAGAACAAGCCCCACCACATTTATGGGAATGACCTGGATTGCCATGAGAAAAATAAAGAGCGCGATTGCGCCGATTGTTCCCGGCACGATCATACCGGGACTTTTAAACTCGATACCGATACCCACAATGGCAATAATAAGCAGAAGGAAGATGATCTGTGGATCTGCAAAATAGTTCAGGAGCTTCTGCTTCCAGTCCATCTGGTATTCCAGCGGCATTATCCCCGCGGTCTTAAAGGTATAATCGGAACCATTCAGGTCAATGGTCATGCCATTGAGTTTTTTCAGAAGATCATTCATATCTTCCGCCACAAGGTCAATGACCCCCAGGGAGAGGGCCTCCTTATAGGTGTTGGATATTGCCTCTCTCACGGCTCTCGTTGCCCATTTGACATTGCGCTTTCTCTTCTGCGCAAGGCTCCGGGCATATGCTATTGTATCATTGAGGACCTTTTTCTCCATGGGACCTTCCGGTTTGCCCTCTTTGTCCTTTTGCATGAAATTGAGCATGGGGCTAACAGGATGCATGGCGCCTATCTCCGTACCGGGGGCCATGACCGCTACATGGGCGGAGAGCATAATGAATCCGCCGGCAGATGCCGCCTGTGCGCCTTTGGGATATGTATAGACAACCACCGGTATTCTCGATGTGAGGATACTCTTGATGATCTCCCTCATTGAGGTCAGGAGGCCGCCGGGTGTATCAAGCTGAAGGACGATAAAAGAAGCACCTTCAAGGGACGCCTTTCTTATGTGCTTGGTGATGTATTCCGAAACAACAGGATTAACCGATCCCTGAAGTTTCAGGACCGCGTACTTCTCAGCGGCAATTGAACGGGAAGACGACGAGAGAAATATCAGAATCACTAACAGAAAAAAACTGAAGACAGTAAGAAATCTCTTTGTCATACGCGGACCTGCAAACTCCATTATATTTAATCCCTTTACTCTTTGTAACTATTCAATTATATGATTAAATAAGAATTATGTCAATGTCATTCCCGCGAAAGCGGGAATCCAAATGCATATAATAAATAAAAAGAGTAAACGCATCAACCAATTTACTTAATAACGTAACATGGATCCCGGCTCTTCGCTTCGCTTCGGCCGGGATGACAGACTCATGAAAAATTACATCTATTCTTTTTTTAATAAAATAATTATTAATATACATAATCATTGTATGACAGAAGTATATGTCAAAAATGAATGTTTATGTCAAGCAATATTGGTTATTGAGACAGCCTGATGTCAAATTCACCTTTCATGATCCGGTAGATGTCATCAAAACTTCCGTTTGACATCACCACAAAGACGTTTTTATTCCCGCCGGTGATTCCCTCCGCAGCGATCCTGATTATGGAGAAAACATCAGGAAGAATATCCGCGTCAATACCCTCCTCCTGAAGCTGAGAGAGAAGTTTCCCGGTATCAAGCCTCTCCTCTTCCCTGATTTTTTCACTGCGGTATGGTGTTTTGATCAATACCCTCTCTGCGCTTTTAAAGGCGCCGGGAAGAAGGTCCTGAAGGACATTCCTGCAGCTGGTGGCGGACCTCGGCTCATAGATGGCCCATATCCTATGACCGGGGAACCTCTCCCTCACCGACTCAAGGATGGACCGTATGGCTGTGGGATGATGGGCAAAATCCTCGAGTATGATCTGTCCCTCCCTGTCATAGATTATCTCCTGTCTTCTGCCGATACCGGTAAACGTTTCAACACCCCTGGCCACATCATGGCTTTTTACTCCCAGGAGAAGCGCTGCGGATGCTGCCGCTGTTATGTTGTCCCTGTTGAATCCGCCAAAGAGCCTGCTTTTCAGGGGGATATCCGCCCCGCCCTTTCCCCGGAAAACAATCTCCGAAAAGATACTGTTCTGCTGCATATGGCCTGACTGTTCCGAGAAGAAATCAGAACCCTCACTGCCGTAACTATAAAGCCGGGAGAGAGACCCCTCTGTGACCTCTTCCAGGTCCCTGTACCGGGATGAATAGATGATATTTCCCCGGGAGGGGATAATATTAACCAGTCTCGTGAACCAGGTCTTGATTTCGTCCAGGCTGTTGTAAATATCAGCATGATCGAATTCCAGGGAGGTGAGGACCAGGTGGTCGGGCCTGTAGCAGATGAATTTGGGCAGCTTCTGAAAAAAGGATGAATCGTACTCATCCCCTTCGATAACGAAAAATCTTCCCCTTCCCAGGCGGTATCCCGAACCGTAATTGTTGAGATATCCTCCCACAAAAAACGACGGGTCTTCGCCGGCTTCCACAAGTATATGGGAGAGAAGTCCCGCCGTGGTGCTTTTCCCGTGGGTCCCGGAAACTGAAATGACTTCTTTCTCCCTGAGGAAAAACCTGTAAAGAGCGTCCGCCATGGAGAGAGAGGGGACCCTGTTATTCAGGATATGCTCAACCTCCGGATTTCCCCTGCTCACAGAGTTCCCGATTATTACCAGGTCGGTGTCCCTGATATTATCGCTTCCGTAACCCTGAAAGAGCTCAATATCCAGCTCATTCAGCATACCACTCATGGGGGGATAAAACTCTTTATCCGATCCCGACACACGGTACCCTTTATCAACAAGCATTCCCGCCAGGTTCCCCATACCGATTCCACAAATTCCGGTGAGATGTATCTTTTTCATTTGCATTTATTTTCTCTTTGTATACACTTATGATTAATGGTGATTTTTTCAGTCAATGACAATTCATTTTCTCACAGAAAATTTCCTTGACTGATGAAACGGCAATTAGATTTGTAAATTATGAATGTCCTGAGATCATTAACTCCCTTCTCCGCACCGGTACATGCAGCCCTATTACTGCTTTTTACCACCCTGCCGCTCCATGCCGGTGATCCTCCCTGGGGTACCGATTATTCGGAGTTTGTGAAGATAAGGTCATCATCCATAATAACAGAATTTAAACCGTCGGAAAAACCCGCATACAAACATAAAATTCTCACCTTTATTACCGGGATCAATCCTGAGATCATTAACCGGATAAAAGTCGTGAGGATACGCTCAAATCCTGTTTATGATTATATGTTTATCAACAACAGGCTCTACACCATAAAGAAAAACTGGGATTTAATATCTGCCAGGGATGAAAAAAAAATCTCATCAGACCTCAGGAGAAGATTTGGGAAACCGGATATCAAGGATGACGGAAAGCTGAGGATATCCTCTTTTAGAAAAGGCCGGACAAAAGTGATCTACTACAGGCTGCTCTTCGATAACGGAACGGCCCGCTGCACAACCTATTACTATTCAACACGCATGTTCAGAATGCTTTTCATGGAGAGATAGTATTAGTTCCGAGTTCCGAGTTCCAAGTTGAAGAGGGAGATGTGCAATTACTAACACCTCAATTTCTGAAGGGATCAAGATATATCTGGCTTCTGTCTTAGAGAACTTACGAATAATTACTTTTTTTATTTCTTAATTTCCTTGACATTTTTTTATAAAAAATAATAGTTGCAAACCATAGAAAATTGATTGAAATAAAGGTAAAAAATTGGCAAACATAAAATCACAGAAGAAGCGAAACAGGCAGAATGAAAAGCGAAGGATGAAAAACGTCAGCGTCAGGTCATCTATCAGAACTGCCGGTAAAAGAGTTATAAAATTAATTGAATCCAAAGAAGAAAAGAACCCCGAGATGCTGCAGGAGCTCTTTAAAAAGTATGTAAAGACCATTGATACTGCCGCGGGCAAAGGGATTGTCAAGAAGACCACCGCCGCAAGGAAAAAATCGAGACTGGCAAAGAAAGTGAACAGCACCGTTCAGCAGTCTGCGTAGCTATCGAGGGATAACCCCCTTTGACAAAGACTGATATCATCAGGGACCTGTCCATTAAAAGCGGATTAAAGAGAAATGATATTGCAAAAGTTGTTGACGGGTTCCTGGAAAAAATCATAGAGATAACAGAGAACAACGAACAGGTAGAGATAAGAGGATTCGGGACATTTCACCGGGTTGAGAAAAAGGAACGGACAGTCAACTCACCCATCGCGGGCAAAAAAGTCCGGGTTCCGGCAAAGACAGTCCTCGGTTTTAAAGCGAGCAAATCAACCGAAAAGGTTATTTGAATAGAAAGGGCGCTTAGCTCAGCTGGGAGAGCATCTGCCTTACAAGCAGAGGGTCACAGGTTCAAGCCCTGTAGCGCCCAATTAAAAAAACCACCAAACGCTGGTGGTTTTTTTATGCTAACTTCAACTTATCCTCAGTTATACCGGTAAAAAAATCTGAAGACCAGAGTGAAAGATCATCCTGATTCTTAATAAATGGGGAAACATCAATTTTAACCAGGTTAAAGTCTATTGAGTTAAAACGCTCTTTAAGTTTTATATGTAAAATCTCCTCTGAGAAATCTTCATTTTCAGCAAGGTGCCCGGATTGAACCATCCGGTTTTTCAAGTGTTTAAAATTCAATTTTATCCCCCGGGAAAGATACCACACATAAACATAATAATCTCTTCCTTTTACACGGTTTCGCCATTTCCTGCAGAGAATTGCATGCAATTTCCCCTGGCTATCCATTTTAAAAACAGGGTAAATATTTTTTTTCTGTAGAGGGGAGCCAGAAAAACAAATACCTCTTTGTTCATGGCAGATATGTTCTCATGATCAATTCGGAGGTCTTCAAAAAGATATGCAGCAAGCGCTTTCATTGAAGTTACCCCTCTTGCTTTGCTTCAAAGCCCTCCCCTTTAAAAACCTGAAATTCTCCTTTTAAATTATTTCATTTAAAAATCTTGCCATTTTATCTCATTCAGCATTTATTGTCCCAATTATCTCAAATACAGAATTCACAGATTTTACAGGGAAATCAAAAAATATGTATTACTGGCTGTTTCATGATGAAGATAAAACCACCCCGATTTTAAAGATTGAATTTGAAGATTTTAATTATTTTCATACCGGAGAAAGACTCAAACCAATAGACCTGGATCAGGTAGAAGTCTTTTTTGATATAGAGAGCTTTGACTCAGAAGAGATCAAAGGGCATTTTTTTAGAACGGAATATTTCCCTCTTGTCAGTGAACGTTTTGTCCGCTTGCTTGATGACAACAAGATTACCAATTATGAACTTTTCACCGCTAAGGTCCTGGCAAAGGACGGTTCTCAATCAAAAGATAAATATTATATTCTCAACATCATCGGGAACTTCAAGCTAAAATCCATGTTTGAAGATGACCCGCAGTGTGAATACCATCTTTTCAGGAATCCCGTCAGTTTTGAATACGTTACGATTACGGAAGATTTCCTGAATATGCTAACAAAGGCCCGGGGTGATGAACCCTGGTATGTTTATACCTCAACAAAATTTGACTTTCAGTGGTTTAAAGAAAATCATCTGAAGGAATTAAATGACATCCATAATGATTTAAAAGAGTGTTATGAATCATCACCCCTGGGGAAGCCCTTCACCCGGGAAAAAATTAAACAGTTTCTTGAGATCTTCGAGAGATTAACTCCTTATGACGAATACCTTCCCAACAGCGGAGGAGGGCTTCCCGTGTTAAAGAAAGCCAAAGTGCAGGCCGATGAGTTTAAAAATCGTTTCCTTGATAAACCGGACGACTCTGCCTCATACTGGCTTGCCCAGGAAATTAAAATGAAGGTCTTTACTATTCATAACTACATGGAGACCATGTGTTTAGATTAAACTTTCCATTACCATTAAACTGTCTTGAGCCTTATGAAGCGACCATACCGGATTTTTCCAGCGGGTTTCATTGGGTTTTTCCCTGCCCCATCGCGCACAATTTCTTGCCGAACCAACGATATCTTCCTTGAGATCGGGATTTTTTACTCTCTCATTAATGACTGATTTTTTTTGCGAATCTAAAAGTATCGACAAACAGATAATAATACTGTTCAATAATGAGTTCCCGGAAAAATAAATTTCAGATGATGGCGATCACAACCTGTACTGAATATAGAGTACGGCCTTTGGCGAATACTTCGGCTGGTTCACGGCATTATCGGCATCACTGTAGGTGTAATCATCCCGGGGATTGTCATCCTCGTTTGACGGGTTATAAAAATTACCATGCCCGCTGAGGGTGTCCGGGATATAATAATCAAGACCCAGATCCAGGCCAACCGTATAATTTTGTGAAAAAGGAAGTTCCATGCGAAGTCCAAGTCCCACACCCCAGGGATTTGAATAGACATCAAAGGCTTCATTTCCCCCCTGGTAATCAAAATGAGCGGTATACTTTACATACCGCGCCCCTCCATATGCCCTAATGATAAAATCCTTTTTTCTATATACCGGAAGGCTGATGTCGATAATGAAGAGCCAGTTTTGGCCGTATTCCTTGATGTTGTCGTTTCCCCCGGTATTATCGTTAATAAATATTCTTCGGGCAGCTGTGGCAGAACCGGGATCTTCCTGTTTGAAATAACCCACACCAAAATGGACGGCAAGGGGTATCGAAATCGATCGCCGGTAAATTGACAATTCCGCAATTCCTCCAATCCCGTTGAAATAGCCCAGTTTCCCTCCAACCATGTAATCCGTCCCCTTTGCCGGTCTCCCCAGAAGAGAATCCATGAACAGACCGGTAAAAAGAAAAACGAAGATAACAATAAACACTCTGTAATGTCTATATCTCATGTACACATCCTCATTTCAAAATTTAGCTGGCATATAAGTAACGACTCAGGATTTATATAAGAACAATCTTATTCGTCGTAACAACAACTGATATATCTCCGCCCTCCAAAGCGGCAGGAACATATTATTGATATTTTAGTAAATACCTTTTTTAGCCATAAGGCCAAGTTGTCATGATTAATACAATGCAGACACCATAATATACCCGTTTACACAAAAGAAGTGCAAAATAACAATATGCTGATTTTTATTTAAACAATGCGAAACGCAACTCTTTTTTGCCGAAGATCCCTGAGGACATGTTTGAGCCCATTGTTCAGGGGGCAACGACTACCCGTACGGGACAGTTAATGTTACACTGAAGCCTTTCCCTTCATTAAGAGTCATACTGCCTTTCAACTGCTTCACGAGATTGGTTATAAGGGTAAATCCCAGGGATGGGAGTTTATCGAGATTAAAATTACCAGGGAGCCCCTTCCCGCTGTCCGAATATTCTATTGTCATCCTGCTTTCTTCATTTTTAATGCTGATTTTCATCTCACCTGTCTCCCGGTCCGGGAAAGCATGTTTGAAAGAATTCAGAATGAGTTCATTTAATATCAACCCGAATGGTATTGCGCTGTTTATATCCAGCATCAAAGATTTATCAATATCTGTCTTCAGGGAAATTTTTTCACTGCTGATACTGAACATCCCGAAAAGCTGGGCTGAGAGTGAAGTGACATATTCATTGATATTTATTTTTGACAGATTTTCCGATAGATAGAGGCTTTCATGGACAAGGGCCATTGAGTATATCCGGTTTATGCTTTCGTCCATTTTTTCCCTGGCATATTCATCTTCAATTGTGAGCTTCTGAAGATTGAGCAGGCTTGAGATAATCTGCATGTTGTTCTTTACTCTGTGATGGATCTCCTTCAGGAGCAGTTCCTTTTCATGGAGTGAGTCTATTATCTGTCTTTCGGCATTTTTCAGTTCCGTGATATCACGCGCAATCACTCCCAGCCCGTCTGAAATCCTGAAGGCCTTTATATCGAGGTGTCTTTCACCCGTTTCCGGGAGATCAAGAACAATATCTTTTTGCATGGGAATCCCCTCTCCCAGAACATCAAGCAGGGGATTGTATATCTCGACATTATTAAAGTCCGGGAACAGTTCAAGAAGGTCCCGTCCAATGACCTCATCTCTCTCCCGGCCAATGAGTTCAAGACAGCTTCTGTTCACCTCAATGAAAGTGAGATCGAAACTGAGAAGAATAAATGAATCTGTTGCGGAATTCATGAAGTTGTTGATAAGTTCACGGCTCTTTCTCAGGGCATTTTCACCTTCACGTTCCTTTTTACGTATGACTGCTTCTGAGAGTTCTCTTGTCACTGCCGGGAGAAGACGGGCCATGTTGTCCTTTCTAATGAAGTCCTGGGCACCGTTCTTGAGCAGCTCCACCGCATTCTGGTCACTTATCTCACCTGATATGATAATAAAAGGTATATCAATTGACTTGCTCTTAAAGAGCTCCAGCGATTCAGGACCGCTGAAAAGAGGCATCTTATAGTCGGAAATCACAACATCCCACACCTCATTATCAAGGGCCTTTTCCATCTCCCGGGAACTTTCCACTCTTTTCCACCGGATATCATAACCGCCCTTTTCCAATTCATAAAGAAGAAGCAATGCATCTTCTTCTGAATCCTCAACTATTAAAATGCGTATTTTTTCTTCTGCCATTATATATATAAATATTCATATATATATACAGATGTCAATTCATAAAATAAATAGTAACGACTCAGTTGTTTTTATAATAGCTTATACTACTACTCAGCTATACATAAGAAGATATGTTAATGAATAAAAGATAACCGATGTGTCTCCGCCGCCGAATGCGGCGGGGACACATGGCTGTTATTTTATAAAATATGTATATTATTACCCATGCAGCTGATTAGTTACCAGCTGATGAGTTATAAAGCAGTTTTCTAAAGGACAACACCCTTTTTAAGCCTCAGTGAATAGACCGATTTATATTTTTCGGGATTGAAAAAGAATGCATCCAGTTCCTCCCGTACGTCTTTTCCAATAAAGGACATGAGCGGCTGTTCTCTATCAAACAGTTTCGCAAGTGAAACCTTTATCTTTTCATCCCACTCTCTGTAATATTTTTCAAAATCATCAGGATAAATGACCTTTCGGCATCCCGGTTCACCGCAGACGAGGGATATTTCCCTGTCAATATTAAAAATCCCGTACTCATCGGTAATCTGTTCCCCTTTTTTGATGTCACGGATGGCAATTTCAAAACCGTATCCCGTGCTGATCGTGTTACAATTACAGCAGTGGTTTACATATTTAGCAAAATCCCAGCTGATAATACGGTTTCCCAGCTCATCAATATATGAGTATCTGTCTATTACCGCCCGCATCATTTCCGAATGAAGGAGGTAATCGGTTGGCGATATAACCTGTTCAAGGCTGTCTTTTACATAAACGATAGTACCTTCAGGGATATCTCTCGTTGCAAAGACTCCATACCCTATGTTTTTATTTATGAATTTTAGTTTTGTATGGGGATGGATCATCTTAATTAATGATATTTATTAACTACCCAGCTATATGGCTGAAAATAACCTAATTGCTGAAAATAATAACAATATGTCCCCGCCGCCGAAGACGGAGGGAACATACCAGTTATGTTTTTATTAAATATGATTATTCATATACATAGTTGATTAGTTATAAAAATAAATAAAATCCATTCTTAAGGTTATTTTTTGTCCTTCTTCTCGGCAAACAGGAGGTTTGACCTGTTTTTCCCGAGGAGACTTCCATACCCGAAATTGAAAGGGAGGGGATTTTTCACCTTCCTGTATTCCGCAATAAGATCGTTCTGCCTGTATACTTTTGTATCGGATATGGGGTACCGGGGAATGTAGACCCCGAAGTGTTTCATGTTCCAGATGGACTTGTTAAAAAACCTGTAAGGAATCCCCGAGTCATCCTGGATGATCATTTTACTTTTCGCAATGATAAAGTCCGTTACTTCCCTGAACTGGTTCATATGGAAAATATAACATCCGGCCTTTATGACCGTATTGACATTTTGGAGTTTATTGAAAAATTTCCCCGAAGGAGTGTCGGGATTTACTGTTGTCTTATCCAGTTTCATCTGGAAATAGTAAAGTGTTTTAAGCGAAGGATTTCCCTGTACAGCAAACCGGATCCTGGAACCACGTATTCTTCCCGGTATAATATTCTCCTTCCCTTTTTCCTGCTTTTTAATACTGCCGTCCGTATCAATATAGATACTTTCAACACTTACCGGTTTAAGACCCAGCCGCGCCATGAATATGAGGATTAGTGGCGTGGTACCTTTAATAGTATATCTTTTCAGTTCACGTATCATCACCTTTGTCTGGAAGTAGTTGTTTTTACCGTAAAGGTAGACTGCCCGCTGTACTGAAAGAAGTCCGTTTGCAATCCTGTTCCTCTTCATCCCGGGGATAGAGGGAATGATACCCGGCTCTTCAAGTGCGGCCATGATGTAAAGGCGAGAATGCGGGAAGAGAAGATACGAATTAATAAAGTCCGCCCCGCTTAAAGGATAAAAAACCGGTCTGTTATTGTTTTTCTGATTTAACTGTTTCTTTTGCCACGGCACCATCTTGCTGACCGTTTCACGATCAACAATATCCCAGAACCTGTCCATCCTTTTAACATGCAATTTATATGCCCTGTCAGATGTCAGGGGATAAAAAGGACTATCGGAAGAAACCGGCATTCCGGCAAGATACCTCGAAAGGTCTACCCAGTATGACGACCGGTTTTCAGGACCTGCCTGAGCTGACCGGGATTGGGTCGTTATTATAACGAGAAAAAACAGGAAGAAAAAAAACGTTAAGCTGTGCTTCACGTAAATAAATCCACCATAACTTTTTGGCTTTTCCATATTTTTACCAAATAAATAATTTACTCCCCTGCAATCAGACTGCGGCAAATTTCTGCGCGAAAACCGGAAGGGTAAATGCACCCCTGTGCATGTCATATGAGTAGTACCTGCACCCTTCAAGTTTCTCTGCCCTCTCCCGCTGAAGATGTGTAAAGGGGTCTGTCTTCATTGATGAAAATGCAAAACCGATCATTCCGCTGGGGTACGTGGGGACCATGGTGTAGTAGTAATGGACACTGTCAAAGATCTCCCTCCTCTCCCGGATTATCTTTTCTATGATATTTTCATGGTAGAATATTGATTCTGCCTGCGATGAGACGATGCCATATTCCGTGAGGCTCTCTTTTACCAGTCTGTAGAACTCCTGTGTAAAGAGGGCCTCACCGGGTCCAATGGGATCTGTGGAATCAATAATGATGACATCATATGTTTCCCTGTTTTTCCTGAGAAATTCGTATCCGTCTTCAAAAAAAATCGTTACACGGGGATCATCCAGTTTTGATGCCATTGAGGGAAGGTACTCCCTGGAGATCTCTACCACCCTTCGGTCTATCTCGCAGAGGTGTATTTCATCGAGATCATACCGGGCAAGTTCCCTCACTGAACCTCCGTCCCCGCCCCCGATAACAAGCGCCTTTTGAGGAGCGGGATGTGCCTGAAGGGGGACATGAACAATCATCTCGTGGTAGGAGAACTCGTCCTTCTCAGTACACATGATGATCCCGTCCAGGAGGAGGAGTCTCCCGAACATCTCCGTATCGAATATGTCAATTTTCTGGAAGCCCGAGTACTCCGAGTGGAGGTGTTCCTTCACCTTGATTGTCAGGCCGCTCCCGTTTTCCAATTCGAGCTTTTCGGTAAGCCAGAGTTCCATTTTCCGCCCCCCGCTATTTTCTCAGGATAACATTCCTGTTGAAATGTTCCCCCCGGAAGAACTCTTTTGTGAACAGGGCCGCCCTGTCCGGATCGTAGTACTTACAGCTGAAAATATCAAGATAGACAGAATTAGTGAGGTTGGCGAAGTGCGCCGATATCAGCGACGTCTCAATGAGCTGGGTCATTGAGTAGCCGGCAACTTTCTCATCCTCTCCGAAATGCACCACTACGGTCTCCCCGAACCTCTTCATCTCGATGAGGTCACAGAGTTCATGTACGAATTTCTTTATGGCTTCCGCGTCCCTGATAGTATCAGGATTACAGTTGTGAAGGTCAATGCATGTTAAGATCCCCCATGCCCTCTCAGCATGGAATCTCTGTTCCCAGTCGTTATCAGCAATCTTTACATTCATCGTTAAGCACCTGCCTTGTGTTTAATTTCACCACGGTTGTGGAGTATACCTCTCCTCATTTCAACCACACTGTAGTATTCAGAGGAGATCTGCTCCTGGATATAAACAAGAGCTTTACTGTTATCAATAAGGTCTCCGCAGGTGAAAATATCGACAGCTGCATAACCGTATTCAGGCCATGTGTGAATGGATAGATGTGATTCCGCCACAATGACAACACCCGTTATTCCGTACGGTGAGAAGGAATGGAAGGTGCTGTTTATTACCGTAGCGCCCGCAGTAACTGCGGCCACCTCCATTACCTCTTTCAAAAGGTTTTCATCATTCAGATTTTCAGGGGAGCAGTTGTAGAACTCCACAAGCATCTGTTTACCAAGTGAATTTGCCATCATGGACCCACCAGCAATTAATATGTTTTTTTAATGTGATGTCACAAACAACCTCCACCCATTATTTGCAACTTTTTTTCAAATATTTATTTAAAAAAATATTGATTTTTTTCCCGATTTTTCTTGCCATAATTTCAATAAAAAAAGTAACTACTCAGCTGTAATAAAAAAGAAAACATACTTGGTATGTCCCCGCCGCCCGGTGCGGCGGGGACATTGTTGATATTTTAGTTAACAGGTTTATTCGGGCCACAAAGCCGAGTAAGAAAAAAATACTTTAAAAAATTTTTTAAAGAAGGATTTGCAAGATGCTGATAATACCCTGTTATATTGACACATCGTCCATTCACGGGCTGGGGCTCTTTGCAGGTGAAGATATACCCGAAGGAACGGTCGTCTGGAAATATCATGACGAATTTGATATCAGGTTTTCCCGGGATGAATTCATCAGTGTATGTTCCGGATTGAACCATTCTGCTCTTTTGAATGTTCTCACATATGCCTACAAAAGAGGTAATGACTTCACCTATGTGACCGATAACGCACGCTTCATTAACCACTCTGAAAATGACTACAACCTGGTTTTCAGGGATAACTCTACGGAGGTTTCAGCAAGAGATATAAAAAGAGGGGAAGAACTTCTGGAGAACTACAGGCTTAATTATGACAGTGATGATTACTTCTTCTACGAAAAATTGACGGGATCACCGGATGAATATATAAAAATAATTGGCCATCAAAAATCCTGAACGGTTCCGAAAAATCCCCTGTTTTTTTATCAAAAGGAGAAAAAATGATTGCTTAAATCTCTGCCATAATCTAATGACTCTCAGGCTCATTATGAGCATATTTTAACCCTGGAGGGTGACGTATGAAAAAGCTATTCGCTTTTTGGGGTATCCTGACAGCATCAGTGATACTGGGTTTTGTTTTACTGTCCCACAGTATTAAAGCGCAGGAAGCTTCCTGCGGTGACCAGTGTAAGACTGAATATTCAGATTGTTTAAAGCAGGCAAACGAGTATTCAGATGACGAAAAGCAGAGTCAAATCGATCAGTGCAAAGCTGATTTCGAGTCATGCAACAGTAACTGTACAGGTAACGACGAATAAACGGAAGAACAACAGACAAAGCTTTTGACGATCAGCGAGCTGTTAAAGGACACTTTAACAGCTCCTGGTTGACAGATAAAACCAGTTAAGTTATTATATCCCCGGAAAATCCATAAAAAATTTTTTAACAATGACTATCTGGAGATTTCTTTTTGAGTTACAGACCCTCACAGTTCCATATGCTGGAAGCTGATTTCAGCCGCCCCCTGTTTAGAATAAAGGCAAAATTCAGGGATTCTCTCAGGGAAAAGCTGTCAAAATTATACGGTAAGCATAAGGCCGAAAGGATCCTTCCTGAGTTTGAAAGGATCATCCAGGTTTATTACGCATACAAGACCGAAAAGATGATCCACTGGGAGAAAGATTTCAGGCCTGAAGACCGGTTCACACAGAAGGATGCCGTGCTGATAACCTACGGCGACCTTATCAAGGACAGGCTGGAGAAACCTCTTGAAACACTGGAAAAGATATGCGAAGGTTACTTTAAGGATGCCTTTAATACAATCCATATACTCCCCTTTTTCCCCTACTCATCCGACAGGGGCTTTGCCGTAATCGACTTCCGGCAGGTGGACCCCAATCTCGGCAGATGGGATGATATTAACAGGATGCATGACCATTTCAGGCTGATGTTTGACGGTGTATTCAACCATATATCCTCAAAAAGCTACTGGTTCCAGGAATTTCTCAACGGCAATCCCGACTACGCGGATTTTTTTACAACCTATTCCGAAAAAAGAAAAGTTCCTGAGAAAAAGCTGAGCAAACTGTTGAGGCCACGAACTTCAGAAGTGCTCACAAAATACACTACATACAGGGGGGGAAAGTACGTCTGGACCACATTCAGTCCTGACCAGGTTGACCTGAAGTTTCAGAACCCCAAGGTGCTTCTTAAAATGACCGAGATCATGCTCTACTATGTAAGGAGAGGGGCCGACATGGTACGTCTGGACGCTGTCACCTTCCTCTGGGATGAACCGGGGACCAGCGGGGCCCATCTCTGGCAGACACACCTGATAATAAAAATGCTCAGGGAAATACTTGACCAGGTGGCGCCCCACGTGGCGATAATCACTGAAACCAATGTCCCCCATGCGGATAATATAAGCTACTTTGGGAACGGTTCCGATGAAGCCCAGATGGTCTACAACTTTGCCCTCCCTCCCCTCATTCTTCACACAATACTCACCGGGGACTGCAGCAGGTTGTCAGACTGGGCCGGGAAACTTGTCAATCCCTCTGAAACCACAACTTTCTTCAACTTCCTGGACAGTCATGACGGTATCGGAGTTCTGGGAGTAAAAGGAATACTTACCGATAATGAGATAGAGCAGCTCGGATCAAAGACCGAAGAACACGGGGGATTGCTTTCATATAAAAAGGAACCTGACGGGAGCGAAAGTCTCTATGAGCTGAATATTACTTCCTACAGCGCCATGAACAGGGAAAATTCCGGTGAATCTGTCGACATCCAGAACAGGAGATACATTGCGGCCCGTTCGATTCCCCTGGCACTTATAGGCGTACCGGGAGTTTACCTTCACGGGCTGCTTGGATCAAAAAATGATATTGATACCGTTAAAAACGGGGAGGAGAAGAGAAGCATAAACAGGGTAATCCTCTCCAAGAAGAGGCTGATTGAACAGTTTCAGGACCCTACAACCTCAGCAAGTGTCATTTCAAGCCGGATATCATTTATGATCTCAAAGCGCGCCGAAGAAAAGGCATTCCATCCCCGGTCATCACAGAAGGTACTCTTTCTCTCTCACAAGGTCTTTTCACTGATACGAAAATCATCCGATGGAAAAGAGAGAGTTCTTACCCTTACGAACATATCTGATAACAACCAGGAAATCCAGGTCCCGCTGGAACTTCTGGAAGGGGAGACCGGTAAATTCAGAGACATCTTCACGGGCAAAACTTTTACCGGAAAGAACGGCAGGCTCACAATTATCCTTGAACCATACAGGGTTTACTGGTTGAAATATTAGGTTATTGCCCAGCTATATGGCAATATATATATTTAATTGAATATCAACAATGTATCCCCGCCGCCGAAGGCGGCGGGGATACATCAGTAATTTTTTTGTTAAAATGTCATTTTTATACATAACCAAGTAGTTACAATATTAATATGTGCCAACTATAATTATATTCTAATAAATATACCGGGAATAGATAGTCTATGAATATTCTTCTTGAAATACTCTTACTCATCACAGGATTTATCGTACTTATTAAATCTGCGGACCTGTTCGTTGACGGCGCATCGGCACTTGCCATGAAACTGAATGTTCCCGAAATTGTCATCGGGCTTACTATCGTCGCCTTCGGGACATCAGCCCCGGAACTCTTTGTAAATGTTTTTTCCGCTCTCAACGGAGAGACCGATATAGCCCTGGGAAATGTCATCGGCAGTAATATCATGAACATTCTGCTGATCCTGGGGGTTGCAGGATTAATAACCCCCCTTACCTGCGAAAAGAACACAGTCTGGAAGGAGATACCCTTTTCTCTCCTGGCTGCGCTTGTTCTCTTTATTATCTCCAATGACATGCTTATTGATGGTTACAGCAGCATGGTGACACGAAGCGACGGAATGATCCTCCTCCTCTTCTTCGCCATATTCCTGATCTACACCTTTGGTATAGACAATGTGAGCATGCGGGAGAACCCGGAAATAAAACCGCTTTCCTCTTTTATGCTGCCGGCCTATATCATAGCCGGTTTTACGGGGCTTGGCGCCGGCGGGAACCTCGTTGTAAACAGCGCCGTTGCAATCGCCGAAGCTGCAGGCATCAGCAGCAGGATAATCGGACTCACTGTGGTTGCAGTGGGCACATCTCTCCCGGAACTGGTCACATCGGCTATTGCCGCATATAAAGGGAGGACCGAACTTGCCATCGGAAATGTTGTGGGCTCAAATATATTCAACATTCTCCTTGTTCTGGGGATCACCTCTATTGTATCACCGATACCGGTCACAAAAAAAGTCAATGTGGAACTGTCGGTATTAATAGTGGCATCACTCCTTCTCTTCCTTACCATGTTTACCGGGGGAAAAAGAAAGCTGGACAGGTGGGAGGCGGGTATTTTCCTGCTTCTTTTTCTTCTCTACACACTTGCGTTGATCTTTTTCTGAAAGTATCGAGATGAGCCACGCTTCGCTCGCTGTGACAATAATACGCTACCTATGTAAAGTACTTCCCCTCATTCTCATAGTAATCGTATATATTTTCCACAGGTTCCCTCTCTCCCTCATTCTCATCAAGGCTCGCAATGTTGAAGAGGGCATCCCCTTTATAAACAAGGGGCAGCCGGGTTTTCCCGATGACAACTCCCGCGTACTGTGAATAAATGGTTTCAAGTGTATCCCCGAAGGGGTCCGATATTATGCCCATAATGTCTCCCCGGGAGATCATGTCACCCAGCTTGATCCGCGTATTGAAAATACCTGAGAGCTCTGCCCTGACCCAGTAACTGGACATGGCTATTACCGGTTCAACCTGCTCCCGTTTGTTCCCCTTTGGTTCCGGGATCATTCCGATAAATCTCATGACCGATATAATCCCCCTGATCCCTGCCCTGATGGCGTTCTCATCATACCTCAGGGCCTCACCCGATTCATAGAGAAGCATGGGGATATCCAGTTCATTAACGGCCTGTCTCAGGGAACCGTCCTTTATATTTGAATTGATAATTATGGGTGCTCCGAAAGATTTTGCCATGCTGAGAGTGTCTTCACGGTCCAGGGACGCCCTTATCTGCGGAAGGTTGATCCTGTGGTTGGACCCCGTGTGGAGGTCAATCCCATGGGTCGCGTTTGCAACGATCTCTTTCATGAAAATCGACGCGAGCTGGGAAGCAAGGGAACCGGTCTTTGACCCGGGGAAAAACCTGTTGAGGTCCCTCCTGTCGGGAAGGTACCTTGACCTGTTGATAAAACCGTAGACGTTAACCACGGGGACCGCTATGAGGGAACCCCGTATCTTTTTCAGAAGTCTGTTGCCAAGGAGCCTGCGGATTATTTCCGAACCCAGGATCTCATCCCCGTGAACGGCCGCGGAAATGAAAAGGACCGGGCCCTCTTTATTCCCCCTGATCACGTAAACAGGCATATTGATATCAGTATGCGTATAGAGACGTGCCACAGGGATGTTGATGGTTATCCGCGAACCGGGTATTACGGATACGCCGTTTATCATAAAATCAGAATGGCTCTCCATGATCAGCCTTTACCCCGTGTCTTTGTTTTACCGAAACGGGCATTTTTTTCTACGAACCCGATGATCTTTTCGGCGATATTCTTTCCGGTAGATGTCTCAATACCCTTGAGGCCCGGGGAGGAGTTTACTTCAATGACAAGGGGGCCTTTATTGCTTCTCAGGAGGTCCACACCGGCAACATTAAGTCCCATGATCCGGGCCGCATCCACAGCAGTTTTTCTCTCTTCGGGAGTGATCTTTATCTTTTTTGATTCCCCGCCCCTGTGAAGGTTGGACCTGAACTCACCCTCCTGCCCCTTCCGTAACATGGAACCCACAACGCGGTCACCCACAACCAGGCACCGAATATCCTCGCCCCCTGATTCCTTGACAAATTCCTGGACAAGGAAGTGCGCCTTGAGCCCCCTGAAAGCCTCAACAACGCTCTGGGCCGCCTTCTTCGTTTCAGCCAGGACAACCCCTATCCCCTGGGTCCCCTGAAGAAGCTTTACAACCAGGGGCACACCTCCCACCATTTTGATAAGGTCCTCGGAATAGAAGGTCTTGTGGGCAAAGCCGGTGTTGGGGATCCCGATCCCTCTCCGGGAGAGGAGCTGCAGACTCCTGAGCTTATCACGGGAACGGCTTATCGCAACCGATTCATTGACCGCATAAACACCCATCATCTCGAACTGCCTCACAACCGCCGTGCCGTAAAATGTTATGGAAGAGCCAATCCTCGGTATTATGGCGTCAAAATCCTCAAGAGTTTCCCCCTTATAGTGTATTGAAGGCCTTTCAGAGGAGATGTTGATATAACAGAGAAGGGTATCAATCACATGCATTTCATGCCCCCTCCTGACACCCTCCTCGAACATTCTGCTTGTCGAGTAGTATTCGGGACTTCTCGAAAGTATGCCGATTTTCATTATTCTGCTCTCCCTGGTATATTATCGTAGGAACGGGAAAACACTCTCCCGGTCAGATACTGCCTTTTGGGATCAATAATGACCTTTCCCGCAAGGGCCTCCCTCCCCAGGAGCATCCTGAACCTCATCCCTTCCCTGTTTGTGAGGGTGACATCTATCTCCCATCTCCTCTCACCCATGACAAGATCGGTCCTGATAAAATAACGCATCTCCGACTTCCCCCCCGAATCGGTGACCTTCTTCTCATCAATGATCTCGGTTAAGCAGTCAATAAAGATCTTCCTGTTATTATAAAGAGGATAGACCGTGAACCTGGCATATCTCTTCCCCTTCTTGTTTATCACTTCTATGTTGGAAGCGTGTATGGAGGATGTCCGCGCCCCGGTATCGATCTTCGCCTTAATACCGGGAATTGCGAGGCTTGGCAGCGAGACCCACTCTCTCCAGCCCACAGGTGTTTTCTCAATAAGATTTTTCTTTTTCATTGCGGATAATCCAAAAAGTCATCAGAGTTCGATGACCATCCCCTCGTAGGCAATATCAACCCGGAGATTCCCCTGCAGCTTCTTGCTGTTCATGTAAAGGTATGTCCTGGCATTGGAGAGGAGATTGTCAAGTTTCTCATCACTGTATTCCGGTTCATGGTGGAAAAGGACCAGTCTCTTCACATTGAACTTTCCCGCGATATCAATTGCAATTGAAGCGGAAGAGTGCCCGTAATCGAACTTTTCGAATGACTCCTGGAAGGTATACTGGGTATCAAAAACCACAACATCGGCATTGGCGAAAAGCTGCAGGTAATCATCAATTTCATCAAGAACATTAATGTTAAACTCGCAATCACTTGAGTAGACAAAGGACTTGCCGTTCTCCTCGAACCTCATGCCGTAAGCATTTCCCGGATGCGGCATGCACTTGGTCACCACCTTTATGTCATTGAGATAAAGCTCCTCGTTGTCACCAAAGAGAAAGAACTCCTTGGTGGCCTTCATATAATCCAGGTCAACGGGAAAATGGGTGGACACCTGCTGGTATTCCAGTCTCTCCCTCAGGTCCTTGATGGTTGAATAAAAATTAAACCTGTTGCCCGGGATGTAAAAGGGGACAAAAAAAGGTATTCCCTGCACATGGTCCCAGTGTGTATGTGTCAGGAAGATATTGGCAATCCCCTTCCCCTTTCCGAAATCTTCCTTCATGAGAGACATCCCGAGATTTTTCAAACCGGAACCGCAGTCAATAATGATAACATCATCCGCATCCGACCTCAACTCAAGGCAGGTCGTGTTCCCTCCGTATGTGCTCCTCACTGAAAAGGGAAGAGTGTCAATAAACGCGTCAACCGATTCCTCCGAGGAGAGGTCCCCCGGTTTTGCCATTGTCAATGCCTTCTTTATTTTCCCCCTGATTGCATTTGATGATACAGGCGTGGGGATCGAGCCCCTTACACCCCAGAGTTTTATCTTCATAGAAAGCTCCCGGTTTCGATACTGGATACAGATGAGAATATTTTTATTCATGTTACTCTCTTTTACAATAAAAAAACTTGACATGAGAAAAATATTATTATGATAAATTTATCGCAGATATTCAGGCTTAAAAAAAATAGATATGTTATGGTATTGCTATGGATTTTTCAAAGAGAATAATGAAAGTCAAACCATCCCCGACCCTGGCAGTGACAGCACTTGCCAACTCCCTGAAGGCAAAGGGAATCGATATTATCGGATTCGGTTCCGGTGAACCCGATTTTGACACGCCAAGGTCCATCAAGGACGCGGCAATCAGGGCTATAGAGGCCGGCAAGACAAAGTATACTGCCGCCGGAGGCCTTCCCGATCTGAAAAAAGCCGTAGTGGATAAATTTATGAGAGACAACAGGCTTGAATATAAGCTCTCCGAGGTAACAATAAACTGCGGGGGCAAGCACTCCTTTTTTAACCTGATGCAGGTCATGCTCAATGAAGGAGATGAAGTGATAATCCCCGCCCCTTACTGGGTTTCATATCCTTCTATCGTCATGCTCGGGGGGGGCGAACCGGTCATAATCGATACTGATAACGAAAGCGGATTCAAGATAACTCCCCGGCAGCTTGAAGAAAAAATTACAAAAAAAACCCGGGCCGTTGTATTGAATTCACCCTCCAATCCAACAGGCGCCGCATACAGTAAAAAAGAGATAGAGGCGCTGGGAGAGGTGCTCGAGGATAAGGATCTGTATATTATTTCAGATGATATTTATGAATCTATTATCTATGACGGATTTGAATTCTCCAATATCGCAAATGTATCAAAAAAGCTGAAGGAAAAGACAATAGTCCTGAACGGCGTGTCAAAGACCTACTCCATGACCGGCTGGCGCATCGGCTACATGGCGGGAGATGAATCTATAATCAGCAAGACCGAGACCCTGCAGAGCCAGTCCACCTCAAATCCCACTTCAATTTCTCAGTGGGCGGCCATTGAAGCCCTCAACGGTGACCAGTCAGTTGTTAATGAGATGGTAGAAGCATTCACACGCAGGAGAAAGATGATCGTTGAAAACCTCAGCAGGATACCCGGCTGCAATTGCCTCAATCCCGACGGCGCCTTCTACGTCTTCCCGAACTTCAGGGAACTCTTCCAGTCGGACAGTTGGAAAAAGCTCCCGGCAAAATATGACAGCGAGTTCAACTCCTCAAATCTCAGTTCATACCTGCTGGAGGTGGCAAACGTGGCCGTGGTCCCGGGAGTGGCCTTCGGAAATGATGAAAATATCAGAATGTCCTTTGCCACATCCGACAAAAACATTGAGGAAGGAGTAAAACGGATCAAGGAGGCCGTTGAACAGCTGGCCCAGTGATGAGCCCGTGATTTTACACCAATAAGATTTTGCAACCCCTGGTTTATGCAGTAGCTATATTTTTGTAATTTTAAAAATCAAACCGTCGAAGTACTAGACCGTTGAAATAAACCCTATCCCTGTAATCAGCAGAAGAACAAAAACAAAAAAACCGATAATTCCCATAAACAGATAGGGAAAGATGAATATGACAAGGGACTTGCCAAACCCTGTTTTATGCATTTCCGAAACACCCTGTATGGCAATAAAAGCCGACCAGAGGAAGAGAGCAAATGAGAAAAACATATAGAAAAAGATAGGGGCAAAGTTTATCGTTTTAAAGATATGCACCACCGGGAGAATCAGGACCCGGGGAAAGATCGAGTAGTTTAAAAGCGGTATCATCTGCCCTATCCTTCCCTCGAATCCCATTAACTGGGAAATAAGATCCATAAGTGATGCCGTTATGACATACCGCATGACAGCTATAAGGAGGAGGAGTATCCATCCGTATGTTACTTTATAATAAAAAAACCCGGTCTGCTGTCCCAGCAATGAAAGTGAAAGGATATCGGTAATAACGACAGCCGCGGGGACCAGGAAGCTCATTGCAAGGGGATTTACCTCCCTGGCGGCGATGCTCCTGTAGAGGGCCCGGGGATCAACAAGGGCATTGAAAAAAAAGTCAGTCCACCTGAGTGTTCTTGTAAGCCCCCCTGTCATGGCACATACCTGTATTCCAGACGGTAGCCGGGATTTGCCCCGGTACTGCCGGTAATCTTTTTATATCCGTCAAAAAACTCTTCAAGTGAGAGCAGGAACTGTTCAAGGGGCGTTCTTATATCGTCATAGATGGGAGAGTCCTCATCCAGTTTGGCGATCTCCCTGGCGCGGTCAACAGCATCCTCGAAGGTCCCTAACTTATCAACGAGCTTATGTTCAAGGGCCTCCTCACCTATCATAATCCGGCCGTCGGCATAGGGTTCGATATCGGACTGGTTCCGGCTTCTTCCCAGGGCAACGTCCCTGAGAAATTTTTTGTAGGAGGAATTTATTATCCTCTGAAGAAGCGCGGCTTCATCCCTGGATATGTCCCTGTAGTTTGAGAATATGTCCTTATACCTGCCGCTCTTTATCACATTCATTTTTATACCCAGTTTATCAAAAAGGCCCTTGAGATTGGGGGATACTGCAATGACACCTATTGACCCGGTCAGCGTGCCATGGTTTGCCACAATAAGATTGCACGCGGAAGCAACATAATATCCCCCTGAAGCGGCCACGTCGCCCAGTGAGGCAATGAGGGGGATATTCTGTTTCCTGAGACGCCAGAGCTTTTGATAGATCTCCTGTGTTGCCGCAACTGTCCCGCCGGGTGAATTTATTCTCACAATCACGGCCTTGATGTTGCTGTTTCGGCTTAACTCATCGAGCCTTTTGATGATATACTCAACACCCGATATCATACCGAATGTCGTGCTCCTTGAGGAAAAACCGATGGGGCCTTCTATGCGGACAATACCGATTCCCGGCCCGGCTTTTGGCATCAGGACGGATATTTTTTTACGGGAATCCTCCTGTATCCTCATGCCGATATCAATGACCGCCATGAGTACCGATACAAGGAGCACTACAAGAATGGCGATTAAGATCTTTCTGTTCCTGTCCATTTGCGCCTTCCATTTATAATATTATCTATAGTAACTACTCAGTTATGTCATAGAAACTAAAAAGTCCTGTCATCCCGGCCGAAGCGAAGTGAAGAGCCGGGATCCATGTTTAATGAGTAGTAAATTTTATATATTTACGACTATTTATCAAATACATGGATTCCCGTTTTCACGGGAATGACATTTAATATGAATCTTGTTAGCCATATAGCTGAGTAGTTACTTTAAATATATGTTTTACTATCAATAAAAGCGAAGGAGACCATAAGCCGAATTCTGTTTAAGCAGCCATCTATCTTCGATGCATGTTGCCATACACCTCTTTGCTACCTACCCTCAGCCTCGGACGGACAGCCCTCAAACAGCTGACTATTTGGTATTGCACCGGATGGGGTTTACACTGCCATCTCCCTTACGGTTGATGCGGTGGGCTCTTACCCCGCCATTTCACCCTTACTGATCTCACCCTGGGATGAGATCAGCGGTATATTTTCTGTTGCACTTTCCATCGCCTCACGGCGCCCGGGTATTACCCGGCATCCTGTCCTGCGGTGTTCGGACTTTCCTCACCATCCGTAAAACGGACAGCGCGGCTGCCTGTTCTCCTTCCCGGTAT
Source organism: Spirochaetota bacterium (assembly GCA_050298055.1). GTDB lineage: Bacteria > Spirochaetota > UBA4802 > UBA4802 > UBA5550 > JBNKTL01. Next base: position 27,441 of record JBNKTL010000058.1, read on the forward strand.
TAATGTATATTATATGCCAATATTAGTAAAGGAAAAAAGTTACTACTCAGCTAGATATAAAAAAGATAATTGATATGTCCCCGCCGCCGAAGGCGGCGGGGACATATTGTTGATATTTTAACAAATACATTTATTATAGTCATAATAGATGAGTAGTTGCGTAAAAAAGGGAAATAACATATCAGCCGTGAATGATGACAGAGGGAATTTTAGCCGGTAGAGGGAATATCATAACCGGCCTTTTTATAGATCTTTTTAATCTTAAGGAGGTCCTCCTCAAGGGTCTCACCGGGCATTATTTTTCCCAGCCACCTTGTACTTTTCCTTTTATGGTCAAGATACCAGCAGACAATGGGAACATTCGCTTTTTTTGCAATATTCCAGAACCCGGTCCTGAGCCGCGTAACGTTTTTCCGGGTACCCTCGGGGACAAGGGCAAGGACAAGGTCATCCCTCTTCTCAAACTCCCGGGCAATCATGTCAACAAATCCCGATGCCCTGTCCCTTTTGACCGGGATCCCGCCCAGGCTTTTAAGCAGCAGGGACATGGGCCAGAAGAACCACTCCTGTTTGACCAGGAGCTTTGCATTAACTTTAGCAAGCTTTATGTAGGAAAAGGCAAGAAAAGTATCAAGGTTTGATGTGTGAGGGAACCCGATAACCACCTGCTTCCTGGACCAGTATGGGGGCAGTTCATCATAGGACCAGCCGAGAATTTTATAGAGAATTTTTCCTAGTCAAGTGCCCAACGTTTAATCAAAAAGGGAAAATAAAAGGAAAGGGACCAAAGCCTCAAAGAT
>JBNKTL010000059.1:0-24382 GCA_050298055.1 Spirochaetota bacterium
TTCTTTAGCTAAACACTGAACCATTCAGGACTTTCGACTTTTTCAGGATACCCTACTTAACAATATAAATAAAAATACATTTATTTGCTAAAATATCAACAATATCTGCCGCCTTCGGCGGCGGGGACATATCAGTTATGTTTTTCATTAAATATGATCATTCTTAAACATAGCTGAGTAGTAAAAATTGATTTTATTTTCAATAAAGAAGAAAATTTAATTTTTTAAGGGACTCACAATTTGTTCTTGAATTATTTATGAAGATAAAAGAAAATTATTCCATATCTACTCAGCTATGTATAAATGAAAATTTTTAAAAACAGGTAAATTGTATGGGAAAAATATTGTTAACCATAACTGTAGTTTTTGCGCTCACGGGCATTCAATCATGTAAAACAGCAGGACAGGGTGAAAAACCGGTAATTGGAAGAAAAGTAGAGAGCAGACCCGTTAAGGAGGTAAAAACCGGATGGGAAGACCCTGACACCTATGTGGTAATGGTAGTAGATGAATCCGAAGAGAAAGCTGTCAATAAAGCTAAAATAAAGGTACTGAAAGATATTATCAATGTCAGGTTTAAGTTATACGGTAAATACTCACAGATTGCAGTTATTAAGGATGAGTTTGACAAACCGCTGAAAAACGGGGAAGTTATCAGCAAACGAAATCTCAACGGGGGAGTAGAAATTTATTACCAGGTAAGGTATAAGAACCTGAAAAAGATGTTTGAGAAGAAATAGTAGATCAGTATTACAATACCGCTCTACTGTTTTATCAATACTTTATTCCCAACCACACTGAGTCTCTCTTCACAGAAAAGCTTTACGGATTCAGGAAGTATCCTGTGCTCCTCCTTCAGTATCCTTGAGGAAAGCTGCGCCAGGGTCTCATTCTGCCGTACTTCCACGGCAGCCTGCATGATAATGGGGCCGGTATCTGTTCCTTCATCAATGAAATGCGCCGTACAGCCTGTGATCTTTACTCCGTAGTTAAAAGCCTGTTTCTGTCCGTCAGTTCCGGGAAAGGAGGGAAGGAGCGCGGGATGGATATTAATAATTCTGTTCCTGTAGCAGTTAACAAGATAGGGAGAAAGAACTCTCATATATCCCGCAGCAACAACAAGGTCCGTTCCCGAATCTTTTAAAAGCCTTTCCATCTCCTTTTCATGCTCCTTTCGTGAAGAATATTTTTTCGGATCAACATGAAAAGCCTTCATTCCAAAATCTTCCGCTATTCCAAGGGCCTTTGCTTCACCGTTATCGGAGATGACGATACCCAGCCTGGCATTGATTCCACCCTCAATGATCCTCTCCGCCACAGCCGTGAAATTAGAACCTCTTCCCGAAACAAGAAAGGAAACTATCCTCTTTTTCATCCCTTCAACTCCTCCCCGTTCAAATTCTCATCCTGTTTATTTCATCATCACGGGCCGGCTCCCTTGCCTCAATGATTTTTTCCTCTCCCCCTCTCCTGAAGAGGCAAATACCGATCCCGGTCTCCGGTTTGCCATATCTCGAAAGGACAGAGGCAGAAAGGATAATATCTTCATTGCTGAACTTTCCCTTTCCAAAAACACACGGCCCCTTGAAGCGGGGAATAAAAAAATAATCTGAAAAATCCCGGTACTTTTCCAGAATATTATTTTCCGTTTCATTCTTGGAGACAATGATCTTTGCGTCCCGGCTTATCCTGATATGCCTGCCCACAGTGAGAAGATAGTAATCGAGAGGGGTCAGTTCGGTGTGATGGCCCAGGAGGTCCTTCACCCTCTCTGAAATAAAAGAGTCTGTAAAGAGGCATCCCCCTGCAGGCCAGGAAAATTCATCCAGGCCGAACTCCCGGGCAAGTTCAAGCTGGCGTTTCCGTGATCGTCCGCTGATATCATAGAGTTTCTCCCTGTGGACCAGGCCCTCCTCTTCGGGAAGTGTGGGTTTAAGGATCTTCGCGCTGAGGGGCCTGAGAAGCCTTCCCCGGAGACCGGAAACCCTGAGGATATGGTTCATCATGTGTTTCTGCTGAGACATGGGCCTCTGACCCACAACCTCTCCCGTGGCCACAAAGTCCGCACTTCTCTCCCGCATGAGGTCTGCCGCCTTGCCGATAAAGTGTATCTTGCAGTCAATGCAGGGGTTCATTTTCTTCCCGTAACCATGGGGAGGGTTTTTGACAATTTCAAGGAACTCATCACCGCAGCGGTAATATTCCAGGTCCAGCCCGATTTGTCTGGCAAGACGGGCGGGATGTGACTGGCCGGGGTCGGAGTCCGGGGGAGTAAAGGGGAGGATACAGTGAAGACCTGTCATCCGGAGCCCCTGGTCCAGCAGTATCTTCGCGGCAAGGAGGCTGTCAAGCCCCCCGGAGTAGAGGAGTATCCCCTTTCCCCTCCTCATCAAATCTCCTCATGTCTCAGGAGCTCAATGGTTACACTCTCACCCTTTTTCACCTGCTCTACGTCTGACGGGAGAATTATCAGGCAGTTGGCTTCACTCATGGACCGGAGGATCCCGGAACCCTGCGGACCGGTAGTGGAAACATGAAAATTTCCATTGCTCAGAGTAAAGTACCCCCTGATGAAATTCCTCCTTCCCGCCTTCTTCCTGATATCGTCATCTGCCACTGCACTGATATGCGGTTTCTCCAGTCCCGACGCTCCCATCATTTTGAGAATCGCCGGCCGTACAAATTCATTGAAGGAAATCAGTGTTGAAACCGGATTACCCGGAAGGCCAAAAAAGAGCTTTCTCCCCAGGGTGCCGAATACCATGGGCTTGCCCGGTTTCATCCTGACCGTCTCTATCTTGATATCCACACCGAGTTCCTTCATGACATCTTTCACATAGTCATATTTCCCCATGGATACACCGCCGGTGGTTATAACAATATCGTTTTGAAATCCCTTCCGGAAGAGACTTTTTGTCTCCTCTTTATCATCCTTTGCAATTCCAAGATAGTCGGGGACCCCCCGGTATCTCTTTATCTCCTGCTGCAGAGTGTAGGCATTGCTATTCCTGATCTGTCCCGGTTTTATCTCCTCGCCGATATCGACGATCTCATCACCGGTTGATATTATTGCAACTTTTGGCCTCCTGAAAAGATCAACTTCACGACAATTAAGGGAAGCAAGAAGCCCGGTATCCGCCGATCTCAGAATATCGCCCCTTTTTAATACTCTCTGTCCGCGGGAGATATCTTCACCTGCGAACCTGACATTTGCATTCTCCTTGAGATCCCGGTAGACCAGGACAGTCCTATTCTCTTCGGATGTGTCCTCAACAGGGATCACCGCATCGGCTTCCTGTGGCATCGGCGCCCCTGTCATGATCCTCACAGCCTGGCCGCTGCCTACATTCAGTTTTTCATTATTTATACCCGCCTGGATCTCTCCGGTAATCTCAAGCCTGACGGGATTCTCTCCTGACGCATCTTTCAAATCACCGGACCTTACGGCATAACCGTCCATTGCAGAGTTGTTAAAAGGGGGGATATTTATGTCTGAGAGAATATCAGTGAAGATAATTCTGCCTGCCGAATCAAGGATATCCGCTTTCTCTCCTTCAAGCTGATAAACGGAATCCAGAATGATATTCAGAGCTTCATTAAATTGGATCATGACTAAATCTCATCAACCACTTCCGCAAGGATCTCCCTGATGTCACTGATGTCCTCTTTAAGCCTCTGTGCGTCAAGCGCCCTGTTTTCATTCTTGGCAACATTGTACTTCTCAACCAGCTCGTTAAAGATCAGGGTAAATTCCTCGATCTCCTTGTCAATATCGGTAATAGGTCCCGTGGACTCGTATCTCACATGCTGATACTCCTCTTTAACAAGGTCGATAATTTCACCCCACTTGGGGACGGAGGAATTAAATCCGAGCTCTGTATTAATGGCCTGGGAGAGGCTCATTGAGGCTTCAACTTCACCGTGGACCACAAAGACCCTGAGATCGGGATTTTTTATATTCCCAACCCAGTTGAGAAGCCCCTCCCTGTCAGCATGGGCGGAAAAACCTCCCAGTGTATGGATCTTTGCGTTAACGGCCACATCCTCGCCGTATAACCGCACCTGCTTCGCCCCCTCGATAATCCTCCTTCCCAGCGTCCCCTCAGCCTGGTATCCCACAAAGATAACACTGGAATTCTTCTTATAAAGATTATTCTGCAGATGATACTTGATCCTTCCCGCGGTACACATGCCGCTGGCAGAGATGATTATTGAACCGGCGGCTTCATCGTTGAGTTTCTGTGATTCCTTCGTGGACCGGGTAAAGCGGAGGTTTTCAAAGTCAAGAGGGCTGTCACCGGACAGGAGAATTTTCCTGGTCTCTTCATCGAAGAGGTTTTCGTTTTTTCGGAAGATCTCCGTGGCTGATATTGCCAGGGGTGAATCTATATAGACCGGCATTTCGGGGATCTCGCCGTTTCTTACCATTTTACCCAGGGAATAGATGATCTCCTGGGTCCTCTCTATTGCAAATGCGGGGATAATAATATTTCCCCTGCTGTTATGTGACTCCTGGATAATCTCCTTGAACTCTTTATATGTGTCTTCCTTACTCCTGTGGAGCCTGTCTCCATAGGTCGATTCAATAAGGAGAAAATCAGCATCGTCAATAATTTCAGGGTCCCTGATCAGGGCCTGGTTGGTGGGCCCCAGGTCTCCCGAAAAGACAATTTTGCTGACTTTTTCCCCGTGGTCAACCCACATCTCCACGAAGGATGAACCGAGAATATGGCCCGCGTCCCTGAAACATATTTCAATGCGGGGGTGTATCTGTATCTTCTTTCCATAGTGAACCGGCTTGAAATGCTTTATGGATTCTTCGGCATCCTCAATTGTGTATACGGGTTTAATTTCATCTCTGCCCAGCTTGCTGTTTTTCCTGTTGATCCATTTAGCGTCCATTTCCTGTATATGGGCACTGTCGGGAAGCATTATCTCGCAGAGGTCCTTCGTTGCCTTTGTTGAATAGATATCGCCCCTGAAGCCGTTCTTTACCAGCTTGGGGATAAGCCCGCTGTGATCAATGTGGGCATGTGTGAGGATGACTGTGTCAATCTCAGAGGGATTGTAGACAAGGTTCATGGTGTTCCTGTCCTTAAGCTCACGTTTTCCCTGGAACATTCCGCAGTCCACCATGATGGTGAAATCGTGGTCTTTAATAATAAAGCATGATCCCGTAACAGACTGCGCTCCGCCGACAAATTCAAGTTTCATTTACATCTCCCTTTACCTGATTTCAAAGCTGTTATTGACTATTTCTCCTTTCTGATTTTCTTCTATCGGATTTTATATTATTTACATCTCTTCTATCACAAAATTCTTCCTCATGCCCAAGTTTATCGGGAAACCTTTCATCAAAATAACCTTTTCGGAGAAAGAATCCCCTGTTAAAAAGCCTTCTCTCTCCCGATCTCCTCTCGGCGGTTCTTTTCTCCCTCCGTTCCCTGTTAAGGGAATTTTCATTTTCTGTTTGATATTCCGAAATACCGTCAGAGATTACCATTCTGCCTGCAAGTGAATTGCCCTCTGATTTCTCAAGACGCGAATGGGCTGCTTTAAGCAGCAATATAAACAGAGTTTTTATTAAAAAATATAATAATAAAACGACTGCAAAAATTGCGAGAAATATTAATAAATATTTATCCGGTGTTAGTTCCATTGTAATAACGAATAGTGAATTTTTAAATCAGCTTTGCAATTAAAAATATCTGCCCCGCGTTTTCAAATAAAAAAATTGCTCTCAAGCTGCACTTGAGGAGCAATAATTTGTTTGTAAAAAAAATTTATTTTTATTGATATATTTGCAACTACTATTTACATTATTTTTTTCCAAAAAATTGATGTATAAAGCGTAATGACTCAAGCTTTGTATAATAATAAAATGAATTATGTGTCTTCATTGACCATCGCGACAATAACACATAATTAATATTTTCATTGTATAGAAAATTTTTAACCATACAGTTGAGTCATGAGGTAAACAATGAGCAATGATAAATTAAAATTAAATATCGACTATTTACGTCCCTACAGCAGTATTGTTTACCCTCTTTACTCAAAAGAGGGGGAAAAGATCCTGGAAAAACGTATTATCCTTACAGAGAGAAGGATAGATGCCATAAAGAAAAAGTATGGAAATATCGTATACTATACTGTTACTGATGAGAGAATTATATCGAAAAAGCACCTTGATAATGCCTTTGACAAATCCAGGGCGATCATGTATGAAATATCAAAAACAGAAAAACTGACTCGAACAGCCTACAATGAAGCGGAAAAGGTTGTGGAAGATATAGTCTCAGATCTTGATAATGCTGAGATCCAGGCAATACACCTTCTTAAAGAACTGAAATCCCATGAAGAATATCTGCATCAGCATTCGGTAAATGTGGGTATTCTCTCTGCAATATTTGCCAAGGTAACGGGAAAATTCACAAAAGAAGATATTAAAATTCTTACACTGGGAGCATACCTCCTTGATATAGGCACAATAAAAATTGAAAAGCACCTGCTGAAGAAACAGGGGAAATTCAACAATATTGAAAAACTAAAGATCAGCAGGCACCCGCAGCTTGGTTATGAAATTTTAAAAAATATATCCGGTATAAACACCCTGATATTGCAGATTATACTCTTTCACCATGAGAGATATAACAACAAAGGATATTATCAACTGCCATACGATATACTTCCCCTTGCACCAAAACTTGTAGGCATATGTGATATATACGATTCCCTGACAACAACAAGACCCTACAGAGATGCGTTAAATCCAACGGATGCGTTAAAATTTCTGGTAAACTCAATCAATTATTCCTTTAACTATGAGCTGATCAGTGATTTTGTTAACCTGGTAGGACCCATGCTGAGCAATGCCCAGTCTTTTTACACCAGAAATGACTTTTGTGCACTGAACACAAAGGAACTTGGTATCATAATGGATTTTGGCAGTTCCGATATTTTAAAACCTAAAGTTCTTGTTTTCTGCCGTTTTCGAAAAAAAAATAACAGGCTGGCAGTGCAATTTTATGACAGTCCTATTGAAACCGACCTGAACAAGGACCGGGAACGTCTTATGGTAAAGATCATAAACAACAAAAAACACATTGAAACACTAAAATCCAGGTTAAGAGAAAAAAAGTTTTTGTAAACCGGCTCAGTAGATTGAATTACTGGGACATTCCTCGATACAACTTCTGCACTGGATACAATCTTCGGTATTGATCTCCGCGGCCAGGCCCTTTTGCCAGCTTATGGCGTTATATTTACATGCCTGCAGGCATAATCCGCATTTTCTGCAGAGTTCGCTGTCCACCTGGAAAAGCAGCATTTCGGAACAGACTCCTGCAGGACATATGCATCTTTCTGAGTCTTCACATCCCGAACTCTCCAAAAAAAACTTCTAACGGGATTTTTCCGGACTACCGACTATATGAATAAGGAAAAATATGCAAAAAATCCAACAACAAGCCCTATTATCCTGATATTTTGCAATATTTTGATATAATCTCTTATAATCGCTATAATTCGCCAATATCTGCCTTCAATTTCATCTTCACTCCTACCGAATAAATGACTATCAGGGTGAAAACCCACAGAGACGGGCAAGGAGGCCAGTCCGGAAAAAGGAGATTCACGGAGGAATCCCGATGATTATTAATCACAACATGTCTGCAATTAACGCCAACAGGGTGCTGAAATTTCAGCACTGGAATGTAGACAAAAGCATGGAAAAGCTTGCCTCGGGTATGAGGATCAACAAAGCCGGGGACGACGCCTCGGGACTTGCTGTTTCAGAGAAGATGAGGACCCAGATACAGGGACTGAGGCAGGCTGAAAGAAACACCGAGGACGGAATGTCCCTCATCCAGACCACCGAAGGTTACCTCCAGGAATTGTCCGCCATTATTCAGAGAATCAGGGTACTTGCCGTACAGTCATCAAACGGCATATACACCCCTGAGGACAGGCAGCTGATACAGATAGAGGTATCGGAACTGGTTGATGAAGTGGACAGGATAGCCTCACAGGCTGAGTTCAATACAATGGCCCTCCTCCAGGGAGACTTCTCCCGTGTACAGCCGGCCGCTTCCATGTGGTTTCACATGGGTCCCAACATGCACCAGAGAGAAAGGATCTATATCCAGACCATGACGGCACGGGCATTGAAGCTCAAGGACGTTGTGGGCAGACCGGTAACGCTCTCAACGCCGTTCCATGCCAACATGAATATCGGGGTCATGGACGACGCCCTTCAGATCATCTCAAAACAGAGGGCGGACCTCGGTGCATATTACAACAGGCTTGAACATGCAGCCAAGGGTCTCATGAACGCGTATGAAAATATCCAGGCATCCGAAAGCAGGATAAGGGATGCCGATATGGCCGAAGTAACAGTGGATTATACCAGGAACCAGATACTGGTCCAGAGCGGAACACTGATGCTTGTCCAGGCAAATATGAAGTCGCAGACAGTTCTGCAGCTTCTCCAGTAGGTATTATTTTGTGATTTTTCTTCCTTGAAACGCGGCCGGTTGATATGTTTCAATCAGCCGGCCGCCGAATGCTCTTTGAAAACGAAACAATTACTGCAAGCATTAAGCCCTGTTCACAGGTCCGTGTGGTTGCAGTAATTCTGACGATGGTATTCCCTGGCTTGAGTTACCGTAACCTGGTATTAAACGCCTGATAAGGAGATCGGGCTAAACAAACAAAGGAGTGTTTAACATGATTATTAATCATAATATGAGCGCCATCAATGCAAACAACGTGTTAAGGTTCAAGCATTGGGACGTAAACAAGTCAATGGAAAAACTTGCCTCAGGCATGAGGATCAACAAGTCCGGGGACGATGCTTCCGGTCTTGCAGTATCTGAAAAGATGAGGACCCAGATACAGGGACTGAGACAGGCTGAAAGAAATACCGAAGATGGTATGTCTTTCGTTCAGACAGCTGAAGGTTATCTCCAGCAGACAGCTTCGATTCTGCAAAGGATCAGGGTTCTGGCAGTCCAGTCTTCAAACGGTATCTATACTCAGCAGGACAGGCAGCTGATACAGGTTGAAGTATCCGCTCTTATAGACGAAGTGGACAGGGTCGCTTCACAGGCCGAATTCAACAAGTTCAATCTTCTTCTCGGAGATTTCTCACGAACAAATCCCAAGGCAAGTATGTGGTTTCACATGGGACCCAACATGCACCAGAGAGAGAGAGTCTATATCGGAACCATGACATCTGCCGGTCTTAACCTCAGGGAGAGGACAGGAAAATTCCTTGCAAACCTCAGTACAGCTGACGGAGCAAACAGGACAATAGGTGTTATTGACGATGCTCTTCACAAGATCGCAAAGCAGAGAGCTGACCTGGGTGCTTACTACAACAGGTTTGAATATGCAGCCAAGGGTCTTATGACAGCATACGAAAACATTCAGGCATCTGAAAGCCGAATCAGAGATGCTGACATGGCTGAAACCATGGTAGATATGACCAAGGACCAGGTCCTTGTTCAGTCAGGAACAGCAATGCTGGCACAGGCAAACCTGAAAACAAGAACCGTATTACAGCTTCTTGGTGGTTAAAAAAATTATCTGAAAATTATAAAGGGAATACCAGATATAAAAGGGGGACTATCCAGTCCCCCTTTTTTTATAGGCATCTTTATATATTAAATTTTCAACCTGAATAAAACATAATTGATATCTCCCCGCCGCCGAAGGCGGCGGGGAGATATTATAAATATTTTCATTGTTGTGTATATTTAACAAAACAACGAAGCAGTAAAAAAATAAAAAAAATCATTGATTTCAAAGTGACATAGTTCTATACTTTTTTTAATTGACAGATAGACTAACAAAATTTTTATGGGTGTGCGTTATAAACTATACAACTACCGGTTTCAATGGCTAATAAATATGTTTATTGATAAAATATAAACAATGTGTCCCCGCCGCCGAAGGCGGCGGGGACACATAAGTTATATCTTTTTGTTAACATATCAATTCTTATACAGAGCCGAGTAGTTACAAAATTATAATTAAAAGTGCAGGTTAAAAATGTTTGTTAGAAAAAGCAGTATCTCAAATCTCATAAAAAAAGAAAAACAGAAAGTCAAAAATTTCTGTGACAAGTACTATGGGAAAAAGATGGAAAGCCTTAAAAAAGAGCTCAACGAAAAGCATGACAGAATTCTCAAAAGAACTATCAGCGAATCAAAAGAGATCATTGAAAGCAAAGAGCGGGAGATAAAAAGGCTTCAGCAGGAGCTCGACCGCAACTACTATAAATACATGGAACTGAGACAGCGCGAAAAACATATTGACCAGCTCTCAGATGAAATTGATGAAGTTGTTAACGACATGGTTGTAAAGGTCCAGGAATCGATCCAGCCCTTTTACCGCACACGGGCAAAAGTTATAACCACAAAAAAAAGGTCCGATAAGAAGCACACTAAAGTTGAGTCTATTTTCAGGGCAGCCAAGTAATTTTTTACCCCTTTCTCATTTCATTAAAGGAAATTAAACGAGAGCATCGAAAAGCATGCCCGGTTGCGGGTTTACATGCCTTTTGAGGATAGTGCCGCTGGAATTATATTCTCTCTGAAAGCTGCCGTACTGTCTCAGGACCTTGTCCCGGTCCTCGTCTACAGGCTTTGAATAGATTGCATTGGAACCGGTTTTTCGTATGACACCCCTGATCTTCTGGACTTTCCCTTCTCCGTATTGGGGCCAGATATAGATCTTATCTGTCCGGACACGGTTGTTCTGCATCCTGGGCAGGTTTATTTCTGATATGCCGGAAGATATTTTCATGTATTATTTATCGGCAGAGAGAGGATTAAAATTTAGTATTTAATATTCCCACAAAACAAGCCCTAAGCCCCCTGAGGGGGCACAAGAGGATTTTGGGCATAAAATCTTACGCCCCTCAGGGGGATGGGGGGCTCAGGGAGGGCTCAGAGGGAAAATCCGGGAATTATGTGAAATAATAAAAGAACAAACCGTAAATTAATTACTTGATCAGGATCAGGCGAAAAAAAATAATACTGACAGACAATAAACCATCCCGGAGGACAATATGGGCCATTCCGTAACATACAAAATTCTTAAAGAACACCTTGTAGAGGGTGAGTTAAAACAGGGAAATGAAATAGGGATACGCATTGACCAGACACTTACACAGGATGCCACGGGAACAATGGCCTACCTTCAGTTTGAAGCCATGGACATACCAAAGGTCAAGACCGAGATTTCAGTCTCATATGTGGATCACAATACCCTGCAGATGGGTTTTGAGAATGCCGATGACCACCGGTACCTCCAGACCATGAACTCTAATTACGGAATATACTATTCAAAGGCGGGAAACGGCATTTGTCACCAGGTCCACCTTGAGAGATTCGGGAAACCGGGATCAACTCTTCTGGGGTCTGACAGTCACACGCCCACCGGGGGAGGAATTGGTATGATAGCCATAGGCGCCGGGGGCCTTGATGTTGCAGTGGCAATGGGAGGCGGTCCCTTTTACCTTACTGCGCCTAAAGTGATTAATATCCGGCTCACCGGAAAGCTTCGTCCCTGGGTCTCCGCCAAGGACCTGATTCTGAAAGTCCTGGAGCTTCTCACAACAAAAGGCAACGTGGGATGCGTGGCGGAATACACGGGCCCCGGGGTCTCCACACTCACTGTCCCGGAAAGAGCAACCGTAACAAATATGGGCGCGGAACTGGGGGTGACCACATCGGTCTTTCCCAGCGATGAACTCACACGGAAGTTCCTTGAGGCCCAGGAGAGGGGAGATTCATGGAGGGAACTCCTTCCCGACCCGGATGCCGAATATCACAGGACCATAGAAATAGACCTCTCGGAACTGGAACCGCTGGTGGCCTGCCCCCATTCACCTGACAACATAAAGAGGATCTCCGGGCTTGAAGGAATGAAGGTGGACCAGGTCGCCGTGGGGAGCTGTACAAACTCATCATACAAGGACCTGATGACCGTGGCGGAGATCGTTAAGGGGAAAAAAGCCGATCCGGGAACCAGCTTTATCATCGCCCCGGGATCAAAACAGGTTTTCGAGATGATAGCCCGGAACGGCGCACTGGCAGACCTGATATCAAGCGGCGCGCGGATAATGGAATCCGCATGCGGTTTCTGTATCGGTTCCGGCCAGGCGCCCACAACAGAAGGGGTCTCCCTCCGGACAAACAACAGGAATTTCGAAGGGCGTTCCGGAACAGCCTCCGGGAAGATATATCTTGCAAGCCCCGAAACAGCGGCCCTCTCCGCTCTTGAAGGAAAGCTTGTGAATCCCCTGGAAAGAGACCCAAAGGAATACCCGGAAATCAAGATCCCCGGCAAATTCCTGGTTGACGATTCCCTGATCGTCCCTCCTTCGGAAAAGAAACATGAAGTCTTCAGGGGCCCCAATATCGGCGATCCTCCCTATACGGAACCGCTCATGGATGAAATAGAAGGGATCATCGGCCTCAAGGTGGGGGACAAAATCACCACAGACCACATTATGCCCGCGGGGCAGAGACTCAAGTACAGGTCCAACATCCCCCGGTACGCTGAATTTGTCTTTGAAAACGTGGACCCTGAATTCGCTTCAAAGTCCCTGGAGAATAAGAAAAAAGGGATATTTACCGCCATAATCGGCGGGGAAAGCTACGGGCAGGGCTCCAGCCGGGAACACGCGGCCATCTGTCCCATGTACCTGGGGGTCAGAGCCGTTATTGCCCGGTCCTTTGAGAGGATCCATTCGGGCAATCTTGTTAATTTCGGGATACTGCCCCTCCGGTTTATCAATGAAGATGATTATGAGAACCTCAATTCCGGCGATCCCTTCAGTTTAAAAGGGCTCCGTGAATCGGTGAGTAAAGGGACCGATATCACACTCATCGCGGCAGGGAAGGAGTACAGGCTGGAGCTGCCGGCATCGGAAAGGCAGAGGGAGATCCTCCTTGAAGGGGGACTTCTCAATTACACAAAAAAGAGGGTCTAGCCGGCTGACACTTGTCAGTGTCCCGTATATTCCAGGCAGGTGCCATACTTTAATCATTGACACCTGAAGAGAAAAATGAAATCCTTTATTACATGACAAATCACCTGGTTGAAATTCTCACAGCCCTGAACAGATCAGGGGTAAAATTTATCGTTTGCGGCGGTGTGGCGGCAGTCCTTCACGGGGTTGAACGCATGACCATGGATATAGACCTTTCTGTGGATCTTGACAGGGAAAATCTTTCCAGGATGTTTGAGGTTTTAAAAACAATAGATTTGAAACCGCGAATTCCCGTATCACCGGAAATCCTCCTTGATGAAGATGCCAGAAAAATGATGATTCAGGAAAAAAATGCCCTTGTTTTCACATTTGTTGATCTAAACAATCCTTACAGGCAGGTTGATATTTTTTTAACCGAAGAGATGTCCTATGATAAGTTGAAAAATGAAACTGAAAGGATATGTATCGGGGGAGATGATATCCTCATTATCTCACCTGAAAAACTGATCGCAATGAAAAAATCCGTAATACCTTTAAGAGATAAGGACAGAACTGATATTGCCATTCTTGAAGAAATATTAAAAAACAGAAAATCTAACGGATAACTTCGTGGAAGATAATATCTTTAACATCATAAAAAAACTGTCTCAGGCAGATTTTGACGGGCATACCGAATTCCACACATTGACACCGGAACAGAAACTGATGTGGCTCTCCCAGGCTGTTCAGTTCGCATATACATATGGCGGGATCTCTTCGAAAAAAGGAGAGTTTACCTCAAAGTAATTTTACAACTCCCTCAGAAAATTGAGGATCCAGCGGGCAACATCAAGGCTGTTCGCGGGTCCGTCAATGGTTTCCATGGCCCGGTTTACCTTCTCCTCCCCGATACGGAGCGTCCGTGAGAGAATCAGTTCCCGGGCATAAGGGACCTCGAACTCCGGATGGGGCTGTATTCCCAGGAACCTCTCCCCGGTGAGGAACATTGCGTTGGGACAGTAATCGCTCAGGCCCAGAAGCTCGGAACCGGGAGGAAGTTTTGTAACCTGGTCCCTGTGGGTTACCAGGAGGTTCACCTCATTAAGTGCGGGCTCCATCCAGGGCATCCTCTGCGTTATCTCGATCTTCTTGAGCCCGATTCCCCATCCACATTCAGCTTCTTCCACCGTCCCCCCCAGGGCGTGGGCGATCATCTGGTGCCCGAAGCAGATTCCCGCGAACTTCTTTCCCGCTTCATAGAGATCTCTGATAAAGTTCGTATACTCCTTTATCCAGGGAATATCGTCATAGACCGACTGCCGGGAACCTGTGGATAAATATCCGTCATATTCCCCGTTCAGAGGGGGATAACGGCCCTCCCTTATATCGAAAACACCGATCTCCACACCGGGATCTATTTTTCCGAAAAGCTTCACAAACATCCCGGGATAGTCCCCGGCAATGGGGATAAACTCCGGGCTGACGCTGTCACACTGGAGAAGGGCTATTCTCATATCTGTTCGAAATATCTCCTCTTCTCCCAGTCGGTCACGGCCTTGTCATACTGTTCAAGCTCTGTTCTGTAGAAGTGGAGATAGTGCTCCACAACATCCTTCCCCAGTGCCTCAACGGCAAAGCTGCTCTTCTCCAGTTCCGCGATGGCATGTCTCAGGGTTATGGGAACACGGTCCACCTTGTCCGCCGAATAGACATCTCCGGAAAAAATTTCAGGGGGTTCAATTTTGTTCCTGATCCCGTCCAGTCCCGACGCCAGGGCCGCAGCATAGGCGGTATAGGGATTTACATCGGCCCCCGGCATACGGGATTCGATCCTCAGGGAGCTCCCTTTTCCCACGACCCTGAAGCAGGCTGTCCTGTTATCATAGCTCCAGGCGATACCTGTGGGCGCCCAGGAACCGAGCTGGTATCTCTTGTATGAATTTACCGTAGGAGCATAAAAGAGCGTCATCTCCGCCGCGTGTTTCATCCAGCCCCCCAGGAACCACCGAAAGGTGTCAGAGCCCTTCACCGGCCCTATCTCCTTATCCCCGCTGAAGACGTTCTTTTCCTTATTGTCCCAGAGGCTCAGGTGCATGTGGCAGCTGGACCCCGCAAGCTTTTCGTCAACCTTGGCCATAAATGTCACGGCCAGGTCAAGCTGGTCGGCCAGGTCCTTGAAGCACTGCTTGTATATCATGTGCCTGTCGGCCATCTCCAGCACGTCGGAATACTGGAGGTTGAGTTCATGCTGCCCGGGGCCCCATTCACCCTTGCTGAACTCAACGGGGACGCCGCTCAGGGTAAGGAACTTCCGCGCCGCGGCGTTCAGGGGCTCCTCTCTCCCTCCCTGGAGAATATGATAATCTTCAATATAGTTGCTGAACCTTTCCAGGTTGGAGTAGCTTTTTTCCCGGGCGCTCTTATAGTTCTCATCAAAGATATAGTACTCAAGCTCCGAGGAGCCCATAACATGAAGACCCATCTCCGCGGCGGCATCCAGCTGCTTTTTCAGCATGTTCCGGGGAGCAATTTCCGTGGGCCTGTGCTCTTCTTCATAGATGTCGCAGATAACAATGGCCGTTTTCTCAAGCCATGCCGCCCTTCTCAGGGTATTCATATCCACCACGCAGTGAAAATCCCCGTACCCTGTCTCCCAGTTGGCGTATTTATACCCGGGGATGGGCTCCATCTCCATATCAACGGTAAAGAGATAGTTGCAGGCGTGCATACCGGTTTTAACGGTATGCTCCAGGAAATACTCCCCCGTAATTCTCTTTCCCATGAGCCTTCCGTAGAGGTCGGGAAATGCCGCTATGACGGTCTCAATTTCACCGTTTTCTATGAGGAGGGTGAGCTGGTCAAGATCAAGCATATGTTTGTTATTGCTGCTCATATTTGGTCTCCTTCTTTACGGCCGTTAAAGGGCGGCCCTGTAGATTTCCTTAAGATCGTTCTCGGTAAGCGGTATCATATTCTGCGAATGGCACGGATCGGAAAAGGCGTAAGCGCCCAGTCTCTCTATATCCTCCCCGGATATTCCCCGGGAGGAAAGCCCCGGATCGATGCCCAGGGATTGAATAAATTCAAGCAGGCATCCGGAGAGCTTCTCTCCCCTGTAATTTCGCTCCCGGAAAAGTCCGCGGACCCCATCAATTCTTCCCCGCTGATCATTATTTAAGCTGCTCTTCTCAAGGAATTCAAGAGAGGGGGGGATCATCAGTGCATTGGCAAGCCCGTGATGCATTCCGAAAAGGCTCGAGAGGGGATGCGCCAGGGAGTGGACCATCCCCAGCCCCTTTTGAAATGCCGTTGAACCCATGGATGAGGCCAGGAGCATCTTCTCCCTGGCTTCAATGCTGTTTCCGGTTTTGCAGGCAACGGGGAGCCAGTCAAGGACCAGCTTCATTCCCTCCAGGGCTATCCCGTCGGCCATGGGGTGAAATCCCGCGGCGAAGTACGCCTCCATGCAGTGGGAGAAGGCATCGATTCCTGTTGCCGCGGTAAGGCCCGGGGGAAGTCCCGTTGTCATCTCCGGTTCAAGGACCGCGATCTTCGGCATAAGGTCGGGATGAAAGAAGATTGTTTTTTTCCCGGTCCCGGTGAGTACGATCACGCCTGAACGTCCCACCTCGCTCCCGGTCCCCGCTGTGGTGGGGATGGCGTAGAGGGGGGGCATGGGCCCGGTGATAAGCCTGTCTCCCCCCAGGGAGTCATCGTACTGTTCCAGGGGCGGTTTATTTACAGTCAGTATCTTTATCACCTTCGCCGTATCCATGGGGCTCCCTCCCCCCAGGGCGATGAGGGAATCACACTTCTCTTTTTTATAGACCTCCACTCCGGCCCAAACATCCTGTTCGTCGGGATTCGGTTTCACCCTGTCAAAAACCACGTAAGCTGTTCCCCGGCGCTCAAGCCTGTCCGTAAGCATTTTCAAAAGACCCGAGCCGGCAATCCCGCTGTCAGTTACAACCAGTATCCTGGTGTGATCGTATTCTTTCAACCTGTTTATAAACTCATCCAGGGACCCCTGGCCGTAGAGTATTGTTGTGGGATAATTAAACTGCTGCATTTTTATTCTCTCTCATATTTATCATTCAACTGCCCATTCAAGGCCAAGTTCGCGGATTTTGCCCCTGCGGATCTTTCCCGTGTCAGGGTCCCACCCCATCATGGAGTAGTATTCCCTCTTTATACGGGCAAGCGTCTCCGGGTCAACATGTTTTCCCTGAGAGGGCCCGCCGGGAAGGGGATGAAAGAGCCGTTCCGGGAGAAGATCATCCCGGGAAGTCAATCCCCGCTTTTCATTCACTAATTTCATCATGTTTATCCGCCTCTCGCCGGCCTTCATCAGCTCCCAGAAGGTCATCTCCCAGCCTGTTGCGCAGTTCACCAGGTCAACAAGTTCATTGTACGTGAAGAGGTTCCCCGGACCCCAGCAGAACATGCAGAGGGAAAGCGCGTCCAGGAGGCTGAAATAAATCTGGGACTGCAGGGCCATTCTCACCTTGGAGGTCCCGGTCGAATCAGCGGTATCAACATCATAGATACCCAGGCCCCTGGCGGCCTCGGACCCGCTTGTGATCAGCCAGTCGTGTTCCGAGGACATATGGTCGGGACCGATGGGGCATACGGCGTAGATGAGGGCCTGGCTCGGCTTCACCTGGGGCATGTGGACGGGGAGTCCCTCTCCCTTCACATGGACGGCATAGGGTTCCGTTGCGCTTCCGAAGAAGTCGATCATGGGGGAAAAACCCTCTGCCATGAGATCACCGGGCCCTTCCCTCTTTGCGATAAGCTCTATAAGCTTAAAAAGAGATTCCGGGTCCCCAAAGGAGAAGCTGTTCCCTCCCACCCTGTCCGGAGTAATGAGGCCCTTCTCCATGGACTCGAAGATATATCCCGCCACACTTCCCGTTGTTATGGTATCCAGTCCGTAGTTGTTGCAGAGCTCGTTGGCCTTTGCCACTGCCGCAGCATCGATTATATTGAGGTTCGACCCGAGCATCCCCAGGGTCTCAAATTCAGGGCCTCCCAGCCTGTCACTTACCGCATGGGGTGCATCAGACTTCACCATCTTCCTGCATCCCACAACGCACCCGAAGCATGTGGACCTGCCCGCGCCCAGAATCTTCTCGAAGTATTGGCCGTCAAGCTTCTCATGTTCCTCATGGTATCCCCGGGAATAATTCAGTGTGGCAAGGTTTCCCGCATTGGCCTGGAAGCTCAGAACCCCGGGGGTCCCGAACTTACTCAGTGTTTCGGGAAAACCGGAACCGGGGAGCCTTTCGGCGGCGGCCCTGTTCAGCTTCTTCAACCCTTCGGGGTCGCTGAATTCAGGCCCGCTTCCCCCCTTCACCACAACCGCCCGGAGGTTTTTGCTTCCCATGACCGCGCCCATGCCCGCCCTGCCGAAGGCGTCACAAGTGTCAGCAATGACATTGGCAAACCTCACCAGCTTTTCCCCCGCGGGACCGCACTGGACAACGGATGTGTCCTTTTCCCCGTGCTTTTCCCTGAGGATATCATAGACTTCCAGGACTGTCTTCCCGGAAAGGCCCCCTGCGTCCAGGATCTTTGCCTTACTTTTTTCTATGAACAGGTATGACGGATATTCCGCCCGTCCCTTCACCACAACAGCATCCAGGCCGGCCCTCTTGATCATGGGGCCTGTGCTTCCCCCGGCCTGGCTGTCACCGATAGTTCCGGTAAGAGGGGAGAGGGCGGTGAGACAGCACCTGCTGGCGCCGGAGACCTTTGTTCCCGTTGTAATACCGGGAGAGAGGGTCAGGATATTATCCGGGGAGAGGGGGTCAACAGCCGATACCCCTTCCGAGAGTATGAACCATGTCCCCATACTGCTTCCCCCGGGATACATCCGGTAGAAAGTTTCGTCCATGGAGAGAGTTTCGGTCTCCCCTGTTGTAAGGTTGACCTGCAATATCTTTCCGGTAATTCCTTTCGTCATTTATTTCTCTTTTAATGTAAATGAAGAATATTTTCAGGAATATTTGATGTTTTGAAATGTCAAGGCTTTTAAAGGAGGGAATGTGCAACATGTAAACATGATAAAAGGTCTCACGCGAAGATGAGACCTTTTATGAAAAAAAATTAATTTTTTTTATTAACGTCCTGCAACCTTGCTCCCGCTGAGGGGCTGTCCGAACACAGGTGCAAGAACACAGATATTTAAAATCCCGGTAAGCACGGGAAGGGCGCCAATGGCAGCGGTGATCAGACCGTTTGTTCCCCCGATACCCAGTAAACCCCATGCGATCACTCCGCCTCCAACAAGAATACGAAGAATACGCCCGGCCGGCGATGCAATAAAGCTGAATAGTGAATTCATTTTTTACCTCTCTTAAGAATAAATGTACGTAACTACTTAGCTGTATGGCCAAAATATAGATGTTTAATAAAATAACAGCCATGAGTCCCCGCCGCCGTCGGCGGCGGGGACTCATCAGTTATCTTTTATTCATTAACATATCTCATTTTATACATAGCTGAGTAATAACAAATGTGGTTATAATTTATTCCAAAAGATCAGAATTGTCTGTGACTTTGGTCACCGAAGAACCGTTATTTTCCGAATTTTTCAGTAAGAGAGATAATTAAGTATGCATGAGATTTCCGAAAGTTTTTTCCTTGTTACTTAAGGACCGCCGGACTTCCACAGCCCCAACCGGTCCGGGTAAAAACCCGCTGAGACCTCGGTACTGGATACTCCGTATCCGACCAGTGTAAGACTTCCATCCTCCTCAATAAACACCTCCGGGTCCAGGACCCTGAAATCGTTCCAGGCAACCGGGGATGAGGGGGACAATACCGGGTTTCCCGCATAACGGGTCCAGGTAATTCCGTCTTCAGAGGTGGCAACACCGATAGATATCTCCTTCGTATCATCAAGGGGATGAATTAAGGCCGAGTACCACATAACATATCTCCCGCCCATAAACCGTACATGTGAATCCAGTATCGATTCGTCCCACTGACCGGCAACTCCTTCAAATACCGGGTTGCCGGAAAAAACGGTCCAGGTCTCCCCGTCTTCAGAGGTGAGCATACCGATCCTCATCTTACCACTGACATGGGAAAAGGAGGCCCCTGTATAATAAAGACGCCAGATGCCATCGGGCCCCATAAGGGCGGAGGGGGAGGTCATGAAGTCACTGTCCCACGCGCCTGTTCCGGGACGGTAGAGGGGATTATCGCTTCGCTCCCACTGGGTCCCCTCAGCATCAAGGGAGGATGCCTGGCCCAGAGCGGGATCGGTAAAATAGTCGACGCTGTAACCCAGGTACCACATTTTCCACTTCTGGCTGGTTTTATCGAAACACAGGGATACGGTTTCACGAATATAGTCCCAGGGAAGGGGATCGGGGACGGCTTCAGCCGGTTTTTTGGGATAGATCACCGGCTCCGCATCCAGAACAAAATCAGTTCCGCTTTCAACTGCCCGGCCGATAACAGGCCAGAGTCCCCAGTCTCCCCCGGCGGAAAACCAGATCACCAGGGAACTGTCATCCAGGCGTCCCACAGAAGGATCGGTATGGCCCAGGCATCCCCAGTCGGGGCAGGTCTGCAGATCAACCACGGGATTTCTTGAATCTTCCGTCCAGATAAGACCGCGGTCCGGAACAGGGATGATATTAATAATCTTTGAGGCGAATACGGTGCCTGACCCGTCATCGGCAGCGGCAACAACGGTCACTTTATCAGCACAGCGTACATCATCAAAACGTAAGGGTAATGTAATTGTGGTGACATTCCCTGAAGCCGGGGATATATCAAAAAGGGAACTGCAGTCATAATTATCCACGGTAGCGGATACAACCTTCCAGAAAACACTTTCCTCTGAACCGGCGGTGAAGGTTACACTCTGACCGGCGTAGAGGTTTGTATCTGCCGGTTTGCTGTTTTCATCGCTGTTGCATCCAATAATAGCCAAAAAAAACAAAACGAGCATTGTTAATCTGAGAAAATTCTGCATGGGAGAACTCCAAATAAATATACCCTATGAACCCGGAAGAGAACATCATTAAAATTTGTTTTAAAGAATCCCTTATATGAGAGTAATACCCGGGTACAGGTAAATTTATGTAAAAAAAAGTACTGATTCAGCAATTTTTTGTAAATAGGTGCTCCAAATAAATTTCAATAAATGACTTCTCAGCACAGGAAAGCGTCATCAGGGCAGGGAGGCTTACAAATACACTGGTTTTTCGCTTCAACCACCGGCCAACCGAGAATTATAATTTAACCCTTTTCCCTTTCACAGTTGAATTATGAGAATCAATCCTGGCATTCTTTTCCCTGATAAACAGGTTTTCTTTTCCCACGGCAGTGGAGCTCGTAAGTTTTATGAGCGCGTTGCCACCGGCATTGAATACCGTTGTATCGCTCCGGATACTTGAATTTACAATGGATATTTTCGCATTATCGTTTGCCCGTATGGCTGTTTTACCGGTTTTGATCTCACTGTTGACTATTGTAATATCCGCATAATCTTTTGCTTTAACAGCCGGTGAATCAGAATTGATCTGAACATTATTCAGGACAACACGACAGTTATCGCTTGCGTCAACCGAGGAGATTTCTCTGTTC
Organism: Spirochaetota bacterium; assembly: GCA_050298055.1. Lineage (GTDB taxonomy): Bacteria > Spirochaetota > UBA4802 > UBA4802 > UBA5550 > JBNKTL01. Next base: position 21,587 of record JBNKTL010000059.1, read on the forward strand.
ACAATTGAGACACGCTCAACACCGGAACAAACGATTTCATCGGAAGAGAATATCCCCCGGAAGGGCAGACTCTTTGAAATGACCGTATAAACAATAAAGGGCAATAAAAGCAAGGGAAGGAACGCCAGCTTCTTCCCCGGGAAGGAGCTGCTGGTTTTGAGAAAATGACTGTTTTCAAATATTTCGATCTTCCAGTGAATATGAGAGGAATCAGTGAAACCTGATTCCGATACATCATGTTCCGGTTTTATGCGCAGTAATGTGCCGCAGTATGGGCAGGTGTAAGCGGAACTCTCAATATTCTCACCGGGAATACTGATATTCGCCCCGCAGTTAGGGCAGTTGTTTTTTACTTCATTCATTTAAATATAACCACAATTAAGATTAAGGGAGTCCCTCAAATTATTCTGATGATGTTTCTTAATAAATATGTATTAAGTAAGAAAATTCAATTATCCTGTTATTTCAAGATAAAAAATTTTTTTTGAGGTACCTCTCTGTTCATTTATCCGGAAAAAAAATGATATGGTAACTACTGGGACAGGAATAAAAATAATAATATTCATTAATATGCATAACTGATATCTACCTGCCGTGAAGGGTGGCGGAGAGATATTATCGATATTTTGATAAATACACCTCTTTTTGTCATAGAACCGTGATGTTTGAAAAAAAATCATATGAATGTTTAAAAAAACTGCCTGAAATGTGTTTTTTGAGGTAGAAGATTCAGTTGGGATTATTGGAAAGAGAATGAAAACGGGATGAAGAATAAAATAAATAAAAGTCTATGATCTTACTACCGTGGAGGTGAATATGACAGGTCCTTGTTTTTTTCGATTATGTGTATTGATGACGATAATTATGAATTTACCCGGTTGCGGCAGTTCTCCCGATGGCAGCGAGGAATGCACCAGCCTGGATTGTCTGACATCAAAATATAACCTTCTCATCGCCGATATTGACGGGAACAATATCTCGGTTCTGCTATCCAGCAGCTGGCAGGATATGACTCACCCCCGTGTTTCTGCTGACAGGAACTGGGTTGCGTACACCACTTACAATACTGCAGATGCGGACGGATGTGCCTTCTACCACACCCGTACAAATACAGAGATTCGTGTAGTCAGCATGGACGGTACCAAGGACAAGCCGGTCATTCCCCCGGTGGTGACTGAGATCAACTCCAACAGCTACTGGTATGGAAGCGCCAATGAGTTCACCTTTCTCTCAGGTGCCGGCGGGGCGACAAAACTGTATCGCGCTCAACTGGATACATTAATGAACCTGGTTTCCGGCCCTGCGGAGATCCCGGTCCCCCCTGCAATTATTCCCCCCTTAGACCCGGCTGCTCAGGCAGCAACGTGGAAAAATCGTTTATGCCGGACTGTATAACAGCGGGGGTATTGTAAAAAGCATATTTATTATGAACATTGCAGACAGCTCATCTTTTGATGCCCTGAGCCTGGGGCGGGACAGTACGGGGAAGATTCTCTATGGCAATGATGTTTTCGAAAATGATCCGAAGATATCTCCGGATGGTGACAAGGTGGCATTTATGCGGATTGCGCCAAAATCCGGTGCCGATGGATTTGGCTGGCACATCTTCATCGTCACTATTGCAGATCCATTAAATGAAACAGATATCTCAATGGCAGACCTGGGATCAAATACGAACGTTCATGATACGCTTCCGGAATGGATCAATAATGATACACTTGTGATTTCACAGATGGACCAGGATACAGATACCCGGGAGATCTATACTATGAACGATGACGGTTCCAACCGGACAAAAGTAAACCTGCCGGACGGTTACCGTTATGCGGATGTTTTTACGTTTACCCGCAGTAACGGAGAAACAAAATTACTCATTTCGGCAGAAAAAATATCCGCCGACTGTCACTAGATGAGTCCGAAAGGAGTCGCAGCTCATAAAAGGAAAGATATCCCGGTAAACGAACTCTTTACAGAATCCGGATTCAATTCATTCACCTCAGTTTTATACACCGGAACCGTACAGCATTCAGGAGAAAACCCTAAAACAACAACCGGATACGCAACCCTAACTCAGTTATATAACCCACCACCCTGCCGGAGATATTCCCGGATTGATCTATGATATAGATAGTGGGAAATGCCTCAATTTTATAATTTTTGCGGACCTCTTCACTGCCCAGCAAAACGGGAACTGTAAGTTTATGGTCCTCCGCGAAGGCCCTGACTTCTTCTCTGCGGGAATAGGAGAGGGCTACTGCATAAATATCAACATCCTCCCGGTCAAGTGCCTCCCTGAGACTGACAATGTTATGGGAGGAGAGATTGCACACCGTGCACCAGGGGGCAAAGAAATAGAGAACGGTTTTTTTCTTCCCCGAAGAATCCAGGGTGATGGTATCGTCATCAAGCGACTGCAGGGAAAAGCCGGGGGCTTTTTCCGATACTTCCAGGAGGTTACGGTTCTGCCAGAGGGTCACCGCGGCGAACGCTGCTATGATCATCAGCAGGTTAAGAAATATGGATTTCAGTCTCTTTTTGTTTAACATGAAAGCTCCTTCTGTTAAGCCAAAATATATCAGCTCCATGATTTTTAAAGAAAAAAATTAAAAGGAACCTTTTGGCAAATAATTTTTTTCAATGAAGCCCTCAATCGAGTAGGAGGTGAGTGATTATTTCACTCACCGTCCTCTCACACCACCGTATGTACCGTTCGGTATATGGCGGTTCATTAAGCACAATGTACTTTCCTGTACTGTTTTAACAGACTCTTATATCCCTTTTCTTCAAGAAATTTAT
>JBNKTL010000060.1:0-23795 GCA_050298055.1 Spirochaetota bacterium
GCGTGCCTGCCGGGATGGAACTTCTTCCCGGGTGCAGAGTTGTTGTTGATTTTTCCGGAAGGCAGACTCCCGCCTTTACAGTGGATGTGCATCACAGGGAACCGGAAGAGTATAAGGTCAAGGAGATCATCTCCGTTATTGATGACGAACCGGTATTTCACCGGAAACTGATTGAGCTGTCAGAAGAGATTGCGTCCTACTATTTTTCCTCTCCCGGTGAGGTCCTCTCTCTTGCCGTCCCTTCGGGGAGAAAGCCTTCGGGAAGATACAGGGTTCCCTTTGAAAAGAGCGAGACGAGAAACATAACCCTGAACCAGGACCAGGCCCGGATATTCGGGGAGATGAGAGACCAGTATGAAGCGGGAAACCTGCATCACCTCCTCTTCGGGGTAACCGGGAGTGGTAAAACAGAAGTTTATATAGAGCTTGCAAAATACCTCATTGAAAAAGGGAGGTCGGTTATCTACCTTGTGCCGGAAATATCAATTTCATCCCAGATCTTCAGCAGGCTCTATAATGTATTCGGTGATGAGCTGATCATCTACCACAGCAGTATTACTCCCAACCAGAGACTTCACAGCTGGAATAAGTTCCTCAAGGGAGAGGCCCGGATAGCCGTCGGGACACGGTCCGCGGTTTTTCTCCAGTGTCCCGATCTCGGGGCCATTATCATAGATGAGGAACATGACGGATCATATAAGGAGAACAGCTCTCCCCGGTACAATGCCAGGAGGGTCGCGTTTTACAGGAGCAAAAATGAGGGGAGCCTTGTTGTTCTCGGTTCGGCAACGCCGTCGGTTGAATCACTCTATGCCGCGGAAACCGGTGCGCTGAAACTCCACAGGTTTGGGAAACGGTACGGAGGTTCAAAGCTCCCTGAGGTTGAAGTCGTTGAATTTAATCCCGGCGACGGAAAGGACTATCTCTCATCGACCCTGAAGCTTTTCACCAAAAGGGCTGTTGATGAAGGCAACCAGGTCATTTATCTCCTGAACAGGAGGGGATTTTCCCCCTTTGTCATATGTGACAGCTGCGGTCATGTTACGGAATGCCCCCATTGCAGCATATCCATGAACTACCATGGATCGGCGGGTCTTCTCTGTCACTACTGCGGTATGAAGAAAAGACTTCCCGAAGTCTGTGAAAAGTGCGGTTCCCGGAAGATCGTCAAGCTGGGGTCCGGCACACAGAGGGTTGAGGATTTCATCAAGAACGCTTACGGGGATTTCAGGATATTCAGGCTGGACAGGGACAGCGTTAAGAAAAAGAACCATGCGGGCGAACTTGTTGAGAAGATGAACAGAGGGGAGATCGACCTGCTCCTGGGAACACAGATGGTGGCCAAGGGATTCGATTTTCCCGGTGTTACCGTTGTGGGCGTTCTCATGGCCGATATCGGGCTCCACCTTCCCGATTTCAGGGCCTCGGAGCGAATATTTTCACTGCTGGTCCAGGTTGCGGGCCGCTCCGGAAGGGGGGAGAAACCGGGAAGGGTGATACTCCAGACCCTCAACAGTGAACACCCTGTCTTCAGGTATATCAGGGACCACGACTATTACAGCTTCTACAGGTCTGAACTTGAGGAGAGAAAGCTTCTGAATTATCCGCCATACTCAAGACTTGTACGCCTCCTTGTAAGGGGGCATGATGAAGGGAGGGTCCTTGAGACTGTGAACAGGCTCAGAAATATGATCGACAGTTTTCTCAAAACCACAAAGGCTGATATTACCGTTCTCGGTCCCGCGTCAGCGCCCCTCTCTAAAATTGCCGGGAACTACAGGTACCATATAATACTCAAGTCGAGGAATGCAGAAGAACTCCACAGGACCGTATCAGAAGCAAGAAAGATTACCGGTACCGGGAAGATATATCTTGAGATCGATATGGACCCTTATGATCTCCTGTAGGAGTGAGGCGAGACTTCAGAATAATCATTATTTCATAATATTTTGCGGAAAAATGATCGATATAGATAAAATATCCCGGTTAAATTTATTCTTATTTTACCGGCAGTATTGCCGTTCAGGAATTTTTTTTATTATTGATGTACTTTTTTTTATTTCTTTAGTAATTAATATATGGCTAAATTAGTAAAAATATCAGACGAGAGGAAAAAGAAACAGCAGGAAGAGGAATCAAAGCTTGCCAAAAAGCAGGCTGAGATCAAAAACCTGAAAAAGGAGATCAAAAAGCTTAAACAGCAGGTTGAAACCCTGGGGCTCAGTCTGGATACAATTCACGGAAGGTACCTGGAATCAGCCCTTGTTTCTGTTGACCTTCTGGAAGACCTTGAATACCAGAAGTATAAATCTTCGTTTATTGATATCGGGATAAAGGCCCAATCGGATTACACCAGGCTGAAAAAGTACAGAACACTGATAAAAAACTTTTTCCTCAAGGAACTGAGGTGCTGCTATATCAAAGTAAGCTATATCGGGAGAAACAATAAGATAAAACATGAGCTTACCTTCAAATCATCGATAAATCATCAGAATGCATCAAGTTTCATCGATACATACAGCAAGTTTTACCATGTGGAACTGGTGGATGTTATGTTCCCCAAGCGTATTATCGGCAGGATCATAATCGGACGGCAGCCCTTTAAGGACAGCAAAAAGGAGAAAGACTACGAGAAGAAGATCAGGGATGAGATCCATTTTACACGAAAGGTCATAGAAAATACAATATCCGAGATCCATAACAAGGAGCTTGCGGTCAAGGACCCGCTCACGGGTCTCTATAACAGGAAGTTTCTCGAGGAGAAGCTGAGAGACGAATTTAACAGTATTGACCTGCTTCCCACGCTTGGTCAGACAGAGAAGGATGTCCTTGATATCATCATGAAGTCGGACGGTAATGCATACAATATTATCAGGGACCAGTATATGTTCAAGCAGGGGACAAAAGATGAAGAGCTCTTTGTCCAGACTATTGACAATCTTCGCGGCAATAACATCATCTCTTCACGGAAGGACATCTATCTCGGGCAGCTGATGGATTTTTACTCTTTTGAAAATTCAAAAAGGGACTACAGCCTTTTCATCGCGCTTTTTGATCTTGACCACTTCAAGGACATCAATGACAACTGGGGAGGCCACGAGGTTGGCGACAGAATACTTATAGAGTTTGCGGCAATAATGAAGAAGCATATACGAACAACAGATATTGTTGTAAGGCAGGGAGGGGAAGAGTTTATTATTATATTTTCCCGCGCAATCTCAATGATGAAGATCAAGGAGGTCCTGGAGAAGATCCGAATGGAGTGTGAGAACAACCTGATTGTACGGTACCGGGGAAAGGAGAGAAACGTGACCGTTTCCATTGGTCTTACCAGGATAAGCAAGTATGATGTTAATTTCAACCAGATGATCACCAGGGCCGATGCCGCACTCTATGCCGCCAAGAATATCAGGAACAAGCTGATTATCTATGAGCAGGGTCCCGATGACTATATCAGGTATCACCTCTAGTGCTGCGCCCGTGTGATCTACACCAATAAGATTCTCTTAATAGTTGGATATTCCAGCAGTTAACCAATCATGATTAGTTAAAAATCACACAGTGGAAGTACCGGGCCGGGAAGCCCGGTTTACGGGAGAGTCCCTCTGTTATGAGGCCGATTCACAGCTTGATACTGCTTCTTCTTCGTTATCATACAGGTCGAACATATTTATGATATTAAGGTTCTCAAAAAGTGTCCTGTTTATTTCATTGAGGCTGCAGATCTTCAGTCTCTTTTTAAATTCTTCCAGGATCTGCATGGTTGAATAAATAACTCTCATCCCGATGCTGCTGATGTATTCCACATCCTCGAGGTTGAGGACAATATTGGACTCTTTGTTCCTTAATATTGTACTGTTGATCTTTTTTTCAATCTCTATAGTAGAGTAGGTATCCATCCTGCCCCTGGGGCTGATGATCAGAACATTGTCTTTTTCCGTTATTTCATATTCCATGGGATTTATAAAATGGTTCATAATCGAAATATAATGAAATGCTATTAATTTTCCTCCATTATTTTTCTGTGGGGAGAATAACAGTTTTGTGTACATTATGTCTTATTAAAAAAAAGTCAAGTAATATTCTTTTAGAAAAGTACTTGATTAAAAAACCAGGATTGTTAGTAACTACTCAGCTATGAATTTCTTAAAAGTTTTTTTTTCATGGATATTTAGCCACAAAAAGCTGGTATTCATTTATATACCTCTCTTAATAGCGGCACTGACTTTAAGCTATGTGCTTTTTATCTATGCGGGCTGGCAGGGTGACAGGGATTCTGCTCTTAAAAGACTGGCCAGGTATAAACAGCTCATCGATAAAACCGAGGAGTTGAGGAAGGGATTTGTCTACAGTTACAGTGACATTGATCTTAAGGCAAAGGTTGTTGATATTCCCACGAGAATCTTTGACCGCAATAACAGTATTATCGGAGAGTTTTTTGAACAGAAACGGGAGATTATTCCCTACAATACCATACCTGAATGGATAGTAAAAGGAGTCATAGCCAGTGAGGACAGGGATTTTTATAATCACTCCGGTATAAGCTATAAGGGAATAATCAGGGCCTTCTTTGTGAACCTCATCCACTTTGGTGTGGTCCAGGGGGGGAGTACCATAACACAACAGCTGGCTAAAGTACTTTTTACTGACATGAAGAGGAGCTTAAGAAGGAAGGTCTATGAAGCCTTCTGTGCCCACGAAATTGAAAAGCTTTATGATAAACAGGACATCCTCTCAATGTATCTCAACCTGATCTATTTCGGGAATGGGGCATATGGTGTTGAATCCGCGTCAAAGATGTTTTTCGGACTCTCCGTGAGCAGATTAAATATTGTTGAGTGTGCCGCAATAGTCGCGACAATTTCAAGCCCGAGGTTGTATTCACCTCTCTCACATCTTGACAACTCCCTGAGAAAAACAAAGAGAATACTCAAATCGCTTTCAGACGCAGGTTTTGTCAACGAGAAGAAGGCAATCTACCAGTATGGAAGGTACCTGAAAAAATGGGATGTCAGGTTTAATGAAGAGAAAAAAGCGGTATCTTCGCAGATCGGGAGCTTTGTCTACAGTACATACAGGGTGAACAGGGCCCCCTTCTTTAACGAGAGGATAAGGAGGGTGCTTGTTGAAAAGTTCGGAGAGGATTCTGTAAAGAAGGGCGGCCTGAGGGTCTATACAACAATTGATGCCGAAAAACAGGATGTTGCCCTCTCAAACCTCAGGGAGGGGATCAGGCAGCAGCGGGAGTACCATATAAGGAAATCGGAGCGTGAAAAATCAGAGAATATAGAAGGGGCCCTGGTGTCCATTGATCCCGGTACAGGTGAAATAATCGCCTATGTGGGCGGGTCAGAGTTCTCAGCGGAAAACCAGAACGACCATGTAAGCCAGATCAGGAGGCAGCCGGGATCCTCAATCAAGCCTCTCGTCTATACTGCGGCAATTCAGAACAGGGACATAACTCCCGCCACGTTATTCGTGGATGAAAAAACCGTGTTTAAGGGCGGATATTCTCCGGGGAACTACAGCAAGAAGTTTGAAGGAAAAATGACCGTACGGGAAGCGCTCCGGAAGTCAGTAAATGTTATAGCGATAAAGGTCCTAGAGAAGACAGGTTACAGCCTGGTTTTTGATTATTTAAAGAAAAGCCTTGACCTTTCGGGAAGTGAAATGGGCAGCCGTTTTGGAAAGACTCTTTCCTTTGCTCTGGGGACCTACGAGATCTCTCCCCTGGAAAACGCTGTCATCCATTCTCTGCTCGTAAACGGGGGAGAGTTTATTCAGCCCTACGGCATACGGTTTGTAAAGGACTATAACGGCAATATTGTTTGGGACAACGAAACCGGCATCAGGAAAAGTATGGATGAGAAAAGAAGGGATACAGGGAAAATACTTGACCCGGCGGCCGCTTCAGTAACAATATCGATATTGAAAAATCCATTCTATCATGCGGTGAAGGTACGAAAGCTGAAATTTGAAGTTGCCGCGAAAACCGGTACAAGCACAAATCACAATGATGCCTGGTGTGTCGGCTATACAAGCGACATGGTCACCGCGGTCTGGATCGGAAATAAAATGGGTGCTATCTCTCTGGGGAGCGGCAGGGGGGGGAGCGCAGTGGCAGTTCCTGTCTGGGCCGGGTATATGGCCGGTATTTACAGGAATGAAAAACCTCCGCCCTTCAGCTATCCGGAGGAGGAAGTGACAACTGAAACCATATGTCTCGATTCCGGGGAGGTCGCGGGAAGAGACGGCCAGTGTCCCCGGACGGCGATTAACCAGCTTTTCATTGCGGGGAGTGAACCGGGGGTTTTTTGTAAGATACACGTCACAGGCAAAGAGGAGAAAAAAGGAAAAAACAGTGATGAATAATATTTTTAAACAGGAGCAAAACATTTGCCGAACAGGATACTCTTTATTATTTCACTTTTAACACTTGCTTTTATTAATCTGTCTTTTAACTGGCCTCTGAAAAAACCATCGGTTACGTCAACCTATGGTGAATCACGATGGGACCACTTTCATGACGGAATGGACCTTGTTTCATATAACAAAAAGGTCTTCCCGGTTGAGAGCGGCAGGCTGATATTCCAGTGGAACAGAAACCTCTTTCCCGCGGAGAACTACCCGGGTGCCGGGAACTATAAGGTGCTGAAACATAATGATGAGATCTATTCAATCTATATGCACCTTGATGATGTCTTTGTGCCGGGGACTCTTATGACCCCTGACCTGCCCTTGGGGATTTTTGGTGATACCGGTCACTCCTTTTCTTCCCATCTCCACTTTACAATTATCGATATGAGGAGGGAGTGTTCAATAAACCCCCTCCTGAAGCTTCCCCCGGTGCCGGACAAAAAAAACCCCACTATCGGTAACCTTTTTCTCGAGATCAATGACAGGCTTGTCCAGCTCCGGAACAGGTCGAAGATAAGGCTGACCAGGCACTATCCCCTTCTTGTGAATATTACCGATTCAATAAGAAGCGGCGAAAGGCTTGGTCTCTACCGGTTAAAAGCGGTTCATAACGGGAAAGAGTTATTGAATATCAGTTTTGAAAAGATTGATCACTCTTCCGGAAAATTACAGGTGTCGGGGCGGAACTACGGCAATCTTTATAACAATAAGGGTTACTACAAAATTGAAGGGATAAAATATCTCCAGGGCATAAATGAAATTCTTGTAACCGCCGCGGACTACAAGGGGAATAGGACAGAAAAAAAATTCGTACTGAATATCAGTCTCGATATGTAAGATTTTTTACGTGGTATTGAAAATCTGAAATATATATGGACAGTTACCTGACAGTTATTCTATTACTTGTACTTTTTGCGCTCCTTTCTGCGTTTTTTTCAGGGTCAGAAACAGCGCTCTTTTCTCTCTCCAAATCGGACCTGCACCGGTATTCATCATCAAAGAGCGGTATCAAAAGGTCCCTGTCAAAGCTTATGATGGAGCCGCAGAAGATCCTTATTACCATCCTAATCGGCAACCTCCTGGTAAACCTGCTCTTCTCGGCCCTTTCCACGGACCTGATGCTCATGAAGTGGCCGCGGTACGGGCACTTTCTTTCAATAGCAATTGTGACGCCGGTGATGATCATACTCTGTGAAATTTCACCGAAGATTTTATCGATTAACTACTATGAACATGTTTCTTCCGGTGTCTATTATCTTCTTAAGGGGTTTCACAGGATTTTCGCGCCGCTGCGGTTGGTCCTTGAATTTCTTACAAATGGAATAATCAAAATCTTCAAACTGGAAATGCTGCATGATACCATTACCCGGGATGAACTGCATACGGCCCTGGAAGCAGGTGAGCTTGAAGGTATTATCGAGAAAGAGGAGGGGGACTATATAAAGAACGTCCTCAGGTTTTCGAAAAAAGACGGTTCGAACATCATGTTTCCCAGGAACAGGTCGATCTTCATACAACAGGGATCCTCTATTGAGGATGCAATGAAGATATTCCTGGAATCGGATATAACCCGGGCCCCGGTTATAAAGGGAGATCCTGATAATATTATCGGGATGGTCGATTCGAAGGACCTGATCCTGAGTTACCTGGGATTTCGGAGATCAAAAAATATAAACAGGTTTATCCGCCCGGTTGATTTTTTCCCCTCATCCATAGAGCTGAATAGTCTTTTGAATGAATTTCTTTCACGGGGTATACAGCTTGCTGTTATGGTTGATGAGTATGGAGGTACCGACGGTGTGGTGACCCTCAACTCCATACTTGCCGAACTCATGGGTAAGGACTTCAGTAAATGGGATGTTGATTCCCGGCCCGATATCAGGATGCTGGGAGATGAGATCTCCGTTATTTCAGGGGAGATGCAGATAGACGACTTCAACTTTCACTTTGATGAGAGCCTGGAAAGCAGTGAAACAGATTCAATCGGGGGATATATCATCGAGAAACTGGCCTTCTTCCCCGGCAGGGGAGATGAGATACAGACAGAAAAATACAGGCTCAGGGTCAGGTTTATCCGGAAAAACAAAATTGAGACGGTGGAAGTTATCCAGCTTAAGAATGGAAAGTAAAAAGGTATACGGTATTGGACATTAATTATATCGCCATATATGAAGCCGCAATTTTCTGTCTCATCCTGATGTCGGCGTTTTTTTCAGGTTATGAAACGTCGCTGATCTCATCCAGCAGGATAAAGATAGAGACCGACGCGAAGAACGGGTCAGGGAGTGCCAGAAGGGCTCTTGCTGTCCTTGACAGGATTGAGGACGCAATCGGGACAATCCTCATCGGCAATAATGTCGCGAATATCGGTGCGACCGCCTTTATTACCTTCCTTGCCACAAAGACTTATCTCCTGGATGAAAGAGGGCTGCTTATGGTCACCCTGGTACAGACCTTTGTCTTTCTTGTCCTCTGCGAGGTGTCCCCCAAGGTCATTGCGCGGTCGAAACCGGAAAGCTTCCTGAAAATTTTCTCCTATCCGATCATATTCCTCATGACCGTTCTGAAACCGTTTATATGGTTATCGCTCTTTGTGTCCAAGCTGCTTAACAGGAAGATAAAAGCAGACCAGGTGAGTACATCAATCGTCAGATCACGGGACGAACTGGACCTCCTTTTCAAACTGGGAAGGAAAGAGGGAGTCATATATAAAGACCACCAGATTTATATATCAGAAATACTCTCCTTCAGGGAGGTCACCGCCTATGAGATAATGACTCCTGTGGTAGATATTGAATCTGTTGATATTACAACCGGTATAAAGAAGCTTGCCGAACTGATCCACAGTACCGGTTTTTCCCGGATTCCTGTTTTTGACCGCAGGGTGGACAATATCGTGGGATATATCTTCTACAGGGACATTCTGAAAAATACCGGTGTAAAAGATCTTAAAGAAATTATCACCAAACCCTATTATGTCCCGGGGACCAAGAATATCTACGAGCTCTACCAGGAGATGTATGATAACTCCCTGCCCATTGTTTTCGTGGTGAATGAATATGGCGGGATAATCGGGATGGTTTCAAACGAAGATATTGCCGAAGAGGTTGTAGGAGAGATTCAGACCAGCGACCATGAGGAAGATAAACTTATTGTCCGGGTAAATGAAAAAAAGTATCTCCTCAGCGGTGATCTGAATATCGACTATTTCCAGAGACATTTTGCCATACCCATAGAAAAGCGCGGCTTTAAAACACTGGCCGGTTTTATTACTTATCACTTAAAAAGGATCCCCAAAAAAGGGGACCGGCTGACTTATAAAAATACGGTTTTTGTTATTGATGAAGCAACCGATCGTTCTGTGGAGAAGGTGATCATGTACCTTCAGGGGAGCGGAAAAAAATAGTTTTTTATTAATACAGGTGATTTTTCTTTACATAGTTGAGTCGTTGTAAAAAATTATTATTTACATATATTTCTCCATCGGTTATTCTGCCTGATAAAATGTGTGTGTAAAGATACAGTGTAATAATAGAGCCATATAGCTGAGTGGTAACAACCAGATTTTGTAATCAGCCTGTTCTCATAATGGATATTGTTTAAAAATAATCCGGCTTGAAAAAATGAATGGATAAAATATGGGAGGAGAGTAATAAAATGAATTTTAAAATCATGTATGTTTTTTTATCGATATTTTTACTTTTTATGGTATTTGCATCCGACGAGGTGTCAGCAAGGAGCTATGGGAACTCTTCTCAATACAGGGTCCCTTCCCGGGAAATAATTATATCACCTTACGGGGGATTTATTTTTGCTAAAGATCTCTATACTGTTAATCTCGAAGATCAATCGGGCTTCGGCGGCGGTATAAATATGAGAACTCAGCTTTATAAAAATTTCGGGTATATGGTTGATGTTTTTATTCCCTCTCTTAAGATCATTGAGGAACAAAATATTGATGAAAATGGAGAACCGGGTCCCAAGTTTGTAGCTATCTATACAGGGGGATTTTATTATAGTATCCCTAACTGGAAATTTGATTTATCCTATGGGGCAATTTCTTCAGGAGTCAATATCATGACAATTTTTGTACCCGGTGTTGAATATAACAGAAAAATTTCCCGGAGAATATCTTTTTTCACGAGAGTTGGCTACTTAATTACCAATGACTGGTTTTCGGATATGGGTTACGAAGAAAATTATACTTCATTCATGGCATCGGTTGGTTTATCCGTACTCTTTTAATGGTATAAGCATATTTAATTATAGACGCTGGAAAATATTTATAAAGAATGAAATCTTTTGGAATCAAAGAGTAAAATCATGCCGCTTTTCTCAAAGCGGACGGATAAAAGAGGAGAGGGGAAGAATTAATGAATGTTAAAGTCATGTCTGTTTTTTTATCATTTTTTTTCCTTTTTATGTTATTTACGTCTGATGTGGAATCAGCCGGGAGAATAGCGAAAGGGAACTCCACTCAATACAGGGCTCCTTCCCGGGAAATAATTATATCACCTTATGGGGGATTTATTTACGCGAAAGATCTCTATACTGTTAATCTTGAAGATCAATCGGGATTTGGAGGTGGTATAAATATCAGAACACAGATTTACAAAAACTTCGGGTATATGGTTGATATTTTTATTCCCTCCCTTGACATTATTGAAGAAGAAAATCTTACTGATGACTGGGAACAGGGAACGGAATTTGTCGCTATCTACACAGGAGGATTCTATTATAGTATCCCTAACTGGAAATTCGATTTATCCTATGGAGCGATTTCTTCAGGTGTCAGTATCATGACGATTTTTATACCCGGTGTTGAATATAATAGAAATATTTTGCAAAGAGTGTCTTTTTTCTCTAAGCTTGGTTATTTAATCACCAATGACTGGTTTTCGGATTCGGGGTATGAAGAACATTATACGTCATTTATGCTTTCTGTGGGTTTATCCATAGTATTCTAACAGTATAAACAGATGTAATTACACCGGCTATGTATAAGAATAATTAAATTTAACAAAAAAAATATAATTGATATGTTCCCGCCGTCCAAGGCGGGGGACATATTGGTGGTATTTTCGGTAAAGATGAAGTTTTATTTATATATTAGATTTATTTCTGAAAAATGAGATCACATATAAGAGCTCTTCTGACGGTTCATTCCACAATTTTTCGGTCAGTTCCCTGGAAATCAGTTATGTTTTTTGATCCTCAGCTTGAGTCGTTATGAGAATTGTCCCATTTCGCAATAAAGATGTTGATATTTTGTCACGACTCAGCTATATGACAAAAAAATCTGTATTTATAAGAAATATCCAGTGACCATAAAGGTTTTATCAAAATCATGAGCAAAAAAATTGATCTTATAAAAAATATTGAGATGTTTTCCGGGCTGACAAAAAAGGAGCTTGCTGAGTTTTCGAAGCTGTGCAAATACGCTGATTACAGAAAAAATTCATATGTCTTTAAAAAAGGAGAAAAGAGCAGTTCCTTTTTCATCGTCGCCGAAGGGGAGATAACTATTCTCGATAAAGGTTCAGATAAAGATGAACAGATCCTTGCCAACTTCATCCCGGGAGAAATTTTCGGGGAATTTGACCTCTTTGAAAATGACAGGCGGACTGCACATGCAATTGCCGGCAAAAAAACACGGCTCCTGGTGTTTCCTGCAGGTGAAGAAGATATCGATATCATTTTCAGGAAAAACCCCGGAATATTCGCGAAAATCTGCTACAGCCTGATTACCATTAATGCAGGAAGAATAAGGCACACAAATAAACTGGTGACAGAGAAAACATCCTGGATAGAAGACCTTAAAGAACGGATGCTCAAGGATAAATTGACCGGTTTTTATAACAAATCATACCTGGATGAGGAACTTCCCTCCCTCCTTGCAGACAGGAAAGAACAGCTGAGCCTTCTGGTTGTAAAACCCGATGATTTTAAAACCATTAATGATACCTTCGGGCATGAAGCAGGTGATAAAGCCCTCATAGAAATATCTGAGACTGTGAGGTCCAGACTGAATGACAAGGGCATCCCGGTGAGGTTCAGGGGCAATGAGTTTATTGTTCTCTACATGAATACGCCCCTTCAGGAAGCGTTAAAAAAAGCGGAAGAACTTCATGAAACCCTCAGCAGTATTGATATTGGAATGATCATCGGTGATAAAAATCTCCGCCTGACCTACAGCTTCGGACTGGCGGTTTATCCGGACAATTCGGACACTATTGATGAGCTCATTGAACTGGCATATTCACGAATGTTCAAGCAGAGAGACAAGGGGGGCAACGGGATCCAGTATGTTGATGATATTGACAACAGCAGCCTGGATTTTCTCAAAACCGTAAAAGCATTTTCGTCTCTGCACCTTTCGGAACTGAAATCCATATCCGGTTTTATCGAGCCCCTGAATATATCAGAGGGGGAGGCCCTCTGCAGTGAGGGGGATGAAGGCCAGGAAATGTTTATCATTGAGACAGGGAAAACCGAAGTCACTATACAGATGCAGGACGGGTCCGCGAAAAAGCTTACCGAATTCACAGCCGGTGACTTTTTCGGAGAAATGGCCATTTTCGAGGATGCGAAGAGGTCGGCCACATGTACGGCCCTTGAAGAGAGCAGGGTCCTCAGGCTGAATAAAAGCGATTTTCATAAATTTATGAAGAAGTCCCCCTTTGCAGCCATTAAAATTATGAGAGAAATGCTGGATATCACTTCCCACAGGCTGACAAATACCAGTCGGTTTGTTTCGGAAATGGTGAGATGGGGGGAGGAAGCCAGTAAGAGGGCCATCACAGATGAGCTCTCCGGTCTCTACAACAGAAGGTATCTGGACACATCACTTGAGGAAGAGTTTCACAAAACGGAAAAAAATAAAACACCTCTTTCTCTTATCATGGTAGACTTGGATTTTTTCAGGGAAGTCAACGAGCAGTACAGCCATGAAATTGGTGATGAATATATTGTGGAAGTCTCAAAGGTCTTTAAGAAGCATTTCAGAAATACTGATATTATCTCCCGTTACGGAGGAGATGAGTTTACCATTATCCTTCCGAATACCGGCTTAAAGGACGCGTATGATGTGGCGGAAAATATCAGGAAAAATGTTGAAAAAATTGATTTCCTGAAAAAGTATAAGGGGCCTGATATTAAACTCTCAACAAGCCAGGGAATTGCCGCTTTTCCCGAAAATACCGCAGACCTGAAAGGTCTGAAAGAACTGGCTGATAAGGCCCTCTACAGGGCAAAGGAGACGGGAAGAAACAGGGTCGTCTGCTGGGAGGACGAAGCCTGATCCGCAACAGTCCATGAATTTATTCCTCAGCCAAAGGGAAATAACCAGGCTGGCAGCGGGGATAATACTCTTTATTATTTCCTGCATACTCCATAAGCTGGCACAGGGGTATGTCTCGCGTCTCCTGGGAGATGATACCGCCGGACAACAGGGCCGCATGACCCCGGACCCCACGCAGCATACGGATATATTCGGATCAATAATCTTTCCCTTTGCCGGGGCACTGTCAGGCCTTCCTGCTTTCGGATGGATGAAACCCGTACCGGTAAACCCTGAAAATTTTAAAAACGCATTTCGCGGGCAGGTCATCACTGCTCTTGCCGGGCCTTCCGCTAATCTCATCCAAGCGGTTTTCGGTTATTTGCTTACAAAGGTCTTTCTCTTAACCCCCTCTGGGTTATTTACTGACAGTGCGTATGAGATAATATTCAGGTATACATTTATCTATGCTGAAATAAACTTTATTCTCTTTCTCTTCAACCTTCTCCCCCTGCCGCCCCTGGATGGCGGCCGGATCCTGAAGCTGATGCTGCCGTCCGGTCTTCAAAGAAAATTCGATTTAGTTGAGAAATATGGATGGGTCCTTTTATTTGTCCTCTTATTAGGAGGATTTTTCAAATACCTTTATGTTCCTGTTCACCATTTTGTTGAAATCGTTTTCGGATATATTCACCATACATCTGTTTTCACAATACTCACTCTCCTTGTTGCCGGGATAGCGGTCCCTTACCTGTTCATGAGAAGGGGGACGAGGAGCCTGGCAAATGATGAAAGCAGTAATAATTAATCGTCTCTTCTTTTAATCGGGTTTGATCATGGGGCCCAGTGATTCCCTGCCGCCAAAAATGTGGATATGCATATGGTCGACCTCCTGGTGGGCGGCCTTCCCGTTGTTCATGAGGACCCTGTAACCGCTTTCATCAACCCCCTTTATCCGGGCGACTTCCCTTACTGCAAGAAAAAGGTCTGCCATGATATCCGCGTTGCCGCTGTTAATATCGTTAACGTTCACCAGGTGTTCTTTGGGAACGACAAGCGTATGGACCGGTGTCCGGGGATTGATATCATCAAAGGCCACGACTTTCCCGTTCTCATAGACTTTTGCGGCAGGTATTTCACCTGCAATTATTTTACAGAAAATACACTCCATCTTCTCCTCCTGATTGATGATATGATATCTTTAAACCTGTATTCGGAAGCGTCAAGAATTAATCCATAAGACCTGCCGGCTCTTTCCATTTTTACTATTGACTTCGCTGTACGGGTTAATCATATTACATTTATTCATTACGCATGACGGTTTAATAAGATTGGTAACTGTTAAAGACATTAAAGCTGCTATTTTCAGGAAAATTGATTCGCATAAAACAGCGGTAAAAAATATCCTGTCAGTTCCCGGTATAAAGCAGCTGGTCTATAAGGATGACTCTGAGCTGTCCGGCATCATCCGGGATCTCAGGGAGGAGGGCTTCAGGTCAAAAGAGGTCATTATATTCAGGGAGTTCAAAGGCCGGATATTTCAGAGCTGTCCCGGTTCACGGAATGTTATCTGCTGCAATTATTATCTTCTCAATACAAGCTTCGACTGTCTCTACAACTGTACATACTGTTTTCTTAATTCATACCTCAACTCTTTCGGAATCGTTCACTTTATCAATATTTTTGATGCCCTGGATGAGATCGATTTTGACTCCCTGGCAGAAGAGAAGGGAAAAATCTACAGGATCGGGACAGGGGAGTATACCGATTCGCTGATGATGGATGAAGCCACAGGATTTTCCCGGGAGCTTATTGAAAGGCTTCTCCCTTATAAAAATGTCATGCTTGAACTCAAAACGAAGTCGTCAAATATCGACCACCTCCTTGACATCGGTGAGAAGGGGAACGCCGTAGTGTCATGGAGCCTCAATACCGGTCGTTATATCGGACTTTACGAGGAGGGCACCGCGGGACTCAGTGAGAGAATTGGCGCTGCCGCCAGGGCACAGGACGCGGGATTCCTCCTCGGATTTCACTTTGATCCGATCATTCTCGGGGAGGGGGATTTTCAGGAGTACCTTGAAGTTGTTGATGCGCTCATGGGGAGTGTTGACGGTGAAAGAATCGCCTGGATATCCCTGGGATGCTTCAGGTACAGTCCCGGCTTTAAATCGATTATATCTGAAAATTTTCCCGGTGAAAAACTTACCCTGGGAGAGATGTTCCCCGGTGTGGACGGGAAGTTCAGGTACCTGAGAAAGAGAAGGGTGGAGGCCTACAGGTCGATGAAAGAAAGGATCCGGTCATATTCAAAAACACCCTTTGTTTATCTCTGCATGGAGACGGACGATGTCTGGGAAGAGGTCTTCGGCTGGAGGCCGGGATCATCGGAAGAGCTTGAAGAGGCCTTTACCCGGCATCTTAAAAAAAGTTTTTCCTTCCCGCGAAAAATTTATTGAAAGAGCCCCTCTCTGGATGATATATTCATTTATGAGAGTAAAAATATGAAAGAGAATTTCCTACAACTCTTACGGACCAGGATATTCTTCAAATCCCTTGCGTCTTATGCCATCCTTCTCCTCCTGAATATCAGTCTGCAGATTATCATTATACTTTATAATCAATCCGGTCTTGCCGGCAAGGTGGAAATCCAGGACCTCTATCTTGAAAACCTTAAATTCAGGAAGTTTCTCTCCAGTAAAGCGGAAGAAATGAAAATTTCAGGTGATGACAGAGACCGGGTCATTCAATTGATTAAAAAGTCAGGCATGAGTATGAAATCCGGAACCTGTGAATTATCTCTTTTCGATGCTAACGGCCGTTTGCTCATGAAAAAGGATTATGGGAATCCCTTATGCTCTGCGGAAGAAAGTGAAAGCTCTTCCCTTGATGACAAAAGAATGGCCCTCAAACTGATCTTTAAATATAGAATCGACAGAACCGGATCTCTCTATAATATCAAATCAGAGTCTCTCATGAACAGCTTTCTGATATTTCAACCCGGCGGTAATATCTATGTTTTGAAAACATCCAGACAGCTCCGGGAGATGAGAAGGCTTTCACGTGTTCTCTTTTTCCAGGTCCTGGTGGTATTCTTCATCTCACTGGTTATTCACTCCCTGTTTACCTACCTGATCTATAAGAATATTATCAGGCCTCTCAAGAACCTTAATGCGATGACAAAAAAGGTCATGGAGGGAGATTTTACAGGAAAAATTAATTATAAAGGCGGTGATGAAATCGGCGAGCTCTCAAATTCATTCAATGAGATGACAATGGCAATTAATAACCTGAGGAATGAAGCTCTTGATTCTAATCCTCTCACCGGTCTCCCGGGAAACAATGTGATAATGCGCACTGTAAACCAGTGGCTTGAAAAGGGAAGTGCTTTTGCACTGGCTTATGTGGATCTTGATAATTTTAAACCCTTTAATGATAAGTTCGGATTTGAGACCGGTGATACTGCTATCATTCTTCTGAGTGAGGTCCTTAAGGATATATGCAAAGAAAATCCCGGTGTTTTTGTTGGTCATACAGGTGGAGATGACTTTGTTTTTCTGTCGGATTATCAGGATTATGAAAAGATCGGGAATAAAGTTATCCATGAGTTCTCCCGGAGGTCTGAGCAACTTTACTCTCCCGAAGTCATACAGAGAGGCTACTATATTTCAAAAACACGGAGCGGTGAGATCAAAAAGTTCCGGCTTCTCAGTATTAGTATCGGTGTGGTAACAAACAACTCAAGGAAATTCGCATCATACTCAGAGATCGTCCAGGAAGTCACAAAGATGAAAAAATATGCGAAAAATTTTGAAGGGAATACATTAACCCCGGGAATGTTTTCCCCCGGAAACAGGAAGGGTTCCAGGGCGGAGGTTCCGATATGAACAGTTCCGCGGTGCTCCATGGTTGTTTCAACGAGTAATGCCGCCACCTGGTGTCCGGGAGTGTCCTGCTCTTCGGTTGAGTTAAAAATAGTGTGGTTTACGCCCACACGGTTTCCCTTTTTGCCGGAACCAGCCGTGTTCCATTTCATCCCCTCTCCGCCGGGAAATGCCAGCGAACCTCCACAGCTGTTCATAGCGATCTTCTCAAGCTCAAGGGGGTTAAAACCGAATGAATGAAGATAGCTGCCGGCTGTTTTATTACTGGTTGCCGAGGCCAGTGAAAGCCAGCGCATGGGGGGAAGCATCCTGTCGGCTTTTTTATCCGTACCTCTTCTTTTGCTGACCCGATTCGGAGCCAGAAATGAAGCTCATCCGCAGGGCCGGCTTCTTCATTTTGGAAGGAGTAGCCCTTACATGACTGTGCCAGTAACATCACCTGGCAGAGGGATCCTTCCCTGTCCGGAAAATCACAGTTGCCGGGAATGTTGTTCATAAACCGCCGGCAGGGGAGATTGAACATAATAATGTCTTCTGAGCCGGTCTTGCGGCTTGATACAAAACTGCGGGGGTTGGTGATCATCGGGGAATCCTCCTTTAACTTTAGTTAAAAAATGCGGCCTTGAGAAAATCGACCTTTTCTATTACAGGGACGGGGATATTTCTGAAAAGGATACACAGAATCCGAAATTATTTTTCAAAACCCGAACCCGGATTTTATTCATTTTGATTAATGAAGATTATTGAAAAATAAAATGTGAAAGGCAGGATGGCTTTCCCCACAGGTATCTATGCCTGTTCGCCTGATCCAGGTGCAACAGGCACCGACAGCGTAACCTTCAGTGCCAGTGACAGCGCTTCCATACATAGCTGGAGGTTCGCTTACTACGGCACCACTGAATGGCTCTCATTGCACCGGTCCGCAACCGGAGCTCAACCGGCAAAGGCCCTTAAAGCAGAAGAAGCGGTAAATGGAAAATGGCTTGATCTCTTCACCCTTTTAACTATCTCCAGAGAACAAGTATTATCCCGAAAACCGTACAGTTCACCAGATAGTAGAGGCTGTCAATAACAAGCAGCATGAAGGACTTTCCCTGAAACTGCGCGGAAATCAGCATTGTTGAAAAAATAAATCCGGCCCATACCGCCAGTGAAATTCTCATTCCCTCCAACAGTGTAAATCCTCCTGAGAGGGAGATGATATAGCTGATTGTCAGTGCTATAAGCAAATGACCGATAAAGGACAGACCGTAAGCTCTGAGGGGATTAAAATCACTCCTGAGCTCTTCTTCGCTCAGACCCATCTCCTTCATCCAGACTTTCCCCAGAAGCGGCCCGTACCACAGTGCACCAGCGGGCATTGCAATAATTCCACAGAGAAGAACCGCAGCATAATTAATATAAACTGAATTCATAGTTACTCACCTCACATCAAATTATCTCTTTTATACTCTCCGATATCATTTTTTCAAATCGTTACTTTTGTCTCGATGATACCCACTAATAGTTTAGAAAACATATTAATTCATTTGATTCAGGATTTCCCTATTATCCCATAGAAAAAGTTTCACCTGTTTCGAAATCTCATCATCTCTTCTTGATATCGGCGAAATCCAGCTCTTTCAGCTTGCTCATACCCAATGGTTCGGGGAGGAGGGTGATAATAGTGGTAGAGTAGAGCCAGACGCTTCCCACGGCACATTATTTAAGGTAAAACAACAGCGCCAAACCCACAAGGGAGAAGAGCAGGGAACCTGGTATGACCCCGGTACTATAGTTAATTTTTTTGTCATTATCCACTTTTGTCCCGTACCCCCTGTCCCAGAAACAGGCCGTGGGGGGAAAATTATTTTCTCATTTACTATAGGGCATAACGCAGAAAAATGCAATTATCATTTCCACTGAACCTGCGGGGCAGCATCCGGGGGGATCCTGCCGGAAATATGTAATCGGGGAAATTTTTAAATCTGATTTTTTTAGCTGGGCCGGATGGTTATTTTTTTCTTTTAATAATTCGTTTTTTAACTATACTTGTAAGTAATATCTTTTCACACTGGCTTGCCGGGAATAAGTTTATTCCCGGTTCATAATCCTGGAGATGATGATGAAGTTTATCGGATCAAAAACCATGAGAATACTTTTCCTCTTATTTCTCTTCCCCGGGGCCCTCTCCGCCGCTTCCCCTGTTACCATTGAGAAGGGGAAGGAGATATACCCCCTGGCTCCTCATGTCTCCATTCTTGAAGATAAAACAGGTTTACTCTCAGTCACAGAAGCGGTCAGGAGACAGGCTGAATTCCGGGACAATACGAAGAAAGAGATCGGTTTCGGGTTTTCACAGTCAGCCTACTGGACTCACTTCACACTGCAATCTGAAAGTCGAAAAAGCACTACATGGTTTCTGGAACTGGCAAATGCCCGTATGCAGAAAATCGATCTCTATATTTTTCAAAACAAGAAACTGCTTACTCATAAAAAGAGCGGAATAGATCTCCCCTTTCACCGGCGTGACATCGATTACCGCTTTTTCATCTTTACCCTTCATCTAAAAGCACCGGGAGAGCTCTCCGTTTTTATCCGGACAGAGACAAGAACATCCCATTTCCTCCCCCTTACCCTTTATTCCTCTGAAGCCCTGGCGGAAAAAAGGCAGACTGATTATGCTTACAGCGGGTTATTTTACGGCTGTATTTTAATTATGTTTATCTATAACCTCTTTTTATTCTTTTCCATCCGTTCAAGCGATTATCTCTTTTACGTCTGCACTGTTTTATTTTCGTTACTTTACACCTTATCTTTTGAGGGTTTCGGCTATCAATTCCTCTGGTCTCATTCACCGAACTGGAATCTGCCAAGCCCGTTAATTGCGGGACAAATAACTATAGTGTTTTTCATTATTTTTTCAACGGGACTTCTGAGAACTGCAGACTATTTACCCCGTTTGCATCGTTTTTTAAAGGGCGCAAATTATGTATTGATAGTCACTCTCTTTGGTCATTTTTTTATCGATTACTATATCATGAATTATATTTTTACGATTTTCCTTTCAATCATTATTTTTAGTTTTGTTCCCATAAGTTTCTTCATTGTAAAAATGGGGAATAGATCGGCCAGGTTTTTTATCTTTACATTTCTCTGTCTGCTCCTGGCATCCACTCTCCATGTTATCAATCTCATGGGCATGTTGGAAGAATCTTTTCCAACGATAAATATTGTTCGTATCAGTTTATTAATTTTGCTCACTTTTTTTTCACTGGCCCTTGCCGATTATATCAACCTGATGCGCGAGCAGTTGATGGAGCAGAACATCAGGCTGCAGAAGCTTGATGAGCTGAAAGACGAGTTCCTTGCCGGCACTTCCCATGAACTGCGCACCCCCTTAAACGGCATCATCGGACTTGCGGAATCGATGATCCAGGGTATCGGGGCTCCCCACAGGGAACAGACCCTCTCCAATCTCCGGATGATCTCCTCCAGCGGCAGGCGACTTGCCCGCCTGGTAAACGACATCCTTGACTTTTCCCGGCTGAGGCACCGGGATATTATTTTACAGAAAAAAGCTGTTGATCTGAACCCCATGGTGGACATGGTCTTCCGGTTTTCCCGTTCCATGATGGGAGATAAGGAGATTAAACTATTAAATGAGTGCGGCTCTCTTCCCCTTCTCCTGGGGGACGAAAACCGGCTGGAGCAGATCCTCTATAACCTCATCGGCAATGCCGTTAAATTCACCGATGAGGGGTCTGTCACGGTATTGGCAAAAGCCGCAGGGGGGATGGCCGAAATCTCCGTCTGCGATACGGGAATCGGCATCCCGGAGGAGAAGCGGGATATTATCTTTGAATCCTTTCAGCAGGGGGACGGTTCCATCTCCCGAAAATACGGAGGCACCGGCCTGGGGCTTTCCATTACAAAAAATCTTGTTGAGCTTCACGGGGGGACAATCCGGGTTGAATCCTCTCCTTCGGCTTCGCTCGGGATAAACCCTTCAGTTCAGCTCAACACAGGTGACTCTAATAAACAGAGGGGTGGCCCCCCAGCAGAGCCAAGGGGTTCATGTTTTATCTTTACCATTCCCCTGGCTGATGAAAAAGATCTGGCAGAGGCGAAGGATGACGGCAGAGAAAAGGTTCACCGTTTCCTGAGTCCTGACCCTGTGCTCATGGAAACCCCGCCCGGAGAGGAGACTCAAAGGGATGCCGCTCCGGGAACCGAAATGAAAAAATTCACCGATACCGGCGGTTTACCGGAGCACACCGGCAGATGTACAATACTGGCTGTGGATGATGATATTATTAACCTGCAGGTTATCGAGAACCATCTCTCACTGAAGGGATACCGGGTGATCACCGCCCGGAACGGGACCCGGGCGCTGGAAATACTTGAAGGGGGGGAAAAAACAGACCTGGTTTTGCTTGACCTCATGATGCCGGGATTGAACGGGTATGAAGTCTGCAGGATCATACGGGAGAAGTACAATCCCAACGAGCTCCCCGTCATTATCCTTACCGCCAAGAATAATATCTCCGACCTCGCCGACGGCCTTGCCTTCGGGGCAAACGATTTTATCCCCAAGCCCTTCTCCTTCCCCGAGTTGACCTCCAGGGTGGAAAACCAGGTGAAGATGTCACGATTTTTTCTGAATATAAAAGACCTCAACGAAAACCTTGAGCGGAAGATCGAGGAGCGGACGGCGGAGCTGAAGGAAACAATGGTGGAGCTCCGCTCCGCCAATACCGCCAAGAACAGGTTCCTCTCCATCATATCCCACGACCTGAGGGGCCCCATCGGAAACCTTGCCAAGGTCTTTAACAGCGTGGCCGGGAAGGGGTCGGACATATCGGACACCCTATTCCAGCAGCTGCGGGAGACAACCATAAGTGTTTCCCACATGCTGGAGGACCTCCTCATCTGGGCGGCCCTGCAGAGGGAGAAGCTTGAGATTCATCCGGAAAACTTTGATATCTGCAGAGGGGCTAACCTTGCCGCCGATCCCATGAGGCTCCTTGCCCGGAGCAGGAAGATTACCCTGAACCTCCCTGATGAAAATGAATCAATAAAAATCCTGGCGGAATCCCGGTCGGTGATAACCGTTTTAAGAAATCTTATTTCAAACGCCATTAAATATACCTCCGCCGGCGGAAGCATAAGCGTTGAAGTAAAACGGGAGAATGATACGGTTAAGGTCAGCGTGACTGATACGGGGAGGGGGATTACAGAGGAGAAATTGAAGGAGCTCCTCAATCCTGAAAGAGCCGATTCGGTAAAGATCGACA
Organism: Spirochaetota bacterium; assembly: GCA_050298055.1. Taxonomy (GTDB): domain Bacteria; phylum Spirochaetota; class UBA4802; order UBA4802; family UBA5550; genus JBNKTL01. The sequence goes on from JBNKTL010000060.1 coordinate 22,857, forward strand.
GTGAAAAGGAACAGGTTTCCGGATTCGGCCTTATGCTCTGCAGGTACTTCATCGAAGCCAACGGCGGGGAGATAGGGGCAGAGAGCGTTATCAACAGGGGAAGCACCTTCTGGTTCCGGTTGCCGGCAGGGGAGGGGACGGGTTGAGAATCCGGACCCCCCCCACCCCCCCCAAAAGGGGGGCTTTAAAATGTTTGTTAAAAATAAAATGGATATTTATCATTACTGAAATAACCTTTAAAAAGTCCCCCTTTGGGGGATTTAGGGGGCTGGCGGAGTTAGAGGGCTTTCCCCCAAAGGGGGTTGTTAAATGAAGAGGAACCAGACTGGAGATAAAAATGAAGTTAATTCAATCAAAAACCATGAGAATACTTTTCCTCATATTTCTCTTCCCCGGGGCCCTCTCCGCATCTTCCCCTGTTACCCTTGAGAAGGGTAGGGAGATATACCCGCTGGGGCTCCACGCGGAGTACCTGGAAGATCAAACGGGAAAACTCACCTTTGAGGAGGTCATCTCCCCGGCAAATGATGGGAAATGGAAAACAAGTAAAAAGGAGAACCTCAGCTTCGGCTATACCACTTACGCCTACTGGGTGCGGCTGCAGCTTGACCATGCATTTCAGGCCACTGAAAAGTGGGTCCTTGAAGTGGGTTACTGCAATCTTGACCTGATCGATTTTTACGTATCCCTCCCCGGCGGGAGATGGAAACATACCCGGTCCGGCGACATGTTCCCCTATAAACAGAGGGAGTTCCGTTACCTGGACTTTCATTTCTCCCTCCCCGGTCCCTACTCCGGTACGCAGCAGGTATATCTCCGGGTGGAGAGTACCAGCAGCATTGTTATCCCCCTTACCCTCTACAGCCAGAAGGCCCTGGGAGAGAAGGAGGAGAACGGAGGCATCCTGCTGGGGCTCTTCTACGGCATCATGATCGTTAT
>JBNKTL010000060.1:23805-24223 GCA_050298055.1 Spirochaetota bacterium
TGTGCTCTACCTGTTCTCTGTAATCGGTTTCCAGGCCAGCCTGCAGGGTCTGTCATTCAAATACCTGTGGCCGGAATCCACCTGGTGGAGGAATCACGATGCCATTTTTTTTGTGGCCTGGTCCCTCTTCTTTTCCATACTTTTTGCCCGGTCATTTTTACAGACCAAGGAATATACACCCAGGATAGACCTGTTTTTTAAAGGTGCCCTGGTCCTCTTTGCAGTATCATCCATAATCGCCCTGATTTTTGGCCACAGGGTAGGGTCGAAAATCACTTCACCCCTCATAATGGTAGTATTCCCGGTTTTACTGGTGGCTGCCGTTTTTTCACTGAGAAAGGGGAACAGGTCAGCCCTCTATTACCTCATCGCATCAACGATGCTGATTTTCGGGGGAACTTTATTTGCCTGGCGATCT
>JBNKTL010000061.1:0-24070 GCA_050298055.1 Spirochaetota bacterium
TTTATTAGTAATGATATACCAAATCATCATAATTCCCCTTAACTGTCAATTAATCGACAGACAACCCCGGAGGGGGCACAAGAAAGTTCGGGAAAAAATCTTATGCACCCTCAGGGGGTTAGGGGCAGTCAAATATAAACTTTTTCTAGTTGCCATTATCGTGTGAGAATGGTATTCTTACCCCATGTGTAACAAAGTTGACAAAGAAAGCCCGGTTTTTGGAAAAACAATAACAATTGAATTCTATACGGACTACGACAGGGTGCTTCGTGTAATATATAACCTGAAAAACTATTCATTTATCCGGTTCTGGAACGAGGTTGCGAATGCGGAGGAAATATGCAGGATAATCTATAAACAGTTTGAACAGGAATATCCCTTGCATTGTAAAAAGCTGGTAAAAGGATCAAAGGACTGGAAGGAGACATTCATTCGATTTATTAACAACTTTTTAAGAGAATATGACAAAATAATGGACGTAGTCATAAAAAGTAACGGAGATATACAGATAAACCTGGAAAATGAGATCGCTTTATAAGACAAGATGTCTGTCTTCATTATAAAAAAATCCATGAAAAAAATTTTCATTTTTCTCTCAACACTCATCCTGTTCTGTAATACAGCCTTATCATCCTCCGAAGAAAAAGGTCCGCTCTTTATCCAGGTACACTACACCAGCCCCGTTGTTAATATTACACGGAATGAGATGAGGGGATTGTTATCAGGAAGAACTTCCGGGATAACCGGGAAAAGAGGGAACCGGGAAAACGTCAAAATATATGCGGACAAAAGAATCTCTTCTCTCCTGAAAAACAGGTTCCCTGCACTGGAAACTGTAATTGCCGACTTTCAGTATGAATGCAAATCCGGAAACAGAAAAACCGTGGGCAACAGGAATTTTATCGGGATAAGCGACTCCAGGGGACTGGTGCCCTGCTTAAAAACACTCTCTCTTGAAAACAGCTTTCCCTGGGGTAAACGGGAAAGCAATTACAGTCTGGTAAAAACGGATAATTATCCCTTTATGGCAGAAGAGGCGGAACCGTGGAAAAGTGACGAGCACATTGTACTGGTGCAGACCGGTGTCACGGCAATGACCAGGGCATTCATAAGATCCGTAGAGAAAGCGGGCTCCATTGACTACACTGTTTCGGAAACAAGGAATATAACAGGCAGCGCGGATATTGCCGTCACCTCAAACGAAGTATCCTTCCTGGAGCCATGCAGGTATCCATTACGAAACAGGATGCTCTTCTGTTCACCCCTTAAATTTTTTAATATTTTAAAAATATCCGGTTTTGATGTCATTGAACTAACGGGAAATCATAACAATGACTTTGGGAGAAAATACAATAATGCTACAATTGATATGATAGAAGATAACGGGATGGTCTATTTTGGCGGCGGCAGAAATAAAAATGATGCCGAAAAGGTAAAATTTTTTAAAAGGAAAGGGGTAAGGTTCGCATTTATCGGTTTTAACCAGTGGGGACCGGCGAATGCCTGGGCAACGGAGAGAGGGCCGGGTGCAGCCAGGTTAAGGAGGAAAACATTCATGAGGAACCTCAAGGAAGCCGGAAAACAATCGGATATTATACTGGTTTCAGTTCAATGGGGAAACGAAAACAACCCCGTACCGCACAGAGAACAGGTAGAATACTTTCACCTGGCATCGAAGATGGGAGCGGATATCATTATCTCCTCTTCCGCACACAGGGCAATGGGAATTGAGTTCTTCCGCGGGAAATTCATTTCATATGGTCTGGGTAATTTTCTCTTTGATCAGATGCAGACGGTAAATCACAGGCGGGGGATAATCGCGCGGCATCACTTTTATAAAAAAAAGCATATTGAAACAGAACTCATACCCTACATGATCTATAACTATTCACAGCCTCGTCTTCTCAACAATGAAAAATCAGAATCACTCTGGAAATATATTTTCAAATTCAGCAGGGGGCCGGTTTTCAGGTAGTTAATTTCGTATTCTCACGGAACTTATTGGGCCGGCAACACCGAATTTATTAATAATTCGTACTTTAAGAATATTCATTCCGGATTTGAGCATCCATTTAAATCTACTATCCGTCTCAATCCATTTACCGTTATTTATACTGACGATAAATTTGCTAAAATAGGGGGTATAGCTGTTTTTCCCCGATGATTTGACCCTTACCCTTACGACCCTGTTCCATTTAACACCAACGGTATCGCTTCTCACAAGCACCCAGCCCTCAATATTAATGATAGCATAGTTCAATTTATGGAACATATCTTCAATACTGTTAACCGGCTTTCTGTTCCTGAATGCCCATTTTCTGTCATTTGAATTGTACCTGTCTTTTATAATATAGACATGGTCCCAGATATTCCTCCCGTCGCCGTCACGGTAGGTAAAGAAGTTGTTTCTTCCCACCAGGGCCACCTGCTCCATATAGCCCAGCCAATTTCTGTCAAGAGGAAACCTGCTCCACACACTGCTGTCCCTTCTTTTGACCGGGAAGTTTATAGAGGTATATTCCACCCTCTCTTTCCCTGCCCCGAAGACATAGACCAGGTCTTTTCCCCTGTTCTTAAACCATTCCTTTCTTGCTTCGGCAATGGAGAGCGGTATTCCGTTTTTTTCAAGATGCAGGTTCCAGGTTGCATCCATAAAAATCCATTTCCCGTACTGGTTGGACCACAAATCATTAGTAGCATGCTCCTGTCCCGTTCTTTTCCTGAGAAAAAAATATCTCGATGTCCATCCCAGGCTGATGGCGCTCTGCATGAACACAGCCGCGAAATTAGTGCATAAAAATGGCTGTCCGTTTTCTGAGCCGTGCAGAACTTTAAGAGCATTTCGGAGAGTCTGATTGTTCGTCCTATAATCGTAACTGATGTTTTTGTAAACCCAGTTTTTAAGAAGGGCCATTTTCTGAAATTCATTTTTTCCCGCGGATATGTATTTTTTGTAATTGTAAGAATCCAGGAGTTCTCTTAACTGGGGAATATCACTCTTTTCATAGTAAAAAACTATGGGCTTTAACTGTTCTTCGGCGCCTGCATCGGCAAGCATTGAGATAAGAAAAAAGAAGAACGGGATGAATTTTAACGGTCTTTTCATATGAAAATCAATTCTCTTTGTTTTTTATATGTTTTTCAGCGCTTTTAATTCTGTCAAGTACTGGAGGATGAGTGTTGTAATAAAATACAAAGAGAGGATGGGGGAGGATATTTGACCTGTTTATAACCGCCAGTTTCGTTTCCATTTTTGTGAATGCTTTACAGTTCTCAATAAGTTCTAAGGATTTTATATCAGCCCTTTTCTCAATTATCCTGGAGAAAGAGTTTTCTATGGGTTTTATAAAATAGAGCATGATGCTCAGGGTAAAGAGCAGAGCCGGGAGTCCTTCCGGAAAAGTAAACCATTTAATATCACAGTGAAAAAGCTTTACAGCTGTAAAATTCAGAAGCGGTATGAGGAAGAAGAGACCGGCGGCTCCCAGAAGAACCCCAATGAGAAGATGTTCTTCATTGTAATGGACAAGTTCATGGGCGAGAATTGTAAGAATTTCATCATGGGTAAATCTCTTTAGCAGGGTATCGTAGAGGTATATCTCTCTCCTTGGGCCGGTTCCCGTAAAGTAGGCATTGGCGGTCAGCCTGTACCTGCTCTTATAAACAACATGTATATCTGCCTCCTTTATCCCCGCCCGTTCAACAAGATTCAGGATTTTCGCTTTTAAAACCGGGTCGTCAATTTTCCCTGTCTCGTAAAAAAGCGGTGTTATCACCCTTGGATAGACTACGGAAAGAAATAGAGCAATTGCAATAAAAACCAGGGGGACAGAGATCCTGTATCTTTTTGTCCTGTTAATGAGAGTGAGTATCAGGGAGAGTGAAAGAGAGAACAGGAGAATTGAGATGGACACCGACGCCCAATGCCTGGCCATCCATGTGAGAAAATCCATGCCGGATATCTGAAAATACCTGTCCCTCATAAATCCTGCCACAATGTGAAAAGGGAGTTTTATGATGTTCAAAAAAATATTGATAAGAATAGTTGCAGCCATCAGCCGCAGGAAACTGTTTTTGATTTTTCCGTTAATGCGGTCGACAACTGTTTTGTAACCCATACTGAAAATCATATGATAGAGAATTATGATAATTAAAATCCGGTAGAGAGTCCAGGGAAGAAGTGAAAACCTGAAAAATTTTATGCCGGTTTCGATATCTGTACTGCTGAAATACTTCATTGCAAGGTCATATGACTCATTACTCAAGTCACCCATAAAACCCAGGAGGGTCATCATAAGCAGTATTGAAATATAGAATAGAATAAGAATAACTCTCCGGTTCATAAACCTGTCAGCGGTGAATTTAATACCTTGGATTACTCTTTTTTTCAAGGCGTTCACTCAGACTGTAGTATGCTGCCCGGGCGGCATCACGGACATTAACGTTTTTATCCTCCATCACGCTCTCCACTGCCTCCAGGGAATGAGGAGACCTGATCTTTTCCAGTGCCAGAACCGCTTCCAGTCTCACATCGTAATATTTATCTTTAAGCAATTTAAGAAGAATATGAATATGTTCCGGGTCGTGGAAGAGTCCCAGGCTCCTGGCCGATTCAATTCTGACCTGTTTGAACTCGTCATTGCATCCTTTGATGAGGAGAGGTATCCCTTCCCTCCACCCTCTTTCGCCGATTTGACGGACAGCATTCAGCCTGATTGACGAACATTCATTCATGCATTTTAAGAGTTTCATCACAGGTCCTTTTTTCATAACTTCATGGGCTTTCTCTGTTCCAATGGCCTCCAGGGCCTTCTTCGCTGCGGACCTGACCTCATCGTGCCTGTCGATAATTGAACCGATGATCATATCAATTGCCTTTTCACCTCCTGATTTTCCCAGGGAAAGCACAGCCTCCTTCCTTACCTGGAAGTGTTGATCATGAAGGTATTCTTCAAGCCTTTCAATAATCACATCTCCGTCATATGACCCCAGCGCCTTAATAGCCTCCACTGTTATGATCATCTTCTTGTCTTTCAACGCCATAAGGACAAGGTTCACGGCGCCGTTCCTGTCTTCACCATTATAATCTGTGAGGGAATAGAGTATTTTAATCTTGTCTTCCCATTTACCGTCGGAAAGAATTTCCCTTGCTTTTCCCAGGGCATAATCACAACCGATCCCAAGGAGTTTAATCGTTGCTTCCAGACTGACCTTTCTGTCCGGATCATCTGCCAGGTGACGGAGTTGTGTCCGTGCATCATCCCTTTCCAGTTCATGTATGAGCCTGTTGAAGGCCCTGAGTCTCATGCCCGCGCTGGAATGTCTTGTGTACTCTAAAAGCTCATCAGTGCCGATTTCCTCATCAAAATCCTGATTTGCAGGTGTAAAAAAACCCATTGCTTACCGCCTGAATAAAATGATGCGAATAAGAGTATATTTTAAAATTGTATATATTAATATATATTTAATAAAGGGTGCTATGTCTATTATTAATTTTGAAAATATTATTCAAAATAAAACTTATTAAGATATACTTGAACAATTTAATAATATTGTTCTGCAATCGCGTCAATTTATCACAGTTTTATTAAAACTCAAGAGTCTTTACACATCTTGGATAGGGAATGACGTCCCGTATATTCTGCATACCGGTAACAAACTGAATCAGGCGTTCAAATCCGAGTCCAAATCCCGAATGAGGAACATTGCCATATTTTCTCAAGTCTATGTACCACCAGTATTCTTCCCCATTGAGTCCGCTCTCTTCAATTCGCTCTATAAGCTTATCTTTGTCTGTTTCCCTTTCACTTCCTCCGATAATTTCTCCAAGTCTCGGGACAAGAACATCCATCCCCCTGACGGTTTTTCCGTCCGGGTTAAGCTTCATGTAAAATGCCTTTATCTCCCTTGGGTAATCTGTTATTATCACAGGTCTTTTATAAACTGTTTCCGTAAGGAACTTTTCGTGTTCACTCTGCAGGTCGAGTCCCCACTCCACTGGGTATTCGAATTTCTTACCTGATTTAAGCAGTATGTCAACCGCCTCCGTATAACTTATCCTGTTGAAACTTTCTGATATGATATTTTCAATATTCTCAATAAGCCCCTTTTGTATCCTGCTGTTGAAAAAATCCATATCATCAGGACATTTCTCCAGCAGATCTCTGAGGATAAATTTCAGAAAGTCTTCGGCAATATCCATGTTCAGGTTTATATCACAGAAAGCCATTTCCGGTTCAATCATCCAGAACTCCGCAAGATGCCGGGAGGTATTTGAATTTTCCGCCCTGAAGGTTGGCCCGAATGTGTAGATGTTTTTTAAAGCGCACGCATAGGTTTCACCTTCAAGCTGCCCGCTCACGGTGAGGTATGCTCTTTTTCCGAAAAAATCCCGGGAATAATCTATCTCAGCCGGCATCTTCTCCGCATCATTTGGAATAAGTGTTGTGACCTGGAACATCTCGCCTGCCCCCTCACAGTCACTGCCGCTGATCACGGGCGTGTTTACATAGATAAATCCGTTTTCCTGGAAATACCTGTGTACTGCATAGCTCATAGCGTTTCGGACACGGGCAACTGCCCCGAAGGTGTTTGTTCTGGGCCTTAAATGGGCGATTTCTCTCAGAAATTCGAAGGAATGCCTTTTTTTCTGGAGAGGATACTCGTCAACAGGGGCAGTTCCAATTATCTCAATCTCAGTAATTGACAGCTCGACACTCTGTCCTTTTCCTTCTGAGGCCACAAGATCCCCGGTGACCCGGATGCTTGCGCCATTATTGACATTTTCACCAATCTCCCCGTACTTTTCAAAACTTTCAGGGATGATCACCTGGAGATTTTTTATTGTTGATCCGTCATTGACCTCAAGGAACCTGATACCCTTTGAATCACGCCTGGTCCTCACCCAGCCTTCAACGCTTATGGACCTCCCGTCACCCTCACTGGAAAGTATATCTTTAATTCGAATACTCTTCATCAAAGCCTTCCTCCGCACTTCTTACAGAATAGCGCATCACCGTCATGATATTCATGGCCGCATCCTTTACATTCCCTCATCCGCTTTTCATCACTCACGAGAAACTGTTTTATCAGTTCCTTAACCTGGTAGGGGATAAAAATGATGCCGCTGAGAACAATAAGAATTGTTATAAAGCGTCCATACCCTGTCTTTGGCGTAAAATCCCCGTATCCAACCGTGGTAAGGGTAATTATTGAAAAGTAGACTGCATCTGTAAATGTTTTTATATCCGATCCCGGATTTCGGCTCTCTGCATAGAATATCAATCCCGATGAAACGAAAATAATAGCAACAATAATAAAGGTTATTCTGATAATGATAATATGTGTCTGTGTGAACTTTCTATAGAAGAAGTGGGTACCCTTGAGGAACCTTATCAGCCTCAACACCCTGAGAGCCCTGAATATTCTCAGGACCTGGTAGCTGTCTATTGCAAAAAATATCGGGATAATGGCAAGAAGGTCCACTATTGAATAGATTTTCAGTATTTCCCGCATCCTGTGAGGAGCGGACCATATGCGGAGGAGATACTCAATGATAAAAACTACGATAATAGAGTTTTCAACCCTGTCCAGCCAGTAGTGGAGGTCGGGAGGTAATGAATATGTTTTAATGACAAAGATTACGGATACGATGAATATGAGGACGACAATAAGAATATCAAGGGCCCTCCCCCCGGGTGTCTCCATGTCATCAAACCAGAAATGTATTTTACTTTTTAAATCTGCCATAAGGTTTTAACCCGGCCCATCTCATATAACATGTGTAAAAAGGGTGATGGGGGGGATAAAGAGGGGATATGGGGATAAGATCAGAACTTTACTTATCGTCATCCCCCTTATCTCCTCCATCTCCCTATCTCCTTTTCTTACACTCTTTCTTTACTCTTTGTTCACTTTGTGAGCTTTGTATGTAAAATTTTCTTTATTAATTTTTTTCTTAACTATAAAAATTTTTCTGTTCTGCTACGGTAGATGAAGGGTTGCGCCCGTAATTATGACCGGGCCAGATTATTGTTGAATCGGGAAGCGAGAGGATCTTTCCCGTTATTGATTCAATGATCTGTTTATATGATCCCCCGGGAAGATCGGTTCTGCCCATCCCTTCTGTAAAGAGAGTGTCCCCTGTAAAGAGATTTCCCTCCGTGTAGATGCAAATACATCCCGGGGAATGGCCGGGGGTATGAATGACCTTCAATTTCATTTCGCCCACTTCGATAATATCTCCGTCCGCAAGGAGGGAGACCGGTCCCGGGGAGCCCTTCCCTCCCAGGAACCGTGAAAATAATTTATTGTGAAGACTCTTCAGCTGACCCGAGTCTCCCTCATGGATAAGTATCCCGGCGCCTGTTCTTTCAGCAACCTCCCTGTTTCCCGAAGTATGGTCAAAATGGCCATGGGTATTGATGATATACTTCACCTTAACATTCTGTTTGTTCACTGCATTAAAGATCAGTTCAAAATCACCTGCAGGATCAATCAAAATGCCTTCCCCGTTTTTTTTATCTGCAACCAGGTAGCAGAAAACATCCATACTGGTCACCTGAATCTGTTCAATAATCATGTAAATCACCCTCAACCTGACTAATCATTTGTTTTTACCGGTTTCAAACCTTTTCAAAAATATATGTTTACCGGTAACTACCTGGATACTTATTTAATAAAATAACAGCAACGTGTCCCTGCGCCCAAAGCGGCGGGGACACATAAGTTACCTTATTCTTCATTAACAAATCTATTTTTTTACATAACTGGGTAGTGATTTTTTGTGTAATAATCACATCTTGCCAAAAAAATTCAAACAGTTTTTTCAACAGGTATGGATAGTTATCCAATGCAGGTTCATTTATCAGAACCTGTATAGGGTTATCATTGAATCTTCACAACCTCTGAATAAGGTAGATAAAAGCAGGCATCCTGAGAGATCTTTTTATCATCTTAAAGCTGTTCTTAAGCTCAACACTGCTCCTGTCAATGTCCAGAGGGGAGAGATAGATCGCACCTTTGCTGTAGGGAGATGAAAGATTGCTGTTGCAGAGTTCTAAAAGTGAATCAGTATGTCCCTTTGAGAAATTTTCACTCAGGAGAAAGTTAACGCTTACTTCAATTCCCGTGTAACTTTTATTAATCTCAATCATTTTTATAAATGACTCGGATACCTGATCCGGGGTAACAGGTTTTCCCAGTATTTTTAATGTTTTCTCATCTGCCGATTCAAGCCCGATATTGATATAGGTTTTATAAGGAAGATTATTAAGGAACTCATAGAGGCTCTGAGGAGATTTTAAAAATGAGTTTATACTTCCGAAAAGGAACAGGTGAGAACCATTCATATAGGACCCGGTAAAATTAAGGTTTTCATATGCATATTCCGCTGCAAAGCTTATTAAATCGCTTCCAGCATATAATCCATCATGATTTGCCAGGAAAACTGAATTATAGTTGATCAGGTCATTCCCGTAGAATTTTTTTAAAGCCCGGACCTGCTCCTTTATTTCATCGGGTTTCTTTACTGTAACTCCCTCACCTGAACTTACCATACAGAATCTGCAGTTGTAGAGACAGCCATTGACAATATTTATGGGAATAACATCATAATCCACGTGCCGCGTATCAGGAGGAAGCACAGATATACTCCCTCCCGTTATCAGGTGGAATTCTTCCGATCTTTTTTTCAGATTGCCATTATCCCTGGTTGCAACAAGCCCAAGGAAATCATTTACTTCAGGATCTGAGCTAAAGGCTTTACACTCTCTGATCTCTTTAATGAGGAGCTCCAGGGATTCTTCGGCGGTGATGGTCCGCTTCTCTTCAAATGGTCTGAATGCAAAGATTGAATTGGACGGGTAATTGAAACAGGGAAGATAAAATTCGCCGATATAGCTCTCTATCCCTTTGTAAATGCCCGGTGTATAGTATATCCAGTCATTACCTGCGGTTCTTTTAAGCCATTCATCTCCGGACCATTTTCCTCCATGATATTTCAGGAATTTTAACTCCCCATTCAGGTTGAACTGGTAAACCCGGGAGTTCCCCTCAACCTCACTGTAAATACCATATCTTACCGGGTAACTGGCCTTGGTATATTCTGAAGCACCTTTTTTCTTCAGCTTAATATTATAGTGATTCTCCATAATTGAACCTGAATATTATATAATATATCCTATTCATATAAAATATAATGGCTAGAAATAATTTTTTAGATGTCATTCATTACATTCTACGTAGCGTTCATTACATAGGCTATTGACATATTTCAAGAAATTTTATAAGTTTAACTATGATTAAAGGGATTACATTATTTAATCAGAGACTATGGTTAGAGTTTTATCCGGGGGGAGTAAGACTTATGCCTTTTAAATTGACTCCCTCTCTCCCGGTGAAGATTTTGAAGTGTTAGTAAGAATTATGTGGTGTGTGGTTATTTAGGGAGAGAGGGAATCAGGGGGATGAGAGCAAAATAATTTTTAAAAAAAGTTAAGAATTATTGCACCTGAAACCTTCACATATTCATAACCACTTTTACCAACTTTATAAATTATCTGGAATATTGTCAAATCAATAAAATTATTTTTTTTGAAAATCCTGCTACATATCAAAAAAATTCTGAAAATCACTTTACATAATCTTTTTTTTATAAATATTTTGTAACGACTTAGTTATGTTTATCAAGGACTCCATTCAAAAAATTACAGGATACTCCCTCCTCTCTGCGGGATTATTTCTCCTTCTCGTGGGTTTCGGGATGCTGCTGGACCCTGATGAGAAGGACAGAAATGTCGCTCCTTCAATAATAATTGTCTCAAATATATTTACTCTTCCCGGTGTTTTTCTTGTTTACCTGGGAAAGAAATCAAAGAGAAGAGAAAACCAGCTTAAATCACTTTCCGGACTGATTACATCCTACAGGAGGATATCACTCTCTGAGGTTGCGGATAAAACCGGGCTCAGTGAAAAAAATGCGGAAGCACTGTTGTTAAAAGCCATCTCAATAAAGCTTATCAAAGGAAATTTTGACCGTACAACCGGTGAATTCTATACGGAAGACGCACTTGAAAATACAAACATGCTCAGGTATTGCCCGTCATGCGGCGGACAGTTTGAAAAAATTTATCTTAAAGGTGATACGCTCAAATGTGAGAGGTGCGGATATACTTCACTCTAATTAAAAATCCGGTAAAAATTGATCTTAATTTATTTTAGTATATTGACTGATTCAAGATCTGCCCTGTTAAGTTTATGCCTGAAGTTTGTTGTATTGTCTTCAATTATGCTGTTCAGGTAATTCATCTGTCTTTCAATGGCCACAATATAGAGATTCGACTTAATGTTGAATCTCTTACTGAAGTGGTCTTCAGCATTTTTAAACATTCCCCTGAGATCATTATTCAACCGTTCTTCTACTTTCTTGTAAAAAGCTACAGATTTTTTAAGAATATCAAATTCTGTCTCATAACCGAAAATTTCAGCTTCCCGGTACTCATTATAAAGGAAGAGGAGCTTCTCAAGATATGCCCTGTTTGACATCTGTCCCAGGAGGTCCGCAGAGGCAACAAGAGCGGCAGCGTCTTTTTCACTTTCCGAATGAAATGAAATAGTGTTAAAATCTTCACTCATTTTCGTGGCCAGGATTAACCTGCAGATGCAGGAGAGATCCATAATGGGAATATTAAACATAAAATGGTGCATGTTCAGGAATTCCATACTTCTTTCTACATGAGAGATGGTATGTTTTGCCCCGGTACCGGAATTGTCCCAGCTCTCCTGGATGTAACCCGTGTCATGGAAAAGGGCCGCAAGAAGAAGATTCACAGCTGTCATCAGCTTAAACTTTTTCTTATAATGAATATTATATCCATCCATAAGCCTTGCGGATGCCAGGAATACTTCCAGTGTATGATGCAGGTCATGATATTCAGTGTTGCAGGCATTATAACCGGGGAAATCTCCGCAGAAAAGATTGTCTATCAGCTTTACCGCATTATTAATAAGAGAATATTCCTCAACGGGATAATGCTGAGAAAAAATATCCCTGACCTCAGAGTTTACTGTTTCTGTTTTATGGTCATTAAGGAGGGATGCGAGCTGTATCTCCTGATTATCGTCTATAGTAATTTTCATAAAACCTGTAGATTTAATAGCACACTTCAATAAGACTTGTATAATTATTGTTACCTATAATATCAACAAAAAAAGCAAATTATTTTTTGATTTTTAGTGAATTTTTAGGGCCTATTCTCCGCAATCTCAATTCCCCTTTCTATTGCCCGTAAATTATCAGGAATTTTTCCCCTGTGGTGTTCAGGCAGGACCTTATGGATAACACTTTTAATGTCATCTATACTGACAAAAGGAATCCTCTGAATAAGAGAACCGAGGGTTATCATGTTTGCAAGCCGCTGATTGCCGAGCCGGGCAGCTTCTTCGTTGCATTTTACCTTGATAACATCAATACCGCTGCCATTTATCTTTTCAGGGGGAATAAGGCTGATATTGGCAATCAGGAGTCCTCCATTCTGAAGCTGCTCCTGGTAAAATTCCAGTCCCACCAGGTCCATTGCCAGAAGTATCCCCGGGTTATTGGTAATAGGAGAGCCAATCTCCTCATTGGAGATCACAAGGGTGACATTTGTTCGGCCTCCCCTCTTCTCAACGCCGTATGAGGGGAGGTAAGATACGTTGAGATCTTTTTCTATTGCGGCAACCGCAACCAGCTGGCTTATGGTCTGTATTCCCTGGCCGCCGAAACCTGTCATTATTATATCATGGTACATTTTTAACCTTCTTTTGTCTTTTACAGGAAGTCTTTGCCTGTCCTCTCTTTGAATGTTCCCAGGGGAAAATAGGGAATCATCTCCTTCTCAATAAGATTGAGTGATTCTGCCTCGGAAACCCTCCAGTTGGTAGGGCATGTTGAAAGAAGTTCAATAATAGTAAAACCCATCTCATTTATCTGCATTTCAAAGGCCTTCTGTATCGCTTTTGCAGCCTGGTTAACATGTTTTGGGGAATGAAGAGATACCCGTGCCGAGTATGCCACTCCCTCAAGTGTTGCAAGCATCTCAGCCATTTTTATGGGATATCCGTCTGTCTTAAAGTCCCGTCCGTAGGGCGACGTGGTTGTCTGCTGTCCCAGGAGAGTTGTGGGGGCCATCTGTCCCCCGGTCATTCCGTAAACGGAGTTGTTAATGAATATGACTGTGATGTTTTCCCCCCTGTTGGCCGCATGAATTATCTCCGATGTTCCGATAGCGGCCATATCTCCGTCACCCTGGTATGCGAAGACAATTGAGTCGGGACGCGCCCTCTTTATCCCTGTTGCGCACGCAGGGGCCCTTCCGTGGGGCGCTTCCAGTACGTCAATTGAAAGGTACTTGTAGAGGAACACGCAGCACCCCACGCCGGGTATGCCTATTGTTCTTCCCTTTATACCGAGATTATCTATTGCTTTGGCAACCAGCCTGTGCGCGGTACCGTGTGTGCAGCCGGGACAGAAGTGGGTCTTGACCCTTTTAAGACTTTCAGGATGTTCAAATACCTTGTTCATGGTTAACCTCATTTTTTCATTGCCTTCTTGATCTCTTCAATCACTTCGTTGGGATAAGGGATGCCCCCTCCCGGCCTGCCGTAAAAGGAGATATCCGCGCTCCTGAATGAAGATATGAGTACATCATTGAGCATCTGCCCCGTATTCATCTCTATAACGAGGACTTTCCCGATCTTTTCACTCCATTTCCTGATCTCGTTTTTCGGAAAGGGGAAAAGTGTCTTCGGGCGAAGAAGACCGGCTTTTATACCTTCTTCCCGTGCCATCTTAATTGCTGTTTTGGATATCCTTGAGGGTGTCCCGAAGGCAATGATCATTAATTCAGCGTCATCAAGCATATACTCTTCCAGCATGACTTCCTTCTCTTCTATCTCGGCATACTTCCTCAGAAGATCATTGTTGTGGGCCTCCTGTTCGCCGGGGCCGAGGAAGAGTGATTTGAGAAGTCTCGGTTCTCCGTCACCGCATCCAGCAAGGGACCACGGTTTTGGGAAGGATTCAATTTCCTTTTCCGGGGTGAGCCTGCATGCTTCCTGGAACTGACCGATCATTGCGTCTGCAATGATCATTGCCGGGTTCCTGTACTTATCGGACAGCTCAAAGGCCTTTATGGTAAAGTCAAACATCTCCTGGACCGACGCGGGAGCCAGGACTATATTCCGATAGTCACCATGCCCTCCCCCATGGACTGCCTGGTTGTAATCGCCCTGGGTAGGCTCAATCCCTCCCAGTCCCGGACCACACCGCATAATGTTCACGATTACACCGGGGATCTCGGAACCGGCCATATAGGAGATCCCTTCCTGCATGAGAGATATTCCGGGACCCGATGACGATGTCATTGCCCGGACACCTGCGGCTGAAGCCCCCATAACCATATTGATTGACGCGATCTCGCTTTCAGCGGGAATGAATATCCCGTCAACCTTCGGAAGATTTGCGGAGAGGTATTCGGGGATATCGTTCTGGGGTGTTATGGGATACCCGAAGTAGTATCTGCACCCGGCCTGTATTGCCCCTTCTGCCAGCGCAATATTTCCTTTTGTCAGTTTTTTTTCACTCATTTATACACCTCGATAGCCGTATCGGGACACATTGTTGCGCAGAGAGCACATCCTGTACACTCCTCCATCCTCTCCTCGCTCACCGTGGCAGGGAAATATCCCGTACTGTTGTGATTTTCTGATATATTAATGATTTTTCGGGGGCAGAAGTCAACGCAGAACCTGCAGCCTTTGCACCTCTCCCTGTCGATTGTAATATGGGCCATAATCATGTTCCTTGATTATATAATTTGATGCAGACCGGAATAAAGTAGTTGTAAAAATATCAGCGTATATAAAATGTTAATAAACAACAATCAGTCTGACACATGCTGAATTTTTTATAAATGCAACTAAACCACTTTCATGAGTTACACTTTATTCGTCAACAAAAACAAGCTTTTATTCATACCGTATTAAATGACATTAAACAGCTGTCCCTACTCATGCCAGGAGGAGCTTAATATGGAAAATAAAGAGATCAAGGTCGGGGAGAAGATAAGAGAGATCAGGGAAGGAATGGGTTTAAGCCTTCAGGACCTGGCAGATAAAACAGGTTTTTCCACTGCCCTGCTTTCACAGATAGAAAACCATCTCATATCCCCGCCCCTGGGGGTGATCATCAATATCTCACACGCTTTCGGTATCGAAATCGGGACCCTCTTCAACCAGCGGGGAACGTCCCCCTACACTCTTGTGAGAAAGGACCAGAGAGAACCCACATCACGGGTTGCCTCAAAAGAGGGTGTACGGTACGGTTACTCCTATGAGTCCCTGGCACCCCACAAGATCAACAGGAAGATGGAACCCTTTATTGTTACCCTTGAACCCGTATCAAAGAAAGGTGTCCCCTACAGCCATGACGGGGAGGAGTTCATCTATGTCCTCGAGGGAAAAGTGGAAATTCAACTGGGTGAATACAGGGACATCCTTGAACCGGGTGACAGTATCTACTATGATTCAACTGTCTCACACAGGGTCTCCACAGTTGACAATAAAATTGCCAGGATACTGGCTGTAATTTACGCTTAAAAAGGATGGTATATGAAAAAGAAAAAAATGAAGTACATACTCTGTATCGATCTCGGTACTTCAGGCCCGAAAACAGCACTTGTCTCGGTCCACGGTGAAGTCATCGCCCACGACTTTATGGGCAACGACCTGATAATTCTCCACGGGGGGGGAGCGGAACAGGACCCCGCCCAGTGGTGGGACACGATCATTAAAACGTCCCGGAAGGTCATCAAAAAAGGGGCTGTCCCTGTTGATGATATAGAGGCCGTCTGCTGCACCTCCCAGTGGTCGGGAACAGTGCCCGTTGACCGTGAAGGAAACCACCTGATGAATGCCATCGGCTGGATGGATACGCGGGGTGAGCCTTACATCGAAGAGATTATCAGCGGACCTGTAAAAGTGGAAGATTACAGCGTGAGGAAGATATCCCGGTGGCTCAGGCTCACGGGGGGGGCGCCCACAAAATCGGGAAAGGACCCCCTGGCCCATATCCTCTATATTAAAAACGAACTCCCGGAGATCTACGAAAAGACATACAAGTTCCTGGAACCCAAGGACTTTATAAATATGAAGCTCACCGGGAGGTTTACGTCAACCTTCGATACAATCACCCTTCACTGGGTAACGGACAACAGGGACATCAACAACATACACTATAACGATTCACTCATGAAGATGTGCAGACTGGACAGGGAAAAACTTCCGGACCTCTGCAGCTCAACCGATATCATCGGCACCCTGAAAAGCGATGTCGCAAAAAAACTCGGCCTGAAAAGTGATGTAAAGGTCATCGGGGGCACTCCCGATGTGCAGTCCGCGTCAATAGGCTCCGGCGCGGTGAAAGACTATGAAGGGCATATCTATATCGGGACCTCCTCGTGGCTCACATGCCACGTCCCCTTTAAAAAGACTGACATTATTCACAGCATAGCCTCACTCCCTTCGGGAATACCGGGACGGTACCTTGTGACCAACGAGCAGGAGACCGCGGGAAAGTGTCTTACCTTTCTCCATGACTGCATCTACTCCGAGGAGAAGGGCTTTATTGAGCTGAAGAACCCCGATAATATTTATGACACATTTAACAGGCTGGCGGAGAAGGCCCCTCCCGGAAGCAACAGCCTGATGTTTCTGCCCTGGCTCTACGGCGAACGGACACCCATAGAGGACAGCACGGTGAGAGGGGGATTCCTCAACCTGTCGCTTGAAAACAGCAGGAACGATATCATCCGTTCGGTCTATGAAGGTGTGGCGTATAATACACGCTGGCTTTTTAAATATGTTAAGAAGTTCATAAAAAAGGAGATGGAGAGCCTCAATATTATCGGCGGGGGAGCGAATTCGGACATATGGTGCCAGATTTTCTCGGATGTGCTGGATATTGAGATTAAACGGGTGAAGAACCCAATACTGGCAAATCTTCGGGGTACGGCCTTCCTGGCATCGGCAGCATTGAAGCATATTGATTTCAACGATATCTCCGGGCTTACCGGGATCGAGAGAAGCTTTCAGCCCGATACGGGCAATCGCACCGTATATGATTCCCTTTTTACGCAGTTCCTGAAAATTTACAAAAAGAACAAAGGGATCTTTAGAAAACTGAACAGAAGATAAAACGGAGCTTTTTACATGGACATAGAATCACTCTTTGAGAGATACTCGGCAAAACTGAACCCTTCCCTCCTCAGGTTCCTGATAAAGACGGCAAAAAAGATCCCTTCCCTGAACCGGAAGATGGAGGCCATGAAAAAGAAGGAATATGACAGGATCATTACCGGCCTTGAACCGGGACTGAAACCCTATCGTGAGGAGTATAAAACCATAGGAAAATTACCCGCTGCGGGCAGGGAGAGGTCCCTTATCCTGAAAGAGATGAAAAAACTCCTGAAACGGGAAACCCCCATGTGGAAAGAGGGTTTTGTCTCCGGGGCGGTCTATCACGGGGACGAATCGCATATCGATTTTTTAAACAAGGTCTATGCCCTCAATTCACAGAGCAACCCGCTCCACTCCGATGTCTGGCCCAGCACGGTAAAATACGAGGCGGAGATCATCTCAATGACCGCGAACATGCTGGGAGCGGAGAGTGCGGACAGGCCCGGTGACAGCGTATGCGGGGTTGTCTGTTCGGGAGGCACAGAAGGGATCATGCTGGCCATGAAGACATACCGTGATATGGCCCGTGAAAAAAGGGGAATACGCAACCCCGAGATGGTCATTCCGGTGACCGCCCATGTGGCGTTCGATAAGGCATCCCAGTATTTTAATATCAAAATGCGAAAGATCCCCGTTGGCAGCGATTACAGGGCTGACGTGAGGGCCGCGGAGAAGGCAATAAACAGAAACACCGTTGTTGTTATCGGTTCCTCCCCCTGCTTCCCCTACGGAGTCATCGATCCCATTGAGGAGCTTTCGGAACTTGCCAGAAGGAAGGGTGTGGGTTTTCATAACGATTCGTGCCTGGGGGGATTTATCCTTCCCTGGGCGGAGAAACTGGGGTATCCCGTCCCACCCTTTGATTTCAGGCTTCCCGGTGTGACATCTATCTCCGCGGACACACACAAATACGGTTACGCGCCCAAAGGGACATCGGTGATCCTCTACAGAAACACCGAACTGAGACATTTCCAGTTTTTTAAGGCTACGGACTGGCCCGGGGGTCTCTACTTTTCACCCACCTTCGCGGGAAGCAGGCCGGGGGCACTGAGCGCCGGTTGCTGGAGCGCCCTTGTCTCCACAGGTGAGAAGGGATACATGGATGCCGCTTCACGGATACTCAAGACCGCGGATAAGATCAAAGCGGGCATAACGGCCATACCCGAACTGAAACTCATGGGAGATCCCCTCTTTGATATTGCCTTTACCTCCGACGAACTTGATATCTACAGGGTCATGGATTATATGACCGGAAAGGGATGGAGCCTTAACGGGCTGCACATGCCTCCCGCGGTCCACATATGCCTTACCCTGAGGCATACCGGTAAGGGAATAGCAGAGAGGTTTATCAAAAACCTGATGGAAAGTGTCAAACAGGTAAAAGAAAATCCCCATGAAAAGGGGAAAATGGCCCCGGTCTACGGAATGGCCGCGTCGGTCCCCGACAGGACAATGGTGTCGGATTTGCTTGACGTATATCTTGATCTTTTGTATAAGTTGTAATTAAGATTTAGTTTTGCCACGGCCCTAACCCCCGGAGGGGACAGTTGGCCCCCTAACCCCCTCAGGGGGATGGGGGGCTGTCCGGGAAATATGTGATTGATTAAAGTAAAATGGAAATCCTCAGGTATATTCTTATCGTCATCGGGATCATAGCGGGATATGAGCTTATACGGTCTTTTCTCAAGAAAATCTTTGTGAGGAAACAGAACCGGTCCCTGAGAAAGTTCTTTGAGATGTACAATGTGAAACTTGACAGGTACAAGTTCATGAACAAGGTCATGGTCAAACAGGAGCTCATGAACAACCATGAGATAAACCATGCCATTATGACCCACGCCGAAAAGAACGACCTCCGGATAAGCGATGTGAAGGACGAAGTGGAAGAGTATATCGATGAGATTGTCCCTTTCTTTAACATCCTTTCCTATTTCAAGATCGGGTACTGGATCGCCAATATGATCCTCAACTATGTCTACGAGGTTGTTATCGACAGGGAGAGCGCCGAGAAACTGGACAGGATCAAAAAAGACAATGTTGTTGTTTTCGTCATGAACCACAGGAGCAACATAGATTATATCATCGTGGCATATATGCTTGCCCGGCATATTGCTTTGAGCTATGCTGTGGGTGAATGGGCGCGGGTCTGGCCCCTGGAGTATATCTTCAAGTCATTCGGCGCTTATTTTGTCCGCCGGAAGTTCAGAAAGAAGCTCTACCATAAAGTGCTGGAGAATTATGTGCAGCTTATCAGCCTCCAGGGGGTGACCCAGGGGATATTTCCCGAGGGGGGGCTCTCCCGTGACGGGATGCTCCGCGACCCGAAGCTGGGGATCCTCGACTATATCATCGGGATCAAAAGAAGGAAAAACTTCAAAAAGGACATCGTCTTTGTTCCCGTGGGGATCAACTACGACTGGGTACTGGAAGACAGGATCCTCATCCGTGAATGGAAGGAGAAAAAGGAAAAGAGCGGCTTTAAAGACAACATGAGCTCCCTGGGAAGGATCCTCATGAAGGGACCGCTCCTTCTCTTTATCAACAGCGCACGGATCTTAACCGGAAGGGTAAAGCACCACGGGTATGCAAGTGTGAGTTTCGGAGACCCTGTTTCCGTGAACGCGTTCATCAAAAACGAAAAAACCGAATTTATTCATTACGACCGAAAGAGGAGAGAGAAATATATCCGTAAGTTCGCCGAACGAATAATGGACCGGGTGGGGAAAATTATCCCGGTCACACCGGTCTCTCTCACTGCCCGGGCGCTCCTCTGCGGGAATGGCGGGACTGTCACCCTGCACGAACTGGAGTTGAAGATCATTGAGCTCAGGAAGGAATTAAAAAACATGAAAAGCAGGATTGTCCTTGGAAAGGCCTTTCAGAGGACCCTTGAAAGCAAGACAAAACTGAAGATTGAAAAAAAAGACAGGCAGAAGGAGCTTGTGGATTTTGAAGAGGGATTCCTGGAAGTCAGTGAAGCAAAACGCACCATGAAAACCGGGCTCGACATTCTTACAAAAAGAAAGTTCGTGAGGGTCCGGAACAACATTGTCTCAATAGAGAAAGAAAAAATCCCCTATCTCCGGTTCTATTCAAACTCACTCAATTCACTCTATTAACAGCCCATGAAAAAAATCAGGAACCTCATCATACTGGCAGTATCTGCCGCTCTCGGACTGGGCCTCTTCTTCTGGGCACGGGTATACTTTTCCGGGACAAAGACCCATATCAACGGATACGGGGGAAGCTGTGTTGTGCTGATCCACGGCCTTTTCCGGGGACCGGAATCAATGGAGGAGATTGCCGCAGCACTGAAAAAAAGGGGTTACTCAGTTATCAATTTCGCCTACAGCTCCCGGAGCGAAAGTCTTGACAGGGTGGCCCACAGGCTTTACTCTCTCATCGAGAATAACGCTGGGAAAAATATCAAAAGTCTCTCATTCGTGACACACAGCCTCGGTTCCCTGGTGGGCAGATATTATCTCTCGCACTATGGTGTTGACCGGCTTAAAAGGATGGTCATGATAGCCCCTCCCAACAGGGGGTCCGTATGGGGGAGGATACTGGGGAAAAATCTCCCTTTCATGAAGTCGATCATCGGGAAATCGGGTAATATCATCAGTAACGGGATGGGTGAGAATGATATGATCCCCCCGTGCGAGTTCGGGATCATTGCCGGGGGGCTCGGGGATGGAGAGGGATATAATCCCCTCATCCCCGGAGATGACGATATGACCGTGGGCGTAAATGAAACAAAGCTCAGGGGGATGAAGGACTTTATCCGGGTAAAGGGCCAGCATTCCCTGCTTTTGACCGATAAAAATGTTATTGATAATACGGTCCATTTTCTGGAGAGGGGATATTTCATAAAGAAGGGAGAAGGAGAATAAAAGATGAAGCTTGTTGCTAAAAACGCGGATTATAGATTCAAAAAAAACGAAACAGCCGTAATATTCATTACCGAGGAGAATCTAAAAAAGAAGAAGGGACTCCACGCGGAAAGGCTCCCCTTTATTTCGGCAAAAATTGACCTCACATACTTTCGCGGCAGGGAGGGGGAAATACTCTTTATCCCGCTCCTTGATGAGCCGAACTTCATCATCTGCGGCCTGGGTAAAACCGCCGAGACCGACAGGGAGAGTTTCAGAAGAGCTTCATCATCTGTCATTGCTCTTTGCCGTGATAAGATGATCGGCGAGATCAACTACCTTCTGCCTGATATTGAGAAATTCCCGGAGGAAGACGCCCTCCTCTCCCTTGCTGAAGGGGCCTCGCTCTCCAACTACGAGTTTATCCGCTATAAAACACCGGGCACCGAATCAAAATTCAGTTTTGTTGAAAAACTGGGCTTCTGCAGCAGTGTAAAAAAGGCGCCGTCAATTCTTAAAAAAACCGGGATCATTTCAGAAAACGCCCTTCTCTGCCGGGACCTTGTTAATGACATCACCGAGAAAGCAAGCCCCCTGCTCATAGCGTCGGAAGCGAAAAAGCTCGCAAAACTGAAGAACATGAGCTGTACGGTTTACGGCAAAAAGGAGCTGGAAAAAATGAAGATGGGGCTCCTTCTGGCGGTGAACAAAGGGAGTAAAGTCCCTCCCCGGCTTGTTGTTCTGAAATACAGGGGAAACCCCGGGAGCAAGAAGTCCATAGCATGCGTGGGGAAAGGGATCACCTTTGACTCCGGGGGGATGAACCTGAAGCCTTCGGGGCACATGGAGACCATGCGCATGGATATGGCCGGGGCCGCAGCGGTCCTTTATACCCTGAAAACCGCAGCGGAACTGGGACTTAAAAAGAATATCTACGGGGTGATGCCCCTCACGGAAAACATGCTGAGCAACGACTCATACAGGCCGGGAGACGTGTTCCGGTCATACAACGGCAAGACCGTCGAGGTGGGAAACACGGACGCGGAGGGACGGCTCATCCTGGCCGACGCCCTGGCCTTCACCGAAGACAAGCTCAAACCTGACTGTATCATAGACATGGCCACCCTTACCGGGGCATGCATTGTGGCATTCGGCGAGACGGTGGCGGGGCTCCTCTCCAACAGTGATGATCTCGCAGAGACCATAAGCGAAGCGGCGGAGGTAACCGGAGAGAAGGTCTGGAGGCTCCCCCTCTTCAAAGACTATGAAGAACCGCTGAAGTCCGATTTCGCGGACATCAGCAACATCCCTTCAAAGAAGGAAGCGGGTACTATTGCCGCCGCAACATTTCTCAAAAACTTCGTCACAAGGAGCTGCTGGGCGCATATCGATATCGCGGGCACAGCCTGGTATTCGGCCCCCAGGGGGTATATTCCCCGGAACGCCACCGGCTACGGGGTGAGGCTTCTTACGGAAGTCATTGAGAGGTGGAAGTGAAGAACCCCCTAACCCCCAAAGGGGGCATAAGAAAGTTCAGGGTAAAAATCTTACGCCCCATCAGGGGGATGGTGGTGAACATTATCTTAAAAAATCCCCGCTTTTTTCAGGTCTTCTTCGGAGAGTTCGGTTATATCAATGATCTCTTCGAGGGAAAAGCCTTTTTGGTGCATCTTCCTGGCGTCCTTTAGCCTGCCTTCCAGAATACCTTCGGTTTTCCCTTTGATTTTACCTTCAATAAGTCCTTCGGTCTTTCCTTCTTCAATCCACCTCTGCGCTAAAGTTGGCATCGGATCACCTCCAAGCAGTTTTTTCTCTTCTATGAGATTTACAAGTTCCCTTTGTGGGATGTCTCTTGTTGTCACAATATATGTTAAGAAAAAAACAAGTTTTTCATCTTTACTATTATCAATAAATCCTTTTTCCACCCAGAAATCAAATATTTTTTCTATAATTTCAAAGTTATTATCAACAGCACTTTTCATTAACATCAGTGATGTCAGCAGAAAAATATTCTTTTTCAGATCTGGTTCTGATTCAAAGTTGTCCCATTTGTTTGTGTCAAAAAGAATATACCTGAAATTAAGAAGGAATTTTTTTAATTCATCCTTTACAGTAAACTGCCTGTTGAATTCATCAGGAATGTCCCATTTGCTTCTGCCATGATAAAATACCAGTGGAAGAATAATTCTCAGGGGTCTGTTATTATCCGAATCTCTTTGCCACATGAAGTACATGTACTTTAACAACTGCATAAATATCTTTTTGTCTTTATACGACTTATGCTCAAAAAGGATATATATGTCCGCGTTGGTCGGCTTGTCTTTGCCGGTTTTTGACTTTAACCGGGTTTTTACGACAATATCGGAAAAGTAGCCTTTCATATTTTCGGAAACATATCCGGAGTTATCGATTTTTATGAATGAATAATCGATATCATCTTTTATCTCCTCTGGCAGGGAGAGCTTCAGAAAATCCCGGATGTTCTTTTTATCGGAAAATGTTTTTTTAAAAAAATTATCGTGGACTTTACTGTTTTCCATAATATTCTCCTTATTATCAATACGTTTGGGGAGAGGAAAACAGTGAATTTTTTTTCTCTTGAGTGAAATTTTTTTTGTCATAATTTCTTACTGTTTCATTTATATATTACAAAGAAGATTTTGCCGCAGAGGCTCAGAGGCACAGAGAAGAGGGAGAAAAAGAAAAGTATTAAACCGCAAAGACGCAAAGTTCGCAAAGGAAGAAAAAAGAAAGGAATAATATTTTGAATTATATCACTAATGTAAATAAATGATAGAGTGAAAATTAAGGTTTAAAGGAAGTAAAATAAAATAAAAACTTTGCGCCCTTTGCGCCTGCTATGTATAAAATATGTCAACCCGTATATTAGTTATTATTCTTTATAAAGGCGTAAGTACAGTCAC
>JBNKTL010000062.1:0-23979 GCA_050298055.1 Spirochaetota bacterium
TGAGGCCTATAAGGTCTTCGAGAAGAAGAGGCTCACCTCAAGGATGCTTGTCCTCATTACCGATGGCGAGGACCACCAGGGGGCCGCCGAAGGGGCCATTGAAAGGTTCCGGGACCTGGATGTATCCGTCTATACCCTTGGGGTGGGAAGGGAGAAGGGGGACATCATCCCCGTTGCGGAGAACAGTAAATCCGCCGACCTCTATTTTAAGGACGAGGAGGGAAAGCTTATCAGGACCCGGAAAAATCCCGATCTCCTGAAAAAGCTGGCAGGTTCCACAGGGGGCGCGTACAGAGATATATCTGACAGCTTTTCCGGGATGAAATTTCTCCTTGAAATTATATCCGACCAGCAGAAGACTCAATTCGGATCGAGTATCATAAAGGAGAAGAAGGAGCGGTACCAGCTCTTTGCCGTACTCCTGCTTGTTCTGCTGTCCGCGGAACTCATGCTTTACGAGAGAAGTGGAAAGAGAAGAGGGCGCAATGACGGATAACAGGAGAGGGAAGAGGTCCGTGATAAAACTGGTTTTATTGTTAGCCGTGTCGCTTTCCTTTACCGCCTGGCTGGACCCCTTCAGGGACGAGGTCTCCCGGGGAAACGGCAGGTATCATGACCGGAAGTATGATGAGGCCGGCAAACACTATAAAAAAGCCGAAGAATACGCCCCGGGCGAAGAGGCCCGGAAAAAACTCTCCTTTAACAAAGGGAACGCGCAGTTTATGAAGGGGGAATACCGGAAAGCCCTGGACAGCTACAGGATGTCACTGCGGTCCGGGGACAAAGATGTCCAGAAAAAATCGTTTTTCAACATGGGCAACACCTACATGAAGATGAACAAAAACAAAGAAGCGGTAGAGTCCTTTATCAATGCCCTGAAGATCGATCCCGCCTACGAGAAGGCAAAGAGGAACATAGAATATCTCCTTTCAAAAAAACAGAAACAGAAGGAACAGGACAAAAAGAACAAAGACTCCGATAAGAACAATAAAGAGAAAAACAAAAACCCGCAGGACCGGCAGGAGAACAAAAAGGGCGAAAAAAACAAAAAAGACCGGGCACAGAATAAAACCGTGCAGAAAAAAATGAACAGGGAACAGTTAAAGAGTCTCCTTGAATCCATGAAGAAAAAACCGGTGAGACGGCAGAAGGGAAATCCGGGAGGGAGAAGATATCTTGAAAAACAGTGGTAGAATACTTTTTGCGGCGCTTATCCTTTTAGGAAGAACGGCATATCCCGCCGTTGAAGTGAAGACCGATCTTAACAGAAGGATCATTGAAGCCGGTGAATCGGCGACCCTGAACATCACCATCCCCGGGGACCCCTCGGGGATCGACCCGAAACAGGTCCCTTCCGTAAAAGGGCTGGAGATCGAATATTACGGGATGAGCATGTCCTACAGCAACATCAACGGGGATGTTACCCGGGGAGTCATACTCTCATTCAGGGTGAAAGCCCTTGCCAGGGGTAAGTACACTATCCCCTCATTTGTATTCAAGACATCCCGGGACGTTTACAGGTCGAAGCCGGTCACGCTTCTTGTGAAGAAGGGGATTGGGATAAAGCAGGAGAGCGTTTACGGTTACCGGACGGAAACGGAGATCTCAAAGGAGAAGGTTTACCTGGGTGAACCGGTTGTTTTGAGATATTTTGTCCTCATGGGAGGGGCGGACCAGTTACAGATCGAGGGCATGGAGAAGGTCCCGGAAAGCAAGGGGACCATCATAAAGGAGGTGGAGGAATCCATCGATGACGATGTTGTGACCCGGGAAGGGCTTGAACTCTATAAATCACATCTCTACTCTTACATGCTGGTGCCCATAGAAACCGGGCGAAAGAGAGTGGGAGGAAGCTCCCTGGTAATATCCTGCGGGAATCCCCATTCCTTTTTCAGTGTTGTGAGAAAGAGGCGGCTGGGCTTCCCGGACAGGGAGCTGAATGTGGTCCCCGTCCCGGAGAAGGGAAGGCCCGAAAATTACAAGGGCGATGTGGGGAACTTTACAGTTGATGCGGAATACGGGGATGATAAGATAGAGGTATTCCAGGAGAAAACAATAACCCTGAAAATTTCCGGTACCGGGAATTTTCTCTCCCTCTCAAAGCCTGAAGTTGAAAAGAAAAGCGAAAAGCTCAGGATCATCGTTGAGGAGAAGGGCTCGAAGATAAATATTGCCGGGGGAAGAATCGAGGGGGAAAAGATTTACCGGATCACAATAATTCCCCATGAGCCGGGAGATTATAACCTGGGGAAGATAGGTTTCAGTTTTTTTGATCCCGGTACCGGAAAGTTCGGCTCCGCGGAAACAGCAGAGATCCGTTTTAAGGTTAAAGGTGAAGGGAAGGGTCCCGGTAACAGCAGGGATTTTAAGAGTTCCGGCAAGGGGTTCAGTTCCGGGATTATCGGGGGGATTCTTGCGGCGGTTGTTATTGCCTTTCTCCTCTTTTTCCTTTACGAAAGGAGAAGCCTGAAGAAGGTGAAGGGTGAAATGACCCCAAACCATGACGGGCCGGATGAAAATGCGGACCTGAATTACCAGCCCGATTACCTGAGAAAAATGAAAGACGCTGTTTCCGCCAACGATCCCCGGGGATTTCTTCAGGCGGCAGAAAACCATATAAAGAGCGCTTTGTCGGGGGAAGAAGAGAGGGAGAGCGTTGAGTTACATGAAATCAATAAGCTCAAAGAGAGGGTCTTTGGTTACCGGTACGGAGGGGGGAGCATCAGCGGTGATGAGATGAAGGAGCTGCTGGAGAGAATGGAAAAGCTTTCATTATAATTTTTTCTCTTCAATCTTGAAAAATTTAATTCTTTTCGGAATACTGAAAAAAGATTTTTTAGACAGGATTTACAGGATGAAGATGGATAAAGAATCAGAATAATAATTTCTTGACTCCAAAATTTAAGTAAAAATATTTTACCTGTTAAGCTGTCATCCCCGGAAAAAAGCTTTCGGGTATGCAGAGATATTGATTATAAATTAAAGGATGTAAACAATGGCCAATAATACGCAGGATCAATCAACAGGCCCGGCAAACAGTAAAGTGCTGGCGCATATCAACCTCAGGTACAATAAGGCAAAACAGGACTTTGACAACGAATTCCCGAAGGAAGATATACCTGATGAGATCATAGAGATAGTCAATGCACTGGGTAGTGACAGGGAAAAGGCAATAGAATCACTGGCACAGGACCTTGAAAAAGCCTTCGAATACTGGAATGATCCCAAAATGACAGGTGCAAAAAATGAAGTGAGCCTTGCCTTCGCAGGTTTTGAATGGTATTATGACGGGAGTGATTTCCCTGATCCTCTCGGGTATGGGTACGCTTCGGTGGACGTACAACCCGATTTTGAAGGGACTTTTGATGATGAAAGTGAAGATGATGATATGCGCAGTGGTTTCACGGCCGGAATGAAATTTTCAGGTTTGGTTTTTGGAGATGTTGCCGGCTTTGATATGGGTTCCGTACCCGCATGTGAAAAATATTTTGAACTGGCTGTGAATGAAGATGATGA
The DNA here is from genome assembly GCA_050298055.1 of Spirochaetota bacterium. Taxonomy (GTDB): domain Bacteria; phylum Spirochaetota; class UBA4802; order UBA4802; family UBA5550; genus JBNKTL01. The sequence continues at coordinate 3,517 of JBNKTL010000062.1, forward strand.
TGAAGACCTGGAAGAGTTTCTTGATGATAACTCGGATTTGATAGACAGCCTTGAAAACCTGGTCATGTTTGAACTTCTTTACTGCCTGCACTTTGCAGCCGTCAAAGCATCCGGAACAGCGGCATTTGAACGCTTGCAAAAGAAATCGCCCTTTTACCTGGCTGCCAACTTCCATGAAAGCAGTAATTTTCTTTTTGCTGTTTTAAGTGAATAAGCTTAAGAGGGGATTTGCACTGGGGCCTCCTGTCCGGGGTATCCGAGGCTAAAAATTCTTTTTTTAACCCGGAACCCGGAACTTGGAACCCGAAACTTCTTACTCCCTCTCCTTGGCCCGGTCCCACAAATGGTCCAGTTCTTCCAGTGTCATCTTCTCCAGGCTCCTTCCCGATTCCTTAACTTCCTTTTCAATATGCATGAACCTGTTTATGAACTTGCTTACCGACCTGTTCAGGGCCTCGTCGGGATTGACCTTCATGAAGCGGAGGACGTTTACGATGCTGAAGAGGATGTCCCCCGATTCCTCGACGATCTTCTCCTGGTTCTTTTCGGATATGGCTTCCTTCAGTTCGCCGAGTTCTTCGTCGAGCTTTTTTACCGCGTCCACCACCTTTTCCCAGTCGAAACCCACCCGTGAGACCTTCTGCTGTACCCGGTAGGCCTTCAGGAGTGAAGGGAGGTGCCGGGGCACGCCGTCCAGTATTGAATTTCTGTGGGCCTTCTCCTTTTTTTTCAGTATCTCCCACCGGGCGATCACCTCTTCGGCGGTTTTGGCCTCTTCATCTCCGAACACATGGGGGTGCCTTCCCACCAGCTTATTGACAATACCCTCTGAAACATCGTCAATGGTAAACTTTCCCTCTTCCCGTGCGATCTGCGCGTGGGCGAAAACCTGGTAGAGGAGGTCCCCCAGTTCCTCCCGGATATCATCGCTGTCTCCCGATTCAATGGCGTCGTAGAGTTCGTAGGCTTCTTCGATGAGGTAGGGGCGAAGGGACATTGAAGTCTGTTCTTTGTCCCACTGGCAGCCGTTTTCGCTTCTCAGTATTTCCGCAAGCTCTTCAAGTATATAGAGAGGGCGCTTCTCTTTAAATTCCATATTTTCTCCGGTCCTGTTCCTTTACAGTTTTTCGATGATTTCAGCCAGTTTGTCATAGCCTGTGATGGTGACATGGGCGCTGTTGTCGTTTTCATAGCTCCTGTTGATGCCCGCGTAGAGGATAGTCTTCATCCCCGCATCCGCTGCTCCGGCAATATCGGAGTACTCCGAATCGCCGATGTGGACCGCATTACCGGGATCTGTATTGATCCGGTCCAGGGTATATTCAAAAATGTGCCTGTGCGGCTTTGCCAGTCCCATCTCGTCCGAGAAGGAGAGATACTGGAAATATCCGTCCAGACCGTAATCGTGTAGAAGTTCCCTGACGACTTCACCTGAATGCCAGCCGGTGTTGCATATGACCGCGAGCTTAAACCTTCCGGAAAGCTCTTCAAGGGCGTCCTTTATGCCGGCTGCTACCGGGGGGGGCGGACTGAGGGCAATTCTGTCAGAGTAATCGGCAATCCCGTCTATTACTTCAGGGGGGAGGTCTATCCCGGCAAGGTTCATGATGGAGAGAGTCCTTTCATGGCTGTCCCGGGTTTTTTTCTCAGTGACAACATGTATCCTGTAGTCTTCCTCCTCCTCCATAAAGAGCCGGTCCATTTTCTTTTTGCTGATGATGTGGCCATGCTCTCCCATGACTTTTATAAGGTTTTCCCTTATCCTGCTGTTAATGCTTTCATCATCTGCCAGGATGGTGTCCCAGCAGTCGAATGTCACTCCCTCTATCATATTTTTTACTCCGGACGGACTTAAGTATGAGTATTGTTCACCATGAGAGATATTGTGTCAAATAGAATTATGAATCAGTATTCATTTATCAAATAATAAATTAGCCACAGAGACACAGAAAAGAGTATTTTGAACCGCAAAGACGCAAAGGGCGCAAAGTATTTATTTCTTTTTACTTCCTTTAAACCTTAATCGCTACTGTATCACATCATGATATCAAAATTCTGAAAAATTTTTATTTTGTCTTTCTTCCCTTTGCGATCTTCGCGCCTTTGTGGTTCAATACTTTTTTTTCCTCATTATCTGCTTACCTCCCATCCCCCTGAGGGGGCGCAAGACACTAGAGAAAAACTCTCTTATGCCCCCTCCGGGGGTTAGGGGGTCTTACTTCGTGTTAAACCTCTTGAGAATATATTTCATGATAATGAGAATAAAAGAAAGGAGGACTGCCCGGGAATCCCAAAACTCCGGGCAGTCCGAAAATTCAATACTAAATGGCACTTAGAAGTATTGCGGTATTTAAAGTTACAATCCAGCTATAGATGAATAAATGATAACTGATGTGTGCCCGCCGCCCAAGGCGGCGGGCACACATTGCTGGTATTTTATTAAACATGTATATTTTAGCCATACAGCTTAGTTACACATTAAATTAACAATTGCGGATATCAATGAGAGAGTTTACCGGTATAAAATCGCCGTGGGGAAAATAAAAAACACGCTCGAGGCGCGTCCTGATTTGGCGTGGAATAATTCCATGTCAAACTGGTTCCCATATCTCGAGGACATCCAGTCAAAGGAAGATCTGACTTAACTGCGGGTTTGCAGTATCACAGTTGCGGACCAGTGCAGGAATCACACCTGCTTCCTCCTTTTATGCTAAAGAACAATAAGATACATGAATATTATGTCGTAATAATTGTCAATAAAATTTCAATAAAATATTTGAGAGGTTTAAAGTCCCCCTTGGGGATTGAGGAAAAATCTACACCTTGAAGATGCTGACCTTTGCCCTGAGAGATTCGGCAAGGGACGCCATCTCCTCGGTGGATCCCGCGAACTCCTCGGCCCCTGAAGCTGTCTTCTGGGTGAGTTCATTGATAGATGAGATTGACCGGACGATCTCGTTTGTTGAGAGCTTCTGTTCTTCCGTGGAGGTCTTTATTTCGTCTGAAAGGTCCTTGACCCTGTCTGCTTCCTTGTTTACAAAACTGCTCATTCCCAGCTGGTTTATCATATTGTTGGTAATATCAACCATCATGCTGTTTATGGTTTCTACTTCCATCATGATCTGCTGGAGCTTCTGAATCGAATTTTCAACGATCCTTGTCCCGTTTATAATCTCCTGGCTGTTCATCCTTATGAGTGAATCTATTTCACTGATGCTCTTCGCGGTCTGGTCGGCAAGTTTTGAGATCTCTTCGGAAACAACAGCGAATCCCCTTCCTGCTTCACCTGCCCGGGCGGACTCGATTGCGGCGTTAAGCGAGAGGAGGTTGATCTGTTCAGAGATATCATTGATCATTGAGACGATATGTGTCATCTCGCCGGAGCTCTGTTCTATTTTCAACATGCTTGAATTCATCTGCTTCAGGGAACTTTGCCCCGCGTTGGCCTCATCCTGTATCTTATCAGCCTGCTGGCCGGTATCGGACACGATCACTGACATGTCCGATATGGACGTGGAGAGTTTCTTTATGTTGGTTATCAGTTCGGTGAGCCCCGTGAACTGGCTATTGGCCCTTTCGGAGATAGTATCGATTCCCGCCGATATCTCTTCAACTGTTGCGGTGATCTGCTCCGCGGACGCCGCCTGGTTCTGTGAGTGATCGGAAAAACTCGCGGTGGATGCCGACATCTCTTCCGCGGATGTGGCCAGGTTTCCCGATATATCAATGATGTCCTTTACGATGACCTGTAATTTTGATACGAAGCTGTTGAAGTGACTTGCAAACTCACCAAGTTCATCGTTGGATGTTACTTCAAGCCGCGCGGAGAGGTCCCCTTCGCCTTCTGCAATATCCTCTATCATCTTGACTGTCTTGTTTATGGGAAGAATAATAGTATTGATGAGATAAATAAGTACAATGAGGCCTGCCAGGGCGATTACGAGGATCCCACTGATCATTACCATCTGCGCCTCCAGGGAATCCTCTGAAATTTTGAAAAGGGAATCCTGCAGTTTCTTCCTGTGCTTGTCCATGAGGCTGTCAAGTGACTTGTTGAAACCATCGGCCATGCGGTCAAATTCAGCCTTAAGATCATTACCTGCCGCCGTTCCGTATGTTATATAAGCCTCGGTCATCCCCTCTCCCATCTGGTAAAACTTATCCAGTGATTTCTTCATTTTCTCAAGATTTTTTAGATTCTCATTGTCTCCTTCTCTTTTCTGTGCATTCAGAAGATTGGTTAAACGGATTTTTGATTCTTTATAGTGCATTTTCGCAATCTTCAGGAAATTATCATATTCTTTCGTTTTTCGGGTCAGGGATATATCCGTAAGTTTCTGCTGGATCTCCTGGATATTGAATTTCAGGTCAATATAGTCAAGGGTCCGGGGCAGGATCTTTCGGGATGAATCCATTGCCTGTTCTCTGTTTGTATAGATGTGAAACATTATGTAGGCGCCCACAATTCCCAGAATAACCATGAATATGGTTATTGACGTAAGGAGTTTAAATTTGAGATTTATCTTAAGTTTATTATTATTTGGATTATTATTTTGATTCATACATTCACCGTTAAACTTTTAGTAACAAAACACTTTTTTCCCGTACACTCAATCCATCACAGGGTCGTAAATTTTCAATAAGTTTTTAGTTACTCCATTGCTGAATGATTAAAAAACTGGCATTTTCTTAATAATGACTCTATTTATTCACCATGAGAGGTCTCCTTCATTAATATATCGGCCAAACTCTATTGATAAAATAACTATATTAATGAAATAATGAGAAATATTTTCCTGGTATCATTGCTGTTGGGGGATTAACTATCAAAGGATACAGCAGATTTATGTTACTATTTTTTGACTGAAACGAAGAGAGTATGTACTTTTTTAATATAAAGTCTGAAAAGTATCTACCCGGATTACCCGGGATCTATGGATTATACAGGAGGCTTTAGAGCTATAATGAAAAAGGTCCTCACAGTCTGCCCCTACTGCGGCTGTGGATGTGGTCTTTACCTTCACGTGGACAACGGCCAGATAACAGGCACGTCTCCCAGCACCTGTCACCCCATAAACAGAGGGACCCTCTGCCTCAAGGGGTGGAATGTTCATGAATTTATAAATCATCCGGACAGGCTTAAATATCCATTAATAAAGAAGGGAGGGGGATACAGAAAGGCCGGGTGGGAAGAGGCCGGCAGCCTCATAGCCGGGAAGTTTTCCGGGATACGGGAAAAACATGGCCCCGACTCCCTGGGGATACTCAGCTCTGCCAAATGCACGAACGAAGAGAATTTTCTCATAATGAAATTTGCCCGTGCGGTTCTGGGGACCAACAATATCGATCACTGTGCCCGGCTCTGCCACTCATCAACCGTGGGAGGACTTGCGGCGGCATTCGGGTCAGGGGCCATGACAAACTCCATCTGCGAGGTTGATAACGCCCGGGTCCTCTTTGTCATAGGATCAAATACCACGGAGCAGCATCCCATAATCTGGATGCATATGATGAGGGCCATAGAGAACGGTGCCACACTCATTGTTGCCGACCCCCGGAGGACCCACACGGCGGAGTTTGCCCATATCTTCCTCCAGCACCGGAGCGGAACAGACGTGATCCTCCTTATGGGGATCATGAACGTTATTGTAAGCGAGGGACTTGTAGACAGTGACTTTGTGAGGATGAGGACCGAGAATTTTGATGAGTTCGAGGAGAAGCTCAGGGGGTACGACCTGAATACGGTGGAGGCCATTACCGGGATCAGTGCTGTTGATATAAAACGTGTTGCAAGGATCTACGCCGCTGAAAAGAGGTCCATGCTCTTCTATGCCATGGGTGTGACCCAGCATATTACGGGCGTTGACAATGTGAAGGCCTGCGCCAACCTTGTGATGCTTACCGGGCATATCGGCGTGTCCTCTTCCGGCCTTAATCCACTCAGGGGACAGAACAATGTCCAGGGCGCATGTGATATGGGCGCCCTGCCCAATGTCTATTCGGGATACCAGAAGGTCACTGATGAAGCCTTCCGGAAGAAGTTTGAGGCCGCGTGGAAGGTTGAACTCCCCGGAGAACCGGGACTGACCGTCATGGAGATGATGGACGCGGCCTATGAAGGGAAAATGAAGGGAATGTACATCATCGGGGAGAACCCCATGCTCTCCGATCCCGACCTCAGGCATGTCCAGGATTCCATGAACAGGCTGGATTTCCTTGTTGTCCAGGACATCTTTCCCAGTGAAACATCGGAGTATGCCGATGTTATTCTCCCCGCGGCTTCATTCGCGGAGAAAGACGGGACCTTTACCAATACCGAAAGGCGGGTTCAGCTCCTTAACAGGGCTGTAGAACCTGTGGGTGAATCAAAACCTGACTGGGAGATCATAAGCCTTCTCGCCCGGGAAATGGGTTACCCCATGCACTACAATGAAAGCAGCGAGATCGCAGAAGAGATATCCATTCTTACGCCTTCATATGGCGGGATCCTTCACAGCAGGCTGCCCCGGGTCTTCGGGCTGCAGTGGCCCTGCCCCGATACGGATCACCCGGGGACACCCTTTCTTCACAGGAAGAGATTTACCAAGGGTGCCGGTACATTTTCCCGGATCGAATTTGTGCCCCCCGATGAACTTGCGGACGGTGAATATCCCATGCTTCTCACCACGGGAAGGCTCTACTATCACTTTCACACGGGGACAATGTGCAGAAGGACCGTCATCCTTGACAGGGACGAACCGGAATGCCATATCGAGATAAATCCCGCGGATGCGGAAATGCTTAAGATATCCAATAACACGGTGGTCAAAGTAAGTTCCCGGAGAGGATCCATAAAAGTGAGGGCGCTGATTACCGGGTCATCGCCCCGGGGCATTGTCTTTATCCCCTTTCACTTCAGGGAAGCGGCGGCCAATATCCTGACAAATCCCGCAATGGACCCCGGGGCAAAGATCCCCGAGTACAAGGTCTGCGCGGTACGGCTTGATGCCGGATAGCTTGAGAGAGGAGAGAAAAATGGAGGACGGACTTATTCTTCCCCGGAAACACCTTGGCTACTGGTTGAGGCAGATAAAAAAAGAAAGACAGCTGATCGCCCCGGTAAAGGACATATCGGGAGATATATTCTACAGTGAGGTTGAAAAGATTGAAGATATTGAAGTGAGTCCTCCCTCTTCTCTCCCCACACTCAAAGAGTTTTTTATACCCCAGTATGAACCCCTTTTCCGCAGAGAAAAAGGGGAGGGGGATGAAGCTGTAAAAGAACTGATTGACAGCCGCAGGCGCTGTATCTTCGGAGTGCGTTCATGTGACATCTCAGCCCTGAAGATACTGGACAGGTTTTATACCGGGAAGTATACCGATCCCTACTATTCCGCCCGGAGGGAAAATACACTTCTCATATCGGTGGCCTGCAGCGAACCCGGTCCTTCATGCTTCTGCGCGGGGCTGAATACCGGTCCCTACCTGGAAGAGGGGTTTGATATTCAGCTCGTTGAGATGGATGGACGTTTTTTCGTTGATACGGGAAGCAAACGTGGAAGAGAAATTATTGAAGAGAACGGGTTTCTCTTTACCCCTGCCGGTGAAGGGGACAGGGAAGACAGGTTCGATGTGCTTTTCAATGCCCGGGCAAAGGTCAGGAAAAGTATCAGCCTTGATAAAGCAGGTGAGATAATCGGGTCGGAGGCGGCCGGTGAGGGTTTCTGGAGGGAGCTTGCCGTAAATTGTATTGAGTGTGGAGGATGTGTCTATAACTGTCCTCTCTGTACCTGTTTTACCGTTACCGACAGGGAATATGATGATCACATGGAGCGGGTGAGGATATGGGACACCTGCCTTCTCAAGGGATTTACCTGGAGGGCGGGGGGTATTTTCCCCGAGAAGGAGAAGGTGAAAAGGATCAAAAGATGGTATTTTCATAAACTTGTTCATCAAAAGGAGACCGCAGGCTGTCATGGATGCGTGGGGTGCGGAAGGTGCGCAAGGACATGCCCTTCGGGGATTCATATGGCGGCAACAACGGCAAGAATCAAGGGGCTCCCTGTATGAGAGGAGTATAAATTTATGGAGAGAACCGCTGAAATTAAAAAGGGTCCTGATAACATCTACATGCCGGTCCCGTGCGGCATCAGGAGCGTTTCTCTTGAAACAGCGGATGTAAAGTGTTTTACCCTTGTTCCGGATAGGAAGATTGTTTTCAATCCCGGTGAGTTCTTTATGGTTTCAGTATGGGGTTCCGGAGAGATCCCCCTCTCTTTGGCATCTCTCTCTCATGAGAGCGGTGAAATCCAGTTCTGTTTAAGAAGTGTGGGGAGGGTGAGTTCACGGCTTTTTAACCTGAAAGAGGGTGATGATATCTGGATCAGAGGTCCCTACGGCAGGGCTTTCCCCCTGGAGGATTTTCACAGGAGGGATGTTCTTCTTGTGGCGGGGGGGATAGGGATTGCTCCGCTGAGACCCCTGCTGCAGATGAGAATGAATAAACCGGGTGAGGGGAGTATGATGCTCATATACGGTTCAAAGGACCCGGAGCAGATAATATTCAGGAGTGAAACCGATACCTGGAGGAATTCCGGGATTGAAACGGTATTGACCGTGGATACGGGTGACAGTCAGTGGGAGGGAAACTGCGGGCTTGTCACCGGGTATCTCAATTTGTTTCACGGCAGACCGGAAGAGAGCATGGCCTGTATCTGCGGGCCCGATATCATGATGAGCATTGTATTGAAAAACCTTGTTCAGGCGGGAATCCCGGAAAAAAATATTCTCTGTACCTGTGAAAAACATATGAAGTGCGGTGTGGGAAAATGCGGCCACTGTTATGCCGGTTCAAAGTATGTCTGTCTTGACGGCCCTGTTTTTACCGCCGAAGAGATCGTCAGGAATAAGATACTTTAAAAGATTTTTTCACAACGACGATTACCAGGAGTACGATGGAAGAAGATGAAACCTTTTTTTTTCTTCCTTCCTGCCGGATATTAAAAAACAGATAAACCGAATAATATTGTAATTGACGAATTGAATAAAACGGAATAAATAAAATGATTATCTTTATAAAATATCATTACGAAAAGTGAATAAAAACAATGAAAAAATTAAGCTGGGCAGCAGGGTTGTTACTGGTTTTTATTATTCTCTTGTCGATTTTTTCTGTAAGGATTAACCGGATACAGACAAGTGGAAATATACTCCTTCCCGGACTTTCTTCCCCGGTGAAAATTTTACGGGATGAGAAGGGGATGGCATACATCCACGCAGAGAATCTCCCCGATGCCCTTACCGCTCAGGGATTTGTCACCGCCCAGGACAGGCTGTTCCAGATGGAGTTGACAAGGCGTATGTCACAGGGACGGATATCCGAACTGGCAGGCAGGAAAACAATTCAACTTGATATCAGGAACAGGACACTGGATTTTCACAGGCAGGCCAAAAAACATGCTGCTCTTCTCTCCGAGCAGGAGAGGAAATATATTAAATGCTACCTCAGGGGGCTCAACTACTATATAACCGGGTATAAAAAATATCATCCCGTGGAATTTCGTCTGGCGGGAATACAACCGGAACCGTGGGATATACCGGATGTTCTCTCCATTGGATATTACATGGGCTGGGAAAGCGCAGCCAATCTTAAGACCGAGCTTGTGACTCAGATGCTGGTCGATAAAGTCGGTCCCGAAAGGGCAGCGGAGCTCTTCCCCCTGAATACAAATCCCGATGATAACAACGGGTCCGTATCTCTCCGGAATAAGAATGCCTGGAAAACAGCATCCGCAACAGGGCTTGATCTTTCAGGTGATACGGGTCTTAAATCGTACTTTGAACATACAGGGGGCCTTAACGTGGGGAGCAATAACTGGGTCGTTGGCCCGGACTGCTCCAGGAGCGGCAGGCCCCTGGTTGCAAATGATCCGCACCTGGATCCCACACTGCAGCCGGGTCCCTGGTATCCCGCGGGTATCATTATTCCCGGTCTGAGAGCTGTGGGTGTGACCATAGCAGGGCTTCCCGGTATGGTCGTGGGAAGGACAAACTCCGTAAGTTATGGTGTGACAAATTCATACGGTGACGCCCAGGACCTCTATATTGAGACCCTTGATCCCGAGAAGAGCGGTAATTACCTTGAAGGGAAAAAGTCCGTACCCTTTGAAAAGAGAGAGGAGACCATTGTCTACCGGGACAGTGACGCGGAGCAGGGTTACTCCAAAAAGACCATAACGATTCTCAAAACCGGGAGGGGGCCTGTTATATCAAATATTCTCCCCGGCCTGAACACAAAAAAGGTCATAACCGTCAGGTGGTCACCCTATGAAAGCATGCTGCCGGAAACCGGTCTTCTGTTAATGTTTCAGGCAAAGTCTGCCGGTGAAGTCAGAAGTTCCCTGAGTAAACTGACATTTATCATGCTCAACTTTGTCTTTGCCGATACTCAGGGCAACATAGGATGGCATACCACTGGAAAACTTCCCCTGCGGTCACAGGGTGAGAGTATCACACCCTACACGGTAAAAGACGGCATTGACAACTGGAGAGGATGGATACCCTTTGATAAGATGCCCTCGGACTTCAACCCGGAAAAAGGATGGCTCGGGACATGCAACCACAATACGGTAAAGAAAGATTATCCCTACTATATCTCTTCATATTTTTCGCCCCATTACCGGTATACGCGTCTCAAACAGATATGTGACTCTTACGAGAAAAGAGACCCGATGTTTCACTGGAAGGTCCAGAGAGACACCCTGAATATTCTGGCAGCAAGTATAACGCCCGTTATAAAAAAAGTTCTGCTTTTAGAAAAAGATACCGAATTTCTCGGTAAAATTCTCGGTGACTGGGACTATACGGACTCCCGGGATAACTATGCTCCATCCATATTTCAGAACATTTTCCGCAATATTGCCATTGAGACATTCAGGGACGAACTGGGAGATGAACTTACGAAAACCCTGCTCTCACCATGGTATGTCTGGCAGGAACGCCTTGAAAACATGATATTGGAAGGGGAATCAGACTGGTTTGATGATAAGACGACACAGGAGAAAAAGGAGACAGTTAGTGATATTATCCATCGTGCCGCCCTGAAGACCATAAAGGACCTTGGTGAGAAATACGGATCAAATCCCATTAACTGGAAGTGGGGTAAAATGCATACCATTGAATTTATCAATCCCCTCATGAGAAGCGGTATACTCAAATGGATTTTCGGGGGAGGGAAATTCTCCATGTCAGGGTCCGGGGAGACCCTTTACAGGGGGCTTTATAAATTCGAGAAACCCTTTGGGGTGAAGATTGCCGCCGCCCTGAGAATGGTTGCGGACATGGGTGATAATGACAAAATACTGGCAGTCCTTCCCTGGGGGGTCAGTGCCAGGATGTTCAGTAAACACAACAGCGACCAGATGAAAAAGTACATGAACGGAGAGCCGGTCTACTGGTGGTTCAGTGACAAAATGATAAAGAGGAACAGCCAGAAAGAGTACCGGCTTGTTCCTTCGGTGAAATAGTTTTAATGAGAGCCGTATATCTCTTCTTTTAAACCGCATCCCGTGTCCCCGGATTTTCAGAAATCATCCCGGCACCCTGTTTTTGAGAACCTGCAAATACAGACAGTCGGTTTGATTCTTCTTGACATTCTGTAATAAACTCATAAATTGGTGGGTCGTTCGATAATTCATTATATGAAAAAGAGAAAAATGAAAACAGTACGTCGTTTTAATACATATATTCTTCTTCTCGCGACTATCGGATTCCCTCTGTTTGCACCGCTTGATATTATCGCATTTCCTGAAATAAAATTTAAATTATTGTCGCTACGATTGGCTGTTGCTCTGGTTTGTTTTATTCTCTTGATATTGTCTTCTCGTATCAAAGATAAATATATACCGTTTATGCTGCAATTCAGTACGTATCTCATATGTTTGGGGGCGTCTTTCCTGGTCTATTTAACCGGGGAAGGATTTTCTTCTCCCTACAATGCAGCCATGTTTCAGATTTTGGCGGTTATTACCGTTCTTTTCCATCTGAAAACCCGGAATTTTATTATCTTATTGGTTATAGTATTAATTCAGCATTTTATATTTCTCTTTCTTGCCGGCAGCCCCACCCTGAAGGAACTGGTTATAGCTCTTTTTGCACTGGGAGGATTAACACTTACATGCATCCTCGTTCATTATTTCTTTTATAAATATCAAAAGGAGAATATAACCTTGAGAAGTCTCTTGCCTATCTGCGCAGGATGTAAAAAAATTATGGATGATAAAGGCTGCTGGAACCAGATTGAAAAATATATTACAGAGCATTCCGGAACCGAATTTACCCATGGATTTTGTCCCGACTGTGCAAAAAAATATGAAAAAGAAATTGAACAAATAGTCGTGTAAGGGGACGGTTTGATTGTTCTTGACATCCTGTCATGATCCCGTATTCTGGTGGGCAGTTTAGTAAGATATTCAAACGCGAGAAATTGAATGAAATTACTAAAACAGCAACAATTGTTACTGTTTATCACAATTGAATGGAAAAATGGGTAAATACGAAAAACTTGTCGACCAGATACTTCGTGGCAGGAGCGATGCCAATATTTCATTTTCAGATTTGGTTGGACTTCTGCAATACTTCGGTTTTGAATTGCGTATATCGGGTAGTCATCATATTTTTCGGAAGCAGGGAGTTGAAGAAAAACCAAATTTGCAAAAAGACGGAAATAAAGCGAAACCATACCAGGTTAAACAGATTCGTAATATTATTCTGAAGTATAGTTTAGGGAAAAAAAATAATGAATAAATATGAAATAATTATCTATTGGAGTGAAGAAGACCAGTCATTCGTAGCGGAAGTTCCCGAACTTCCCGGCTGCATGGCACATGGAGAAACATACGATTCCGCATTGGCTAACATCAAAGAAGCAATGGAATTATGGATTAATACCGCTAAAGAATTTAATGATCCTGTTCCTGTTCCCAAAGGCCGACGCCTTGCTTTTGCATAAAACAATAATAGATTTTCTGATAAAAATTGATGAAGTTAATTGAGCATGGTCTTGGAGAGCATCCAATCAGTATTGAGGATTTTAACCGGGTAAAAGCAGAAGACCGGTTATGATTTCTCGAATACTCTTATCAGCATTAATTCTTACCCTCCCACTCTCCTGCGGGAAAAACACCCGGACACCGGTGAAAAACCTGAGGTTTGCCATAATCGGAAACACCTGTCCCGAATCGCCCTTCTCCGGGTTTGACCGGGAGCTTGACCTTCTTGTGGGGGAGATCAACAGGGCCAACCCGGTACTCCTCTTTCATACAGGCAATAGTGTCCACGGAGGAAAGAGCTGGATGGGAATTAAGGAGATGGATCTTGAGAGACAGTTCGGAGAATTCATCTCCTCCATGAAAAAACTGGGCCCTCCGCTCTATACTGTTCCCGGTTCCCTTGACAGCCTGGACGGCAGGCTGGACATCTACAGGAAGTATACCGGAAGAAATAACTATTACTCTTTCAACTATGGAGCCGTTCATTTTATCGTTCTGGATACGAAAGAAGGAAGTGAAATGATCGATAGTGCACAGATGGAATGGCTTGAAAAAGATCTTCAAAAGTACAGGGACGCCCAGGCAGTGATCGTTTTTACCCACCATCCCCTTTTCAGGGCACAGGGGAAGAGAATGATCCTTAAGGCGGGAGAGAAGCTGCACGGAATTTTTAAGTTCTATCCCGTCAAAGCGGTCTTTTCCGGAAAACGGGAGGGGTATGACCGTGTTGATAACGGGAATATTGAATATCACATTACCGGAACACGTCTTCTTCATGATAAAGGCTGGAGCAGGGACAGGGTGCATTATTATATTATTGACTTTGACGGCGTCTCATTTAAGGTTGAAAAAAAAGAGCTCGATCTGAAAAAAAGATGATCCCGCAATGAAATCCAAAAAAGATTTTTATAATATTGATGAATTTATCGGGGCACTCATTGAAGGAGGTGTCACAAGGGCCGCTTTTACACAGATAGATGAGAGAAGGGCCATTGAAAAAAAGAGAGGGGAGATCCAGGTTATCCCCTACAGGAAGCTTGAAGTCCTGGCATATAAAGACTCCATGATCTACAGCTATGTTGAGGAGGGGGACGTGGATTTTGAGAGAGCATTCAGAAAGATAGAAGAGAGAGGAATCGAACCTGTAAAGCGGAGCAGAAATATTCTGTGAGAGAGCTGCATAATGAGTGAAGTATTGAATGTCGCGCATCTTGGCGTAAACTTTCCCCTGAGAGACTATACGGTCCATGCGGTGAGGGACGTCTCCTTTTCCATAGAGGAAGGAAAAACCCTCGGCCTGGTGGGTGAATCGGGTTGCGGAAAGTCCGTAACAGCTTTTTCTCTTCTGGGACTCATTTCACCGCCGGGAAAAATTGTTTCGGGGGAAATCGTCTACCGGGGCAGGGATATTGCCCGCCTTGAGAACGAAGAGTTAATGAAGATACGGGGGAGGGAGATCGCCATGATCTTCCAGGAACCCATGACGTCACTGAATCCTGTTTTCTCTATCGGTTACCAGATATCCGAGAGTATACTTCTTCATCTGGAGAAAACGAAACCGGAAGCCCGGGAGATGGCAACAGACCTTCTTGACCAGGTGGGGATCCCCTCCGCTTCAAGGAGGTTTAACTCATACCCCCACGAATTTTCAGGAGGGATGAGACAGAGAGTGATGATCGCAATGGCCCTGGCCGCATCCCCCACTCTCCTCATTGCCGATGAACCCACAACCGCCCTTGACGTTACAATACAGGCCCAGATCCTGGATCTCCTTCTGAAGATCCAGGAAGAGCGGAAGATGTCCCTGCTGCTCATAACGCATGACCTGGGAATCGTGGCAAATATCGCTGACAGCATTGCCATTATGTATGCCGGTGAAATTGTGGAGCAGGGCGATACGGTTGAAGTTTTCAAAAACCCCCTGCATCCCTATACCACCGGCCTTTTCGATTCCATCCCGAAAATCGGTGACGTAAAGGAGAGGCTCCACACCATTCCGGGAACAGTCCCCACGGTAACGGAAAAGCCGGCGGGATGTGTCTTTCACCCCCGCTGTCCCATGGGTTCACGGGAGTGCCTTGAGAGGGCTGTCTCCCTGAGGGAGGTTGAGGAGAAGCGGCAGGTCCGGTGTGTTAAGGTTGGGGTAATGGTAAACGGTTAGATGCGTTGGGCGTGATTGAAATTCCGGGATAAAACCAGTTTTTTTATGAAAGGTTTTTTATAACTTTTTGGCTGTGGTTTTGGCTAGAGCATAAGTCTTTCCAGTGTTTTTAGGTCCGGAAATCCCAGAATTGAGATAAAAAGAGGAATAGTGTCCAGCATTCGCGTAATATACACAAAATTTCTCGCATAGTTATCCAGAATCTTTTTATGTTCCTTGGGATTACTCAGATCATAAACAAGTTCATCAAGATAATGCCTGATGGCAAAACCAATAAGCAAGGAAACGGAAAACTTAAAATTCCTTCTTAAATCCAGATATTGTTCATAAAAAACAGAATCAATATTAATATGCTCTTTTTCCAGGATAATAAAATCCTTACCCCTCTTCTGGTAGGTGACTCTTTCATAGGGCCTGGGTTCAAATTCGTTTTTCCTGATAATCCGCGCGAGAAGGAGTGAGATCATTTCATTATTAGTGAGTCGATGTGTACTTGCAGCCCCTTCCAGTTTTTCAAGAAGTTCCGAGTCAATAGTGATGGTGGTTCTCATAATGTTCAATCTCCCTGTATTTTGATCAGAATTGTAATTATTTATCAATATTAATACGATTCTGAAACAGGATTCATTAAAACTTTTTTTGATTTTAGGGAATTTTCCCGGAATTTAATTCATGCCCAGATGCATTATGTGCCGGAAATTCATTATCTTACTTGACAAAAATTAATTTTATTTGACGCAATAGGTCATTCGGATAATATGCTATATGTCACAAAGGGAAATTAAAAATAAAAAATATGGAAGATATTAAGCAATTTGCGCAGGAATTCTTTAAGTTAGAAGCTGAAGCCAGTGATGCTCGGTTAGTACCCAACATAAGAGATTATAACAATAAAATTGAAAAAATGAAACAATTCTGCACTGAAGATGTAGAGAACACATTTGGGATGGTTCCCCTCTTTAAAACTTGAGTCAGATGAGTTTTACATGGATTGGAAGGATACACCACCTGCTGAACCAAGAAAAATTTTTAAAATTTCAGAATATAATAATCCCTTGTACGGAATAGTGTATGTTATTTATTGTTCAATATTGAATCCCAGACCAAATCAACTTATGATGTACAACTGTTTTTTTGCAAATAAAAGAGAAGGTGGTTTAAAGATTTTTAAAAGTTATAGATTCACATCAGATTTAGATATTTCTGAAGAAATTTTATGAATTGAAGGTGAAGGTCCAAATGATATCAATTTTGAAAATATTGGAGATTATATTAGAACTGAAAGATATTTAGAACCTGAGGATTGTGATGAATCAATGAAAGAATATGAACGAAACAAATAAAGAGTATCGTTCTACTATCATATATCATAATTCCTCTGAAGGTTCTTATAAGAAAGTGCCTCCAGGAGGTGCCTCTTATCTATCTTCTCCGAACTCTCAAGGTCGGCAATGGTTCTGCTCACCCTCATGATCTTGAAAAATGACCTTGCGGTGAGGTTCATCCTCCTGACCGCGGTTTCCAGGATTTTTTCCGACCCCCGGTCAAGAACAGAGTGAGACTTGATCTCCTCTGTTGTCATCCGGGAATTGTACTTTGTCCCTGTCCCCCTGAACCGTTCCTCCTGTATCATCCGCGCATTAACGACTCTCTTCTTTATGGCCTTTGAACTTTCAGAGCTGCCCTTCTCCATAAGGTCCCGGCAGGGGACCCTGTTCACCAGGACTTCCAGGTCTATCCTGTCCAGTATGGGGCCAGCGATTTTATTGAAAAACTTCCTCACGCTCAGGGGCGAACAGTTGCAGTTGATCTCCGGATCAAAGAGATATCCGCACTGGCAGGGATTGCTTGCGGCAACCAGCATAAAGTCTGCGGGAAAACTGCATGTGCCGCTTACCCGGGAGACAGTTATCTCATGGTCTTCCATGGGCTGCCGCAGTGCCTGTATCGCGCTGTTCTTGAACTGCAGCATCTCGTCAAGGAAGAGGACCCCGTTGTGGGCCAGGGAGACTTCCCCCGCAGAGGGAAACTGTCCCCCCCCGGTAAGGGATATGTCCGATGAGGTATGGTGCGGCGACCGGAACGGGGGGCTTTTTACCAGGCCTTCCGTTCCGTTGAGTTTTCCGCTTACTGAGTGGATCATGGTCGTCTCCATGGATTGTTCCCGGGTGAGGGGGGGCAGGATAGAGGGGATTCGCCTGGCCAGCATTGTCTTGCCCGATCCGGGGGAACCGTAGAGAAGAAGATTATGGTGGCCGGCGGCTGATATTTCAACTGCCCGCCTGGCAGTCTCCTGGCCCCTGATAGCTGAAAAATCGGGCAGGAGAATATCCTCCTCCGGGGAAGAGTCTCTTCCGGAATATTCAGTCACCGCTCCGGAGAGTGCCTCTATGGCATCATTTAATGTCCTGACCGGGAAAACCCTGAGGCCTTCTACCGCCGCCGCTTCCCTCCGGTTGTTCCAGGGGACGATCATAGACGAGAACCCCCTTCTGTGCAACTCAATGGCCATTGAGAGGGCCCCGTTGACCGGTTTAATCCTGCCATCCAGGGAAAGCTCTCCGGTCATGGGGATGCTCCGGGGATCGGTCTCGATAATGTCCATGGAGTGGAGGATGCTCAGGGCAATAGGCAGGTCAAAGTTTGCTCCCTGTTTTTTAAAGCCCGCGGGGGCCAGGTTGACCAGAAAGTTTTTGGGAGGGAAATCATATCCTGAATTTTCAATGGCGGACCGTATCCTCTCCCTTGACTCCCTGATTGTTGAATCGGGGAGTCCCACTATTGTGAAGTTGGGGAGTCCCTTGACAATATCCACCTCTATCTCAACGATCTGTGCTTCAATACCCTGAATACCCAGTGAAAGCGCTCCTGACAGCATAACATTATCCTAAAAATTATTTTTCTGCTTTTAGGATTAATACGATCGGGGTCAGTATAATGTTAAAAATTTTTTTAAATTTTTGAATTTTTTTAAGTCTCTTCCCCGATCATTTTTATGCTCTCTCCTTCTTCATCTTCATCATCCCCTTCAAGTCTGAAAAAACTCATCATCTCCTTAAGTTCTCCTGCGTGAGCGTTGAGGAGCGAAGAAGTTGATGCAAGTTCTTCGGAAGCCGACGCATTCTGCTGTGTAAGCTGGTTGAGCTGCTCCATCCCGTTATTGATCTGGGTAACACCTGTGTCCTGTTGTTCCGATGCGCTGGATATGTCCTGAACAAGGTCGGCAGTTTTTTTGATATTGGGGATCATCTCATTTAAAAGATTTACCGCGCGTTCCGATATTCCCGCGCTGCTGTTAGCGAGGTCTCCGATCTCTTTTGAGGCTCCCTGACTCTTTTCCGCCAGCTTTCTTACCTCCCCGGCGACAACGGCAAAACCCTTCCCATGTTCACCGGCACGAGCCGCCTCAATTGCCGCATTGAGGGCAAGGAGGTTGGTCTGGTAGGCTATATCCTCTATCATTGTTATTTTTTCTGTTATCTTTTTCATAGCGTCCACTGTCTGGAGGACAGCTTCGCCTCCCTCTTCCGCCTGCTGCGCGGTTTTTTGTGCAATTTCATCGGTATTTCTGGAATTTTCCGCATTCTGATTTATTGTTGCGCCCATCTCTTCAAGGGAGGCCGATATCTCTTCAACATTTGCCGCCTGTTCATTTGCTCCCTCGCTCAATGACTGGGACGTCGAAGTAATTTCTTCCGATGCCGATGCAAGTGCATTGGAGCTGTTATTGACTTTTCTTATGACCTCCGAGAGTTTATCAGTCATTGATCTCATGGCGCCGCTGAGCCGGCCGGTTTCATCTTTTGAAAGAGCGTTTATCTTTGCCGAAAGATCGCCGTCGGCAATTTTCTCGGCCAGGGTTACGGCATCGTTAAGAGGCCGTGTGATGCTCCGGGAAAGCAGGTAACCTGAAAGGATAAGAAACAGGATAATGACAAGATTTATCACATTGGATGCCAGGAGAATATTTTCGGTTTCCCCGAAACTCAGTTTGTGATTATTTTCTGCGTCCGTGAGTGTTTTCCCCGTAAGTTTGTCCATGGAATCCCTTACGTTGTCAAAGGAAGTTTTGTAGTCTCCAAAATAGAGTTTCTCGACCCCGCTGAAATCTGTTGTGCCAAACATTTTTTCAATGGAGGATGTATGGTTTCTCAATTTCTCATATTCTGACTTAAAGATATCGAATTCACTGTATTTCTCTCCACCGTCATCGAGATGGATCTTCCGGAATTTCCCGAACCTGGTTTTCACCTGCCCGATATTTTCATTCATGGAGTCTATCATCTTTTTGAGTTTTTTGCTGTTGCTGTTGATCCCGGGATTCAGGGCCTGGCTGATAGCAATGCTGGACTGGTAGGCGTCCCTGTCCGCTTCGATAAGAAGATCGATGCCCTTAAGGTTGTTGTAGATCAGGTTAATTTTAGATTCAATTTCAATCAGGCTGTTCCAGTTATATACAAGGAGCAGAACATTCAAAATGAATATAACAGTAAATACTATAAAAATTCTTCTGCCGATTTTAATATCTGCAAGTTTCATCGTATCACCTCTCTCTATGTTTGTTTAATTCTATTAGAAAAATTTCAAGCTGTCAAATCAAATCCGCAGTAAACAGGTTTAAATTCACTTGATTTTTTTCACAGATTATTTATATAGTGCAATGTCAGCTATCAGGAGGTAACATGCAGAAGGTATTACACTATCAGCACGGGGAGAAGATAATTGAAGCAGGTAAAATAGAAAGCAGGATGTATATTCTCCTGGAGGGTTTTGTTACCATTTACCTTACCGATGGGAAAAACAGGATAGAAGTTGCGAAATTAAAAAAAGGTGATTTTTTCGGAGAAATGTCACTTTTTAACAATTCACCAAGAAGCGCTACCGCGTTAGCCGATGGTGACGTGAAACTCTGTACTGTTGACAATGTTCACCAGTTAAAGGCCTTCCTTATCAAGAACCCGTCCTTCGCGGCCAAGATGGTCCATATCCTTTGCCAGAGGCTTGCCGAAACAGATGATATCCTTCTCGGCAAGATAAGTGAACTTAACCGGATAAAACTGACCCGTGATATATAACAGATCTGTATCTCATAGAGAGATTGAGCGGAAGTAAAAAATAATCTTGCCAGTAATTTATTCCTGTTTAAATATAAACAATGTGTATTTCTGAAAGATAAAATTGTCACGAAACACGAAGAAAGACCCCCTAACCCCCAGAGGGGGCATAAGAGAGTATTCTGAAAATATCTTGCGCCCCCTGCGGGGTTGTCTGTCG
>JBNKTL010000063.1:0-20643 GCA_050298055.1 Spirochaetota bacterium
TGCCGCTCGGAACCTTTGCGTTTATCAATCAAATCTGACTTTTTCCAGCGCTGTATTGTCCGGACACTGATCCCGAGAAACTTGCTGATGCTCGATAACCGTGCCCCGTTATCCTGAGCTTTTGCTGCTTCCTGGAGGATTGTTCTCTTGGTATCCATATCAATCATGCATCCTCGTCGGGAAATAATATCTCCAGTTTTTTTTTCAGGGCCAGTAGTGCTGTTACTTCTGCAAGCGCCTTATCTTTCTTTTCAAGTTCCTTTGCCAGGGCCTTTATCTGTTTTCGTGCCTTCTGGAGCTCCTGTTTTGATATCGGGGCAGAAACTCCTTTAAGGGCATCCTCTATCTCTTTCTTCCAGATGGTTAAGTGAGCTGAATGAAGGCCATTACGCCGAAGCCACTCTCCTTCTTCTTCCGGGGATAAACCTGCAACTGTAAGCAGAGCCTCTTGTTTTTCCAGGAGAGTCCATTCTTCCGGTGTGCGCTTATAATCAGACATTTCTACATCCTCTTTCAATTGGTTTAACCAGTTATGCAATGTCTGCTGAGAAATGCCAGTATCTTCTGACAATTTTTTAATTGATGGTGGGTTTGGTTGCAGTAATTTTCTTACTGTACTTCGTTTAAATCCTTGTGTATATCTCATTTTTACCTCCTAATGGAGGCGACATCTTTCCTGACAATAGGGGAACTTGGAACTTGGAACCAGAAACTTCCCTCACGAAACAATCAAATTCTCAAGAATAAGCCCATAGAAACCGCTGTGGGATGCCTTGTAGCGCCAGCCCAGGTGGCTCCTGCATTTGGAGCAGAGGGCGTAGCTCCACCTGTATCCCGGGAACCAGGTATACTGGACAGTGGGGATCCCGGTCTCATAACAGCCGTCCGCCGAGGAAAAACAGCCGATGGAATATTCTACCCCCGCGGGGTTCACAAAGGTGTGCCTGTGGTGGCCCTGGACATTGATCTTTGTCTCATAGGGGGTTATGGAATGCCTGCAGACCTTGCAGAGGAAGAACTTTTTCTCATCCTCGTCTTTCTCCTTCTCATCGCTGTCAACCGCGAGCTCCGCGTCAAAACCGGGGGTCTTTTTAAAAAAAACGGTCTGTCCCCTCTTCAGATGAAAACCGGGGAATATGTCGGGATAGCAGATCTCCATGAATTCAAGATAACAGGAGATTCCCAAGCTGTCAATCATATCATTATGAAATTTTGAGAAGATTTTATTACCGTGAAGAACACGAAGAATGATAATTGAACCACAAAGGCGCAAAGGGCGCAAAGTTTTTTTATCAACCACAACTTCCTTATTCCCCGACCTCCGGAGCCCCCCATCCCCTGAGGGGGCGTAAGATTCAACTCTCTTATGCCCCCTCAGGGGGTTAGGGGGTCTTCCGTTGTGGAGAACCAATTCTTTCTTCACGGATCAACAGGCTTTGTTATTGACAGGAGGTTTATTCTATATTAAAATAAATAATAGTCTTCTGCTATAGAATTATCCATTTTTGTGAGGTCGCAATGAACATACTGATTACCGGGGGCGCGGGTTTTATCGGGAGCAACGCCGCCCGTTATTTCGCGGAGAAGGGGCACCGGGTTACCGTTCTGGACAACCTCCTCTCCGGGTATTATGAAAACATATCCGACCTTGCGGAAGAAAAAAAAATCAGCTACTACCGGGACGATATCCGTAATACCGAAATCGTGAAGAAGATCGTCACCGGACAGGGGATCGATACCTGTATCAATTACGCGGCGCTCATATCCGTGGCGGAATCAACGGAAAAACCGGAACTCACCGAGGAGATAAATGTGGGGGGGATCATAAACCTCCTGAAAGTCTGCGGTGAGAACAGGATAAAGACCTTCGTTCACGCCTCATCGGCGGCCGTTTACGGTGACAGTGAAGTCCTGCCCAAAGAGGAGGATATGCTGCCCGAGCCGAAATCACCCTACGCGGTTTCCAAACTGGCCGGCGAATACTACAACCGCTACTTCGCGGGAATCCACGGTTTCACGGCCATAAACTGCAGGTTCTTCAATGTTTTCGGTCCCCGGCAGGACCCCGGGTCCCAGTACGCCGCAGCCATACCCATATTTATCCGGAGGGCGCTCACGGAAAAGGATATTACCATATTCGGTGACGGTGAGCAGGTAAGGGATTTCATCTACGTGGAAGACCTTGTTTCTGCCATCGCTTACCTCATGGAGAACAGCACCCGGTTCCCGTCGGGTTCGGTCTTTAACCTGGGGTACGGGGAGTACATCTCTATCAATGAACTGGTAAAAAAGATCCTTGCCGCCACCGGTTCCGGATCAAAGGTGGTTTATGATGACCCGCGGCCGGGCGACATTAAGCTCTCATACGCCTCCGTTAAAAAACTTCTGGGCCTGGGGTGGAAGAAAACCACCGGTTTTGAGAAGGGGCTTGAAAAAACCCTGGAGTGGTTCGGGACCTTGGTTTAAAATTAATACTTGCAAAAATCCAAGAAGAAAAATGGAATACCCATTAATTTAATTCAGGCAGAACTGCAATGACCCAGGACAAATTCGGTGCAATAAAAGAAATTCCCATTATGCCGCAGGTGGCCACCAGGATACTCCAGATGCAGGAGGACAACCTGGAGATCAGCTTCAAGGAGCTGGAGAATATCGTCCTCCTGGACCCCGCCCTCACAGCCAAGATCCTTAAAGTCGCCAATTCGGCCCTCTACGCCCGGCAGAGGGAGATAACCAATCTGCAGCAGGCAATTTCCCTCCTGGGATTCAAGACCATTAAAAGCCTGGTCCTCCTGGTATGCGCCTCCAACATGTATGGAAAGCCGGGGAAAAAATCGGGAGTGAAGTTCAATGTATCCGAATCCAAATCGTCCGAGGTTGTTATGTGGAAGCACCTGGTCCTCACGGCATTTGTTTCACGATACCTTGCCACACGGCTCAACGCGGAGGATATAAAGGAGAACATCTTTATCGCGGGACTCCTTCACGATATCGGAAGGATCGTTTACATAATGAACGAACCGGGTAAATACGATGAATTTTTGAAGATCTTGAGCAATGAACCCGATGTTGATGTCATCGCCGTGGAAGAAAAAATATTCGGCGCCCACCACGGAGAAGTGGGCAAAATGGTGTTTCAGAAGTGGAACTTCCCCGATGAATTTATCCATACCATAGCTCAGCACCACTCCATGCACGTTGACTCGCCCCACAGGAAGATGGTGGAGATCGTGGGACTGGCAAACCTCTACGCGCGGATACTCAACCGGGAGCCCTTCTCGGAGCAGGACAGGCAGCTGAAAGAAGCCTTCGCGAAATCACTCTCGGTGACAGATGACATTGATGAATACATCAACAGCAGCTTCATGAAAGACATCGAAGAGGACGAGCTCTATCTCATGTGTTCATCCCTGGGGAAATAAAGTTTTCTTATCCCCCTTTTTACACATCTTTTCAACGCCTAATTCTTTTATCGCCTGTTAAAGACAATGTAATCAATCAGGGGGACTTTTTTTATGAGGACAACTCCCGTGTAGAGGGACGAGAGAAGGGCCCCCAGCAGGTAACTGAGCCCCGGCAGTTTCACCCCCAGGGAGAGGAAGAGAATTGTCAGGAGCACGCTCCCCCCCAGGTAGATCACCGTTGAGACCACCGCCTCAACCCTGAATTCCAGGTAGAGCAGGTATATCTGTGTTGTCAGGGAAATCATATGAAAAAACACGGCGGTAAAAAGAACATTTACCACAAGGGTATCCACGCTGCCGTAACCCATAAAGGCGAGAAACTTTTCCGTGTTAAGAAGGAGCCCCACGGTCCAGACACCCTGAAAGAGGACCAGCTGTCCCAGGCCCCGCTTCAGGCTCCCGATCATCTCCCTTTTATTATAATCTATCCTTTCAAGATTGTCCGAGAGGATGTTCTTCATAAAGGTAAAGTACGCGGTGTGAAAAACCGGTTCGCTTATCACCAGGAAGTAAACCAGTCCCGGGATCATGGACATGAACGCCAGGAAGACGGGAATGTCATAGACGATGAAGTACCTGTAGAGGGTCCCCTCAATCTTCTCGCCCACTGCTATCCAGTAGATGATCTTGTCCGCCCATATGGCCGCGTTGAAGAAAGTCCCCAGGGCAAAGAGGTAACTGAACTTCTTAAAGTATTTAAGCATATCACGGTTGATGCCCGGCTTCTTTACGGGATAGGACTTGAGGGAGATGGTAATGAGAAGAACAACAATGAGAAACTGTCCCAGCCCGTAGCCCAGGACCGCCCCCGCGACACCATACTCTCCCCCGAAAAAGGCGACCCCTGAAACGGACCCCGCCACACCGGCGAGATAGGCAAAGAATATTTTGTTGTACTCTTTCAAAAGGCTCACATAGACCAGCATGACCCAGATGATATTGGCGGTCACGAAGAGGAACCCCAGGGAACAGACGTAGAGGTTGGGATATTTTAACATGCTGAAATCATTGAACAGGAAAAAAAGAAGAGAGACGGCCGTTGAGACCAGGACAACAATTCCTATTGCGGTAAGGAGCGCGGTGGGAATGGACTCCTTCTCCTCAATGTAGAGCATATCGGCAATATACCGGGAAAAAACATAGTGCACTCCCCCGAAGAGGACCAGGGAAAAGGCGTAGACATAGACGATGGATACCGTAAAAAGCGCCGGGTTTTCCGATATGGCAACATGGGCATATTTCTGGATGAAGTAGATACTGAGAACAGAGAGTATCCAGGGCCCCGCCACAATGACCGCGCCGAGAAAAAAAACCTTGAAGAGGGAGCTTACCGTCCCCTTGTGGAGTATCCTGTAGAGTTCAAATCCTATACCGGCCATATTATTCCCTTATTCCGCCCCATGGATATATTTATTATAAAGATCCGAATAGGTCCTGATCAGGTCTTTCTTGTTATAGTATTTCAGGACCTTGTCGCGGTTCTTCCTCACAAGCTTCTCATGGTATTCCCTGTTCCGGGAGAGTTCGAGTATCCCCCGGGCAAGCTTTTCCGAGTCCTTGGGGTCTGCCAGGAGCGTCTCATCATAATCGAGCATCTCGGGGACATTCCCCACGCGGGTTGAGACCACCGGTATTCCCGCGGCATAGGCCTCAAGGATAACAAGGGGCTGCGCCTCCCTGATGCTGGAGAGTACCATGACATCAAGAAACGAGTAATACTCCCTGACGTCGGCCCTCCCGGTGAAGATAACGCGCTCCTCCAGCTTAAAGTTGGCTACCAGCTGCGAGCACTCCTCCATGTAGTTTTCATCCTCATCCTGGGGCCCGATGATATAGAACTTTACCCTCTCCATCTCTTCCCACACGATCCTGGCGGCAATGATGAAGTTCTTAACGTCCTTTATGGGGACAACCCTTCCCACAAAGCCAACGGAAAAGTCTTCCTTCTTCTCCTGTTTCAGGTCAAGGAACCTGTCAATGTCGATCCCGTTGGGAATGACCATGGTCTTTTCACGGGCCGCTCCCTGTGAAATCTGTATGTTCCTGTTGTGTTCAAAAAGCGATATTGTCAGGTCGGAGTAATCATATGTTATCCTGCTCAGGTCGTTAAATATATTTATCCAGAGGTCACGCTGGTAGCCCTTTACCCAGGTGGCCCGCTTGATGTCGATCTCTCTCTCCTTGTTGTAGAGCCCGTGTTCCGTGAGGATGACCGGTTTCTTACGGACGATCTTTGCCACGGCCGCGGAGAGCCCCGCGTACCCGGTTGAGATGGTATGATAGAGGTCCGCCTCCGGTATCTCCCACGTGAGGATTTTGAAGAGGTATTCATGGGACGCTATCCAGGACCAGTAGTAGTCGGAAAAGGGGTAAAGGGGATTGTGGAGGTTCCCGTAGTGACCGGCCATCTTCCAGCTCTCCCTGTGCCCGATAAGTTTCTCATGGGAATACCTGTTCGCCTGCATCTGTTCGACAATCCACCGGAAGTTTTCGAAATCCGCCTTCATGAAGTTTTCATGTACCGGTTTTATCTTTTCAAAAAATTCCCGGTCAACGTTATTTTTTGTGTTATGCGATGGTCCGGTGAGAAAACGGTCAACAAGGCCGATAACATTGTCCGGGAACCTGTACTTGACTTCGTTCTCCTCTCCCGCGGATATTGCGTAGAGAATAAAATCGAAATCGGAACACCCTGAAATAATATCCTGCACCCAGGCTGAGACGCCCCCTGTTATATAGGGGTACGAACCCTCGGTAATAATGCATATCTTCTTCCGGGGACCTGCCATTATCTTTTCACACAATCCACTGGTATACCATCATTTCTGTTGATTCATCCATCCCCTCCAGCATCTCTCCGTGCCGGTCAAAGAGGTCCTTTATCTTTTCATACTCACCGGAATAGAAGTAGCACTCGGCGATCATCATCAGGGACTCCCTGTCGCTGCCATCCTCGGTAAAAAGATACCGGAAAATCCTCAGCGCCTTGTTATACTCTCCCAGCAGCATATAGACCTCACCGATGGGCCTCAGGATACGGGGATTGCCGCTGTTTAGCCTGTTCGCCTTTTCAAAATAGTCCAGCGACTCCTGCAGGTAGAAGTTCCTGATCAGGGCCTGTCCCTCCAGGAGCCTCACAAACCTCAGGTAGAGTATTCCCAGGTTGTAGAGGAGCACCTCTTCCACACCCTTCCCATGGGCGAGCTTCTCCTTGAGATTCTGGATCTTCTGAATGTAGCTGTTCTCGATGGTATTCAGGCCCTCGGCGGCATAGAGGGCGATTTCCGGGTTGGGGTCTTTGATCATGTTCCGGAGTATTTTTACGGAATGGGGCGTCGGCCTGAGAGAAAGCTTCTGCTGGGAAAAGAGCCGGGTGACCTCGTCCAGGTCCTGTGCTTCGTCAACAAGGGGACGGAGTGATGTGGCCATCTCGATATAGAATTCAATCCCGATAAGCCCCTCCGAAAATGCCTTCCTGAGCCCCCGCTGGGTCTTGGGCATATAGGTCTCCTTCTTCTCTGCTCTCCTGTAAAAATCGAAGGGATCATCATGGGAGAAAAGGCTCTCCCCGGAAGCCTTATCATCTCCGGGGACCTCCTCACCTGTTCTGAACGCGCCGAAAATTTTTTCCCTGTAACCCATGGAACCTATATCTTCTGCATCTCCAGCAGGTTCTCCGCAAGCATGATAAGATCATCCGCTGAATTGTGGTTTTCCCTGAGGCTGCTGTAGCCCAGGATTATCTCGGGAACGACAGCCTCTTCCTTAAGGGAATATTTGTTTGCCCCGTGCTTTTCCAGCAGGGAGAGACAGAACATGGCGGCGCCGTCATAGTCCATGCTGGGAAGAATTATCGCGAACTGGAAGGTCTCCTTGTACTGGAAGTTAATGGCGTGCCCCTGTGAGACCTTGACGACCATATCGGAAATCTCCCTAATCAATGAGAGAACATCCTTATCCGAATACCTTTCAAGGAGTTCAGTTGCATTATTCAGCTCCACCAGGACAAGTGAAAGGGGCAGATTTGTATTGCGCGCGGTCTTAAACTCCTCGGAAAGAACAACAAACATCTCGTTGATTGACTGAAGCCGTGTAACCGGGTGGACCTCACCCTCCTTGGTAAGCTTCCCGAACCTGATGGCGTTCCCCACCATGGGGGCTGCAAGGTCGGATATCATGACAATGAGCTGCTCGGAATAGAGATTGTATTTCACAAAGGGCATCTCCTCGATATTGATGACTCCCCATACCCTGTTCTCTATGGTAACCGGGACCGTGATGAGACTCTGCTTGTTGTCCAGCTCCTTCAGGTTGGCATACTTGTGGAGCATTTTAACAGAGAAGAGCGCGTTGTTCCGGGCAACCCATCCGATAAGGTTGTCCTTGTCGGAAATTGTGTTTCCTTCGTTTTTCTCCGGGCCGCTCCAGCCGTGTGAGGAGAGCAGCCCCAGTTCATGCTGCTCCCTCCGGTATTCCCAGAGTGAGCATTTCCCTGCCCCGGAAAACTTGATCACGGCCTCCACTATATTCTCATAGATGCTCTCCAGGTCCAGTGAGTTCAGGGTCACCAGGGTTGAATAAAGAGAGATAAGTGAATTCTGCTGCCCCAGTATCCTGTCCTGGTACTCTTCATTCACAAGGACCACGGATTTCAGTTCGCTCTCCAGCCTGCTGTTCTCCTTTTCAAGGAGCTTTCTTTCAGACTTGAGCTTTGCCACATTCACACCCAGTGAATCGCGTATCTCACCAAGTACCATGGACACGATTATTCCCGTGAAGAGAAACTCCATTAATGCCCCGTACCCGATTCCGGAAAAAAAAGCGGTAAATGAACCGGCAGGAGAACCGGAACTCCCGGGTATAAGAGAAAAAAGCAAAACAATCATAAATCCTGAAATTGTGAGCAGGAGGGAGAAGATTCCCGAAATCTTCCCATAATATGAAGCAAAGAATATGATAATAAAGAGGTAGGGATTATACCTGCTTCCCAGGAACCCCGTATCACCCGGATAATAAAAGAGATTAATCACAGCCACAACCGCCACTGCGATAATTATCTCCAGGGGATGGACCCGTTTAAAAAATTCCGCTGTTTTTGCTACCATTACTCTGAGCCAAACCTGTCTGAACCGCTTAAATAGCTTTTTTTCTAAATTTTTTCTTTATTAATAATGATTAAAATATTATATTTAACGCATTATACGCATAACACTATTTTATATATCGGAATTATCTCTTTATATATAAAATCTGTTATTACTTAGTTATATGAATAAAATTATGTACTTTCAAAAAATATCAACAATATCCAGGGACGGGGGATATACCAGGTATCTTTTTTTGTTAAAGATGATCATTCTTATGCATAGCTGAGCAATAACTCAAATCTCTTATTTATACTATATGAGGATTATTTATGAAAGGAAAAAATACCATCCTAGTTATTTCAGCCCTCTTCATTACAATAATAATACCGGGGTGCAAACAGATAATCCCCACCGGGAGCGGTACGGACGTATTGCTCTACAAGGCCCGTAAGAACATCACTATGGCTGAATCCATTGAAGACAGGAAAAGGAGAGAATTTCTCCTGGAGACCGCACTGGACCAGCTCAAACAGGCGGAATCCGGTGAAAAACAGAGAAAGGAAAAAGCGAAATTTGACGGGATCAATTCAGGGTACGCCCTCTACTATTACGCCATCGGTGATTACAGCCGCGCCGAAGAGTATTCCGCCCGCGCCCTGAAGGAGAACAGCAGAGACCCCTATAACAGGGTCATGGATTACAGGATAAAACTCAAGACCAAGGGGAAGAAATACGCCCGTGAAGCCGTTAAGGAACTGTCACAGATTGTGGCGAAAAACCCGGATATGCCCATGGCCGCCATAACCCTGGGCGACGCGTACTACTACCTGGTTGAATATAAGCAGGCGCGGGAATACTACAGGAGGGTGCTCCTCCTTGGCAGGGAGTTCCAGGTGTCCGCGGCGGACAGGATCGAGATCCTCAATGAAATCGAGAGGATCAAACTGAACCCGAAAAAATACCAGAGCCTCATCTTTTCCCGGGGAGTCAAACGGGGAGAAATTGCCAGTCTCCTCTACAGCGTTTTCGGGATACAGAGAATGTTCAGGATGAAAAAGGAGCTTCCCGGGGCATTCACGGACCTTACAAGCGTAACCGCTCTTGTTTACGCCGACTCAATAAAAGGACTTCGAAAAAACGGTTTCTTCTCATATATAACGGGAAAGAACTTTGAACCGCTTAAGGTCGTCAGCCGGGGAGAAATGGCAAAGATCGTTGAAGACTATATTGTCCTCTCAACGGGAAATATCGATTTCAGGACCCGGTATGGGAAAAGTTCCGCCTCGCCCATAAAAGACGTGAAAAGTTCCCATGTTTATTACAACGCCATAAGAATCGCGCTGCAGTACGGTATCATGAACCTCACCCTGAGCGGATTGATGCAGCCTGAAGATCCCATGGAAGGACTGAACACTCTGCTCATCATCAAAAGGATGACAGGAAGAAAATCTTACCGGTAAAAGGATACAGGAGCATATATGAAACAGTCAGGAAAAAAAATCGTTACGGCAATTATAACATTCGCGTTTATACTGCCCTTTTATTTCTCTTCGGGGCAGGAGACAGGGAAGAGAAAAACCGAAAAAAAGACGGGTCCCGCGTCACAGGGGAAAAAAATTCCCTACAAAAACTATATCTGGATAGAGGGTGAAGACGCCGTAAGCACGAACTTCGCAAAAGAAAAGACATATAACTTTTTCTGCAGCAACAGGTACGCGCTCCAGCTCTCCAAAGACGCGGACCCGAAGTCAGACAAGGGTTACTTTGCCAGCTATATTTTTCACGTCCCCCGGTCAAAATCCTACGACTTCTGGATGGGATGTTCACCTCCCGGTTCAACCAGGACAGACCGGCCGGGCTATGCCTCGCCCATTGAATGGAAAATCGACGACGGAAAGTTCAAGACCGCTTCATCTGAAAACACCTTCGTCAAGGAGTACTATGCTCCCGGAGGGTTCTACTGGGTAAAGGTATCAACCGGGAAACTGGGAACGGGGAAGCATACCCTCACCTTCAGGGTAAAACAGAAGAGAACAAGCGGCTGGGACTACTACTTCTATATCGACGCCATACTTTTTCTTCCCACATACTCCGGGGAGCTGATTTCCCTCATGAAATTTCCCGGGACCGCGCCGGGAAACTTCACCACCGGGGGAAAGGGGATCAGGTTCAGGAAGGCCGAAGAGTACAGGAAACTGATCAAGAGGGACATTAATTACAGGGAAAATATCTTTAACCTTCTGCAGGTCTACGGATGGCTTTACGAAAACAACAAGGCGGTGGACCAGTGCCGGGAATACCTCAAGGGGAATCCCCGGGACATCGAGATAAGAATACTCCTTGCAAGCAACCTTGCCTGGGGAGGAAGACTGGATGAAGCCATAAAGGAATATAAAACAATCGTATCAATCGATAAGAAGAACATAACCGCCCGGAAGCTCATGGCTGTTCTCGCGGGATGGAACAACAGGTACGATGAAGCAATAAAGAACTATGAGGAGATTATAAGAATCGATCCCCTTAATGTTGACGCGTACATCTCACTTGCGACCCAGCTCTCCTGGAAGGGTGAGGTCAACAGGGCAATAGCGGTCTTTCAGAAGGCGGAAACAATTGCCCCGGACAATATCGAAGTGCTCTATGCCCTGGGTGATAACTACAACTGGGGCGGAAAAACATATGACGCCATACGGCAGTTTAAAAAGATCATCTCTCTTGATGAAAAGGAGATAAATGCCTATAAGAAACTGGCGCAGATCTATCTGGACGCGGGACAGGCAAAAAACGCCAATGACATAATGGAAGAGGCCGTACAGATCAGGAGGATATACCCGGAACTCTCCGCTTTTTCACTGGACTTAAAGGGAGAACAGGAGAAACAGAAAAAGGCCGCCATCAATGAATATCTGAGAGCCCTGGAGAAGGACCCTGAAGACCTGGAGGCCAGGAAGAACCTCATTGATAACTACCGCTGGAACAGGATCTACACGAAAGCCATTGAGGAATTCACCAATCTCCTCAACATAAAAATACTGAAAAACATCGATTCAACGGGAGGAAAAATCGGCACACTTGAAATAGAGACCCTCAAACTCAGTCTCATGAAACCGCTGGTAGAATCACTGAACAGGGAGATAAAATCACTTAACAACAGGTATGCTGATATTCCGGAAAACATAAAAAAAGGGAAAGCCCTGTCGGGCGATTTCACCACAGCTGTAATTGATTCTGATTACAGAAAGATACGCAGTATTGCGGCCAGGACCGACCTGGTCGAAAAGACCCTCACCGCGTACAGTGATGTCCTGAGCTACTATAACAGGGACATCCAGGGGTACCTGACGCAGAAAAACGCGTTGAAATGGGAGATTGACAGGGAACGGCTTCTGGAACAGGCCAGAAACTCGGAAAAGAACATGAAAGGTGATTTTCGGCCAAAAAAGGTAATCGGAATGCTTGAGCTTTTTTACGGAAGCAGTTCGGGGGCCGCTTCATCCCTGGGAACAGTCTACGGGAAAGATCCTATGAGGGCCTTCCCCCAGTATCCCCTCTCCCTGGTCTATTCGGAAAAATACGGTGAAGCAGAACTTCTCATTAACAAAATGATACAGAGCAATAAACTTAAAAAGACAACCCGGGACAGGCTCAGGACCATAGTGACACTTCTCGCAAACCTGAGGAAAGAGAAGGGAGGGACCCCTCCCCCGTCAGGGGACAGAAACAAAACAGCACTGGGAACGGCCCGGCTCTCCATCGAAACCGCGAAAAGACTGGATGAGCTTTCAGAGGAACAGGGAGAAAAATTGAAATCGGGGAAAAAATCGATCAGGTACCTCTATGAAAAAGGGGTCCTTGAGCAGGAGAATGATAATGTTCCGGTCTATAAGGAGATCGGAGAGTTCTATCTCAATACAAACAGGATATTCCCTGCCCTGGATTACTATGATAATATTCTGCAGGTTCAGCCCCTGAATGTTGACATAAACTTTAAGATAGGAAACCTCAGGGGGGTATCGGGATACTGGAAAACAGCCATGGGCAACTTCGAGATCTGCATCAACAACCAGGTCGACAACGCCCTGGCAAGGAAAGAGCACTATGAGCTGCAGAAAGAGTATTCGCCCTCCCTGGAGAGTATAACCAGGTACTACAGCGAATCTGCCGTTACCCGGATATCCGAGAACCTGAACGGGGTCTATCCCCTCACCGACTGGTTTACCCTCAAGGGGGGATACGGGCTTGTGCGGATCGATGAACAGGGGGGCCAGTCACAGTCAGGGCAGACCTACCCGGGAATAAAAACCGGGGCCGTCATGCACCACCTGGGAAAAGTCGAAACTGAGTTCAGGATTATCCCCCTCTCAACAACTGTCTTTCTCAGCGGAACAGGTAACTACTATACGGGTGAAGTTGATTTTGAGCAGTATGACACCTACGATTCAAAGATCAGCTACTCCACATTTAACTACGGTGGGGGGATAAAGCTCTCTCCCCTCTTTAAAATAATGTCACTGCGGGCCGAGTACCAGCGTGAAGATATATCAGACCTGACGCAATCGTTGAGGCTCACAAGACGGGACGAAATAACCTCAAATACCATAAGCGCATCAATGGATATATCCCCCGGTGAACTGGACTTTCCCCTGAGTGACAGGTTTTTCCTCTTTGACAGCATCAGGTACAGGATGCTCTCCGATTCAAACACACGGGTATCCAGCTACAACGAACTGACCTACAGGCTGCTCCGGTTCACCGAATCCGACATGAAACTCGATCTCTCGGGGGTCTACTCCTATGAATCAAGCGGATTCACCGAATATGACACGAGCCTTGTAACGGATATGCCCTACGTCCCTTACTGGGTCCCCGAGAGCCTCGCCACATACGGGGGAGGGATCCGATGGCTCCATACAATTGAAAATATCATGAAAGGAAAATTCCAGTATATCCTCGCATTCCAGTATACCCTTGACACCGAGGGAAATACAAATATGAATCCCGGCATAAAACTGAATTACAGAGGCGATCATGTATCGGCAAGTCTCTCGTATCTCTATTCATACTCAAAAATTGATCCGACCACGGCAAACCCGGACCCGGACCCCTTCATCTCACATGATATCACCTTCGGCATAAAGGGAAAGTTCTTTACGGTCTATACCCCAACGGGAAGGGGTGAAGAACCTATCAACATTATCAGCGCAAACCCGAAGTTTATAACAGCCGATAACGACGGGAAAGACGACTTCACCACCATAACGATGACCGCCTTCGATGAAACAGGTATCAACAGCTGGCGCCTGGATATCACAGATACAAAGGGGAAAACCGTAAACACAATTGCCCGCAAAGGCGCGCCCCCGGCAACACTGAAGTGGGACGGCACAGACAAGACCAATATCCTCCTCCCCGCAGGAGACTATCTCTGCAGGCTGACAATAGTAAACAGCGCCGGTAAAAAGGACATTTCAAAGAGCGAGAGGATATTCCTCTCCCGGAAGAAAAGAGCGGTCACCCTTGAAAAATCGTACACGGAATTCTCACCCAACAAAGACGGCATCAGGGACACCATCAGCTTTGGAATAAACGCCTCCGACAAGGACGCCGTTGAAAGCTGGAAACTGAGTTTAAAAGACGCAAAGAGAAAACAGGGAAGGCCCCTCAGGGAGATCACGGGCTTTGAATTCCTGCCCTATGATGTGCAGTGGGACGGGAAAAACAGCAGGGGTGAATTCCCCGGGGACGGGACGTACACTGCCTCAATTAGCATCAGGTACAAGGACAGGAAATCAATACAGTCACCGGCAGTTGAAGTGGTAATCACCACGGGAATAACCGTGGGGATAAAGGCAAACAGGCTTTCCTTTACACCGGAGAAAAACAGCATTGTTATCACGCCGCGATCTTCCAAAGCTGAGGTGGAATCGTGGAAACTGATGATCCATTCAACGGACAAACGGCTCGTTAAGCTCATGAGCGGCAGCGGGAAAATACCCGGTAAAATAGGATGGAACGGCACCGATGACAAAAACAGGGCCATCGGTTACAACATGCCCCTCCTTATCTCCATGGAAGTTGCAGACAGGGCGGGAAACAGGGGCAAATCCGACAGCCGGGAAGTATGGGCCGATTTTCTGATAACCCGGACCGGGGGTAAAACAAAGATCATCCTCTTTGACCAGGAAATGCTGCACAAAACAAAGAGCGCTTCGTTCAAGGCAGAAGCGGAAAAAATTATCCGGCAGCTTGTAACAGCAATTAAAAAGCAGGGACGAATAAGAGAACTGCATATTATATCACATACAAACTCCGATGGTTCCGAAAAGAACAACCTTGCCCTGTCTCAAAAAAGGGCGGTAAACCTCGGGGAGAGGCTGAAAAGCCAATTTGCAGGTGTTTCAATTAAAACCACCGGGATGGGCGAATCGGCCCCCTATAAAAAGGGAGATTCCAACAAGTGGGATATACGCTATGAAATCGAAATCAACTAAAAAAGAGACCTGCGGGAAAACAGCATTAGTTCTTTTTGCGTTTTTCCTCTTTCAGCCGGCGCTGTTCAGCGCGCCGCAATACGGGAAAACAATTCTCGGGATATACCGGTCATCGGACGGCTATAAAACCGCTGACAACCCCATTGCATGGTATTTTAAGAACACAATTGATAAAACAGGCTTAAAAATAACATATCACGATTTTGACAGCGGGATACCGGACAGAGACTCCCTGGGAGATGTCCGCGCCATAATAACCTGGCATAACAGCGGTGTGGTTCAAAGCAAAGAGAAGGCAAAAGAATATATAAAATTCCTGGATGACGCGGTGACATCCGGGATAAAACTTGTTATCATAAATTCCTTCGGGGCCTACGGATACAGAGAAGACGGAAAGGAGAAGTGGGACCTCAACGCTTATTACGCCCCCCTTTTCCGGAAAATGGGATTCCGGTTCGCGGGATACTGGACTAATGACCCCGGTAAACTTAAGATCATCAAGCTGGACAAATCCGTGGCCCAGTTTAAAGGGAAACAGGATGTGAGGAGAGCGCGGCACTACCAGCAGATCATCCCCGTGAGAAAAGATGTGAGGTCTTACCTGGTGGTAAAAAGGACCGACGGGGCCAAAGGTCTCGGGGACGGGCTCTCATCCCTGATACTCACATCGAAGAACGGCGGTTTTGCCCTTGAACAGTATGTTATCAGCAAAAACACCTTTATGCTCAATCCCGAAAAGTTTCTCCGGAACTCGCTCTTTTACGATGACGGGTACCAGGACGTGGGAGTCATCATGGGAAAAACAAAAAAAAGGGCTTTTATCGAGAACAACCTGAAATACGCGTTCAGGTACGCGAAGATTAAATACAGGAATGTCGATGTTGATGCGCTGAAGGGGATGGTGGGTGAAGACCTCAAACCCTTTGAAGCCATTGTCATTGTTGCCGACAACCTGGACAATATCCCCCTCAGGATCATTAAGGACTATACTGAAAACGGCGGGAATGTCATATTTCTTAAGTTCGCTGATATGAGTAACGACTATAAGAAGTTCCTGGGCATAAAATCCTATGGCGGCAGTATCGATTACTTCACCGGGGGTTTCTCCCTGGATAAGGATTTTTTCTTCAACGCTTACCCGGTGACCTGTAAGGCAATGGACCTCAATGTAAGAAGGGCTGACCTCAGGGACGCGAAGGTTATCGGGACCCTATTAGACAGGAGGAAAAAGAACTCCTACCCCGTCCTCTGGGAACGGAGAGCGGGAAAGGGGAAGGTCCTCTACTGGAACACCGATATGCTCACCAGCAGCAAGAGTTTCCGCGGGACCGAAGTCCAGAGTATCCACTATATCTCCTCAAACTTTGTCACCGGGCTTGCCAATATTGCCATGATGATGGTAGATGATTTTCCCGCCCCCTGGTGGAACATCTACTACAAACAGTACAGGATAGATTACTATACTAAAAAAATGAACAGCGCAAACACAGCAGAGGAGAGAGAAAAATACAGCGCGTTTATCAAAAACCTGAAAAGATACAAAAAAGTCTCCGATACGAATTTTATTAAAGATGTCTGGGTCAGGGACCTGCTGGCCCTGCAGAAGAAGCTGGGCTTTAAATATACCACCTACCTTATCTTTAACTATAATAAGGACACGGGATATAAAAACAGCAGCTATAACTACGAGATAAAGGACTTCTACCTGGCCAGGGGAGGGATGACCGTAAAGATGGGAGAACTTGCCCTGGAAAAGGGCTGGGAACTGGGGTTCCACGGATTTAACCATATGTCTCTCACCCTGACCCGGCCAAAAGACTACGACTCAACCCCCTGGCCGGACAAAGAGTCAATGCTCAAGGCCCTGAACAGGTCGAGAAGGGAGTGGGAGAAGATCTATACCCCGGTCATGCTCCCCTTTTCCTATGTTGCTCCCCACAATATTATCGATAAAACAGGGACAGAGGCCCTGGGTGAAGCATTTCCCTCAATCCAGGTCCTCTCAACACTCTACGTGAGCTCCCAGGGTGAGAGGGAGCAGGAATTTGAGTTTACAGAGGACAGGAGGTTCCTGCAGATCCCCCGGATGTCATCGGGATACGCAATGCAAGATACCGACAGCTACCTCCTCTTCGACGTACTCCACAACTTCGGGGTGATCAGCCACTTTATCCACCCCGACGACGTTTTTGACGAGCACCGTTCATTCGGATACCACGGCTGGGACTGGATGAAGAAACAGTTCAGCAACCAGTTTATGACAATTGAAAAGTACTACCCCTGGGTCCGCTGGATGACCGTAAAGGACGCCTACTCCGAATTTCTCTTTTATAACAATACCGGGATGAACGTCATAAGAGACGGGGATAAAATAACCGTTTTGACATCGGACGGCTCCAGCCGTGACTTCTTCTTTAGAATGAGCCTCGCCCGGGGAAGAAAACCGGGAAAGATAACAGGTTGTAAA
The DNA here is from genome assembly GCA_050298055.1 of Spirochaetota bacterium. Taxonomy (GTDB): domain Bacteria; phylum Spirochaetota; class UBA4802; order UBA4802; family UBA5550; genus JBNKTL01. The sequence goes on from JBNKTL010000063.1 coordinate 17,510, forward strand.
CTGGTCAGTTTCAACAGGAAGAGCGGGGACGCTGTTTTCAAGACCAGCAGCTACCGGTGTGAGATCGAGGTGCGGTAAGAAAAAGAGACCCGGGGCCAGGGGCCTCTTTTTGACCATTCGTACATTCAAAACTCCATTCTTTTTTCTTGACTCCATATGAAACCAGCATTATCATGACCATATAAATATGACCATTTTGAGGTGATAACTATGCAGATGTCAGCGGCAGAATTTAAAGCAAAGTGTTTAAAGATAATGGACCGGGTCAATATCTATCATGAAGAAGTCGTTATTACCAAACATGGGAAACCTGTTGCTAAATTAATACCTTATTCATTAAAACCGGGAAAATCATTATTCGGGTACATGAAAGATTCTGTTCATATTAATGATGATATCATAAAACCGATTGATGAAAACTGGGAAGCCGAGAAATAAAAAATGATCGTACTGGATACACATATATTGATCTGGTTAATCAACGGAGATGAAAGAATCAGAAAATCGGGCTTTTTGACTCACATTAATAAAGCAATTAAAGATAGTTCAATTGTCATTCCCGCTATTTGCATGTGGGAAATTGCAATGCTTGCTTCAAAAAAACGCATCTCATTGTCTGAAAACACGTTAGATTGGATAAAGAATGTAACTTCAGCTCCAGGTGTGAGTATTCACCCGCTTTCTCCCGAAATTGCCTATGAGAGTACAATATTGCCCGGGGATTTTCATGGTGATCCTGCTGACAGGATGATCATTGCCACTGCGAGAATTCTTAACGCGACATTATTTACATTTGATAAATATATCATCAAATATGGTGAAAATGGGTTCGTGAAGATTAAAAAAACCAGACAAAACAGGTAGTGAAAACGGCAGACGCCTGCCGAAGGGGTTGTTGCATGACACCCCCCTCAACCTCCCCCGCGTGCTCCCGGAAAGGCTCTATCTGCGGATCGGTAGATCCCCGCAGGCAAGAACCTGTGTACCCGGCCAGACTTTGATATTTGAACAAAATTCCTCGTTACCGGCCAGGCAGAAATATAACTGCTTAATTATTACAGGGGGCTTTTAACCTTTACCAACCCGGATTTTGCTACCTTTGTATAAATAGTTGTAGTACTGATATTTTTGTGCCCCAGGAGGTTCTGGATATAGCGGATCGAAATCCCGTTTTCCATAAGGTGAGTGGCAAAGCAGTGCCGCAAATCATGGGGTGTCAGATGCAGAGAGAGCCCGGCCTTCTTCACGGCGTTTTCAAGGACCTTCTGGACTGTCCTTCCTGATATATGCTTTTGCGACCCTGGTTCCGAGTAGTGGACCGGTGTGAAGATAAAATCCTTCGCACTTTTTCCCAGCATACAGAACCTGAGACCCTCCTCCAGGGACCGGGAAAAGATGGTGATCCTGTCTTTACGCCCTTTCCCTCCGCGTACATGTATTGTAAGGCTTTCAAGATCAAGATCGGATATCCTGAGACTAACAAGCTCTGAAAGCCGGAGTCCTGACGCATAGAGGAGACCGATCATGGTCCTGTGCCGGGTGTTGCTTATGGAGTCCAGGATTTTCATGATCTGGTTCCGCGTTGCCACCGACGGAAGATGACGGGGGCTTTTCATCCCTTCCAGAAAGGAGAGGTCCAGGGTACGGCGAAGGACCCGGGAAAAATAGAGTTTCAGGGATGAACGGCATATTCGGACAAGTGAAGGTGAGAGCCCCCGGTCATCAATGAGTTCCAGAAAAAACTTCCGGGCATCGGCCGCGGTAATGCAGTCAATGGGTTTGCCGGTATTGGAGAGACACCATTTATTGGCCCGGCCTAATGCTCCCATATATGCCTTTATGGTCCGGGGAGAATAGCGTTTAAGTACCATGACTTCCCTGAATTCCCCTGAACGGGGAGGAGACCCGGCCCCCTGTATTGGTTGTGGACCAGCTTGAGGCCCTTTCTGAAAATGCCCCTCCAGCTTTGTAAACACATAACGAGGAACACCCAGATCCTGTAAAAAGTATTTTTTTATAGCCCTGAAATCATTCACGGTGATTGTACTGGAGTATTCTTTGAAAAAATCCTCAATATCTTTGTTTGATATATACTTCGGATCACCTTTATAGCCGTATTCCTTCAGAAGCATATCCAGCATCCGGTTTGACATAAATTTTACCTCCCTATCTGTAATAACAACTGCATAATAAAATGCATCTACATGTTAATACGAACGGGAGTCGCATATCATAAAATTTTTTTTGTTAAAATGTATTTTTTTCTTCACATATCATGAGGTTTATAGGAGTATATCGCAATTCAGATAAGTATAGTTTATCTCAATAAATTCAATCTATTATTCTGATCAAGAACTATTATACTCCGCATAAACAAGAAAAAGAAATAAAGAGTTATATAAAAATTTTGGTTTTTAGTGTTAGACAATGCCTTATCAATTGATATAGTCATTATCAGCTCATTGAAGTTGATTAAAAAAGAGTTATAATATTTTTTCCACGCATTTGAATTTACTGCGATAAACTAAGCTTAACCGCTTGCGCTCCTCGGCGCAAAAGGCCGCGCCTGCGGTGCTCGGCCTGCGGCACATTGCCCATTGTTGCTTTCTAAAAACTTGTTGCAAAATGAACTGGTTCCTTTTAAGTACATTATGGAATCATGGCAACGTCGGCTAAGCTTTGACGTTATGTGTCATAAATTCAACCAATTATACTAAGCAAGAATAATTATAGTCCGCATGAACAAGAAAAAGAAATAAAGAGTTATAATATTTTAGTTTTGAGTGTTAAATAATGCTTTAGCAACTAATGTGGTCATTATCCGCTAATTGAAGTTGATTATAAAAAGAGTTATAAGAGTTATTATAATTTTTTGCACGCATTTGAATTTACGACACATAACTAAGCTTAGCCGCTCCGCTCCTCGGTCGAAGACTCCCTGCGGTGCTCGGCCTTCGGCATATTGCCCATTGTTGCTTTCTAAAATTATTGTTGCAAAATAAATCCAGCTCTTTTAAAAACATTTAAGAATCCTGGCAACATCGGCTAAGCTTTAACGTTTATCTCAATAAATTCAATCTATTATTCTGATCAAGAACTATTATACTCCGCATAAACAAGAAAAAGAAATAAAG
>JBNKTL010000064.1:0-18667 GCA_050298055.1 Spirochaetota bacterium
ACGTGTCTTTATCAACGCAGACAGGGACTGTTTCGGGCATGTCGTCAAACATGCCGTTTATGATGTCCGAACAGGACAGGTTGAAAATTAACAGTATGGTGACCGGAATTAACTTCTTCATTATACTTCTCCACATTTTAAGAGAGTGTTAAATTTTGAATTTTGAATTTTGAATTTCCTGATTAAAAACAGTCTTTTTAATTTAAAATCAAACATTCAAAATTTAAAACTTCTTCAAATCAACACTTCTTCGAAGCTGTTTTCACAATAGATGTTAAGATCCGGATCAACTGGTCAATGTCCCTTAAATAGGGACTGTAATCAAGGTCCGCCATCTTCGATCTATCAAGCAGACAGAGCCAGTACCTGGTCTCTCTGGCCTCCTTCGACGCGATTGACATCTTCGATAAAAAGTCCTTTCTGCTCTGCGCCGCCTGTGCCTCCGCGGTATTCGCCCCGATACCTGTCCCGCTCCTCAATACCTGCTTTGAGATAATATATTCCCTCTTCTCCTGCAGCTTCTTATACAACTCAATAATGTCCAGTGCGAACTCAAAACACTTCTGCTCAATAATGTTGTTCTTTTTGATCCCGTTCATGGTAACCTCCAACTAATTAATACGCATGAACAGGAAAAAAATTAAAAACTTTTTTCTTTAATTTAACATTTAAAACTCAACATTCAACATTAAACACGTCTCCGTGGTTCAAAACCTGATCCCCGCCGAGGGAGAGATTGAAAACCAGGACATCCCCCCCGATTCTTCACTGATATACCGGTAGTCGGCGGAAAGGGCGAAAAACCAGAGGGAAACGTTCCAGCGGACCGTGAGTCCCGCGCCGAAGAGGGGTTCGAACCCCCCTGTTGTTTTTGTCTTTTGCGACGAGCTGGGAATATCGAAATAGCTGTGCCTCTCACGGACATAACAGGCCCCGGCATAAACCGCCGGCGAGATCCGGAACATCTTGCGGATAGAGAAGGAATATCCCGCAAAAAGCTGCACCGGGGCGAGGACAATATCTTCCACATCGTTTTCCGGGACCCCGGAGATATTCTCTTTCCCCGGGAAGATAAGATACGAGGACTCGATCCCCAGGTCAAGGCAGGGGAGAAAGTAGTTGGACATCCCCACCCGGAGGGTCCCCCCGTAACCCGGTTTTACCGCGTCCTTCAAATTTCCCCGGGGCAGAACAAGGGCCGGGGAGACCGCCACGTTGATCTCGGGACGGTGGGAAATGTAGACACGGGCAATCTCCTCCGATTCCGTTTTTAAATTGTCGCTGCTTTTAATATAGATGATGTCAAATTTCACGTCCTTTGACAAACGGTATGCCGTCTTTTTTGTTACGCCCAGGAGCGAGGTTTTGAAATTCAGCACCTTATAGAGCCTGTACTCCTCCACACTCCCGTCGGGGTCCGTGGCTTTCTCCCAGGTGATCTCGTAGTTCCCCCCGGAGTCCTTTGTAACGTCGGTTTTCCCGGGAGGCAGGGGGGGGATGTTCTTCGTCTTCAGCGTGAGTTCGTTGCTGGGGGAGGACTCGTAGTCGTCACTGTCCACGCTCTTCACGATGAAATAGTACTTCGTGTTGCTCTTCAGGTCCTCAAGGGAAATATGCTTGCTTGATGTGGACGCGATCTTTTTATATTCGCCCCTTTTTAGGGTTTTGGTATAGATATTATATTTTTTTACTTTATCGTAAGGAGGAAACCATGAAAGCTCCGCGTCGGTCATACCGGCCTCACCCTTGAGCCCCGAGGGGTTTTTTTCCGCCACGAAAAGGACATCGCTCCTCCTGAGGCTGAACTCCTTCGGGGAATAGAGCTTCTTTCTGCAGATATAGCTCTCCCTGTCCTCATCCACGATAAAGGCGAGGACGCTTGTGCCGTCGCGCTTCTGGATATAGACCTTCCCCATCTTCAGTTCGGTATAGAGGATACGGAGAATATCCCCCCTCCGGATCACCTGCCTTTTCCCCTCCACCCGGGCAACAACTGTTCCGGGCCGGTCCGCGATAATTCTCCCCCTGATGATCTTCCCGTCTTTTAAAAAAATATACTCCGCCCCCAGAATCGACGGGTAAAAAATCATCAGAAAAAAAACCATCCCATAGAACGTTTTATTAAAATCTTTTTTCATCCTCTGTTTCCCGTAACTCAAATTGTAAAACCTCATTTTTAAAAGATTTAACCACGAAGATCACGAAGAAGGATAATTGAACCGCAAAGGCGCAAAGGGCGCAAAGTTTATAAAGTTGAGTTATTTTATCAAAAAACAGTCTCTTTAATTTAACATTCAAAATTAAAACTCAACATTATAAAAACTCTTCCTTCGCGCCCTTCGCGCCTTCGCGGTTCAATACTTTTCTTCTTCTCCCTCTTCAATTCAAAATTTAAAATTCAACATTATTTATCTCGATTCCGTCTGCCTGACCTTTTTCCCGTCAATGCTGATTATCCCCGAGGGGGTGATCATCCGTATCCTTCTCCCCCGGGAGAGGATGGCGCCCTGATATTTCTTTCCGCTGTAGAGGGTGACCGTGTCAATCCTTCCGTATTCGGACCGGATATTTTCAAGGGTGAATTTCTTGCCCAGGATCCTGCCGATCTCTTTATCGATCCGCCTGTCGTTCTCCCGTATCTTTTCCCCCTCTTTCTCAAGCTTATCCTTCTCCAGGGAACCGGGATTTTTTCTTACCGGGATATCTTCGATCTTCCCCAGGGTAAGTTTCTCAATGGCTGATATCTTCCGGCTTTTAAGGGTCCCGGTAACAAGGATGGTCTTCCCGGTGTCCGCGTACTTCTCTTTCCTGGAAGATATCTTTTCAACCTTCACCTTCCCCCGGGACACGGCCACCCTGCTGGTCCCGCTATTGTGTTCCGTTAGAAAAACCGTGCCCCGGACCGATGCCACTGCCGTGGGAGTCTTGATAACATAACGTTCTCCCTTCCTGAGCCGGGAAATTTTTGAGAGCACCATGCCCTTTGACAGGTAAAATTCGTTTTCACCGTGCCCGGTGATGGAGTTCAGCTTCACACGGGACTCCTGTTCAATCCTGAAAACGGTTTCCCCTCCAAGCTGGACAACAATAAACGATTTCTTCCCCGTTAAAATCATGTCCCCCTTCTTCAGGTGTTCTTTTATGTTCGCTTTCTGTTCATTCCCGTTCCGCTTAATTTTTACGTCGCCGAACAGAAAGGTCACAACGGCGTCTTCTCCCGTTATGTTTTTGCCGCAGCCGGGAAAAAAGATTAAAACCACGGCAAATGCCGCCGTATAAACCGTTATTCGTTTCTTTAGTTCTTTCATAGCAAACCTCAGCTGTTATTCCAGTATTGTTCTCATTTTTACGTCTTCCATGGAGATCTTTTTCATCCCCTCTGTTGTAACCATTGTGTAGACATCATCTATGGAGATCACCGCACCGGTGTAGCTTTGCCCGTTATAGAGGGTCACAATCTCCACCCTGCCGTATATCTGTTTGATCTCCTCTTTTGTTTTGATCCCGGTTCTCTTTCCGGTTGCTGAACCGGATTTTCCGGGCACCCTGTTTTCCTTTACTGTCTCCTCTATCATAAGGTCTCTCCCTTTTATTAAATTTCCGGGAGTTCCGGTCCTGCCGGCGGTTTTCCTCTCCCCTTTATTATTTCCGCTTTTCATAATCATCAAAGCGGCGGATAGACAGAGCAGCAGAAGGAACATAACCGTCAGGATCAAAAAATTTTTCTTCGTTTTCATCTTTCCCCTCCGGGTATCAACAGGTCTTCCGGTCAATACCCTATTCTATTATCCTCACATTCTTTACTTCTTTAGCCCTCACCCTTCTGACCCCTCCCGGGGTAATAATGGTAAAGAACCTGCCCCGTGAGGTAATGGCGCCTGTATATACTCTTCCGTTATAGAGCCGGACCTCCTCCAGCCGCCCGTATTTTTTCCTGATATCGTCAAGTGTTGTGATCCCGCTTCTCTTTTCCTTTTCCGTCTTTTCGCTCATCACGGCCATGACAGCTTCACGCAGTTCATTCGTCTCAATAGCGCTTAAATTTTCCCTGTATTTCAGCCTGCCGATTTTTTGCAGCAACTGCATTTCCCGTGAACCGGTCTTTACCGGTTTTTTCACAGTTGATATTCCCCTGATCACGGCGCTCTGCCCCTTTTCCACCCGGATCTCATAATTTTTCACAAGGTTGGTCACCTTTACCGCCCCCTGGGACACGGTCACCCTCGTTGTTTCCTTTTCATAGCTTATGCCGAACCCCGTTCCCGCCACAACAGCCACGGCGTTAGGTGTTATGACACTGAACATTTCACCTGTTTCCAGGGGTATGACTTTGCACAAAAGGGTCCCCCTTTCCAGTGAGAGTGACTTTCTTTTCAATCCGATCTCCACGGAAGCAGTGCTCCGGGACTCCACGCTTACAAGACTTTTCTTCATTTGAAAGAGGAGCCTGCCCCCGGGGCCGGTCATGATTTTGTCCCCGGTAATAATCCTCTCCTTTGTCCCCACTGCCGCTATCTCTCTTTTATTCCTTGTGATCTTCACTGCGCCCTCGGCCAGAAGAATGAAGCCCTTCCTGAATTCGGGGATCCCGGTCACGGGCCCTCTTCCCGTTCCATAGTCGTAGAAGACCGTCAGAGATGACGATACGATCACCAGGAACACGATGACCGATGCTGCCGCGAACGCCCGGGCCCCTCCCGCCAGTGTTGTCTTTATTCCGATCCTGTTGAGGAGATGCTCGAAAAAGACCGCGGCGTGCACCAGTGCGGAATCGTATATTTCGCTTTTAACTATTTTTGATAATGCCTTTCGTTTCGCTTTGAATATTCTCCTCCTGTCATAAGAGGAAAGAGGTGATGTAAGCCTGTACTTTTCAATGATCTCTTCCAGTACACCTGTTCTTTTCATAGCAGATCACCCAGTTCTTTGATCCCTTTTTCCCGGAGTCTCGATAATATCTTTTCGCAGATCCTGTTATACCTGTACCGCGCCTGTTTATAGTTAAGCTTTAAATGCCTGGCCGCTTCGGCAATGCTGTACCGGTAAACGGCAACCAGCTGAAAGATGGAATCGTCCCCGATTTCATCTCCGCGGCATTCATCACTGATCTCATCAATGACCCGGGAGATCACCACCCGCGCTTCTTTAAAACCATTAACGTATCCCATATCTATATCGTTTAAAAGTGAATCCAGATCTTCATGGCCCCTGTTCCTCTCCTTGTAAAAATCCAGAACAACGATTCTGAGACATCCCAGGAGCCATTTCCTCGGGTTGTTGATCTCATCAAGCTTCCTGTAAAACCTGATGAAAACCTCCTGGCAGATATCTTCGGCATCGTGATAATTGTTGATGCGGGAATAGACAATGCTGAACACCAGGGAATAAAATAAATGGTAATGTTTTGTAAAATTTTCAACCTTCGGGTCTGCAAGCGAACCGGTAAGTTTCACTGTTACCACCTCTGTCTTTCATATTTACAGTAGGAAAAACGCGGAAAAATTCCCCAAAAAAAATACATTTGCGCTGTTTTTTAATAAAATATCCGCCACGAAGACACAGATCTTAGAAAGAACTATGTGTATCTACAGGGAACTACTCAGATATATGATTTTAAAAAACATCTCTCTGCCACATCGGGGTGCGGAGAGAACGAAATAAATTTACATTTAAATGAAATGAGAATTTTTATATCTATATGCAGTAACAAATACACCTATTGAAACACAATTAAAAAAATGTAAAGGAAAATATGAAAATTACTCTTTAAAATTCAACATTATCTTACATCTCCGGATCAAAAACCGATATCCCCTTATTGTTTGTTTCCTGGATACACAGCTTTTCCCCGCACCGGACGGCCCTTCTGTATTGAAGAGAGGGGCTCTTTTTTAAACCGCCCTTTCTTGAATAGTGATAGGTCCCATCCATCTTATGAAAGAAAACAAAACATCTCCCGGACGTACAGGAAAAGAGTGTGGAAGGGGGATAATTCCTCTTCCCCAGGGTCATGAGTTTTTTAACCGGCCGAAGATCTCCCGGCCTGGCGCCGGCCTCCCCTTCCCAGACCATGTTGCCGTACTGTAAAAGCAGAAAGAGCCGGGGACCCGTATGGATAAACTTTGCCTTCAGTTCATTTATCGTGTCCCCGCTGATCCGGAGCTTTTTGATTGTAAAACTTTTCCCCGCAGGGGACCGGAAGGCGTAGAAAAATGAAGCGCGGCGGGGTGTTTTGCCGTAACAGGGGGCTTCGGCCCAGAGGAGACGGATACCCTGCCGGTCAACAAAAAGGTCCCCGCTTAGCACACAGGAATTATCCGGAAGATCTCTCCCCGCCATGAGCTCCTCGGTGCTCCCGTCCGCTTTTGCCCTGATGACCCTGAGTGTCCCGTCATGAACAAGCAGAAAGACCTCTTCGTTATAATAGCCCAGCGCCAGGTCCGTGAATGACATGTCCGTTTTAACCAGATGCCCCCCGGGCACCCGGAACGTTTTTATTGTCTTCAACGGCCCTTTATGGCCGAAGACACGGCAGATGAGATTGTTTTCCTTCGTGAGATAGGCCACTCCGAAGCTGTCCCCGGCTTCAAAAAAATCCCTTGTGATGTTGCCTTCCTTTTTATAAAGGACCTGCGGCCTGCCGGATAACTGCCCGAGGTCACGGTCAACCACTGCGGCGTAAAGGACTGTGGTAAAGAGGGTACGGTTGATGGCCCCGAATCCCGTTTCCCTGTAGGGGACACTGAACAGGACGCCCCATTTCCCCTCCATGGACACAAACGAAGTCCGGATATTGAGAGTCATGGGCTCCCGGGACGCGGTCCGGTCGGGAGAGAAGAAGAAGGATTTCCTCTCCTTTACCAGCCTGACGTTCTCATAGGTGACAGGGGAACTGCAGGAGAGGGAAAGCGTCACCCCGCAAAAAAGTATTGATAACCATCTCCCGAACAATGAGCGTTTTCCTTTCATTATAATTCTCCGTTAAGTGCCTGCATTGTTTGCAAAAAAATTTCTCTATCTCTCATCTTGAATTGTTAAGTGGAATTCCCACAGAAAAAGTCCGGCAGGACTCCCCCGGGTTTATTCCTGTTATTTTTTCACTCCTTTGATGACCCGGGGTATCTCACCCCCGAAAACCGACAGGGCGGCCTTTACTGCGTCACAACTGTTCTCCCGCAGAGAAGCCTGTATAACATCGCTGTCAGCAGGAAACCCGCAATACTCCTTCAGGTAAACAGCAAGAGAGGAAGACGTTTCTCCTGAGATGTTTCCCGCCAGCCGGTTTTCAAGCTGCTGAAGCTGTGACGCGAAACCGATGTTGGGAAGCACATCAAATCTCTTTTTCTTCACCAGCCTGAATGATTCTAAAAAACTTCTCTTTTCCCTCATCATGATCAGGGCAATCATAAATGCCGCAGATCTGCTTACCCCAGCCTCACAGTGGACCAGGAGCTTTTCATCTGTACTTTGCGAGAGGAAACGGTGAGTGAAATTGAAGAAGGCATCCAGCGAAGAGAGGATATCTTCATAAATACCATCATGGACTTTCAGGAAAAGATGAATAAAATTATCTGCCAGGAAATCAACCTTCGGCCTGCTGCTTTCATCAAGACAGCTCACGACATGAGTGATCCCGGTTTTTTTCAAAAGCCCAAGGGAATCCACACGGGGCAGAGAGCCGAGATAGAGATTATTCCTGATTTCACTGAGTCTGCTGCCGGTAGTACGGACAAGATCGGCAAAATCCGGAACAAGGGAGGAAAGGAGAAATTTAACTATCCTGTTAACCGTTTCAATCATTATGACTCCTCTGCATCAGTAAAAGCAGCGAATACAGATAAATATCATTGTCAAAGTTTATGAGAAAAAATCAAGGACCATTTTGGGATAATGTTTCTCTTTCTATCCACAGGTTTGCCATTACTTAATTTATCTTGACGACAACGGTCCTGTGGGAAGGATTAAGGAAACCTGTAGAGAAGTTTATTAAGCTCCAAACTCAGATCACACCGTCGCTTCACTCCATGAGATGACACAGGACAAAATAAACATCATCCCGGCAAAAATAATAAAAAAATTGTTGAGAAAATATGAAATTTTTGATAATAATTGGTTGCATTTAAACAGGATAAAATTATTTGTTATTTGTAATGAAAAAACCTGTTTTTTTAGCAAAACAAGACTTATATTTCATGTTTCCAGCCTGCAGCAAATAATACCTTCGGAGGACTTTCACTGACATGGACATATATCTCTTCATTGTTGTTTTACTCCTGTCCCTGGGAATTTTCGGGATAATCGTGGGAGTAAGCAATGATGCCGTTAACTTTCTTAATTCATCCATAGGCTCAATGGTGGCCCCCCGGAATATTATTTTTCTGGTGGCAAGCATCGGGATTCTGACGGGTGTCACCTTCTCCAGCGGCATGATGGAGGTGGCACGAAAAGGGATCTTCCATCCCAAATTTTTCACAATGCCGGAACTGATGGTCGCCTTCCTGGCCGTAATGCTTGCCAATGTACTCCTTCTCGACCTCTTCAATACCTTCTCCCTTCCCACTTCAACAACGGTTTCCATTGTTTTTTCTCTCCTGGGAGCGGCAGTGGGAATTTCATTGATCAAGATCTCTTCAACGGGCCAGGAATATTATCTCCTGGTAAGATATATTAATACGGCAAAAGCTCTGACCATCATTATGGGGATCATCCTGTCGGTGGGCATCGCCTTCGTATTCGGGGTGGTCATCCAGTTTATCACGCGGTTTATTTTTACCTTTGATTACGAAAAGAGAATGAAAAAATACGGGGCGCTCTGGGGAGGAACGGCCCTTACCACTATTATCTTTTTCATCCTGTTAAAAGGCGCCAGGGGATCGTCATTTCTGACACCTGAAATTCTGGACTTCATCCAGTCTCATCTGATTACTATCCTGATATTCACATTTCTCATTTTAGTCGTCATTTTACAGATAATAATACTCTTCACACAAATAAACATACTGGTCATGGTCGTCCTTGCAGGAACTTTCGCCCTGGCTATGGCCTTTGCCGCAAACGACCTGGTCAATTTCATAGGCGTTCCTCTTGCCGGCCTAAACGCGTATACCATTGCCAGCTCCAGCGGTGATATGACCAATACTCTCATGCTGGGAATGCAGAAAAAAATTCAGACAAACACATTTATCCTTCTGGCGTCCGGAGCGGTCATGGTGGCAACACTCTGGTATTCACGAAAAGCCCAGTCCGTGGCAAAAACGGAAGTGGACCTGAGCCGGCAGGACGAGGGTACGGAAAGATTTGACGCCACCCTGGTTTCCCGGGGGATAGTCAGAATGGTCTCCTCGCTCTTTGAAATGGTCCGGGTCATCATTCCGGAGAATATGGCAAACAAAATATCACAGCGTCTTGACATAAAAGCATATAAACCGGTCATACAGAAGGACGGGAGGACCCCTTCCTATGATCTTCTCAGAGCTTCGGTAAACCTCGTTGTTGCCAGCGCCGTTGTGTCATTTGCCACATCAATGAAACTTCCCCTCTCAACAACTTATGTGACCTTCATGGTTGCCATGGGGACCTCTCTCTCCGACCAGGCCTGGGACAGGGAGAGCGCCGTATACCGGGTATCGGGCGTTTTAACGGTCATTGCCGGATGGTTCATGACAGCCGTCATTGCGTTTACCGTGGCCCTTGCTTTTTCCTATTTCATCCACTATTACAAGGTTCCCGCGATTATCATCTTATTACTTCTGACAGTGTTCCTCATTTACAGGTACCATCACATCCATTCTCACAGGGCAAAGAAACATGAAGAGATGGAAGTCTTTAATCTCATAAAAGTTACCGATCCTGAATCTGCCATCAATACAACATTTGAACACAGCGGACTTTTCCTCAGTGAAGTCAGGGATGTTGTCTCCCAGACATTTGACGGGATCTTTTCGCAAAACAGGCAGGAGTTGAGAAGACTGAGAGACGAATCCTCGAAAATCCAGAGATGGGCAAATATTATTATAGCCAACACCTTCAAGATACTTCGTCTTCTTTACCAGGCGGATATTGAACATACAACAAATTATTCCCATACAATCGGCGCGCTGCAGGAGATCGCGGAAAGCGTGAGGGACACTGCCGTCAGGTGTTACGTCCACGTAAATAACAATCACAAGGGGCTTCTCGACATTCAGATTGCCGAACTGAAAGAGATCAGCGAATGCATTGTAAAACTTCTTGACTACACATCCCGGGCTCTTCATAAAAAGCACGCGGTAAACTTTAAAGAAGTTGAGAAAATAAATACACGGCTCAGTGAACTTGCCAGAGAGTTTGATCAAAACCAGATCAAAAGGATCCAGGATGAGTCATCAAAAACCCGCCTCAGCATTCTCTTTTACGGACTTCTCGGAGACGTCATGAAGATATCCGAAGAGACTCTTGTACTGCTCAATATATTCCATGATTCATTTAAAATCAATAAAAAGAAACGGAGAACCAACTGAGACCCATGAACGTTAACAAGATACCCCGGAGAGATGAGATTGGACCAGGGGAAAAGTGGGACCTTACCCCCCTTTTTGGAACAGATGAAGAGTGGGAGGCCCTCTACGGGGAAGTGGAATCCCAATCGGGACAGTACGAAAGCTACAGGGGGCGTATGGGAGAGTCCCCGGAGCTTTTCAAAGAAACCATTGAATTTGACCTTGAGATGTCCCGAAAACTTGACAGGCTCTACACCTATGCCCACCTGAAAAACGACGAAGACAAGACTAACCAGCAGTATACCGGGGTTTACCAGAGGGCAATAAATCTCTACATGAGGATATCGGAACTCTCAAGCTTCATTACGCCGGAAATCCAGTCCCTGCCGGAAGAGAAACTGAATTCCTCTGTGAATGCCACCGGGATGAAGGAGTACAGCTTCTACCTTGAGAAGATCATCAGGTACAGGCCCCATACCCTTTCCCGGGAGATCGAGAAGGTACTCTCCATGTCCGGCGAAATGGCCCAGGCCCCGTCGGAAATTTTCAGCCAGCTTGATAACGCGGACCTGACCTTCGGGGAAATTGAAGATGAGGAGGGGAGGAAGCATGAACTGAGTCACGGGAACTACAACACATTCCTGATGAAAAAAAACAGGGAGCTGCGGGAGAAGGCGTTCAGGCAGTATTATAAATCGTATCACGACCTCAGGCACACAATTTCCGCATCCCTTGCCCATTCCAATAAGAAGGACTACTTTTACGCCCGGGTGAGGAACTTTAAAAGCTGCCGTGAAGCGTCCCTCTTTTCCGACAACATATCCGGCCATGTCTACGACAATCTGGTCTCAAGCATAAGAGACAACCTCGCTCCCCTTTTCAAGTATCTCACTTTCAGGAAAGAGACCCTGGGTCTTGACGAGCTTCACTTTTACGATACTTATGTCCCCCTTGTGGAGAACATCGATTTTTCCATGGAATACGACGAAGCGGTTGATGTCTGCGTAAAGGCCCTTGCTCCCCTGGGTGAAGAGTATACGGATATCTTAAAAGAAGGCCTCCGGGGAAGCTGGGTGGACAGGTACGAGAACAAAGGCAAACGAAGCGGGGCCTATTCTTCGGGCTGTTACGACTCTCCTCCCTATATCCTTATGAACTATGAGAAGAACAATATCAACAGCCTCTATACCCTTATCCACGAGGCAGGGCACTCCATGCACTCATTCTACTCAAAGAAAGAGCAGCCCTATGTGAACTCCCAGTACACAATTTTTGTGGCCGAGGTGGCTTCCACATTCAACGAGACCCTCTTAAGCAACTACCTTCTGGATTTTTACGATGATAACCCGGGCATGAAGGCATACATTCTGAACAGGGAGATTGACAACATACGGGGGACCCTCTACAGGCAGACCATGTTTGCCGAATTTGAAAAGCTCACCCATACGGCAGTTGAAGAGAACAAACCCCTGACCCTTGAATTCATGCAGTCCGAATACCGAAAGCTCCTGGAGGCATACTTCGGCGATACACTGGTCATTGATGATGAACTCTCCCTTGAGTGTCTTCGAATACCCCATTTTTATTCGGCATTCTATGTTTATAAATACGCAACGGGAATATCCGCCGCCATAACCCTGGCCCGGAAGGTCCTTTCCCGGGACGTGAGCGCGAGAGATTCATATATCAATTTCCTCAAACAGGGAGGGAGCACTTTTCCCCTGGACCAGTTGAAGGAAGCAGGTGTTGATATGCAGAGTCCGGAACCGGTTAAAAACGCCGTGGAGTACTTTGACAGCCTGGTTGACAGGTTTGTTGAGACCTGCCGGTCGGTTTGATTCCGGCCAGTAAGGTGGGAATTTATTATCTTGACAAAAAAAAGGGATTTTCCGGAAATATATCCGGAAAATGAAATTCCTGTCACTGGAGAGATAAATGTCAAAATACAAGCTTAACGGCGCAAAATTTGAGACCCTGGAGGAGCTGAAAAATCACTCTGGGAACTCTATAAAGATAAAATGTCCGAAGAAGAATTTAATAACTATGTTGATGAAAATGTGGAAAAAAGCGAATAGCCTCTCTTCTTTTCAAATCCCGCCTGCAAATCCATACAAACAATGTCACTCTTAATTCATGAAATTTTCAGGTCCATAGAGGGCGAAACATGCTGGTCGGGTTTCCCTTCGGTTTTTGTAAGGCTTGCCGGCTGCAATCTCCGCTGCAGCTCCTGTGATACTCCCGGCTCAAGAAAAAACGGAAGAGAGAAGGAGATCCCCGCAATAATCAATGAAGTAAAGGAGCTGGGCCCCGTACACCATGTCACTGTTACCGGGGGAGAGCCCCTCTGCCAGGACGAAACACCGCTCCTCATGAGAAAACTGATCTATGAAAAATACCGGGTCCAGCTGGAAACAAACGGGAGCTTTCTTCTCTCCCCGGTACCCTCCGGGGTCCGGAAAATCGTGGACGTGAAAACCCCTTCAACCGGAGAAGCGGGTTCCTTCCAGGAGGAAAACCTGGAATATATTGATGAAAATGATGAATTAAAGTTCCTGATCTGCAACAGGGGAGACTACGAGTTTTCAAAAAAATTTATCGGGAAGTACCTGGAAGAAACCGTGACAGTTATTAATTTTGCCCCGGTTTATAAAAAAATGAAATATGATAAATTGTCAGAGTGGATACTTGAAGACAATCTCAATGTGCGGCTTAATCTCCAACTCCACAAAATCATTAATGTGAGATAGTGAAATGAATTACGTGGGTAATATTATCAGGCCTCCCAGTGAAGCGGACAGCCTTATATTACAGGTAACCGTGGGCTGCTCCCATAATATGTGCACATTCTGCGGCACGTACAAGGATGTGAAGTTCCATTTAAAGGAACGGGAAACAATCGAGAGGGATATTAATGAGGCTGCCGGATACGGTTACCGGTTCAGGAGGGTATTTCTCGCTGACGGCGATGTCCTTATCCTTCCTACAGAGACAATTCTGGAGATCATTGCCGCAATTAACCGGAAGATCCCCGGCATAGAGAGATTCGGGGTTTATGGAAACACAAAGTCCATACTGAAAAAGAGCCCCGGTGATCTCCGGGAACTGAAGAACGCAGGCCTGGGGATTGTCTACCAGGGAATTGAGAGCGGCTCAATGGATGTACTGAAAAGAATAAAAAAGGGCGCGTCTCCCCACAGGATGAGAGAGGCGGCAGATAAGGTCATGGCTGCGGGAATACTTCTCTCACAGACAGTGATCCTGGGGATAGGGGGCACGGAACTCAGTACGCAACACGCGGTGGAAACCGGCAGGCTTCTGGGAGAGATGTCCCCCGATTACGCATCGGCCCTGACCCTGATCCTGGTCCCGGGAACAGGTCTCCACACTGAATATGAGAAAGGCAGGTTCAGTCTCCCTGACAGGTTTGGTCTCCTTAATGAACTGAGACTTATCATAGAACAGATGAACGTAAAAAAGAGATGTTATTTCACGTCAAACCATGCTTCAAACTACCTTCCCGTCAAGGCCGCACTCCCCGGCCAGAAAGACAGGGTGCTCAAGCTCCTTAACAGCGTCATAGAGAGCAGGGACGAACAGGTTTTGAAGCCGGAATATATGCGCGGCCTCTAAAAATCAAAAAACATCTTGATCATCATTCATCATTTCCCTATAATAATGGGAGGATGATGGGATGGGAAGAACTTTTAAAAGCTTTTTCAACACAATCCAATTCAGGACCGTTGCTTCCGGAGTAATTGTCCTGTTCCTGGTTGGTTTCGGAATTTCTCTCCTTGCCCTGAAGTCTCCTGAGGGCTGTTCCCCGGTCAGAGACTTAACGAAAAATTTAAATCTCACGGACAAGGCCTCATACCATTACAAGCTCACGGGGCCCATCCTTTTTATTGCCCTGATAATGATTATTTACTCCCTGAAGACTTTCATCAGGTCACCTTTCAACCGGGCCATTAATCCAATGCGAAAAGATGAGTATCCTGAATGCAGGGGAATAAACGAATTCCGGTTACAGCGCGGCAAGATAAGGAAGTTGATGACCATTATAGAGGAGCAAAATGAAAAGATAAGCGGCCTCGGCAGTGAGCTCCACAGGGCAAAGGAAGACGCGGCTGCCGCAGGTGAACTGAAGAGCCAGTTTCTCGCGAACATGAGCCACGAGATAAGGACTCCCCTTAACGGGATACTTGGAATGGCGGACCTTGTTCTCGATACCGAAATGAACATAGAGCAGCAAGAATATCTTACTATGATAAAATCCTCGGGGATGAGACTTCTGCTTGTTATCAATGACATCCTCGACTTTTCAAGAATTGAAGCGGGAAAAATGAGCCTTGAGACAACGACCTTCAGCCTCAGGAAAAGGCTTCTGGACACATTCAACCTGATGAAGGTGAGTGCCGTGAAGAAAAAAATCGGATTTTCATACCAGGTTGAAGATGACGTTCCGGACATGCTTACCGGTGATCCCAACAGGCTGCTCCAGGTCATCTTCAATCTTTTAAGCAATGCGATAAAGTTTACCGACAAAGGAGAGGTCGGAATATCCGTAAAATCGGATTACGAGAACAGAGAAAAAAACTTCGTATTACTTCACGGCATTGTAAGTGATACAGGTATCGGGATACCCGGGGAGAAGCAGGGCCAGATATTCAACGCCTTCACCCAGGCAGATTCATCACATTCCCGTCAGTACGGGGGGACCGGAATCGGGCTTTCAATATCATCCGGTCTTGTCCGGCTTATGGGAGGGAAGATATGGTTTCACAGCATAGCCAACAAGGGTTCCCGGTTCCACTTCACTGCACGATTCAGGGTTGAGCATGATATCACAAGAGAAGAACCCCTGCCTGCTCCGGGAAAATCCCCAATACCCGGGCCGGTCACCGATGAGAATGAATACCGTATTCTCCTTGTGGAAGATGAAAGAATAAACAGGATGCTCGCGGAAAAAATAATGCTCAAACAGGGGTGGAATGTTACACCTGCACGGAACGGGGAAGAGGCACTCATTGCCTGGAACACAGGCGGATTCAATCTCATTGTCATGGACATACAGATGCCGGTCATGGATGGGTTTGAGGCCACTGGAGCCATCAGAAAAGCGGAAAAAGAAACGGGGGGCCATGTCCCCATTATTGCAATGACAGCCCATGCCATAAAAGGGGACAGGGAAAAATGTCTCGCCGCGGGAATGGATGACTATTTATCCAAGCCAATTGCTCCGGATAAATTTATTTCAACACTCTCCCGTTACCTGGACACTTAAAGTGTATGAGAAAAGTGACGTTGAGAAAAAATCCCGTAACAATTCAGCTATGTGTAAAAACTGACATGTTTAATGAACAAAATAAAACTGATGTGTCCCCGCCGCCGAAGGCGGCGGGGACACATTGTTTATAGTTTATGGAACAAAAACCCTCAAGAGAGAAATAAATTTATATTGCAAAAAAATCCCATCAATTTTAACTGGTTTCTCAGTGATGATAATTTTATGGCCTCATGCAAGCCAGTTAAGCGGAGAAACCTATGAGTGATGAGATAAGAGATGCAGTGAAGTATATTTCAAAAGAGATACTGCATAATCCCGGTACAGATATCAATAAACTGGTAGAATCTGCCTGCCTGAAATTCGACCTGAACCCCCTTCAGGCGGACTTTCTTGTGAACAAGTTTATCACCGAAAGAAAAGAATAGACCTGCTTTTCCATTGCCCTTTCACAACCTGCCACAATCTTCCCGGAAAGCTCTTCAAAAAAGCGGAAATAGTCAGTGTCGCCGTCAATATCAAATTTTATGAAGATAAAGTCGTCCTCCGCCCTTTTATAGAGTATCAGCCTGCAGGTATACCTTATCTTTGCCCTGATCTCCTTAATACTCTTATTGAAACTCTTTGATTCCAGAGATCCTGATACAGCATAGTCCGCCCTGAAACGGATGCAGTATCTTTTCAGAACATCCCTGTTCAATGTCCGTGTGTAAGATTCAGGTTTTTCCCTGAACACCCGTTCATATTCCATAACAGGCACTATGGGGTACTCTCTTTTCCGGAACTTCCAGAGCACCCTCTCCCGGAGAAGTCTGTTCTGAATGTCATTAATGACACCTGATTCAAAACCGAAGACCAGGACCTTCCCTTTTTCGCCTCCCGCCTCCAGGGGCCGGGAGAAAAGGATCAGAAGGAAAACAGCCAGAACCGGGACCATGTGCCTCTTCTTTAAAGTGATTTTCATCATTATGCTATCTCCCTCGATCCACCGGCATCAATGAAACCTTTCTACTCGATCAGGACCTTCTCCTCCCCGGAAATTACCAGATCACTGCTGATATCGTCGGGACCCACAGCATAGAGGGGCGAGATTTCAATATCAGCATCATCCCGGGGAATTGTGATCCCCTTTTCCCTGAGCCAGCTTTTATGCAGGTTTATCATTAATTTCCTGGCAGAATCAACCGAATCCACACCTTCCGCGTTTTTTACCGGCGCGAATTCCTCTTCCCTCAATGTTTCAAAAATAATATTTTTTTCAGTGAGCTTAAGAGAATCGAACACAAACTTTTCAAACTTGTATCCTTCAATTTCTCCCTGATTATTGTTCCTGAATGCCTTTATCTTTTTCCGGGCAGTATGATAGGGAAGGGAAACTCCCAGACCGGAAGTTATTTTTTCAATAAAAAAGCTGTTAAAAAGATGAATGGCCAGACTCCCCGAAGAAAATTTCAGATTACCCTTTTCATCTTTCATGAACATCTTCTCTTCAGGGAGGTCGGAATATTCAACAACCCCCATCTTTCCGCCGGTATACCGCACAAAGACTCCCATCTTCTCCTCAGGATAGGCCTTTTTTACGGACTTGCTTGAGATATCGGCGCTGTTTTTAACATGGAAACCGGTAAAGACCGGGTCAACAATTTTAACCAGCGGGTTGTCCACCTGAAAGTAGGAGATTGTCTCTATTCCCCGTTCCTTCATCTTATTGAGTACCCCGGAACTGTGAAGTGCCGTCAGGCTGCCCCCGTGACCGTCGGGATTCATGAAAATGCCTGAGCTGCTCTCAAGAATAAGCTTCCCCCGGGTATCAAGAGACGGGATCATGTTCTGGGGGAAGATAAAGATATCATTCTCATCAAGACCGAAAAACCCGCACCGTCCAAAGTAGTCTACTGTCTCATGATGGTTCAGTCGTGAAGTCATAACAAGCCAGGGAATTCTTACCCCGTACTTGTCCGAATATTTCCTTATCTTCTCACCGTGTATCCGGAAGAGGGTCTTCCCGGAAACAGGTCCCACGGGAAACATTCCCTTGGGACCATCGTAACCGAGACGGGACCCCTGCCCTCCTGCCACAACAAAGGCGGCCAGTTTTCCCCCCTCTATATGCTTTATCCCCGCTTCGGCGGCTTCTCTCCGCAACTCCCTGTCATTGTCACTTTCAGGCAGCGGTATGTAAGGGGCCTCGTTATAGTCCTCATCCACGGAATCCCCCGGTGATTCAAAAAGTCCCGTAAGCAGATGAAAATCGATCCCTTCCAGCTGTTCCAGGAGATTTTTTTTCTTCTCATCATCCAGACTCTCCCAGTATTCAAAAACATGTTCCTGTTTGTAATCATAGACTTTTTCAATAGTCTTTTCATAACCACCGTAGGAAATCATACAACTCTCCTGAATTTTTTTCTTGTGAAAACGTAACAACTCAGCTCTATTGTTAAAAATAATTGTATTTACTAAAATGTTAACGATATGTCCCCGCCGCCGAAGGCGGCGGGGACATATCGGTTATGTTTTTAATGAATACGATTATTCTTATACATAGCCGATTAATTGCGCAATAACGTATATCCAAAACAGTTTATACCGGTATATTTTACTCCTTATAATATTCTTGTAAAGATATTATTAAGAAAAATATTTGTTCACGGCAGATAAAAATAAAATGGACCGAAAAAGTGTAAAAGAAAGAGAGAGAGAGAGAGCACCACGAAGGAAGAGGAAGAAAAGTCTTGAATCGCAAAGGAAGAGTTTATTAATGTTAAATTAAAGAAGCTTTTGTTGATTGGATAATTTAACATTTAAAATTAAACATTCAACATTATTTTAAGCTTTGCGCCCTTTGCGCCTGCTATGTATAAAATATGTCAACCCGTATATTAGTTATTATTCTTTATAAAGGCGTAAG
>JBNKTL010000065.1:0-17379 GCA_050298055.1 Spirochaetota bacterium
CTCCTGAAACTTCCCGAAATAAAGGGAAAACTGAAATTGAATATTCTCTCGGTCTTTACGCCCCTGTTTCACGGACGGGGGCCGCATCATTTCGACAGGAGGTATATCTGGAACTATAACGGGCTGATCGTCGGCCGGGACGCCGTTGCCGTCGATGCAGTGGGACTGGCGCTCATAAGGGCCAAAAGGAGAAAACAGTTCGGGAAGGAGATAAAATTTCAGACTATTCCGAAACATGTTGAGACAGCAGATAAAAAACATGGGCTCGGTGTGAGCGAGCTCAGCAGGATCGAACTTATAAAGATTGGCTGGAAAGAGAATATATTAATCTAAAGTAACTACTCAGCTCAGCTATACAGATGAATAATCATGTTTAATAAAAACATAACTGATCCCTGCCGCCTGAGGAGGCGGGGACATATTGTTGTTATTTTTAGCAAATACGTTATTTTCGGTCATATAGCCGAGTAGTTACAATTTAAATAATAAATGAGTTTTCCAGCCTGAAACTATGCAAAAAAACATACGACATAATTCATTTTTTTTTGGAAAAAGAATTAATTCTATTGACAACTTCCCCCCCATTAATTGTAAATTTTGAGAGCATTATAACATCTGATTTTCTACAGAGATTTAAAAAAAAAAATTTTAACCATATAAAATTTTTGATATTTTAATTATGGGTACCTCGGGAAACTTGCACCCAAAGAACAGGGGTTCCCTTATATACCTGTCAGGTTGATTATACAATGAGAAAATGTTACCTCATACTTGAAGACGGAACCGAGTTTACGGGACAGAGTTTCGGTTACGAATCGGACATGCTTGGCGAACTGGTTTTCAATACATCCATGAGCGGTTACCAGGAAGTCCTTACTGATCCTTCGTACAGCGGTCAAATTGTGACCATGACATATCCCATGATCGGCAACTACGGGATAAACCGGGAGGACACGGAATCGGAAAAGGTCCAGGTATCCGGTTTCGTTGTCAGGGAGTACAGTAAAAACTACTCCAACTTCAGGGCAACAGGCCCCCTGGACGAATATCTCAGGGAAGCAAAGATTGCGGCCATAGAGGGTATCGATACACGGAAAATCACACGCTATATAAGGGACAGGGGTGCCATGAGAGCAGGAATATTCCTTGAAAAAAAAGGCGCCGTGGAGAAGGTCAGGTCACACCCCCGGATGACAGGACTTGATCTTGCTTCCTCTGTCTCCTGCAAAGAACATTTCAGCTACGGAGAGAAAGATAAGAGCAGACCGCTTATCGCTGTCTTCGATTTTGGAATAAAGACAAACATACTGAGACTCCTTGAAAAGGAGGGGTTTTCCCTCAATGTTTATCCCGGGAAGACTCCCCTGAAAGACGCCCTGAAAGACGGCGTAAAGGGGGTCTTCTTATCAAACGGTCCCGGTGATCCCGCGGCTGTGGAATACGGGAAGTCCCTGGTGGAGGATATTGCAAAGGAGGAGATCCCCGCCTTCGGAATATGCCTGGGGCACCAGATAATGGCCCTGGGACTGGGAGGGTCCACATATAAGCTGAAGTTCGGGCACAGGGGCGCCAATCAGCCGGTGAAAAATATGGATACGGGTAAGATTGAGATAACATCTCAGAACCATGGGTTTGCCGTTGACATGGAGTCTCTCAAGAAGAAAAGCCAGGTGGAGATAACCCATGTGAACCTCAACGACAACACGGTTGAAGGCCTGAGGCATAAAAGGCTTCCGATAATGTCAGTACAGTACCATCCTGAGGCCAGTCCGGGACCTCATGACTCACGGTACCTTTTTAATGATTTTTATAAAATGGTAAAGGATAATTAAATTGAACAAAAGAGATGTAACAACAACAGACTGGAAAACACTTGAAATAAATTCCAAGCTTGAACCCCAGCTGTCGAAAAATTCCGTCATTGTACTTGAGAAGAGATATCTCGCGAAAAACTCAAAAGGGAAAGTCGTGGAAAAACCCGTTGAACTCTTCCAGAGGGTGGCAAAGTATATTGCCGCCGCGGACTTTAACTACAATAAATCCCGGGAAGAGGTAACGGCCCTGGCAGACAGCTTCTATGAAATGATGGCAAAGCTGCAGTTTCTCCCCAACAGCCCCACCCTGATGAACGCGGGAAGAAGCCTGGGACAGCTCTCCGCGTGTTTTGTTCTCCCGGTGGAAGATACCATGTCTCAGATATTTGACTCGGTGAAGCATATGGCCCTTATCCATAAGAGCGGCGGAGGGACCGGTTTCTCGTTCTCCAAACTCCGTCCGAAGAACGATTTTGTGAGCACCACGGCCGGCGTCTCCAGCGGACCCATTTCTTTTATGAGCATATTTAACGCCGCAACAGAGACCGTAAAGCAGGGAGGAACAAGACGGGGGGCCAACATGGCTATCCTGAATATCTCGCACCCCGATATTATAGAGTTTATCAAGGCAAAGGAAGACAACAATACCCTCACCAACTTCAACATATCGGTTGCCCTCACAGACAGCTTCATGGAAGCCGTTGAAAAGAAGGGGACATACACACTGGTCAATCCCCGGACAAATAAGCCGGAAAAGGAAATTGACGCGCATTCTGTTTTCAAACTGATCATACACAAGGCCTGGTCCAACGGGGAACCGGGAATAATCTTCATTGACAGGATAAACCAGGAAAATCCCCTGAAAAAGGTCGGTCTCATAGAGAGTACAAATCCCTGCGGCGAACAGCCCCTTCTTCCCTATGAGTCGTGCAACCTCGGCTCCATTAACCTGAACACGGTTATCACGGAAAAAAACGGAGAACCATCCATCGATTTTGATCTCTTAAGAGATATTACCGCCCGGGCCGTACATTTTCTCGACAACGTTATCGATGTGAACAACTATCCACTGGAGACCATAAGGGAAATGACCCGGGCCAACAGGAAGATCGGGCTGGGAGTTATGGGATTTTCCGACCTTCTGATCAAACTGGGGATCCCCTATAACTCCGAAGAGGCCATTAAGGTGGCAGAAGAGATCATGTCCGCCATTCAGGATGAATCGAAGAAGGTATCCAGAGAACTTGCCGGGGAAAGAGGGGCATTTCCCAACTATGAAAAATCCGAATATTACTCTCGGGGTGAAGAACCCCTGAGGAACGCCACCACCACAACCATTGCCCCCACAGGTACTATCAGCATCATAGCCAACTCATCAAGCGGCATAGAGCCCATATTTGCCCTGGCATACGTAAGAAATGTCATGGACGACAACGTCCTGGTGGAGACAAATCCTCTCTTCGAAGAGAAGGCACGGGAGAGGGAACTCTTTACCGAAGAGATCATGGAGAAAGTGGCAGAGCACGGCTCGGTGGCGGATATGGATGAAATTCCCGATGATCTGAAAAAGGTCTTTGTGACATCACATGATATCGACCCGGAGTGGCATATCAGGATACAGTCCGCGTTCCAGAAATATGTGGACAATGCCGTATCCAAAACCGTTAACTTTCCCAACAGCGCGTCGGAGGAGGATATCGAAAAGACCTATACCCTTGCCTACAAACTGGGGTGCAAGGGTGTGACCGTTTACCGGGACGGTTCCCGTGATTCCCAGGTCCTTGAAAAGAAATCAAAAACGGAAAAACCCGCTGATGAAGCTGCGAAAACTGACGGATCCTCCGAGGCCAGGATAACACCCCGGTCAAGGGGAGAAGTGATAAAGGGCGCCACCCGGAAGATGACAACGGGATGCGGCTCCCTCTATGTCACAATAAACGAGGACGAAGAGGGGCTCTTCGAGGTTTTTGCCACAATGGGAAAAAGCGGCGGATGCGCCGCCAGCCAGACCGAAGCTGTCAGCCGGCTCATATCCCTGGCCTTAAGAAGCGGCATCGACAAGAGCAAGCTCATCAGGCAGATAAAGGGGGTCCGCTGCCCCAACCAGGCATGGGAAAAAGGGGGTAAGATCTACTCCTGCGCCGATGCCATTGCCAAGGCCCTTGAAAGGCATGTGGGAATAGACCCTGAGATCTATGAAGAAGAGGAAAAAGCCGATACCGCCAAAAGCATGGCGGAGACCAACGGAAGAGACAGCGACAAGGTCATGGTGGGAGTCTGCCCGGACTGTCACGGACCGCTGGAGTATGAGTCGGGATGTTCCGTCTGCAGGTCGTGCGGGTTTTCCCGGTGCGGGTAACAGGACCTGTTCCGGGCAAAAAGAAAGGTATTTCTCAGCAGCCCTCAAGCTTCTTTTTCTTTTTCTTTTTCCTCTGTTTGGGTGTCTTCTTTTTGCTATCGGGCTCGCTTCCGGCACTCATCTCCGTACCGCCGCCCCCGAAATAATTCGCCACGGCAACCCTTCCTTTGTAGCGGAGTACTTCATCATCCGTTATATTCACGGGTAGTTTCGGATTAAGAACTATCTTATTCCAGAGATTGAACCCCCCCTCAAGGACCAGAACGTCTACCCCGGCACTTTTTAATACCACCCATGCCTGGTGGGCATGGGAGTTCCCGTTAGAGAAGATCACAACCTGTTTGTCCGCAATCAGCCGTTCAAGAGTATCTTTTTTCAGAAGTTTTCTGAGGGGGATATTTTCCGCTTTTTTAATACTCCCATTCTTGTATTCCTTCGCCGTCCTGATGTCAACCAGCCTGAAATCGTTTTTTCCCTGGATTATCCATTCCGAAAGTTCGCCGGGGGAAACATGGTCATCTCTTTTCATGATCTCTTCCGAAAGTTTTTCGGGATCGAAGGAGTATCTCCCCCTGTCCGGGCCCGGCAGGAAGAGCATGACAAAGGCCAGAACAAAGGCCACGAGCACCCCGATCTCCTTGTTTTCAATTTTCATGATTCTCCTCCTGCATCCTATGATCGGGAAGTATTCCCGTTAAACTTCTCTTCAAGTTTTTCAGCACCCCAGAAACCGGAGAGGGCGATCATCATCACGATAAATCCCACCACTCCTGCCGACAGGCCGAAAAACTCGTATAGTGTAACGCGGCCCATGAAACCGCTGTACTTTCCTGAAAAGAATTCTTCAATATACGGCGATATTTCTCCGAAAACAAACATTCCCAGGAGAATTCCGCCTATGTAAAAATATGAATCCACCTTTAATGTTGCGGCACCCGCAACGCTTACACCGGGTCAATAACCGCTTAATATGAAACCGAATCCCATTATGAGCCCTCCCGCAAGCCCCGCCCAGAGATATGTGGGATTGATTAACATCACATCCACGTTGAGCCAGCCGATTGAACTTAAAAGGATGATCCCGAACATCGCGGTAATAATGGCGGTAAACATGATCTTAAAAACGCTCATGTCCCTGAAATAGAACTGCATGGCAAGTTTCCGGGCATTGCCCATTCCCCCCCTTTCAACCGCAAAACCGAAACCGATACCGATGAGGAACGCAAGCAGGAAGTTGATCCCGTTACCCCATTCACTTATAACAGCTATTGGTGCAAACATCTTTTACTCCTTCAACATGAGATTACTTCCGGAGAACCACCGGAGACTATATCCACAGCTTCCTGACAAAATAGGCCAGGGAGTAGGCCCCCACAAACATCATCATCATGACCACCCAGCTCCCCAGGGCAAGGGAGGCGCCCCCGGTAAGGGCATTGCCGCTTGCGCACCCCCGGGCAAGCCGCGCTCCGAACCCGAAGAGAAATCCTCCCGCGGCGGCAAAAATCCATCTCTGCTTATTGGTTATCCGGGGCCCCCGGTTTGTCTCAACTTTTATCCTTCCGGCAAACGCCCCGGAGATAAGTCCTCCCGCAAGGACGCCCAGTATTTCAAAGACCAGCCATTTCTTGAAGGGGTTTTTCTCACCTCCCCCGTAATGGGCAAGATAGGCGTTATTGTCCACATGGTCCTGGGACACGGCCTTCTCCACGGCCACAACCGCGCTCATGAATGCCCCGGAGGCACCCAGCCCTCTTCCGGAAATAATAAATGAAGAGAGAAGTACCAGCCCCAGAAATACCCCGACGATATAAGGTGAGGCATATTTATTATTATCCATTGCCTTTAACTCCCGCTTTTTAGATTTTGAGGTCCCCATAAAGAATAACTCTCCGGTAAAAAAATTTGATTCACTCTATAATATCAGTAGCTGAGCCAGGATGAGACCTGCCCCACCTCAAGAAAAATAAACCTTAAAAGAAGCCCTCCCGCGAGAACACAGGCGGCCGCATAGACCCCCGGGATGACCCACCCTTTCAATTCCAGCCACTCAAGAAACGCCGGGATACTGAGACCGAAAGCAAAGATAAATATCCAGAAGATATGTGTAAACTCCCCTCCCAGGATAAGACCGATTGCCTCCCTGTGTGGCCCGGCCGATGTGAGCATGCCGAAGATAAAGAGTGTCAGAATGAAAAGTTCCAGCCCGATAAATCCCAGGTCCAGCCGGGTAAAGAAATGTTTTTCCTTTTTATTCCGGCTGAAGAGAATGATAAAGGCGGCCCCGGTTGAAAGACCGGATACCAGGAAGAGGGGGCCAACAATGGCCGAATTCCAGAAGGGACGGGCCCCGAAAGAGCTGAGAAGAACCCCGGTATAGATCCCCAGAAGGACTCCGATAGGGAGAGAGGCCGCTGCGATCCGCTTCTTCTGCTTTTCCGCGAATTTGACCGATCTCTCCAGGAGCCCGGGAAACCAGGGAGGAATACTCTTTGGGGGAGCTTTAAGTTTTTTATAAACTTTGGGAAATCCCTTTC
Organism: Spirochaetota bacterium; assembly: GCA_050298055.1. Taxonomy (GTDB): domain Bacteria; phylum Spirochaetota; class UBA4802; order UBA4802; family UBA5550; genus JBNKTL01. The sequence goes on from JBNKTL010000065.1 coordinate 6,711, forward strand.
TCACGGTTCCCAGGGTCAGGAGTATACTGGAGGGGTAGACCAGGAGAAGGATCCAGGACCCCCATGACATTACGGAAGTGACCCTGAAGGTCGTGTAGAACCTCCAGACGGATACCTTGTGAGTAAGGTCCAGGAAGAGGGCCAGCATTCCCAGGGTCATGACCACCGGAACCGAAGCCACGATCCTGTTGGTTGAGAGGTGAAATTCCTTTCCTCTTTCGGTCAGAATCATATATGCGGAGAGAACAAGTATCCCGGCGGCAAGTCCCCCGAGAAAAAGATAGACAGGTATCTCCCATCCCCATATCCCGAGAGATGTTCCCGGAACATGGGCGGCTTTGTTAGTGGTTATCGTTATCTCATTCATTCTGTCACAATCCTCGCTATGATAGATAGAATATATTGGGTCCGGTTCCCGCCCGGGGAAGGAGCGGCCTGTTTTTTCTTGTTTTCAGTTTTTTTGAGACCCCGCTCCGGGGATTTTCCATATCCCCAAACTCAATACACCGGGTGGGACACACGGAAGCACAGGCAGGATCAAGGTTATCCGCTACCCGCCGGGAACAGAAGGTGCATTTTCCGGCATATCCTTCGGGGGTGATATACCGGGCATTGTAGGGGCAGGCGGCCATACACGCTTTGCATCCCGTGCATTTTCCCGGGTCAACTTTTACAATATTTGAATTCATAACGGTATGACTGGCCCCCGTGGGACACGCCGAGACACAGGGAGCATTGGAACAGTGGTTGCACCTCTCGGACCTGATCTCCATGGAGAGGTCGGGGAATTTACCCGAGACCTCCTCCACAACCCATACCCGGTGAAGGCCTTCGGCAACCTCATTCTCGGTCTTGCATGCCATAACACAGGCGCCGCAGCCCACGCAGAGTTTTGTGTCAATTACCATCCCGTACCTTTTTTTTGATGATCTCATACACTCTCCTCGACTTTGAAAGTGACAAAATTTACCCTTATCCCGTTCCCCCCCATAACCGGGTCCATGTTGATCTGTGTCATCAGGTCGCTGTCGGCCGCCCCTTTCAGATAGGACTTTTTCATCTGTTTCTGGGTATGGCCGAAACCATGGACCATATACACGCAGTCGGGCCTGATCCTCTCGGTGACCTTTGCTCTTATCCTTCCGGACACAATACCGTCCTGGTTCTCAAGCCGGAGGTACTGACCGTTTTTAATTCCCCAGTCAAAAGCCACGCTGGTATGCATCCAGACTTCATTTTCCGGGTCTATCTGCACAAGAAGGGGATTGTTGGATGTCCTTCCAAAGGAGTGGGCGGGAGACCTGCCGTAGAGGAGCCGGTAATAATCCCTGTCAGGCTCCCGGTGTTTTTTATAGCGGGGGACGGGGTCAAAGCCATACTCCTCCAGGACCCTGGAGTAGAGTTCAATTTTCCTGCTGTCGGTCCCGAATTCAAATTCTTCTCCCTTTCCCATATAGAGAGGGTCCCCGCTTTCCAGGGTCTTGACGCCGATTTTTTTCATCTCTTTAAGGGAACTCCCCGCTTTTTTGAGCCTGAAGTCCAGGTACTCCTCCATAGTCTTCCAGGGGAAATACTTTCCGCAGCCGATTTTACCCGCAAGCTCCCTTGCCATCCACCAGGCAGGTTGTGTATGGAATTTTGGTTTTGCCGCCGGGGTCCGGACCGCGATCTGGGCCGTTCTGCCGGGAGAGACCCTGATATCGTCATAGCGTTCAAGATAGGTACATTCCGGCAGAACCACGTCGGCCCAGCCGGTAATTTCAGAGGGCATGGTGTCTATGACTACAAGGAGCTCGAGGTTATTGATCGCCTCAATAGTCCTCTTCCTGTTGGGAAGCGCCTTCATCAGGTTGGAGCCGTATACCAGCCAGCCCTTGAACAGGTTGTCCCGCCTGGCGGAAGGAATAGTCGCATCACATATTCCCGACGCAATAGCCAGGTTGGCCAGTTCCCATTTTCCGGGGAATTCCTCTTTCCAGCTTCTTCCCGGTTTCGGGAACTTCGGGTGGGGATAAGCGGGAACATGGGCCTTCCGGGGCAGGTAAAATCCCCCCTTTCTTCCCCAGGAACCCAGAAGGGCATTGAGGATGGCGTTGGCTCTGACCCTCTGGGTATCGTCACCATACCAGACATTGTGCCGTCCGGGGTGGACAAGGGTAGCGGGAGAATGTTTCGCCATTTCACGGGCTGTTTCCCTGATCAGTTCCGGTTTTATGGAAGTGATGGGATATGCCCATTCCGGAGTGTTTCTTCTTACCGCTTTTTTTAATTGATCAAATCCCCGGGTATAATTTTCAACATACTCCCTGTCGTAGAGCTCCTCCCGGATAATAACATTGATCCAGGCAAGGAGGAGGGCGATATCAGTAGCCGGTTTAATAGGGAGCCAGTACCTGGCTTTACTGGCTGCCGTAGAGAAACGGGGATCAACGACGATCAGGGAAGCCCCCCGGGAGAGGGCCCGGGCAAATTCATTCACCTGCGCACTGTGGGTGTTTTCACCGATATGGGAGCCGATAAGGACGATGCACCTGCTGTTTTTCATATCGGTGCATTCGGGAGAGTTTATTGCCGCTCCGTAGGTAAAGAGATATCCCTCTTCACGGGGCCCTCTGCAGTTTGCATATGAGGGGGCCGCGATGTTTTTAGATCCATAGCCCTTGAGCAGGGTCTTGAAAAAGGACCCGCCGGCCCCATGGGTGAAGAGGGCCATGGATTCCGGTCCATGTTTCTCCTTAAGCTTCAGCATTTTATCGGCAATTGTGTCGAGAGCTTCATCCCAGCTCGCTTCCCGGAAGACCTGCTTTCCTCTCTCTGAAGTCCTGATGAGGGGCTTTTTTAACCTGTCAGGGTCATTATAGGACCCGATCCCGGCTGATCCCTTGGTGCAGAGCCTGCCGTAACAGTGATTGTCACTCTCATTTCCGGTAATTTTCCAGAGCCTGCCGTTTTTTTTGTAAACCCAGCCGGCACACTTGAATGTGCACATTTCACAGTATGTGGGAGTCCGGGTAATTATTCCCGGCTTCTCTTCCGGCAGGGACTCACTGGATAAACTGCTCATGAGGCCGCCGGCTGCTGCGATTCCGCCGGCACTTATTGCGGTGATCTTAATAAAATCTCTGCGACTGAACTTTTTATTCATACTCTCTCCTTCTTTATTTTGAGAGAATTATTATATATAATCCAAATGAATAATATACATGAACAACAAAAAGTCCCCGGTTCCTGGAACAGCGGGGACATTTAAGTTATGATTGTTAATGAATTATCTATTCTTGTTAATAACTGAGCGTGTCGTAACATTATCTACTCTATCACATGATACTTACTATATAGTTCATTTAATATAATAAGTATTTAGCAGAGGGTCAAATAATATTTTAAAAATTTTATAATTTTTTAAAATTATAATTTTTTTAATTGTTTTATTGAATTCAGAGTAAAGACAATTCACACAAGCGCGGTTATCCCCGTAAACTCCACCTCCCCTTCAAGGAGCTGCCGGATATTTTCCGTCTCGCCCTCACCGAACCTGATGCAAACCCCGCAGTCGGAGCTTATGTATTTGGGGACAGGGATAAGCTTATGAGGGACCCTTCTCTCTCTCAATACCTTTTCAGCCTTCATGGCATGGCTCACAGATTTGAAGAGCACCACATAATATTTCCCGGCACTGCTCACGGAGAGACAAGCCTCCCCGCGCCGGTCATTGCACCGGCAATGTCGTACATGTTGGAAATATGCCCCGCGCCCAGTTCCTCTATCTTAAAGAAATTCGTGCAGGTACCGCAGACGAGAATATCCGTCCCCTTCTCTTCAAGAAGAAGAAGGTCATCAACCACCGGCGAACCCTTTACCGCGAGCTTCACCCCGGAATTGTAGAAGATAAGGCTCTCCGGAAATTCATCAAGCTCGGTGAGGGTGTGGATAAAACCGCGGACAAGAACATCACCCAGTTCATCATCTCCCTTTCCCATCCTGTTTGATGAAATAACGACTACCAGGGGACCGGAACCGCTATTCTCAATATTGCACTCAGCCTGAAATTCCGTTTCGGCAACCTGCTTCTCTCCTCCCCGGGCCCCGGTCATGGTTACGGCGTAAATACCGCCTTCTTTTTCATTTATGGCCACACTGCATTTCAGCTTTGCACCCAGTCTCTTCAGGTTCTCAACGGCAGTAGTGTTATCCACGCTTATCTCAATCCCGGAAGTTTCCTCCAGGGCTTTTTTCGCCAGAAGGACCGGCTGGGGACATTCAAGCCCCTTTGCGTCAATTTTTTTCATTTTTTGTCTCCGTTTTATAAATTATGATTTTTCGCAATTTCCCCGATGGCTTCACACGCCCTGTCAACATCCTCTTCGCTGTTAAACAATCCGGGACTTAGCCGGACAGTTCCTTCAGGATATGTTCCCATGGTCCTGTGGGCGGAGGGCGCGCACTGAAGGCCCGGTCTGGACATAATGCCATATTCTTCGTCCAGTTTCATTGATACATCCGAGGGGCTCATCCCCTCAATATTAAAGGAGACCACCGGCATCATCCTTTCAGGATCACGGCTCCCGCAGAGCCTCACCCTTTCAATTCCGGACAGTCCCTTCAGCAGTCTTTCAACCAGGGCTGTTTCATGTTTCCTGATATTCTCAATGCCCCTCTCCAGCAGGTAAGCCGCTCCCGCATCCAGCCCGGCAATTCCCACGGTGTTGAGGGTCCCCGCCTCAAAGATGTCGGGCATAAAACCGGGATGGACCTCAGACTCGGAAAAACTTCCCGTCCCCCCTCTCAGCAGGGGCGTGATTTTACCCTCAAGGCTTTCATCTATGTAGAGGCCTCCAGTCCCCTGGGGGCCGAAGAGTGACTTGTGACCGGTAAAGGCCAGGAGTTTTACCCCCATTTTTTTTACGTCGATATCCAGGGCGCCCGCGGTCTGCGCCCCGTCAACACAGAAGACCAGCCCCGCGTCACCGGCAATTTTCCCCGCTTCTTCAACAGGCATGATACCCCCCGTGACATTTGAAGCGTGGGTAAGATAGACCGCCCGTGTATTCTTCTTTATCTCTTTTTTTATGTCCGCGGGGTCCAGCTCACCCCCCGGGGAGCACTTTACCACGCTTATTTCAACACCGGAACCCTCCAGGGCCCGCAGGGGTCTCATGACCGAGTTGTGTTCCATCCCCGAAGTGATAACATGATCTCCCGGTTTCAGGAGCCCGGTTATGGAGATGTTCAGGGCTTCCGTGGCGTTCTTTGTGAAGATAATTCTCAGGGGATCATCCGCTCCCAGGATACGGGAGATCCTTTCCCTGCAGCTGTAGATAATTCTTGCCGCTTCTATGGAGAGCCTGTGCCCCGACCGTCCCGGAGAACCGCCGATCTCTTCCATGTATCTTTTCATGGCACCGGGGACTTCTTCCGGCTTGGGCCACGTGGTGGCGGCATTATCAAGATAAATAAGGTTCAATCTCCTCTCCTCATTTTTTTGTTCTCTGCTTCTTCAGTTTTTCCACAAAGACCTCCGCCTGTTCCGAGAGCCTCCTTTTATCCGAGAAGACAACATAGAAGTCCCGTTTTATTTTAAGCCCCTCAACCCGGTGGACTTGAAACCTCCGGGGGCCCTCTTCATCCCCCATGGCGAGGCTTGAGATAAAGGAATAGCCCATACCCGCCATGACCGCCTGCTTTGCCCCTTCAGATGAGGAGCACTGGTAGACAATGTTCAGGTCAGAAGGGAGGATGCCGCCGGCGTTAAGGGCCTTTTCACAGGCATCACGTGTTCCGGACCCTCTCTCCCTGTTGATCAGGGGCAGGGATTTAAGCTTGTCCATGGGGATACTCTTTTTCCCTTCCGGGGGCCCGATCAGGAGTATCTCATCACTAAAGCAGCGCGTAAACTTAAGTCCGGGAAAGGCGATCTTTTTCCCCACAATCCCCGCCTCAACAGAACCCTCTTTCACAAGTTCTATGGCTTCACGGCTGTTTGCCGTCTCAACAGTGTAGGAGTAGTCAGGGTTTTCCCTGTAGATCTCTGCCACTATTTCCGGAAGAATATAGGTAGAGGGGATGGAGCTTGCGGATACCCGTACCGCGGTGCCGGGGATCCTGCTGCCCAGCCCGGTTTTCAGCTTTTCAACGCTCTCCAGGAGATTTTCGGCAAATTCCACAAAGATCCTACCGTCATCGGTAAGATGAAGCTCCTTGCCCGCCCTGTTGAAGAGACGGATTCCCAGCACCTCTTCCAGCTGCGCCATCTGGTGGCTGATGGTAGACTGGCCGATCTTCAGCTTTCTCGAAGCCCGGGTGAAGCTCTTTTCCCCCACGATTGTGAGAAATGACCTGAGCTGCTTCAGGTCAAAATTTAATTCGGCTTTCTTCATATTCCCCCGGGAGAAACAATAATATCAGAACTTATTCTTCTTCCCTAACAGAGGCAGCTCCAGATTCAACCCTTTTTTTGATACCCAGTATTAATATTTTCAATACAGATCACCGGGTGAAACCGGCGGCATAAAGCGCCACCGCCGGTTTTCACGTAAGTTTTTTAAACCCTTAGAAAATTATTTTTTATCCACACTGTACCCGGCTTCCTTCCAGCCCACGATTCCGCCGGGTTGCCTGTAGACATTTTTATAGCCCAGTTTCACCGCCCACATTGCGCCGTTGTGGCTCCGGGAACACTTTGTAAAACCGCAGTAGACCACAATGGTTTTCTCCGGGTTATCTCCCAGGAGTTTTTTATATGCCGCTTTCTGGTCATCTTTCATTTCTTTCAATTCGGGAATGGGAAAGAGAAAATTCACTGCCCCCGGGATATGGTTCTTGTCATAACTTTTTTCAGCGGGCATGGTATCAATGATAAGCATCTCTTTTTTTGAATCCATCCACTTTTTCAGCTCATCCGTGGAAACGATCTTATATCCGCCCCTGATGACTTCTTTGGCAAATTTTACAGCGCTCTTCTCAGTGGCCAGTTCACTTTTTGATTTGCCGCAGCCCGCAAGGGAAACGGCAAGTACAGCCACTCCCATGAAATACAATGCTCTTTTTATTTTCATAATGATCTCCTTTGGTGTAATATCTAGTTTTTCGATAATTTATATCTATTTTTTTGTTGTCAATGGTTTTTTGGTTTGCTTGTTTTCCGCGGGGAGGTCTTTCTTTTTGGATGAATATTATAAAAATTGCGACATTACACTTGATGTCATTTATATGGTGTGTCCATGATTGATGATACCGTAGTACTTGATTGAGTAATCAAAATGATTTTCTATTGACAGGATCTATTTAACATGTAACCGTATTAAAACTATTTTTTATCTTTATTTTTTTGTGGAAAGACTATGAAACTCAAACTTACAATCATTACCCTGCTTCTGATTATTTTACCGATTAAGAATATCTATGCTGAAAAGCTGGCTGTACTGCCATTTTCCCAGAAACAGGGAATCAGCGACAGGGATTATAAACATATCTTCAAAGCTTTTTTGGATAAGGTATCCGGGTTTCCTCAATTTGAAGTCATGGACCTAAAAAAAATATTTTCAATTTTTAAAGAGCATGAAATAGACCAGAAGGACTTTAAGTCTCTGCAGGATATCTCCAGGATAGGTAAATTGCTTGAAGTGGATTTACTGATAATCGGGAATCTTGGATTAAAGAACTCCAATAATCATACCGTATATACAATCGAACTGCTCCTTATGGATGTAAAACGCAATATCACTCTCAATCATTTATCCTGGACTTATAATGTGTCAGGAAATATATTACATCTGGCAGAAAGCGCAGCTCTAAAGCTCTTATGGTTAAACAGAGATCTTTACCCTCTTTCAGTAAACCTCTACTCAGACCGAAAGAAAAAAACACCACTGCCTTCTATGAGAAAACTGATACGGTACAAAATAAAAAATTTTAAATTGAATAAATACTGTGAAGTCGTGGCTGTTGATGCAATTATAAATGAGAAAAAAGGGATATCTACTTTAGGTTGTATCGGATGCATTACACTGGTTGGCTGGTTATTTTTACCGTCAGATGAAATAAAGACACATGTCGAAGTTAATATAAAGGTCCAGTATCTGACAAAACAGGGGATAAAAAACAGATCATTTTATAAATCCTATAAGAAAACCGAAAGCTTTAACATTTTTAGAAGTGAAAATAAGAAATTTGCTAACACATTCAGGTTACTTGAAAGGACAATCAATGAAATTGAAAAAGAGATTAAATTAAAAATACCAGCAGCTGGAAGCAACAGGGAATTATAGAATAAGATTTTAGAGAATATTACATCTGGCCTGGTTGAAATATGTGATTTTTTATATTTCTTTTCAAACATACATTTATATTGATACGACATTATTATGATTACTATAGGAGAATAATTTTAATGAAAAAGAAAAAAATAATTATTATTACTATTTTTGTCTTTTTAACAAACACGAATTTTCTATTTTCAAAAACATTAAAATTTCCCCGTTTAAATCTTAATTATGATTTAAACGAAGAATGGAAATATTATGGATTATCAAAAATATCAAAAACAAAATTTGTATATACTTTCAAACGAAAACCCATAAAAGACAAAATTGGAGAACCAATAATACCCGCAATCGTATTTTTATTTGAAAAATATAACAAGGATATTAGTCCAATACAATATTCTATAGCTAAACGTGTTCAATTTAATTTAAAAGAAATAAAATTATTAAAAACGTATATTGATAAAATTACTGGAATTAAGTCTGCTGTATTTTTACATGGTGAAAAAATAGATAAAAAATCAAAACGACACCTTAGCTTTATACTATTTTCTTTTACATATGGAGAGCATGGCATAACAGTTATTTGTAATAGTACCAGTGATGTTATCAGTAAAGTTACAAAGGAATTTATTGATTTAATAAAATCTATGAAAATAACTACAAATGAAAACATTATTGAAATAGTAGAAATGAATCACAATGGCATAATTAAAATAATGGATGTTAAAAACAATATTGGGATTGTAAAATCCAGATAGCTTTATTATTTCTTAATAGAAGGTAATGCATTGTGATCTTTTAGGATGCTTTCAATTTGCAAAAATAATTAAGTACTTCATGATTCATTAATTAAAAGATACAGATTCCATTTGTAATTTTTTTTAAAGGAATAATGAGTAGTATACCGGAAGTCGAGCACTAGGGAGTTTTAAACGAACGGCTTAAGTGACTTAACAAGAGGAGATATCAATGAATAAATCATCGACGTTTATGTTTTATTTTTTATTATTTTTTTGTATATCATGTAATAGAAATGAAAATTATTTGTATTTAAATAAATTTAGTGGCGTTGCATTATATTCAGGCAAAAGTTCAGGGAGTCCTGTTATTACATATATTCCATATGGACATAAATTGAAGTTATTGAAAAATGAAAAACTACTTAACAAAACCAAAAGTGGTGGCAGCATAACTGACTTATATCATATCACCTTTAATAATCATACAGGCTGGATTTTTGAAAAACCTTCAAAAAGTAAGCCAGATATGAATCTTTATTATAAAGTTGTTACTGGAAGCGGCCTCTTTTTGAGAAAAGAACCTTCTGTTAATGCGAAAGCTATTCTCTTAATACCGTACTTATCAAAAGATAAAGTTTTAAAAATTAGTAATGTCTGGCATAAAATTGGAAACAAAATTGCTTTTTGGGCTAATGTAAGATATAAAAATTATACAGGATGGATTTTTACTGCTTTTGTGGAAATTCAATCTCTTGAATCTCTAAACAATAAAGATTTTCATGAGTGGAGTTATTATGATGATTTTAAATTTGATGAATTAAATAAATATGAAAAAATATCTGATTTAAGCAGTTATAATGTCAAGACTCATAATTACAATAATTTCCAAATCACTATTTGTAGTCCCAAGAAGCATAATATTGGTAATAATATATTATTACTTTTTAAAAATTTAAAAACAAATAAAACCTTTTACAGTGATAAATACTCAATAATTCATAAAATTCAATTTAACTATCCACTAGAAAACTCAGTGTTAATGAGAGTAAATTCATGTTCTTCTTGTGATGAATATGAATTTAATGAAGTGTTTTTACTGGAAGATAATTCTATTAAACATTTTAGTTTTGAAAGTACTAAATTTAATTCATTTTGCCAAAATAATTTTGGTATGTATGATCCAACCAATAATTATCGAATAAATAAAACAGATACAGAAAAAACATCATTATACATTTATAAAAAACATGTATCATGTAATGATAATTCAATAAAAAGTCCTCTAATATGTTGTGAAGATAATTCATATTATAATAATAAATATTTTAATAATGAAATTTTTATTGTAATTAAAAATGTAAATGGGAAATTCACAAGTAATTTTATAGTAGACTCTGGTGTTATGAAGGAATATGATAAAGAATGGTCTAGTTCAAAAATTTTAAAATAATTGTGGAATAACATAAGTAAAATAACAGATATATGCATCTTATTGATTGTAAAAAAGAGGAGCTATGATGCTGGATGAGAAGGATTTTTCCCTCTTTTGTGCCGGCGGATACCGGTTTGAAGATACAGTAGCCCCTATTGTCAATTTTCACGATATTGACCCCCTCGTAATCGCAATGCTGACCCCCTGAAAATCGGTATACTGACCCCTCTTAA
>JBNKTL010000066.1:0-15476 GCA_050298055.1 Spirochaetota bacterium
ATGTCTATGAGTCTTTCTAAAGAATCTTCTCCAAAATGCTTTCCGGGATACACTGTTAAAAAATATCCCTGGTCTTGCTCTATCTCCTTGTATCGTGCCATCAAATAACCTTATAATTTATTAGTAATGATATACCAAGTCATCATAATTCCCCTTATCTGTCAATTAATCGACAGACAACCCCTGAGGGGGCGTAAGATTCTCATCCGAACACTCTCTTGTGCCCCCTTTGGGGGTTAGGGGGCTCTTCCTCTTCTTATGTATTTCTGTGTCTTTCCAGTTAAATTTTTTTCTTGACGTTAACAGCATATACTGTTTCTGTTAATTTATTGAACCTTGAAGTGATTTATTGCCGATTAAATTAATTCCCGATATTTTAAACGTATAGAAGAATGGATGTATACTTAAAAACTAAGACACGATATTCTCTCAGTATTAAGGTAATGATAATATATGTACTTCTTGCCTCATTCAATACTGTCTTCTTTATATCTATCATATTTGAGAACCAGGTTGACCTGATAACCGATAATGCCACCCTTAAAGCTGAAAAACTTGTAAACTCTCTTGTTTACAATATGGAACTGAAAGCCGGTCCGGTTTTTCAGGAGAAGAAAAGCAGGAGCGAGATCATTAACAGCATTTCCGGGATTATTTCGCCTCTTGTGAAGAAGTATGTCCTGTTTTCAGAAAGCGGAGAAAAACTCTATTCGTCGGGGGGGACATTTCAGCTTCCGAAAACCCATGTGCAGAATGTCAAACGGGCACTTGCCGGAAAGGAATTTACCGGGAAACAGTACCACCTGGTAATCGATGAAAAGTCGGAAATGATGCATTTCTATATTCCCCTGGAGACAGAGGGGGACATGAATTTTCTTGTCTACCTCCCTTTTAATCTTCAAAAGGTCGGAAACAGGTTGAACCAGCTTTACCGGCAGGGGACCCTGGTGTTTGTGGTATCAATTATTTTCCACCTTGTTTTTGCATTGATCCTGTTCAAGGTTATTGTTAATCCCATCCAGCAGCTTAACAACGGAAGTATGAAACTGTCCGAAGGGGACCTGTCGTACCGGGTGCCCATAAATCGCAATGATGAGCTTGGTTCACTTGCCCAGTCGTTCAATTTTATGGCCGATTCAATCCAGGACAAGATGGACACCCTTGAAGTCCAGATGAACACCATCAATGAAGCCAGAAAAAAAATGGAGGAGATGGCCACAACCGATGAACTCACGGGGCTTTATAACCGGAGGTTTATGTTCAGGATGCTGGATGAAGAACTCAGCAGAAGTATCAGAAAGGATTATAATCTCTCCTTTATTATGATCGATATTGATCACTTTAAGCGGTTTAACGATACGCACGGGCACCAGGTTGGAGACCTTGTTCTGAAAGAAACAGCAAATGAGATCAAGAACACATGCAGGGTCATCGATGTTGTAGCCCGTTACGGTGGAGAGGAGATTGCCGTGATTGCTCCCGATTGTCCCATCGATGCACTTAAAGAATTCTGTGAAAGGATCAGGAAGGCTATTGAAAAAAACAGAATCAGCACACCCGAAGGTGACCTCTCGGTGACTGTGAGCATAGGAGCAACCAGTTTTGATAAGGTGCTGCTGGATACGATCGGTGACAGCAACCGGCTCATCCTTTTTGCGGATATAGCACTTTATCGTGCAAAGGAGAGGGGGCGGAACCGGGTTGAGCTTGGATAGGGCAGGATCATGAATATCAGGATTCAGATAACATTAATGCTCTTCTCGGTGGTACTGCTTTTTTCCTTTTTTAAGTTCGTTAATGATACAAATGTTGAGATTCGTCTTAATGAACTTACATCCTATTTCCATAATATCGATGTCATGGAGAATAATACGGATGATATTGTCCTGGTGGCGCGCTATAACCTGCATAAAAAAATTTACGAAGAAAAGATATCCCGGGAGTCCGCAGATACCCTGGAACACCGCCTTCAACTTCTCAGTGACAGCAGGATTGCAGACGTCGGCCAGGGAAAGAGAGATACGGGTATGATGAAGGCGATGTCAATCAGTCTTATTAATTTAAATAGAATGGTCATGGGCAAACCCCCCATCCGGAAGATAAAAAAACAGAAAGATCCCCTGAAGCTTATTGACGAAGCATACTATTTTGAAAAGAACTATATCTTCAAAAAAGCCATTGAGATATACCGGAGGGTCCTGATTGAAAGTAAAATAAGCAGGGCTATTACCGCAAGGGTTCTCCTTCATCTTGGATACAGCTCGGCGCTTGTGGGGGCACATAAGAATGCTGAAAATTATTATGAAAGGATCATCAAGGAATACAGCAGCGATAATATTGCCATAACAGCTTCAATACTTTTAAAATATCTCAGGGGATTCGAAAAGGAAACGAAAAGGATTAAGAAGTCAGGTATCGGGTCTCTTGAAAAGGGTGAAAAGCTTTACAGCCTGCAGGCGTATGATGATGCTCTGAGCATACTGAAAACAATGGAACTGAAGGCGGCCCCGGGCCAGGTTTCGCGAATAAAATACTATAAGGCGCAATGCTACAGCGGGATTGGTGAACAGGGAAAGGCGGCGGAAATTCATATGGATATTATTGCAACCAATCCCGGGTCAAAGTTTGCCCGTCTTTCTAACAGGAGTCTTTTCCTCATTGGAAACAGGATAGGAGGCGAAAACCGTTTGAAGCGGGCATCGGTAAAACTGAACCGGGTGATAAAGGACCCTGTTTTCGATAAAATGCTCAAAACAGAAAAGATATATGCGGTGGATGAGAAAAATCACCAGGTACCTGCTGATAAAATTATAGTCTCACCTGAAGTCCTGAAAAAGGTGGATGAAGTGTTATTGGTCAAAAAGAGCAGTTACACGGGAAAAAATGTCAAAGTCGAAACCATGGATGAAAATGTTTTCACAGGGACTGTCATGTCGGAAAAGAACAATATGTTCAGTATCAGGACTTCTATCGGGGTGATTGATATTCATAAGAACAAGATATCCAGTATTCAAATAGTGAAATAGAGTTATTACTCAACAAGGTTCCTGACCAGTCCGGAAAGAGAATTGGCTTTTATCTCATCCAGATAATGGTACCTGCCGTTTATAGACTCCGCAAGCTCCCGCAATCTGCCGAGACGAACAAAGTTTTTCTCCGTATCAATGAGGAGAGATTCTATACCAAGGTCTCTTATCATTTCAGCAATTTGTTTTACTTCGGTATATGGCTCAAGCTGTGGATTGATACTCACATTGGCCTTTCCGTCAGATATTAACACGAGTAAGGGTTTGATCTTATTATTCTTTTTTAATTCCTTTCGCACCAGGTTAAGGCCTTTAAGCAAACCGTGTGAGAGAGGGGTCTTTCCCCCTGTTGGCATAATTTCCAGCCTTTTGTGTGCTAGTTCAACACTCGATGTGGGTTCAAGTAAAACTTCCGCTTTTTTTCCCCGAAAAGCAATAAGTCCAACCCTGTCTCTTTTTTGATATGCGTCAACAAGGAGTGACATCACGGCTCCCTTTGTCTCAACCATTCTCTGCTGCGCGCCCATTGATCCGGAAGAATCCACAATAAAGAGAATTGTATTCCCGATTTTTTTTTCTCTGACTTTTTCCCGAATATCTTCATTTTTCACGGCAATGGCCATACCGTTTTTGTCCCTGTATACCTGGTGGGGCGCTGCCGCTCTCAATGTAGCATCAAAGGCCAGATCGGTAACTTTTCCCCCGGGGACTCTGAAACCGGCATATCTCCCTGTTTTATGAGAACTCCGGGCTTTGCTTCTTTTTCCGAAACCCTCCCGCTGTCTCCTCTCTGTTTCCGGGGTTATTTTTTTTACTTTAAACTGAGAACCTGTGTGAAAGATCTTTTCCGGTGCGGCCCTCTGTTCGTCTTCCCGGGTATTTTCATCATCTCCCGTTTCATGGTCTTCGGCATTCATATTTTGAGTTTTTTTTTATGTTTTTCGATTGTTTCCTGAAGCTTCTCCTTCTCAATTCCCGGGTCCTGGAAGGGTCTTTTTCTCATCCTGTGGCCAATCACCAGTTCGGCTGCTTCCTGTACGTCGTCAGGTGTAATCTCCCTGCGAAGGTGAAACGCCGCAATGGTCATGGCTGTTTTCAGCATGAATAAATCCGCCCTGTGCCCGTCAACTGCCGTCTCAATGGCAATTGACACAATAAGCTGAAATATTTCATTATTGTAAGTCACTTCCGGGAGCAGTTTTCTTGCTTCCTGTATCCTTGCAGACAGCTCTTTCTCCTTTTCACTCCATTCATTAACAAATTCTGATTGTCCGTTTTCGTATTGAAGGCCGCGTTCAAGAATCTGTATTCGTTTATCCGGATCACTGATCCCTTCAATATTAACACAGAGTCCGAACCTGTCCAGAAGCTGGGGTCTCAGGTCCCCCTCTTCAGGATTCATTGTCCCGATGAGAATAAAACGGGCCGGATGAGAAAATGAGATACTTTCTCTCTGAATGTAATTGACACCCATTGCGGCGGCATCCAGAAGGACATCCACAAGATGGTCATCGAGGAGATTGATCTCATCCACGTAAAGGATTCCCCTGTTTACCCGGGCAAGAATTCCCGGTTCAAAATTCTTTTCACCCTTTTTTATTGCATGTTCAATATCAAGAGTACCTATGACCCTGTCCTCTGTGGCTCCCAGAGGCAGATCTACGACTTCAATATTTGCGTCCTTAATCGGCAGCTTTTCTCCATTTTTACTTTTTTCTTTGCAATGACTGCACATTTCATTTATGTTATGGGGATCGCATTTATAGACACAATCTTCAACAACCTGGATCTTCGGCAAAAGGTTCGCGAGGGCCCTTACCGCGGTAGATTTTGCGGTACCCTTTTCCCCCTGTATTAACACACCCCCGATCTTCTGGTTGATCGCATTCAGTATAAGCGACTTTTTCATCCTTTCCTGGTCCACTATTGCTGTAAAAGGAAATAGCGCGTTTTTATTCATGAAAATTCTCCTTAAATTCTTCTGTGTTGAAAATAAAAATATTTAATATATCTACTCAGCTATAGAGTGAAATATAGTTATTTTAATAAATTAATGTCATTCCCGCGGAATCGGGAATCTACGTTTTTCAATAAAATGGATCCCGGAAGAAACAGGACGCTTCGCATGGCAGGTTTTATTGAGCCGTCCTGGCACGTACCTGCAGACAAACATCCTGTTTGCTCTCGGATTTGACATGGACGTCAAAAATCCGACCTCTTCGCTTCGCTTCGGCCGGGATGACAGACTTATTAGTTGCTTTGCAAGAGCTGAGTAGTTACTGTTCAACATTAAAAATATTTTGTAACTTCTGTTTTTTATATTATTGCACATCACCTATTTCACCTTCCATAATGTTGAGAGAAAAAGAACCGCGGCAATGATAAATACAATATTTGACCCAATAGAAATCAGGAGGATTTTTGTCCCCAGTTTTTTCCCGTATATTCCAATATGTGACGGTATGAGAAATCTCAGCTTTTGAATGACACCCAGAATACTTCCCGTGAGAAGGCTGAGGATAATACCCTCGGGAGTGATCAGTTTTTCATGAAGGAGGTTTCCCGCTATGGTATACGCGGCGATATTATTAACCGATTGGGCGGCGATTATCGGTACTCCCCGGGAGGGTAACGGAAAATAACGGGGGATGACCTCAAAATAAGCCGAAAGCTTTGTCACGAAACCGGAATCCATAAGCAGAAATAGCAGTATGGTTACCGGAACCATGATTCGCAGAATACCGTAAGAAAGCTTCATGCTTTTTTTCAGGCAGGGGCCAAGGGCCTCTTTAAATTCTCCTTTTTCCCCGGAAGGATAATTATCATGGTGTTCCGGCGCCCGGTTGAGTATCATTCTTCCGATAATAAGGAATGTCCCTGTCTTTAAAAAACCGAGTGTTACATTAATAATAAAGTAGATCATTCCTGTTGCGTGAAGTACCGGGAGAATAACAGGAAGGGTGACCCTCCAGTGCATCAGGCTGATGGGAAATGAATTGACCAGAACGGCAATGATCAGCTCTTTTTCCGTTATCTCTCTGTTCTTATAAAATCCGAAGAGCATTGAATTTGCCGCCATGGGGGACGCGAAGGCGCTTAAAAACGCGAGACCGCATCCCGCGTTTAAATTGCTGAAATCAGTTACGGGCCTTGTAAACCGTGACAACCTGCCCGTTAAATTCAGATGCGTCAGTAACTCAGCGATAAAAACACCGAATAACACGAAGGGAATGATTTTCACTATATAGACAAGTGAACTGATGAGTGAATGATACATTGATTTTTCCCGGCTTTATTGTGTAATCTTCGCTTTCCAGAGATTCATGCACAAATTCCATCCCAGGGGCATGGGTTCAAAACCGCGAAGTTTTTTCCGGTTCCAGGCGACTATGCTGAAAGACTCAAAATATAAAGGCATGACGTTACTCTCATAGATAATCTGCTGTGTTTTCTCATGGGCCTTTTCCCTCTGCGAGGGAATGTTCGAATAGAGATACTGATAAAAATATTCATCCAGTTGGGGATTATTGTAAAGGTTAAGCCACGATTTGTTCCTCGTGTAATAAAACATATGGTATCTCATCTGTGGCCAGAATGCCATCTGGAAGCGGTTCTTTACAAGGCCGTTCACATGGGCCCCCAGTTCGAGCATCCGGAGCTTAATGTCAAAACCGACCTCCTTGAGTTGTGCCTGTATGATCTCCCCGATGATTTTATAATGAGGATCAAAATAATTCAGTGAAAGAGTGACCGATAACTCTTTCCCCTTCTTTTCACGTATCCCGTTGTTGTCCCTGTCTTCCCAGCCGGCTTTTTTGAGAAGACGTTTCGCTTTGGAAATATCGCTTGCTGTTCTTTCTATATTCTGATTATAAAGGGGATGACTTTCCGGAATAGGACCATGAATGCAGCGGGCTGTTTCGTGTATGATCCTGTTGATGGCTTTCATATCAACGGCATGCTTGACCGCTTTTCTTACACCGGGATCGTTGAATGGGGGCTTTCTGTAATTGAGGACAAGATAGCTGAGAGAAGGATCGATATCAGCGGGTTTTTTTACCGCAAAACCGCTTTTTCTGAGCATGATAACATTCTCACGGGATATCTTATCAAAATGATCGATACCCGTCATATCGATGTCCCCGGCTTCAAGGGCCAGGGAGCGGGTCTGGGGATCGGGTATTACCTTAAATATTAATTCCGGTATCCCGGCCTTTCCCTGCCAGTGGTATTGATTTGATTTCAGGGTAATATGCCGGGTCCTCACATGCTCTCCTATCTTGTAGGGGCCTGTTCCGATAAAACCCGTTACCCGCTCGTCTTTTGAGGGCTTCAGGATGGGGCTGATATGTGTTGCAGCAAGATCATCTAAAAAAAGCGTATAGGGCCTTTTAAGGATAAAGGTAAGAGTGTGATCATCAATAATCTTTATTGTTTTTATGGGACTCCAACGGGGAAGGAGTTTATTGAAACTGAAATCCCCGTATTTGGATTTTCCCTTTCTCCCTTTTGTTCCGGCGTTTGCATTATATATCTTTCTGTTCACAGGACGATTTCTCTTTTTCTTATTTTGACGCGCCTTTTCCCTGTAGGTGAAAGATTCCTTTACGCAACGGCTTGTTAATGCCGTTCCATCTGAAAATTTGATCCCCTTTTTAATTGTGAATGTGTAAGACAACCCGTTTTTGCTCTTTTCCCATTTTTCCGCGAGAGAGGGGATAAAACTGCCTTTTTTGTCCCGGGTTACGAGAGTCTGAAAGATCAGGCAGTTAAATCCCTTGTGGGACCACACGTCGGAAACACGCCAGTCCCGGGAAATCCCTACAACAAGTTTTTCCGGATTCCCGAAATCATTTTTTTTACACTGGAGCAGTGAGAAGAAAAGAAGAGCTGTCATCCCAAAACGGATTATTCTTCCTGCTGTCATTTTATTTATCATGCCGTTCTCCATTTAAAAGTTTCGTATTCAATCAGCTTTTTTGTATATTCGTCTTTTGGCGCCGAAAAGAGACCTTCAACGGGGCCCTGTTCCAGAATCCTGCCGCTTCGCATAACGGCAACCCTGCCGCAAAAATTCCGTATGACTTCAATGTCATGGGAGATGAATATGATCGTGGTTTTGTATTTTTCCCGGATTTCCTTTAAAAGCGAGATAACCTGGGCCTGTACGGAGACGTCAAGGGCGGCTGTGGGCTCGTCGGCTATAATGAGTTCAGGGTTCAGCGTCAGTATTCTCGCGATAACCGCCCTCTGGTTCTCACCCCCGCTTACCTCGTGGGGATATCGCTCCGGAACATCCGGCCTCAGCCCCACAATGTCCCTGTATTTTTTTAAGATAATTTCCGTGTCCTGTTTTTTTATTTTTTTATAATACCGGAGGGGTTCAAGGATGCTGTCGCCTATCTTCATGCGGGGATTGAGGGACTCCTGCGGGTTCTGCCATATTATCTGGAGCCGCGGTCTTATCTTCTTCAGTTCCCTTCCGGAGGCTTTTAAAATATCATGCCCGTTTAAAAGAATAGTGCCCTCATCAGGGGGCAGGAGCCCAATGATCAGTTTTGCCAGGGTCGTTTTTCCGCATCCGCTTTCCCCCGTTAAACCGAAAATCTCGCCGTTGTTTACCGTGAGATCAACTCCGTCAACCGCCTTGATCAGACGGTCCTTTGTTATGTAATATTTTTTCAGGCCGGATATTTTAATCATCTGCATGGCACCTCGCGTAATGGTCCTGGTATCGTTCTTTCATTGCCGGATGTTCCTTTTCGCACTTCTTTACCTGTTCTTCGCATCGCGCGTAAAACCTGCACCCCGCGGGTACATCAATAAGGCTGGCGGAGCGGCCTGCTATGGGTTTCATCCCGTTGCCGGGCAGCGCGGCGACCAGGGCCCGGGAATAGGGATGGACCGGGTGAGAGAGAAAATTTTGCCCGGGACAGTTTTCAACTATTTCACCGGCATACATAACGGCAATCCTGTGGCAGAGATGATGGGCCAGCTTAAGGTTATGGGTAATAAAGATCAACGCGATACCCAGTTCTCCGCATAGGGATTCCAGGAGTTCAGAGATATACCGTTGAAGGCCCGTATCAAGTCCCTTTGAAGGCTCATCGGCTATGAGCAGAGAGGGTCTGCCGATAATTCCCATGGCAATCATGATCCTTGTGAGCTCTCCGCCGCTTAATTGAAAAGGGTAGCTCTTTAAAATTCTGTCCGGATCATGAAAACCGCAGAGTTCCAGTGTTTCCCGGGCGTGAGCCCGGGCGTTTTCCCGGTTTGTTTTTTTTATTTTTATGGCGGCTTCGCATAACTGCCTTTCTGTTGTATAAACGGGATTGAGAGATAGCAGGGGGTTCTGGAAGATCATCCCTATTTCATTGCCCCGTATAATTCTCATTTCACAGGCGTCACATTTAAGGATGTCCCGTCCGTTAAAGAATATTTCACCCCGGATGACGCAGTTTTGGGGAAGAAGGCGCATGAGAGACAATCCCAGGATGGTTTTCCCCGATCCGGATTCTCCCACAACAGCGATTTTGTCCCCCTGCCTGACTTCAAGATTTACTCCGTTAACGGCTTTGACCTCCCCGTTTTTTGTTTTAAAAGAGGTGGTAATATTTCTCAGCGATAACATGACCCGTTACAATTCCTCCGGGTGGATTCCCGTTTTATGGCGCGGGTCCAGAATATTCCTTAAGCCTTCCCCGAACAGGTTAAAACCGAGTACCGTGATCATGATGGCGATCCCGGGAAAGACCGTAAGGTGGGGAGCGGTCCGCATATAGGTCCTCCCTTCGTTGAGCATCATGCCCCAGTCGGCGGAAGGGGGCTGCGCTCCCAGTCCGAGAAAACTGAAAGCGGAAACAATAAGGATCGTAAAGCCGGTGGACATGGACGCCAGGGTAATAACCGGCGCCACGGCATTGGGCAGCAGGTATTTTTTGAAAATATAGACACGGGAAAATCCCAGGACCCTGGCGGCGGCAATGTACTCCTTTTCCTTTACGGACAAAATGCTTCCCCGGATAACCCGGGCGAATTCAGTCCAGCCCAGAACAATCAGTGCGGCCATTATGCTGGCGGGTCCCGGAGAGAGAACAGTGGCAATGACAATGGCAAGGACCAGTGAGGGTAATGCCATGGCAATTTCAATGAGCTTTGATATAAACATGTCCGTCAAACCGCCGAAATAACCCGCAGCGGTCCCGAGAACTGTGCCGATCCCGGTTTGCACCGCCACCACGACAAAAGCTATTGAGAGTGAAAGGCGTGTTCCGTAAATAATTCTGCTTAACACGCATCTTCCCAGGTAATCGCAGCCAAGGGGAAATTGCGGACCGGGACCTGACCCGGCAAGGTCCAGGTGCTGGCTGTAGGGATCATTGGGCGCGATAAGGGGAGAGAGCAGGGCAATGGCTATTAGTATGAAAATGATAATGACCCCGGTGAGCGCCGTTTTGTTATGGAATATCTCTTTTATCATTATTCACCTGTTTCCTCTAAGTATTATCAAACCTGATCCTGGGATCAAGATAGACATAGGAGATGTCCACAAGGAGATTTATCAGGACAAAAACCGCGGCTATCATCATTACACAGGCCTGGATCACCGGGTAGTCCCGGGCAAAGCAGGAGTCAACAACCAGTTTGCCGATCCCCTCCCAGGCGAAAATTGTCTCGATGATCACGGCAACCTGAAATATCCGGGCAAACTTTAAACCGGTATAGGTCACCACGGGAAGAAGGGCGTTCCTTACGGCGTGGAAGAGAATGATATATCCCTCTTTAAGTCCCTTGGAACGGGCGGTCCTGATATAATCCTGCTCCAGCTCTTCCAGCACGCATGTTCGCACAAGCCGTGTTGTAAAGGCGGCCATGGATACCGCCAGGGTCATACAGGGAAGAATAAAATGCCGGATGCTTCCCTGTCCGAATACGGGAAGGAGCCCCAGTTTCACGGAAAAAAGGAGTATCAGGAGAAGAGCCAACCAGTAATTGGGGAAGGATATCAGGACAAGTGTCCCCCACATGACCGACCTGTCGAAGAGTGAACCCTTTTTGACCGCTGAAACCACCCCGAGGACCATTGAAAGAAGAAGTGAAAGGAGCAGGGATATTGTCCCCAGCTTTAGTGTAACGGGAAGCCGGATAAGTATTTCCGAGATGACCGGCTGGTCGGTGCGGACGGATATCCCGAAATCGCCCTCCAGAATATGGCCGAGCCAGATCATATACTGCTGAGAGACGGGAGCATTCAGCCCCATCTCTTTGCCGATCCACCGGATCTGTTCCGGGGTGACTTCGTTGCCGTACCGGGCCATTGCCATGACCACCGCGGGGTCTCCCGGTGCCAGGCGAATAAGGGAAAATGAGATAATAGAGACGGCGAGCATCACAATGATCACGGATATGATATTTTTTATGATGTATCTACTCATCTGAATGTTTATCTCTTATGATCTTTACAACATCGATGTTTCCCCCCTGGATATTGCCCGAGAAGTCATCTGTGTCTTCCTCCAGCCAGCTTTCAATATCCAGGTAGGCCTTTTTAAGATCGTTGAGAATGTCCGGGTCCGGTTTCCAGAGGTTTCTCTGTTCCGCTTCCAGGAGTCGGCGTGTCATGCTTTCGAGGGCCCACTTGTTGTTCTCCTGGAACCATTCCTTCATTTCCCCGTCCAGGACAAATGTTTCGGCTATGGAGTCGAAGACCCGGTCCTCAACAAGTTTTGTTGTGGCCTGCCATCCGTAGAGATGATAGACCCTGTCGGAGATCACGGCGGCCCCTTTGTAGCCGTGCCTTTTTTTGCTCTCGATCCATTTGGGATTGAGTATCCGTGTGCGGGCCACCCTCTCAAGCTCCTCTTTCATGTCCCGTATCTGCGGCCTGTCAGGGTCGTGGGTATCGCCGAAGTATGACTTGACTTCATGGCCCGAGGTCTCTTTGACGGCAATGGCAAATCCCCCGCCGCTTCCGAATATATGGCAGCATTCGAGAATATCGTATTCATCGGAATCCCATTTGTCGTATGTGATCTCTATCCGCTTGAGATTCGCCGTCAGTTCGTCCTTTGCGGGTGACCCGAAGGTCCCCTTGCCGTAGGCGTAACCGCATGTGTCGATGAAAATATCAGACAGGTCCTTATCTTCCTCCCACGCGGAAGCCGCAATGGCCGTATTGACGCCGTAGTCATAAACCCCGGGGGCGGCCGTAAAGATCCTGTAGGTGGAAAGCCTTCTCGCCTCATCATCGCCGGGGGTGCTTCCCAGTTCATTCATACGCTCCGATGTATGTTTCCGGATGA
Organism: Spirochaetota bacterium; assembly: GCA_050298055.1. Classification (GTDB taxonomy): domain Bacteria; phylum Spirochaetota; class UBA4802; order UBA4802; family UBA5550; genus JBNKTL01. The sequence continues at coordinate 12,329 of JBNKTL010000066.1, forward strand.
AATTCATATCTTCCGGCTCGTGGAGAAAGGCCACAAGCTGTACCGCTTCGTCAACAAGCTCAAAGGCGTTGGGCATGCCGTCTCTCAGCATATTGGAAAGCTGGACGGTGCAGTCCACCCGGGGACGTTTCAGCTCTTCCAGGGGTATGATATCAAGCCCCGTGACCCGTGACCCGTCCCATTTCGGACGGACGCCCAGGGTGTAAAGGATCTGGGAGAGCAGTTCGCCGTCGGCCCGGAAGGTGTCGAAAAACCTGAAGACGAACCCGATGGTCTCGGGGTAATTGTCATGTTCATGGAGATACTTATGAAAGAACTTCTCCGCCAGTTTTATCCCCACCTGCCACGCGGCGGGCGTTGGTATCTTCCAGGGATCAACCGAATAGAAGTTCCTTCCCGTGGGGAGGGTTTCGATTTTTCCCCGGGCAAGGGCCCCCGAGGCCCCCGGGGGGATGAATTCCCCGTGAAAGCCGCGGATGAGGTTGTCTGTTTCGTCTGTTGTTTGCTCGATCTTCGGAAGAATGTTGAGCCCGTACTCTATTGTTTTCTGAAATTGTTTGAGAGATTTTTCCGCGAGTATAAAGGAATCAAGTTTATAGTTCTCTACGATGACGGAGGCCGCGGTTTTTTCAAGGAGAGTGTCCGTGAGTTTGTCTTGGGCCAGGATCTTATTAACCAGCTCTTTCCCGGTATCAATGCTTAAACTCAGCGCCTTCCCGTGGGTCATCCCCAGTTTTTCGTTGAAAGTATCGGGATCCTTCAGGACATGGTCATAGTCCAGTTCCACTGCTTCCAGTATACAGCGTCGGATTGAGGGAACTTCCTCCGTATCGAACCTCAGGATTGAAACAAGCATGTCCACCAACTGCCCGTTTTCGGGGACCCTGCTGAAAATATGGAGCCCGTCCCGGATCATGGTCTCCCTGATCATGCTCATCTGCCCGTGCAGGTGTTCCACAAAGTCTTTGAACCGGGGAAAATCGTCTCTGTTCATTGTGAAACCGGCATTCACCGATTTTTCGTCAATTATGCTTTCCAGTATTTTCAGCCTGCCCTTATCGTCGTTGCTTTCGGCCCTCATATATTCTTCAATGGGGTCCTCAAGATCTTCCAGAGCGCCGTAGATCCCGGAGTCGGACATCACCGGGTGAAGATGATCGACGATTACCGCGTATCCCCTTCGTTTTGCTATGCTTCCTTCCATGGGGTTGCTCACCACGTAGATGTAGAGATGGGGCAGGGCGCCCACAAGAAATTCGGAATAGCAGGAAGCGGATAATGCCACCCTTTTTCCGGGCAGAAGCTCTATGTTGCCGTGTGTTCCCACATGAAGCAGGGCATCTGCCCCGAAACCCCTTTCTATCCATTTATAGAAGGCAATATATTGATGGGGGGGAGGTATTTCAGGATCGTGAAGTATTTTACACACATGGCCGCTGCACTCCGCCCCCGCGCATCCCCTTTTGGGCTGTATGCCGATAAAGAGGTTGCCGTTACGAAGCCCGGTGACGGTTATCCTGCCGTTATGAAGGGCAAGGCTTGAGGCCTCAACGCTTCCCGGCTCCAGACCTTCGTCATCAAAAGGATTTCCCCATGAGGAAAAAACTTTCTCCCTGGCGTCAGGAGGCAGATCGTCCACCCATGCCCTGTAAGACCCAAGTTCAACAAAATCGGCGGCGCCTCCCTTCTTTATAATCTCATCCAGGGAGGTCCACCGGAACTCGCTTATGGCCTTCTTTTCCATGATGATGTCAATGAGCTCTTTCCCGTCACGGGGGACCCAGTCCAGGGTATAGCCTTCATCCTTCAGGCGCTTCATTAAAAGCGCCGCGCTCTCCAGTGTGTCCAACCCGAACCCGGCGCCCACGGTTGCTTCCACACCGCTTTTACAGGGTGAGTTCAAAAGGACCATGGCGATCTTTTTTTCGGCGTTCTCCTTTTCCCTGAGTGAGATCCATTTCTTTATTCTCTTAATGACCAGTTGGACCTGTTCGTCAATGGGATTGGGGATATGCATAACGGCCCCGGTAACGGGGTCGAACTCCTCTTCCGAGGTGCCCACAAGAATGGGGTCCGTGATACCGTCAAATTCCGGCATGCTGACCCGGATAATAAGCTGGGGAACAGTCAGTCCGTCGGGATTGCTTCGCCATTCATCCTCCGACTGCATGCTGCTCATGATAAAAAGGGCGGGTACATTCAATTTTCTGAGAATATCCACCTCTTCATGGTTAATATCCCCGGACTTCCGTTCCCGGACGGTCCTCAGAAAAAAATACGCGTCAATGAAAAGGGCGTCAATGACCGGTTCTCCCTCAATAAAGAAAAATTCTTCAATTGACCTGTCATCACCCCGGTACCCGAATTTATTGTTAAAGACCGGGATGACATTGAGCCCGTTCTTTTCGGCTTCCCGGATGACCGCATCAATCACGGGGAGGCCGTTTTCGATCCAGTATGTCCGGGAGAAGAGGATGCCGATTGTCTTCACGCCCTTTTTGCCGTAATGCTTTAAATATTCGCCGGTGCTGTCAAAGGAATGTTTAAAATCGGGGTGGTAAATTCCGCACTGGGGCGACTCTTCGGGAGGTCCCGGTTCTTCCAGTATTGTACCGGCGAGCTTGCTGCAAAAGAGAAGAAGATGTCTGATATTTTCCCTGCCGCCGTTTTTGTAATACTCCCAGATTATTTTCAGCTCCCCTGGCCCAATGTTTCCCAGAGACGCGCATTCCGGTGAGAGGGGGATTATGGGGGCTTTCGTCTTCTCCTTGAGTTCGCCCAGCAGCTGGTGAAGCATTTCATAGGCTGATGGGGCCAGGACCAGGATACAGTCAGCTTCCTTCTCCATCCATGACAGGCTGCTTCCGTCAATGTCTGCTGTTGCCTGGTCCGTGGTCATGGCGTTTTCGATCCGGATAGAAATATCGTAGCCCTGTTTCCGGATCTCTTGAACCGCTTCCGCGAAGGACTTTATCATCAGGCCCCGCGCGGGTCCGAAAGGTGCAAATACCGCTCCAATATTCATTTCTTATATACTTATTCCTTTGATTGTTTCTGTTCCGGGTATTGCCCGCAGTAATATGAAAAACGCATCTTGAGTAAAAAAATTACTTGTTGAATTCATCAAATCATTATGAAATATAATGTT
>JBNKTL010000066.1:15486-15809 GCA_050298055.1 Spirochaetota bacterium
ATTGGAATCACACTCCACTTTGTCAAGTGCTTAGCGGGATTATGATAAAAAATGTTATATGTTATTCTAAATATAATCGCGGCTACTCAAGCTTACTTTAAGAATAATCATACAACTGTCGGTTTTTTAGAGTGCCCATAAGCTATTAATGACATACCCCTGTTATTTTTTTTTAATGAATATTTCAGTTTTACTGAAAAAACTCTTGAAAAATAGTATTACGAATATATAATTCGTAATACTATAAAGATGTCCCGGTTACTGATTAAGTATTTGTCAGGATTCTTCTCTGTTTTTAAGGAAATAAGCGTGACGGGTTGAAG
>JBNKTL010000067.1:0-3691 GCA_050298055.1 Spirochaetota bacterium
CCCAGGTCTTTCTGGCACGCGGCCCTGTAGACCATAAGCCGCGCGGCATTAAGCTCACATGCCACCTGGGCAACAATATCCTGGTTCATCTGAAACTCGCCGATGGGCTTCCCGAACTGGACCCTTTCGCCGCAGTAGCTTGTTATGATATCCAGACAGGCCTGGGCAAGACCCACGCCCCCTGCCGCGGCGGAAAGCCGTGTCTGGTTGAGCGAACCAAAAACAATCCGTGCCCCGTCCCCCGGTTTTCCCAGGATGTTCTCCCTGGGTACCTTTGTGTTGTCAAGATAGATCTCCCCGGTGGGAGAAGAGCGGGAGCCCAGTTTATCCAGATCGGTGGTAGAGATCCCGTTCATGTTCTTCGGTTCTATGACGAAGGCTGAGAGGCCTTTCCCCCGGGCGTCCCTGTCTGTATAGGCATAGAAGACCAGTACATCGGCGATTTTCGCGTTGGATATCCAGGTCTTTGACCCGTTTATGAGCCAGTGATCACCCTTGTCTTCCGCTGTTGATTTCATGGACATGACGTCGGATCCGGCGTCAGGTTCGGTTATTCCGAATCCGCCCATAAATTCACCGCTTAAAAGTTTGGGGATATATTTTTTCTTTACCTCTTCCGTGCCATATTTTGATATGGGGTACGCGCACCCGAGGCCCTGCATATTTATCTGTACCCTGAGGGAACTTGACGCCCGGGCAATCTCTTCGGTAATGATCATTGCGGCCAGCCATCCCATTTCATTTCCCCCGTACTCTTCGGGAATCACGGTCCCGAAAAGTCCCATCTCGCCCATGGGTTTGATGATCTCCTCATAGGGAAAATAGTGTTTTTCGTCCCATTCATCGGCGTAGGGAGCGATTCTCCCCGCTGCAAATCTCCTCACCGTTTCCCGAAGCATCTGTAATTCATCGCTTAATTGAAAATCCATTTGCCAACTCCTACCTCATTGATTCTTCCTGGGATCTTATTTCACGCCGGAGAAGTTTACCCACCTTCGACTTGGGAAGCATGTCCCTGAATTCAATATACTGGGGGATCTTGTACGCAACGAGCTTCTCCTTGCACCAGTGAATGAGGTCATAACCGGTTATCCCTTTTATGTCCTCCTTGAGCACTACAAATGCCTTGACCCGTTCTCCCACCTTCTTGTCGGGAACGCCGATAACGCAGGATGCGATGACCGCGGGGTGCTCCTGGAGTACGGCCTCAACCTCCGAAGAGGATATTCTGTATCCCTTGTGTTTGATCAGGTCAACTGTCCTGTCTACAAAGAAGAGGTTTCCCTCTTCGTCAAACTGCATAATATCGGAAGTCCGGTAATAGAGTTTCCCGCCAATGGTCACGAAGGCTTTTTCCGTCTCTTCCGGCTGGTTTAAATAGGCTTTAACCATATATTCCGATGAAACCAGGAGCTCCCCCGGTTCACCTGCCTTGACATTCTCAAGGGTAGAGGGGTTGACGATTAAGACATCCTTGCTGGGGAGGACCCGGCCCACGGTTTTCGGCGGACTCTTAATATCCAGGGGGGTCATTGTTACACCGCCGCATGTTTCCGTTGCGCCGTATCCCTGGTAGATCGGCTTGTCAAAAACTTCAATCCACCTGTTGCGGACCTCCACCGGGAGAACATCTCCCGCGCTGAAACAGTATTCAAGAGAGGAGAGGTCATATTTATCCAGCCGGTCATGTTCGAGGATCATCCTGTACATTGTGGGAACTGCTATCAGTGTCTTTGCCCTGAACCTTTCGATTGACGCGAAGGTGGCGTCGAGATTGACCTTGGGCTGGACAATGAGTGTGCCCCCGTGAAGAATGATGCTCAGGCTGCATGCCTGTCCCAGTATGTGAAAGAGGGGGGCCCCCGCGAATATGACATTATCCTCGGGCATGAACAGGGGGTTCGATGTGGTGATCTGTTCATGGGATGATGTGAGAAAAAGCCGGTGTGTCATGGGCACACCCTTGGGATGCTTTATGGTCCCCCCGGTATAGAGTATCTGGCATAAATCAGTCCCCTTGAAATCGTGGGGGGGGAGGGTCGTGTCCCTGTGTTTCCTTGATAGGAGTTTTCTCAGGGAGAAGGTGTTTCTATCGTATTCCACGGCCCCTCCCGGAACGATATCATATAAAAAACCGAAGAGCCTCTTATAGGCGGGGAGCATATCGGTGAGGCCGCATATGACCACTCTCTGGAGATTGGTGTTTGAGAGGACCCGGGTAACATAACCGAAATTGGTGTCCCCGCAGATAATTGTTTCCGCCTGGCTGTCATTTGCAATGAATTCAATGTCATGAGGAGTGTAGATCGGTGTAATCGGCACCGTGACTGCGCCAAGCCTCATTACGGCCAGCCAGGAAACTATCCAGTGAATACTGTTGGGGATATAGAGGATTATCTTTTCCCCCGGATGAACGCCCTGTTCGGAGAGGCTCACCGAAAGCCTTTCCGCCATCTCCTTTATCTTTGAATATGAGTACCTGGTCCCGATATAGACAACCGCCGTATTGTCGGGATATTTTTCCGCTGTCTTTTCAAAGAGGGAGTATATGTTATTTACGCTTTTATGATCATTCATAGCTGTTATATTCCAAAATATGCAGTTTTAATTTCAGGATTGTTGAGCAGGGCCTTGCCTGTGTCCGTAAGGGTCAGCATCCCGTTTTCTATGATATATCCCCTGTCAATAATGGGAAGCACGGGCCGGGCAAACTGCTCGCTGATGATAATCGTTATCCCGAATTCTGACCTCAGGTTTATAATGGCCTTTACCAGTTCCGACTGAAAATGAGGACTGAGTCCCAGAAGGGGTTCGTCAAGAAGAAGAAGTTTCGGCTGGACAATCATTGCCATGCCGATTGCCAGCATCTGCTGTTCTCCTCCGCTTAAAAATCCGGCCTTCCTGTTCCTGAGATCGTAGAGAACAGGGAAGAGGTCGTATATCTCCTTGAGGGTTTCCTTCCAGACGCTTCTCTTCTGAAGATAGGTGGCGATCTTGAGGTTTTCAAGCACATCACTTTCGGGAAATATCGGGTGTCTCTCCCGGGCAAGGACCAGTCCCATCTTTACCCTCTTTGCCGGTTTGGCGCCGGTTATCTCTTTATCATTGAAAAAGATATTGCCGTATATGGTGATCCGTTCGCCGCGCCTTCTGTTTTCTCTCAGCTGTTTTTCGATGATGAGCCCGGAAATCGCGTTCATAAAGGTTGTTTTTCCCGCGGAGTTTGAACCGATAAGCCCGATAATTTCCCCTTTTTTAACTTCCAGGGAAAGTTCGTTCAGAGCCAGAGCGTTTTCAAAAAATACCATTAATTTATCAACTGTTAACACGAAATCCTCCGGGTTTAATTTTATTGAACTTCAGCTCCCAGGTAAGCGCTTTTTACTGCCGGGCTTTCCATAACATCATGAGAGCTTCCCGCGGCTATCTTTTCACCATAATTCAGTACAATGATACTGTCCGCAATCCTGAACAACTCTTTAAGCCTGTGCTCGATCATAATGATCGCCTTTCCCTGGATTCTTAATTTCTCGATAATGGGAACGATACTGGCCACCTCTGCCAGGCTGAGCCCTGAAAAAAGCTCATCGAGAATTATCAGGTCGGGATGGAGGGCAATGGCCTTGGCAAGTTCAAGTCTCTTGAGATAGCCCTGGGGAAGGATGCTGGCAGGTTTATAGGCCACCCGGGA
>JBNKTL010000067.1:3701-15550 GCA_050298055.1 Spirochaetota bacterium
GGGAATCCCTCTCGAAGCCGACCTCTTCAAGGAGGTCCAGGGCGATGTCGTCCCTTTCGCCGTATTTACCTCCCTCCATCTCCTTCACCCTGGGGGAGCAGAGGGGGATAATAAGATTTTTATAGGCTGCCAGCTGATAAAAGGGCTTTACCATCTGAAATGTCCGGGCAATGCCCAGGAGCACCCTTTTGTGGGGCTGAAGGTTCTGTATCTCTTTCCCATGGAAACGGATTCTACCGGATGTGGGCTTCACAAAACCGGTGATCAGGTTCGCAAGTGTTGTTTTCCCCGATCCGTTGGGGCCGATGACTCCCAGTATTTCACCTTTTTTCAGCTCAAAGCTAATACTGTTTACCGCCTTTATTCCCCCGAAACTTTTAGAGATATTGTCAACTTGTAATAATGGATGATCTTCTAAAAACGGTTTTTTCCTCACTACTTCACCTCCACCCAGCGCTCAAACTGCTGGTACTTTCTCTGGATATAGGGGAAAATGCCGTCGGGGAGGGCCACGATAAAGAATACAAGGAACATTCCGTAGAAAACAATTCTGAGACCGCCGAATTCTCTCAACATCTCCGAAAGGGGCACAAGAATAAAAGCTCCCAGGACCGGGCCGGCGAATGTTCCCACGCCGCCGACAACCGATGCGGCTATGGGAAGAATGGCGTAATCCAGGGCAAAGTCGGGGACCCCCACGAAGAGGTATACGTGGGTGATAAATGCCCCTGCGAAACATCCGACTGCGCTTGCAATAAAGAGAACAAAGGCTTTGTAGTTATTTATATTAATGCCGGAGCTTTTTACCGACTGATCATTATCATGGATCCCCTTGAGGACAAGCCCGTAATCTGAAGACATGAAACGTCTGAAACCGAAAAGTACCAGGAGGAGAAAGATAAGGGGGAGATAAAGCTCAAGCCAGGAGAAGGTAAGCCCGTCAAGCCCTGTAAGTCCCTCGGTCCCGCCGAAAATACGGGTTGCTTCAATGAGTCTTTCGAAGAATATGGGGAGGATCAGGGTGGTCATGGAAAAGTATATGCCCCGGAGCCTCACAAGGGGCATCAGGATAAAAGTTGAAAAGAGCCCCCCGGCAACCATTGCAACAGGTATGGTGATAAAGGGGTGCCAGCCGAAATAGAAATTGAGGACCCCGGAGAAGTAGGCCCCGATCCCGAAAAAGAGGCTCTGACCCAGGGAGATCATCCCTGTCTGGTTCAGCATGTCCCAGCTCAGGGAGAGTATCCCGAAAACTGCCACCGAAAGGAGCACTCTCTGCCAGTAGGGACCCAGAAACAGCGCGAGAAAGATAATGATCATAATGGGGAGTACCCTGGGTGCCGCCAGGTAGAGCATCTCCCTCCATGAACTCAGCGCGAATAAATCGCTGGACCGGACCTTTATACCTCTGTCAATTCTCTCTTTTCTCTTTGCCATTATACTCTCTCTTCAAGTTCTTTCTGTTTCCCGAACAATCCTGACGGCTTAAAGGCCAGCACAAAGAGGATTGTAAGGGGCGGGACAAACATTACCCAGTGTGTGTCAAAGTAAGCGGATGTGAAAGTCTGTATATACCCTATGATGAATGCCGCAATGATAAGGCCGCCGGTGGAACCCAATCCTCCCACAATGCTCACCGCAAGGGCATTGATAAGGACAACATATCCCTGTTCGATGGATATTGTTCCCAGGGGAAATATGGTTATTGCGGAAATGGCAGCAATTGCGGACCCGAAAGCAACGCTCAGGCTTGCGATAAAGTCGGTGTCGATCCCCAGGGTGAGGGCGGTAAATTCGTCCTGGGCGATCCCCCTGAACGCAAGACCGATCTTGGTATGGTGCGTAAAGACCCAGAGTCCCCCGGTGAGGAAAAGACCGATAATAACAATCATAATCCGCTGGATAGAAACAGTCACCACTCCCAGGTCGATGCTCCCTTCTATCATTACGGGAAGAGTATACTCGAACCCGTAGAAACCGAGATACCTGAACAGTTCAAGGACTGCAAGACCGATACCGAATGTGGCAATCACCTCGGAAAGCTCTATTCCCCGGACCCTCTGCAGAATAAACCTGTAGATAAGGGCGCCGAAAAGAGCTGTTATTAAAATGGATAAAATTGCTGAAAAGGCGTAAGGTATCCCTCCCTTGTGCATCAGTATCCAGGTCATGAGGCCGGCAAAGACATAGAGCCCGCCGTATGCGAAATTAGCAATACCGCTGATCCCGAAGACGAGACTGAATCCCAGCGCAACCAGTGCAAGTATGATGCTGTTGATAAAACCCAGAACCATTGTGGAAAGAAACATCAGATTTCCCCATATTAAGTTGAGATATAAAGTCTCATTTATGATCTCAAACTGTTTTAATTAAGTTTGTAACTACTCACATCTGTCTATAAAAAGAGATATTTTTATCTTTTTTAACAGTTTTATTCTATTATAACAATGATTTTTCACAATTTCTCAACTCTTTAAATGAGATCTTATAGGGTAATAAATAAAAAAACAGATATTTGTTTCGTACCAAAAAGCTGATTAATTACCTGATTTTATTTGTTTACCAGATACATATCAGCTATGTTGTAGCTAATATGTATCCATATTTGATATTTGTCAACAAAAAAGTAAATAATTTTTAATCTTGGGATCTTATTGTGAGGTTATCTTGAAAAAATAATATCTCTCGGTCCCTCTCAATACCACAGGGACCGGGAGAGTTGTCAATAAAGACTATTTCTTTCCAATTTTTACCCAGGAAGGAAGTTTGATCTTATCTTCCTGGAGTGATGCAGGATAAAAAATCTTACGCTTTCCATCATCTTTCCATTGATAAAAAGCTGCAACAGCGGTCTTGTCGGGATCATTTCCGTAGATAACCTGATGTCCCTGGTCAAACTTGATCCTTCCCATAACACCCTTTCTATCGGTTTTTTCAAGTTCCGCGACTATTTTTTCGGAATCCGTTGAATTTGCTCTTTCTATGGCCTCTTTCAGGAGATAAACTGATTCATATGAGGGAGCAGGTCCATGACCGGCCTGGATCTTTTTGCCGAATTTAGCGGCATAGGCGTTGTAGAATTTCTTTGCCGGGGCATATTTATCTGAGGGAATGTTCCCCAGTTCAAAGATCGCGTTCATGAGCCCGCCGATATTCTTGTCGAAGGTTTTCCATGCAACTTCCCCTGCCATTGGAGATATAAAACCGGCAATCAGTGCGGGTACCTGCATACTCTTCCACTGCTTAACCAGAATACCGCTTTCCGGCATATCGAAGGTAACAAAGAGTACCTCTGCGCCGGAATCTTTGACCTTTTTCAGGCCGGTTGCGAAATCCTGCGCTCCCAGGGGAAACTGTTCGTGACCGGTAACATCCCATCCGGTCTTTTTAAAGAACTTTTCCTTCATGGCATTGGCTGTACCCCGGGCCCAGGCTACATCCTGGTTCATGAGAAAGACCTTATTCACACCGAACTCCTTTTTCAGGGTCATCATGGTCCCTCCCAGGAGTTTTGCCCAGTAGATAACATTAAGAGAAACCCTGAAGATATACTTATACTTTTCAGGATCTTTTTTGATCTTTGCTTCGGTTCCGGGAGTCATGGCTATGGTACCGAGCAGAGGGACCTTGTGCTTCGCAATAATGTCCATGCTTGCCATGAGAGCTTCGGAACGGAATGGCCCCACAACCAGGGCAGCGGGTTTCTTCTCGAGGATTATTTTTTCTATTCCCAGCAGCGCTTCGGGAACACGAACGCCCGGGAGACCGTCTCTGATATCGATTTTTTCAACAGATAAAGGACGGTTTTTTCCGCCAACTTTAACCCCGCCGGCTTTGTTGATCTCATCAACAGCAAGCATTACAGCATTGAGGGACTCACTCCCTTCAATCAATCCCAGAGAGGTTGGCAGACCGATAACTATCGGATCACCCCCGGCTTTCTTTTTGCCGCAACTTGAAAAGCCAAAAGTGATCACCACAGCTACAATAAAAAGCAAAAATCTTCTCATCATACAATCTTCTCCTTTTTAAAATATTTTTTTCTGGTAACGACTCAATTCTGTGGCAAAAAAATCTTTACTAAAATATTAACACCCAATTCCTGCAGCCTGTCACAGGGAGGACATACCGGTTATATTCATGAATAGAGTTATTTTTATATATAGCTGAGCCGTTATTTTTTTTCTCCCATAGATCGTAAAATCAAATGAATATCTTAATACAGTTTTATTTTTTCACCAGGCAAACACTAGCTACTTTATAGCTAAAATGTATCTATCCTGGCAATTTGTCAAGAAGATTACTATTATTTATTAAATTAGAAGAAAATTAGAGCGCTATAAAAACCTTTTGTCAACGAGAAATCAATTTTAACATTTAAAGCCGGAAGGGCGTAATTGAAAATCCGGGACGGGAACCGGATGACTGGATTTGATAATAATTATGTTCTATTTGGTTTTCTCAGTTTTTTTTCAGGTTTTTTTGCTTTGTGTTTCCATCATTGTGATAAATACACGCATACTACCTACCATTTTAGAAATATAAACATAATCTTTCACATAGTTATCCAGAGTCTCTTCACTATTTCCTGAATTACTCAAATCATTTAATAAATCATCAAGATAATTAAGAATACCAAAAGCAACAAACCACGAAACAGAAAACTTAAAGTGTCTCCTTAAATCAAGGACCTTCTCATAAAATACAGGCTCCAGGTTGATATGTTCGATTTTCCAAACTCTCTCCGGACCGCTATCCTGGTACATCACTGTTTCACTGGGCTTAGGAACAAAGCTGTTTTTCTTAATGAGCCGTGATATTAGGAGTTTAATCAGTTCATTCTTTGACAGACCAACTTCAGCCGTGGCTTCTCTCAGCTTTAAGATCAGTATTGTGTCTGCATTAATAGTCGTTCTCATATTATCCATCCTTTTATAGTAAAATGCGGGAAGAGAGTAATTCTTCCCAAACATTAATACGATTGAGGAGTGGGATTAATAAAAACTTTTTACAAAAAGTGAATTCATGCTGTAATTTCCTGGAATTTAATTCACGCTCAACCGGAACATAAATTATTGAAATCCTGAGAGGAAAAACAGGGAGCCGGGAATTTTAAAACGGATAAAATTTTTTTCTTTACAATTTTCATGTTAATAGTATAAATTAGCTAAAATATAGCTATAATGTATCCTTTACTTTGATGATTATTAATACAGAGGAGGTTCCGGAATTAATACCGGATCGTTGCCCGGTGAGGGACCGGGAGGCGATTAAAATTCTATGAGTAAAAATGAATTAAAATCAATTTCCGAGGTCGCCGTTATCGGGGCGGGAACAATGGGGGCTGCAATAGCCCAGCATTTCTGCATGAAAAATCTCAAGGTCGTCCTGGTGGACCTTAACGAGGAGAGTCTCAAAAGGGGAAAAAAGAATATTGAAGGTTCACTGGGTGAAGCGGTTGAACGAAAGATCATGACCCCTGAAGAGATGGAAGAGTGCCTGGGAAGGATAAACTTTACCGATTCATACGAAGACCTGGAAAACTGCCAGTATGTTGTGGAAGCGGTATTTGAGGACTTTAATGTGAAAAAATCGGTCTTCAGTAAAATCGAGGAAAATGTTTCAGATGACTGTGTCATCGCATCCAATACCTCCTCCTTTCCCATCACAGAGTTGGGTAAAGACCTGAAAAATCCGGAAAGATTTCTCGGGATCCACTACTTCTACCATGCGGCAAAAAACAAGCTGGTGGAGATCATCCCGGGTGAGAAGACAGCGGGACACTTCACAGATTCTCTCAACGACTTCTATTTCTACTACGACAAGCTCCCCATAATTGTGGGGGATGTTCCCGGATTTGCGGTGAACCGGTTTTTTGTTCCCTGGCTCAATGAAGCGGTAAGGCTCTTTGAAGAGGGACAGGGTTCCAGGGAACAGATCGACAGGATCTCCTGCGAGGTTTTTCGGGTGGGGATGGGCCCCTTCGCGCTGATGAACGCTACCGGTGTGCCTATTGCACAGCATGCCTCCCAGACCCTTGCAGATGCATTTGGCCCTTTTTATACCCCGGCGGAAAAACTGAAAAGCCAGGTTGAGGCGGGAAAGGAGTGGGAGATAAACGACCAGGGGGCTGATCCCGGTTCCGATGATATCATCAAAGAGCGGATGCTGGGGGCGACCCTGGGTGTGGCCGCCCAGATGGTCACCGAGGGAGTAACAAATCCCACTGATACTGACCTCGGGGCTCGCATCGGACTTCGCTGGCCGCAGGGCCCTTTTGAAATGATGAACCGGATCGGGATTGATACGGCAATAAATTCAATTAAAAATGTCTTCTCAAAGTGGGACCTTGAACTCCCCGGGATATTTTCTCAAATAGATAAAAAGAAGGGGTTCCCCTGCGAATATGTGAGGGTCCATTTTTCCGGGAATACAGCGGTTATTGAATTTAACCGGCCCGACAGTATGAATGCCCTCAACGAGGAGGTCATGGAACAGCTCTCAGATGTTTTTATCAGGGCGGAGAGCAGTGCCGATGTTGAAAAGATCATCTTCTTCGGCAAGGGGAAAGCCTTTATTGCCGGAGCGGACATCAAGTTCTTTATCGATAATATTGACAGCGGGAAGATAGATTCAATTTATGAATTTACCGATTTTGGACAGAAGGTTCTTTCCCGAATTTCCGGCTCGAAAAAAACAACCATCGCCTATGTTGACGGCCTGGCGCTGGGAGGAGGGCTGGAGTTCGCTCTTGCCTGCGATTACAGGATCGGGACTGCCAGGACAACACTTGCATTCCCCGAAACCGGGATCGGTATTTATCCCGGCCTGGGGGGAACACAGAGGACAACCCGCCTTGTGGGAAAGGGACTGGCCAAGTTCCTGGTGGCAACCGGGAGGATGATAAACGCTGACAAGGCACTTTCAATGGGACTCATCGATTCACTCTCGGAAAGGATCGAGGGAATTGATGAACTGGCCGGGATATCCGCCCCCAAAAGAAATAAAGTCGATCCTTCAACCCATCCTGAGAACGGATTTGAGAGCTATGACGGAACAGTAAATGAGAAGCTCTTTGAAAATGAACTCTTTGCAAAGTATGAAAAGCAGCTGAAGAGCAGGGCCCCCCTGGCGTTAAAGAAAGCCATGGAGCTCATTGATGAAGGTGAAAAGTCAGACCTGGATGAGGCCCTGCAGCTTGAACTGAAATCCCTGAAAGAGATGTTCGCAACAAAGGACGCCCGGGAGGGATTGGGAAGCGTCATTGAAAGGAAAAGGCCCGTATATAAAGGAGAATAAAAAAATCCTCCATTGTTATAAAAAAATAAAGAATCATTATCATTAGACCCGCCTGATCTCCAGGCGGTTTTTTTTGTGAGTAAATGAGAGTCGCCGGCAGATAAATGAAAGAGGCCGTCACGAAAGAAATCCGGGACGGCCCTTTGATTTTAAGCTTTCGGGGCGACTGGATTTGAACCAGCGACCACATGACCCCCAGTCATGTGCGCTACCTGACTGCGCCACGCCCCGCTCTGAAATATGATGTATAACTAATTATCAGCCCTGATTTTGTAAAGGAAAAACCGGTAAATTCGGGTATTTTTGTTAGATATTTTATTTTATAAAAAAAGGTGACAAAATGTAAGGGATCATTCCCTCATCAGCCCCTTACTGCTCTTTGCCACCCGTCTTCTTAAACAGCTTCCCGTCCCAGAGATAATTCTCGGTGCTCCTGTCTATCTCCTTCCCGCATACTGACTCACTTTTAATGATGACGGTATTGATATTTTTCTCCCTCTCTCCTGGGAAAAAGATCATCTCCTTTCCGGTTATTCCCGCGCAGTTGACCTGGTCCCCGTCCATATCAAAATTGTATTTTACGTCAAATGCCGAAAGGATCTTTTTATTGTTCATATAAAAGAAATGTTCTCCGTCAATACCGGGATAGGAGACGCTATACCTGATGCTGAAGAGTTTTACCGGGGGAGAAAACTTTTTTCCGGGATAGTAGATAAGCTGCTTCAGGGCAATATCGGTGTCTCCGGTTACCTCTTTTTCGGTGATGAGTCTTTTGTCTTTTGAAATTCGTATCAGTATAACCGGGTATTGGCGGATACTGTTTCTTGCCAGTATGGTTTCATGTTTTCCGTCATTATCGATATCCGCTTCAAAGGCGTAAGGGGTTAACAGACCCCCCCATATGTAGCCTTCCAGAGCGCCTGCTTTTATTTTATACCAGAAGTCCTCCAGTCCTTTTACCTTCAGCGGCTGAGCTGTTTTTTTTATGATCCTGATTTTTTTCCCAATGGTGAGAAGGCCTGCCTTTTTCCCTCCTGTTGAAGGTCGTGAACGTATATTGACCCGGTCCCCGAATATAAAAACGGTGCTCCCCGGTTTTAATCCCGGATTGTTTTCATCGGGGAGTGCCGATGAAAAAGAAAAAGGATCAATAAGAAGAAAGAAAACAATCATTAATAATACAGAATAATATTTCATAACAATGTCCCTGTATGAATAGTTGGTTTTTTATAACTACTCAGCTATATGGCTATAATTATCTTTTTTAATGATACTCATTGATAATAATATTTCAAGCAGATTAATATATTTTTTATTCCCTGCTCTTCGCTTGATAGGAGATGTTTTGCCTGTTTCTTCCCTGTTATTTCCCAATCAATTAATATAAAAATTTCTACTTGTATACTCTATTTTTTCAATGTAAACTACGGATTATTCTTATAAAGCGGCAGTGGTAAAAAAAGGAAATTCAATTACGATTTATTATTTTTATAAAGATATTATATATATTATTTTTCCGGAGGTGAAAAATGATCATTCACCGATTCAGATTAAAAATTCACATTCTCCTTCTGATGGTATTTCTTATCCCGGGGGCGGGGCCTGCTTCAGAAAAAAAAACCTATACTATCGGAGTCATCCCTACCTGGCCCCCGGTTGTGACCTATGCGCAATGGTCCCCATTTGTGGAGAGACTTTCTCATGATACCGGTCTGAAGCTGCGGCTCAGGGTTTATGAAAAAATGTCTGACTTTGAACGTGAGATAATTACTTCAAAGGGCCCTGATTTCATATTCGCCAACGCTTTGCAGGCAGTTATTGCCCACAGGGAACAGGGATATATCCCCCTTGTCAGGGGTAAGAACGGTGTTGAAGGCATACTCTTTGTAAAAAGAGACTCAAATATAAGGAATGTGGAGGATCTCTCCGGAAAAAGGATTGCCTTTGTGGGAAGCAAGAACCTTTGAACAGTCTTTATCAGACACGTGCTGTCTGAAAAGAGCAGCAAACTGAATTTTAAATATTCCTACACGGGGTCCACAAAGAACTCCATCATGAATGTTTTCCTGGGAAAAGCGGATGCGGGTGTTACCTTGAGTCCTGTTTTTGACACGGAACCGGAGAATATCAGGAACCGGGTCCGTGTTCTATTAAAAACAGAGAAAATAACTTCACACCCTCTCTGTTCCCATCCCCGTGTTCCGGAAGTGGTGAGAAAGATCTTCAAAAAAACGGTGCTGGCTCTGCCAAAAACCGAAAGGGGAAAGGAACTTCTGAAAAAGACGAGGCTTCCCATGCCGGTTGAAGCCGGATATAACCGGGACTACAGGTATTTACAAAAGGTGAATATTAAAAAACTGTCAGACTGGGGCATGTAATATGGGTCTCTTCCCGCGTCACCTGAAGATGCAGATAGTCACAATGGTCACCACTATCCTTCTGGCAACGGGTGCCACAATAGGGTGGTTAAATGCCAGGAGGCATTCAGATTTTCTCGAAAAGTCCCTGCAGAGCAATGCAAAAACAATGACTCTTCATTATGCTGACCGGAGTGCCTATTATATGGTACTGGGTGATTTTGCGGGTTTAGAGAGCTTTCTTATACGCTCGGCAGCACATTCTGATATTTCACAACTCCAGGTCTGCGAAACAAATGGATTTGTGCTGGGAAGCACAAAGAAGCATTCAAATGGTAAAAATGAGCCTGTGCGGGATAACGAGTTCATTATACCGCCTCTCACCTTCAGGGAGACCCTTGTAATTCAGGGTAACGATCTTATCATCTGGCAGCCAATTTCCGCGGGAACTCCCCTTGGGTGGTTAAAGGCCCGTTTCAATCTTGAATCGGTAAAAGCACTTCAGACTGAAGCATGGATGGAGATATTTTTCGTTACCCAGTTCTGGATCCTCTGCAGTGCTCTCCTCCTCCTCTTATTGCTGCGTCCTGTCGTCAGGGATATCGGTCTGCTGTCGAAATTTGCCAGGAGACTTGATGAAAAGAAAGGGGAAGAGGTAAACATCAGGGTTCAAACAGATGAAATTACGGAACTGGCAGCATCATTGAACCATGCTTCCCGCAGACTCTTCCAAACGGAAAACCAGCTGGTGGAAGAACAGGAGAGACTGAGATTCAGTGAGGAGAAGTACAGGAGGCTGATTCAGAAAGTAAAAGCCGCGGTGATAATGTACGGTACGGATGGCCGTATTCTTTCAGGAAATGTCATTGCCCGGCAGATGCTGGGAGTTTCCGAAAAGGAGATGCTTCAGGTAACAGAAGATGCTTTAGGCTTTAAACTCCTCCGGGAGGATGGATCAGAGATCCGATATGACTCCTATCCTGCGAACCTGGCTTTAACCCGGAACAGATACATGGACAACCGGATAATCGGCATCAGGAGAAATGACCGGGAGGATGCAGTATGGGCTCTGGCCAGTACAGACTCCATGAAGGATGACAGCGGCAGAGTAACTGAAATCATACTGACCCTGATCGATATTACCGATTTGAAAAATGCCGAGGATGAAATAACAAGACATCAGCGCCATCTCGAGTCGCTGGTGCACGAAAGAACGTCTGAGCTTGAGAATGCAACAAAGCTGAACCGGCAGTATCTAGACATTGCAGGTGTAATCCTTGTTGCCATAAATGCAGACCAGACGGTAACCATGATCAACAGCAAGGGGTGCGATGTTCTTGGTGCGGAATCCCATGAGATTATAGGTAAAAACTGGTTCACAACATTCATCCCCGAAAGAAACCGTGAAGATGTTCTCACCAGTTTTCATAAAATAATAACCGGTGAGATCGCACCTGTAGAATATTTTGAAAATCCTGTTTTAACCAGGGACGGGAAAGAGCGCCTTATAGCCTGGCACAATTCCCTCGTTAAAGATGATAAAGGGAAAATAACCGGTTCACTCAGTTCAGGTGAGGATATTACAGAGCAGAGGCGTGCCGAGGAACAGATACAAAAACTTAATGAAGACCTCCGGAAACGGGCAGCTGACCTTGAGGAAGCAAACAGGGAGCTTGAATCCTTCGCATATACGGTTTCACATGATCTCAGGGCACCAATAAGGCATATTGACGGTTTTGTAGGGCTCCTGGAAAAAAAAACCGGAGATAAGCTGGATAAAGAAGAGGCATACTATTTGCAGATGGTATCGCAATCGGCCAGAAAAATGGGTGAGTTGATCGACGATCTTCTCTCCTTCTCACGGATGGGACGGCTGGCAATTAATCTGAAAAAAGTGGATCTGGATTATATGGTCCATGATATTGTGCGTGAACTTAGACCTGACTGCAGGGGGAGGAGGATTAAGTGGCAAATCGGCAGGCTTCCTCAGGTTTTCGGTGACTATTCCATGCTTCGAATTGTTCTTATAAACCTGATTTCAAATGCGGTGAAGTTTACAAAAAACCGTAAAGAGGCTGTGAAAATCCTTTCCAAGAGTCAGTATGTTGGTGCGGATTACGAAGTTATCGCCAACAGTATGACTGGCACTTTTGAGTATGAAAAAGGCGATAAGCGCGATGTGCCAGATTTCAA
>JBNKTL010000068.1:0-14502 GCA_050298055.1 Spirochaetota bacterium
AGGTCTATTTTACATTTAAAGATATTAAAGAAATTAATTCAACAATAACGGATATAAAGAAGAAAATATTTAGTGATAAGAAAAATAATGTAGAAGCTTATCAAGATATTAAAAGTATATTTTCTCAACAAGATTCACAGACCAAAGCTGCAAATGGACCAATAAGAAAAGCAATCAACGTCACACTTCTTACTGAAATGATATCCAAAAGAGTATCTGAATTCAAGCTTAAGCTGCTCAATGACGCTCTCCATAAGATGGCAGAAAAAAAAGGTGATCCTGACATCATTGATTATGCCAATTATGATTTATTTAAAACGATTACTAACGAACTTTTCGATTTCCATACATCCGAATCGTCAGGACAAAATTTATTAAAAAGCTTTTTAAGATTTTCTTTTGTATCAGTTATATCAATGATGGAAGAAGATCAAAATGTTAAATTTTGGCAAGAAATTTTAAAAGAAAATTACATTAATAATATTGCTCTGAAAAGAAATGTAACATACTGGTATTTGCAAAAGCAATTATATATGAATAACAAGAAATTGGGAAAATTCTTTAAATGGATGGATTTTGACACATTTATTGATGATGAAGTAATGATAAAAAACAAAATTGATGAATATATTAATAAAGAAAAAACATTAAGTAAATTTAATTCTCTTTTTAACGAAATAAATGAAATCATAAATAATGTTGATATCCATATGCTGATAAGTGAATATAAATCTAAGGCAGGAAATATTAATGATAAAATCTTAAAAGGATTATTTGAAAAATTAGAAAATAGATTCTATAATGAAGATAAGTATCCTTACTTTAAAATAATGGATCTTCTTGCGAAAATTTCAATTTCCAATGATGATCCGGAAGCCGTTTTATCATATTCGAAAGAAATCATCAAATCATGCAGCAGGATTGTTTACAGTTACTATATCAAGAAAAAGGATGAAAAAGCAATAAAAGCATATAAAAAAATAAACTTTACCATTAATGCGATAACGGATAATATAGTTTATAAAAAAGAAGAAAATAAATATCTATTCAACACGGAAAAAGCGATAGAACCTTTCATAAAAAAGGCAGAAATATTTAACGCGAACAATACTTTCTTTTTTCATTTTGCCATAGGTATGGGGTATATGAGAAGCTGGCGAAGTGATGATGATATTGAAAAGTTTGAAAGAGAGGGGAGAACATATTCACTGGTTTCAGAGCAGATCGGATTCGGGTGGCAGTTTGGTCCCTGGCTTGACGGAAGATTTAAACTTAAATGTGGTTTATACGGTTCCGGTATTCTTTATAAATTAGTTGAAGATAATGAAGAGAGTGACAGTATCATTTTCGGACCATTTATAGCCTTTGAATTTTATAAATTATTTCAGTTTTATGTTGCACCCATATCTTTGAACTACCTGCCCAACTCAAAAGAATGGGACAGGGGTATTTCTGTCGGAGTCACAATTCCTCTGGGGGATTATCTCAGTGAGTTGTAGGCAGAGAGAAGAGATAAACCGGTTTTAATTATTTATTATGAGGAAATTGAGCATGAGAAAAATCCATTTCATAATAATAGTCATAATATTCATTAGCAATAATAGCTGCAATAAAGGAAATGAAAAAAGCAATAATTTGAAAACAAAAAATATCTCCTGTGATTTTGAAAGGTCCTTTGCTGAATCATATAAAAAATCACTGGAAAAGATAAAAAGGAAACAGGATCTTACGATTGAAGATGCAAGAGAAGTCATATACGCATTAAAAAATGTACCCGGTGATGGTTACTGCAGAGAATATAAAGAAAGAATGAAAGAAGAATCCTACAAAACTTTATCTTTACTTAAAAAAGGTATATCAGAAAGCCTGTTTGAATTATGCAGACAGGAAGTTCCTTCCAATTCAAAAGATCTTGAACTGATATCTGCAATTGTAAATGAGATTAATGCATCAAAAAAAGCATTGGAATATATTAATGAAGATATGAGTAGATGCAGTTCCAATAGTGAAAATGATGACTTTTATAAATTGAAATAGGTTAACTATAAAACTTTTTGAATAAGGAGAAGATTTTACTCCCCGTGAAAAAAATCATAGATCTTCTTCGCCGTCTTCTCCCCGATCCCCTCTACCTTCCGCAGTTCCTCTACACCGGCCTCCCGTATTCCCTTTACCGATTTGAATTTCTGAATAAGAAGTTTCCGGGTCTTCGCTCCCACTTCGGGGATGCTGTCGAGCACTGACTGTTTCATGTTTTTGTCACGGAGCACCCGGTGGTAGGAGACCGCGAACCGGTGTGCCTCGTCCCTGATCTGCCTGATGATCGTAAGGCCCGGTGAGCTCTCCGGGAGCCTCAGGGGGTCCCTTTCCGTATCGAAGTAGATCTCCTCGAACCTCTTTGCGATGGAGATGATCTTTATCTCAACATCGAAGTTGGCCGCAGCTTCCCTGGCCCGGGAGAGCTGGGTCTTTCCCCCGTCCACAACAAGGAGGCCGGGAAGTTCCCGCTCCTCGTTCACCAGGTACTGTATCCGCCGGGAGACCGCTTCATGCATCATTGCCGGGTCGTTGGGAGTGCTCATTCCCCGTATCCGGTATCTCCTGTAATCATCCCTGCTGGGCTTCCCCTCCCTGAACATTACCATTGAGGCAACAGCATGGGTCCCCTGGATGTTGGAGATGTCGAAACATTCAATGATCCCCGGTTCTTTATCCAGGCCCAGGAGCTCCCTGAGTTCGCGGAGACCGGCCTGCAGGGCCTCATTCTCCCCGTCCCCCCGCCTCTCCGCGGCAACGAGATCGAGGTTCTTGATGATCATTTTCAAGATGCCCTGGTCGTCCCTTCCCGAGGGGGGGACCACCATTGTCTTCCGCGAGGCTTTCCCGGTAAGGTATTCTTCAACCAGGTGCCTGTCGCTTACCGGGTACTGGGTCACGATCTTCGGAGGTATCTCCGTCTCCCTGAAATGTTCCAGGAGAAAGGTCCTGATAATGTCTCCCGGCTCCGAGTATTCCACGTTGTCGTAAACCGATATCTTTCTCCCGATGAGCACACCCTTCCTGAACTGGAAGAGGAGGAGAACGGCCTCTCCCCGTTCCACGGCTATCCCCACGTAGTCCCGGTCATTTCCAATGGGAACGGCCACCTTCTGGTCCTCGGAGAGCTTCCGGATATCGAAGATGATGTCCCTGATCCCCGAGGCCTGTTCATACTTATACACGGCGGAATAGCTCTTCATCATCTTCTCCAGGTTTTCGAGAACGGGATCTATGTTCCCTTCCAGGAAACTTACGGCATTCTCCACGAGGGACCTGTACTCGGCGGCGCTTATTTGTCCGGTGCATATCCCGCTGCACCTTTTCATCTGGAAGTTGAGGCAGGGCCTTTCTCCCTTCTTCAGGGGGATCTCCTTTTTGCAGGTCTTCAGCTTGAAGGTGCTGTTGATCATGGAGATGATGTTTTTCGCGGCCCGGGCGTCGGTGTAGGGCCCGAAGTACCTGTCCCCGCCGCTTTTCAGGTTCCGGGTGTAGATGACCCGGGGGTAGTCCTCGGTGAGGGTCACGGCGATATAGGGATACTTCTTATCGTCCTTCTTCCTGACGTTATATTTCGGCTTGTGCTGCTGGATGAGGCTGCTTTCCAGTATCAGTGCCTCGATCTCGGTGTCGGTGATGATATACTCGATATCGGCTATGGCCTTTACCAGGACCCGTGTCTTGATATCGGTCTCCGATTTCGTAAAGTAGGAAGAGACCCGCTTCTTCAAAGAGGCGGCCTTGCCGATGTAGATGATCCTGTGTCCCTTCTCCTTCATCAGGTAGACGCCGGGCTGTTCGGGGATGGCGGAGAATTTTTTCTTTATTTCAGTTTTGTCCGGCATTCAGCTTTATCATCTTTTCGACTTTTTCCATGTACTTACGGGTAAGTTCATAATCGGGTCTTATCTCCCGGGCCTTCCCGAACATCTCCATTGAGAGCCGGTACTGCTTGAGCCGCGCGTAGGCAACGCCCAGGTTAAAGTAGCTCCCGTGGCCCTCCGGTTTCATGAGGAGAATCGCCCTGAAGATTGATACGGCGTCTTCGAAGCTGTTCCCCTTCAGGAGCTCCACACCCTTTCTGAACATCTCACCCAGGGGCCCTTTGGCCGACATCTCCTTGAGTTCGTCAACAAGACTGTTGAAAGAGGAGGCAAGCTCATTAAGCTGTTCATCGTCGGTTTCTTTGATGCTGATATCATACTCACCCTTTGCCGCCTTTGAGATGGAGCGGGTGAGGTTGGATATGAGAAGTGAATAGTTATTGATAAAGATCATCGTAAGGATTGAAACGGCAAGGACAAGGACAAAGCTCACCACGGCCATGACTCTTCTGAGAAAATTTATGGACCGGCTGTAATCGGCCATGAGATGGTAGGTGTCCGACGCGGCCACCAGGTATTGGAGGATATAATTTCTCTTTTTCGATTTATACGAGCTGTAGATACTCTGCCAGTAGATGTTGTCCCGGGAGTAGATTTCCGGGTCCGCCACAGTGGAGAGCCGGGCGCGGCGCAGATAGTTTTTCTCCTTGTTCTCCTTTATCTTTTTCCCGTGGTCGAGGCTGAAGCTGATACTGCTGCTCACCGGGACCTCTCCCGCGACCCTGAAGAAGTTGTCATCCCCTGTTGTCCGGTAGATTATGACAGAGAGAAATCCCCTGTTTTCCCTGCAGAATTTCCCGAGACTTTTTTTCAGCACCCTGAGGCTTCCCGGTTTTACCAGGTCCAGGTAGTGGCGGACGTTTTCCACCCGTCCCAGGGAGAGCCTGCTGCTGTTCTCCTTCAGGGTCTTCTCCATGATCCCCGTGCTCCTTCTCATGGCCGCGTTAAAGAGGAGCGCCGTTGCAATGATCAGGAGAGAGAAGACAACGGAGATTGTCAGGATATATTTTTTTGATATTGAGGAGTCCTTCTGTTTCATTTTTCACCCGGGGTCACAGTGTTATTTTATGATAGTATTAAGGTTCGGGGAATTGCTGTATACAATTTTTTTATTTCAAATTATTTATCCATAATCCATAATTTAATAGAAAGATTTGAACCGCCAAGGCGCAAAGTCCGCAAAGTTATTTTTTCATTTAGATTATTTTTTATCCCTGTATCTTCCTTATTATTTCCCCCATCTCCCGGTTGGAGTGCAGAATATTTCACCAAAATCTTATGCCACCTCAGGGGGGAGGGGGATTCTCTTCGTGTGAAATCTTTCTTTTTCTTTCCTTTGCGTACTTAGCGCCTTTGCGGTTCCAACTCTTCCTTCCCAACACGAAACTCGTAACCCGGAACTATCTTTATCTCACTCAATCCCCCATCCTCACCGCGTTAAAGACATACTCCTCAACCTTAATCTCCTTCTCCTCCAGAAAGGACCTGAACTCATCCAGGGAGGCAAAGGGGCGCCTGAGAACAATCTCCGAAGCGGCCTTTTTACTTATTCCGGTAATGGAACTGAGGGCCGTGTCAGGGAGGGTGTTCGCGTTAAAGGGAAAAGGGAGGGCCTCCAGGGACCTCTCCCTGTGACCGGTAACCACCGAATCGGTGAAACTTCCCGGTTCCAGCTCAACGGGAAAGCGCGCCGTTATGGAGTAGCTTGCTATCTGTTTCCCGTAAGAAGATCCCGCGTAACTGTCAAGTACCTGTATATCTTTTATCACGGTACCCCGGGGATAGATCTCTTTGAGCATGTAATTATCGATTTCTTTCCGTATCTTTTCCCGGTAGTATTCAAACCTGTTCACTGTTCTCCGGTTCATTACGGGGGGCTTCCCGCCCAGGGGGGTCCCGGGATGGGGGAGGAGCTTCCTGATGTTGATCCTCTTGACAAGGAGGCCGGCTTCCCTGATACTGAGAAGGTTCTCGTAGTTGATCCTGAAGGTCTCGTCCGTCTCGCCCGCAAGACCATGTATCAGGTTGATCCCCGGGAGGAGCACCGGTATCCCCTCTTCTCTTCTGCCGCCGATTTCATTGACAAGCCTTACCGCCGTCAGGGCATCTTCGCTCCCTACCTTCAGGTTGTTTTTTGTAATGACCTCCGGGTCGAAGGACTCTATTCCCAGGGCCAGGGTGTCTCCCGGGGTCACGGCCCCGGCAATGGCTTCAAGGATCATTGCCGATTTTTCGGGAAAGTTCGCTATGGTCCCGGGATTTCCGTTGTCGATGTTCAGGACGCTGATAAGTCCCGTGTTACGGCGCTTTTTCAGTTCGTTAAAAAGGAGGATGACGGGGGCCGGGTCCGGTTCGGGAAAGCCGTTCCGGTACCGGGAAAGGGTCGACCGGAACTGGAGTATATCGGCCTGCCTTCCCAGGCGAAAACGTGAGATGCCGTGGGCGATCAGTTTGTCCACTTCCGCCAGGATATCCTCCACCTCCCTGAAGTCAGGTTCTCCCGACTGCCCCTCCACGCAGAAACTGCAGTGCTTCTCCCGGGGACACCCCCTGTAGGTCTCGATCTCGCAGATGACGTCGGGATAGAAGGGGCTCATCTTCACCACGCCGGCCCCCCGAATAGACCAGACGGCTATCTCCTCCGAGGTGCGGCAGAGATCCTCCCCGCCGGATTTTACAAAGCCCGCGGCGAACTTCTCGATGTCGTTTTTTACGGTCAATACGTTTTTATAACCGCTCCCGATAAGTTCCGAAGCGTGGCCTCCCGCGATGAAGAACTGCCTGCTGTTGCCCGTGAGGATCTTTTCAATTTCCCTCACGGTCCCGATCTCGGCGCCCAGGTACTTGCCCGGTACTACGGCGCCCCCGATGAGGAAGACTGCTTCATATTCTCTGCCCAGCCAGTAGTCCCTGTCCCTGAGAGTATCGATTGTTTCATAGTAGATATTTTCTGGATCGGCCCCCGATGTGAGAAGGGCTCCGTAGATGTAGCGGGGGTAGGGGGATATGAACGGCGGTACACCGAGGCAGGCCGGTTCGTCAACATAGCAGTCGAGTATCAGGTATCTTTTCATAGCTTCTCAAGGGCAGTGTCGATGTCAGTGCTAAGATGTTTCCGGATCTTCTCCTCCAGGCTGTGGATCTTTTTCCTGCTCTTTTCGATAAATTCACGGTCCATCTCTTCGAGTTTGTATCTCTCCACGATATCATCCAGCCTCCGGTCAATGCTGACAATGGTGTCGTGCATGACCCTCTTGTCCGCGTAATGGACGATCTCCCACTCCTCCAGGGGGCCTTCGGGGACGAACTCCTCCAGGAACACATGCCGCTCCACGATCCCGGCTATCCTCTCATGTCCCAGCTCCCTTAATATCTTTCCCCCGGTGAGATCATGCCTGAAGTCCTTTGTTTTTATGGAGTGTGACTTCGCGATATCATGGAGGAGGGCGGAAGCGGCTATGAGCTCCCGGTCTATCTTCACCCCCTCCCTGAGCCTGTCCGTAATGGCCAGGGAAACATTCTTCACCTGCTGCGAATGGGCAAGTATATTGGGAAGCACTCCATGTTCATCCAGCAGTGCCAGGCACTCCTTCTCATCGGGGTATTTTTTCCGGTTATTCATAGGTGATCCTTATCTCCTCTTCTATCCGTATCTCTTTTTCTTTTGCCAGTGATTTCATGTTCAGGGAAAGTTCCAGGAAACCGGAACTCCCGTTGAGAATCCCCGCGTCCTCACCGGAAAGATCACCGTAGGAGGACGTGTACCGCGCGGAGAAATCACCGTTGTTTCCCGAGATAAGTATCTTCTTTTGCGACGGCAGGTCGATGGTCCCGGAGGGGATTGATGTAACCACGTTGCCGAACCTGTCCAGGTGGAGCACTCTTCCCTCAATAAAACCCCTGCCCGGGGTATAGTCGGGAAACCTGAATGTCACCATCTCTTCTGTTTCCCCGGCGAACTTTTCCGGTTTTTTCCCCTGTGCGAGACCCGCGGCAACAGGAGCAAATATGTCCCTGCCCCGGAAGGTCTGTGAAGCTTCCGGGAAGAGGCCACTCTTAATTTCATAGAGCTTTTTAATGCTCTTTGCGAATGGGCTCAGGAGACCGTTGTCCGGTGCGGTAAAGATATACTCTCCCGTATGGGCGATGAGCCCCCTTCCCGGTGTTCCCGTGTCGGGATCAACAACAGCATAAAAAACCGTTCCCGGCGGAAAGTAGCTGTAAGCCGAGTAGAGATGGTAGATCCCGTTGAGAATGGAAAAGGGTTCAACGGAGTGGGTGATGTCGATGATACCGGTTTCCGGGGATATCCCCTTGATGATCCCCTTGACGATACCGGTATAATTATCCTTATATCCGAAATCTGTTAACAGTGCAATCATTGATTTTCCGCATTTTTCTTAATACAGCTATTTTATTATTCTGAGAATTTACTTCAACTAAGTTTTTGTATTGACTTTTTTGTTTCTGGGTATTATTGTATTTTCCTAAATTTATGGAAAAACTTCTTACTATCAAAGATATTACGATCAGCTTCGGAGGACTAACCGCCCTTCAGGATATCAGCTTTTCAGTGAAGAGTGGAGAAATATTCACAATTATCGGGCCCAACGGTGCCGGTAAAACCACACTCTTTAACGTTATCAGCGGAATATACAAACCTGACAGGGGATCGGTCTCCTTTAAGGAAAGAGACATCACCGGCACACGGCCCTGGCAGATCGCGTCACTGGGCATTGCCCGGACTTTCCAGAATATCGAACTCTTCTCCCGGATGACAGCAATGGAGAACATCATGCTGGGGAGGCACCTCCTCATGAAAACCGGTCTCCTCTCCGGGGCATTCATGTTCGGCAAAAAGTCAAGGGCGGCGCTGGAAGAGGTGAAACACCGTGAAAAGGCCGAGGAGATCATGGACCTCCTGGACCTGCAGTCGGCCCGGAACCACTTCGTGGGGGAACTCCCCTACGGGAAACAGAAACTTGTCGAACTTGCCCGGGCGCTGGCCCTGGAACCGGAACTTCTTCTTCTGGATGAACCCTCCGCGGGGATGAACAGCGAAGAGAAACAGGACCTCTTCTTCTGGATCAAGGACATCCAGCAGGAGCTGGGGATAACGATCCTGATGATCGAACACGACATGAAGATGGTCATGGAGGTCTCCGATACGGTCCTGGCCATAAACTTCGGCAGCCAGATCGTGGAAGGGGTCCCCGAAACCGTCTCCCTGCATCCCGAGGTCCTCAAGGCCTACCTGGGAGAAGATGGATAAGATGCTTAAGGTAAACAATATAGAGACCTTCTACGGCCTTATCTATGCCCTCAAGGGGGTCTCCCTGGAGATCAGCAGGGGGAGTATCACCACCATCCTGGGGAACAACGGCGCGGGGAAGACCACCATCCTCAAGACCGTAATGGGGCTCCTGGATGACCAGCCCGATAAGGGGACCATCGAGTTCATGGGGACACGGATAGACAGAAAGGACACCGAGGAGATCGTGAGGATGGGGATATCCTATGTCCCCGAAGGACGGGAGGTCTGGGACGAGCTCACCGTTCGGGAGAACCTTGTCATGGGAGGATATATCCGGAAGGACAGGAAGGGAATAAAAAAGGACATGGGTAAAATATTCGAATACTTCCCCGTGCTGAAAGAGAGGGAGGGGCAGCTGGCCGGTACTCTCTCCGGGGGAGAGCAGCAGATGCTTGCCATGGGAAGGGCGCTCCTCAACGGGCCAAAGCTTCTCTTCCTGGATGAACCCTCACTGGGCTTATCACCCATTCTGGTGAAACAGATTTTCTCCATCATAAAGAGCATAAATGAAAATGAAAACGTGACCATCCTCCTGGTAGAGCAGAATGCCCGGATGGCCCTGAAGATCGCCGATTACGGGTATGTGATCGAAAACGGCAGGTTTGTCATGGCGGGAACATCCGGGGAGCTCATGGAGAACAGGGACGTGCAGGAGTTCTACCTGGGGATAAAATCGGAAACATCCGCAAAGGGCTACCAGAGATGGAAGAGAAAGAAGGGCTGGAGATAGCATGAACCCGGGAACAGTAGCGGAAACCTTTTTAAAAAACGTTGAGAAATACGGGGACCGGACCGCCCTGCGCCAGAAAAAGCTGGGCATATGGAACGATATATCCTGGAACCGGTACTATGAAAACGCCGCCCGTGTGGCCCTGGGGCTCTATGAACTGGGATACCGGAAGGGCGACCGCGTGGCCATCATCGGCGAGAACTGTCCCGAGTGGGTCTATGTTGACCTGGGGGTGATCTGTACCGGCGGGGCGGCAGTGGGGATCTATACCACAAATTCATGGGACCAGTGCGAGTATGTTGTGGAACACTCCGACGCGAAGTTCTACTTTATGGAGAACGAGGAACAGCTGGACAAGTGGCTCCGCTTCAGGGAGAACACACCCGGCCTGAAGAATGTGTTCGTCTGGGACCTCAAGGGGCTCAGGGAATTTCACGACCCCCAGCTCCTCCCGTTTCAGGACCTCCTTGAGATGGGAGAGAAGAAGATGCGGGAAGATCCCGGGCTTATGAAAAGGCTCATGTCTGAAGTCACGCCGGAGGATGAGGCCCTTTATATCTACACATCGGGAACAACGGGAAGGCCCAAGGGGGCCATCCTTACAAACTCAAATGCCGTCTGGATCGGGAAGACCATGTCAATGGTCAACGAGATCTATGATACCGATTCGGTCCTTTCGTTTCTTCCCCTCTGCCATATCTTCGAACACATGATGACGGTATTTGTCCATATAACCTGCGGTTATACGGTAAACTTTATTGAAAACCATGACACAATATCAGATAATTTCAGGGAGGTCTCTCCCACCATAGGGTACGCGGTGCCCCGGGTATGGGAGAAGTACCACTCCCAGATAACCATTAATATGTCCGATGCCACTCTCTTCAAGAGGCTTGTATACAAAACGGCACTTGCCGCCGGGAACAGGCACTACAGGGAGGTGCGGTCAAAGGGGAAGGCCTCCTTTTTGACTTCGGTCCTTTTCGGGCTGGCACACCTTGCGGTTTTCAGAAAGCTGCGGGAGAGGCTCGGTTTTGAGCGGATGAGGGCCGCCTATTCCGGCGCGGCGCCCATATCACCGGGGGTCCTTCAGTTTTTCAACTCCATGGGGCTTATGCTCCTGGAGGGTTACGGCCAGACAGAGGGTACGGGTGTCACCACGGTGAACAGGCTGGAAAGTCCCACCGAAGGGACGGTTGGCCCTCCCATTGACGGCGTTGAGCTCAGAATAAGCGATGAGGGTGAGATACTGGTCAAATCCCCGGGGGTCTTCAGAGGATATCATAAAGACCCGGAGACCACCTCCCTGACCCTGCGGGAGGGCTGGCTCTACTCGGGAGATATGGGTGAACTGGACGAAAGGGGAAACCTGAAGATAACCGGAAGGATCAAGGACATCATCATAACCGCCGGGGGGAAGAACATCACTCCCCAGTATATCGAAGGAAAACTTGTCTTCAGCCCCTATATCAACGATGCGGTGGTCATTGGCGACAAGAAGAAATTCCTCTCGGCCCTGATAGTTCTTGATGAGGACAACACGGTGAAATATGCCCAGGACAACAAGATCCAGTTTTCCACCTATAAGGACCTGGCGCAGAACCCGGAAATTGTCAAGCTCATACAGGCCGAGGTTGACGGCGCCAACAGGGAACTCTCCCGGGTTGAACAGATCAAGAAGTTCAGGATCCTTCCCAGCAAGCTCTACGAGGAGGAGGGTGACGTGACTCCCACCATGAAGGTGAAGAGGATGTTCATCAATAAAAAGTTTGGCGATATTATTGAAGAGATGTACAGGTAGGGCTGGATATTTGTTATTGACAGTGCCCGGGAAAAGGGATTTAATATTTTGAGGAAGCCCCCTAACCCCCAGAGGGGGCATAAGATTGTGGTGAAATATCTTGCGCCCCCTGAGGGGGATGGGGGGGAACCTGGAACTGTTCAAAATAAAGACTGGTTAATTTTCTGAAAATATCATATAACAAAAGAAAATTATTGAGTAAAACTACGGAGGTTTTTAAATGTTAAGAAAATATCTGCTCGTATTATCACTGGTTGTTTCAATGGGTTTTCTCTTTGGAAGCTGTAAGAAGAAGGCGCCGAAAACGGGCGTTACCGACAAGGAGATTACAATCGGACAGTGGGGACCGCAGACCGGTCCGGCAGCCCTCTGGGGGGCAGTGGCGCGGGGAACCGACTGTTACTTCAAGATGATCAATGATGAAGGAGGGATAAACGGCAGAAAGCTGAAGCTCCTCATCAGGGACGACGGATACCAGCCGCCCAGGACCAAGGCAGAGGTCAAGAAGCTTGTGGAAGGCGACGGTGTTTTTGGCTTTGTGGGAGGTGTGGGTACGGCACCGGGTATGGCCGTAAAGCAGTACCTTATCGACAACAAGATCCCCTGGGTATCCCCGGCTGCAGGTTCCACTCACTGGGCATATCCGCCAAATAAATACATTTTCAGCACATATCCCCTCTACTGCATCGAGGCGGCGGTCCTTGTTGACTACGCGGTCAAGACATTAAAGAAAAAGAAGATCGCCATCTTCTACCAGAACGACGATTACGGCAAGGTGGGGCTCTACGGGGCGCAGCTGGCCATGGAAAAACACGGGCTCAAGCTTGCCGCCGAGGTCTCCGCGGAGATAACGGACACCGACCTGAGTTCACAGGCCCTGAAGCTGAAGAAGTCGGGGGCGGACGTTGTTCTTCTCTGGGTCCTCCCCAAGCACGGTGCCATTATTCTGGGAACATCGGCTAAAGTGGGCTTCAAGCCCCAGTTCATGACCACAAGTACACTGAGCGATACTACGATTATGTATAAGATTACAAAGGGCCTCTGGAAGGACATGATCGTCTGCAGGTTTTCCGAGTCTCCGGAATCAGATAAACCGCTCATGAAAAAATACAGGGCGGCATGGAAGAAGTATGCTCCCAAAGAGAGATGGGGAACATTCTACCACGCGGGATTCGCTTTCGCCGAGGTCATGGTTGAGGGGCTGAAGAGGGCCGGGAAGGACCTCACCCGGGAAAGTTTCATTAAGGCCATGGAGACCGTCAAGGGCTTCCAGGGCACCGGGGCAAAGATCACCTACGGTCCCAATATACGGCAGGGGTCCGATGAGATCTTTCTCGTGAAGGTCCAGAAGGATGCAAAGGAAAAGAAACTTTCTGACTGGATGACTTCGAAGATCGACGTGAATGAAGTCATCAAGAGATTGAAGAAATAGGTGAGAATACTTAAATCCCCCCTGTCCCCCCCTTTAATAAAGGGGGGGATGCGAAGGAGGGGATTTATTCTTATTACGACTTTAACGGGTATGACGGGAGAAGATTGCCATGGATATGAAGAGGAGTTATTACGAGGACATTGAGCTCTTTGACAGTGGGACAAAGAAATTCTGGTTTGCGGTGATGCTCCTTGGTGTGATTGTCCTGCCCTTTATTCTCCCCGGGTATTACCTGAATGATATTAACTATATTGCAATCAATATTATTGTGGCTACCGGGCTTAACATTCTTGTTGGCTATACGGGGCAGATATCCCTGGGTCATGCGGGTTTCTTTGCCATCGGCGCTTATGCCACGGCGCTTCTCGTCAAAGGGGTCCCTGTTCTGCCCTTTTTTATTCCGCTGATCATTGCCGGTATCATAGCGGCCATTTTCGGGTTTTTACTGGGGCTTCCCTCCCTGAAGCTTGAAGGACCTTACCTGGCCATAGCAACCCTGGGTTTCGGGATGGCCATTATCCAGGTCATCGGCCGGTTCTCCTTTTTCGGGGGACGAATGGGGCTGACGGTGCCGAAGCTGGGTTTCCTCTCGGGTGTTCTTGCGGGCAGCGGGTATTTTGACGCCAACCAGGCCCGGGACATCAATCTCTATATCCTCATCATGATCACGACTTTTATCATGTGCCTTACCGCGAGAAACATTACCCGGACACGGATCGGGCGGGCCTTTATCGCCATCAGGGACAGTGATATTGCAGCGGAATCCATGGGGGTGAACCTGACATTCTACAAAACCCTTTCATTTGCCGTGAGCGCCTTCTTCACGGGGGTTGCCGGGGGGCTTTATGCCTTCTGGCTCGGCTATATCAACCCGGACTCATTCGATTTTATTTTATCAATTCTCTTCCTGGCCATGGTTGTGGTGGGGGGGCTTGGATCAATGGCGGGCCCTGTCATGGGGGCAATTGTTGTGTCCTTTCTCAACATGAATCTCCAGCAGAATTCAATAGAGGGGATACCTCTCCTGGGGCCTCTCCTGGTTGATTTCACAAAAGCCTTTATGAATGACAGCGGACTGGGGAGTGTCAGCTTTATCATCTTCGGGCTGGTGCTGATCTTTATCGTGATCTTTGAACCCCTGGGCCTTTACGGGTACTGGATCAGGACAAAGAAATACTGGAAGACATGGCCCTTCTGATTTATAATATTAATAATGTCTCCCCGCCGCCTTCGGCGGCGGGGAGACATCAGTTATGTTTTTTGATGAATATGATAAGTCTTATTACAGAATTGAGTAGTGAGAGG
>JBNKTL010000069.1:0-14066 GCA_050298055.1 Spirochaetota bacterium
AAAGGAGAATAAGTGTCATATCTGCGAAAATGTATGTAAAAACGATGCGATTGACTTAAAGCAGCCAGCCGAAAAAATAGAAATTAAAGCAGGCGCCATCATCCTTGCTCAGGGCATAGAACCATACGATGCCAAGCTGAAAGCAGAATACCGTTACGGTCAATATGACAATGTCGTGACCAGTATGGATTATGAGCGTTTATTGTGTTCCACCGGGCCCTATTCAGGGGAGATACTCCGGGCTTCCGATATGAAACATCCCCATAATATTGCCTGGATCCAGTGCGTGGGTTCAAGACAGGTGAACCGGGAGGGTAACAGCTACTGTTCCTCTGTCTGCTGCACATATACTCAGAAACAGGTGATCCTTACCAAGGATCATGATTCCGAAGCCCGCTGTACAGTTTTCCATAACGATATACGCTCCTTCGGAAAGGACTTCGAACGCTTCTACCAGAGGGCCGGGGATCTCTCCGGCGTCAGGTTTATCAGGAGCTATACCTCCATCGTGAAAGAGGACCCCCAAACGAAGAATGTGACCGTAAGATATTTTGATCCCCGGGAGGGAGCAAGAGAAGAAGAGTTCGACATGGTGGTACTGTCTGTAGGTTTGGAACCCCCCGTGGATGTAAAGGAGATATCGAAGGTTTTCAACATTGATCTTGAATCCCATAACTTCTGCAAGACCGATACATTTAATCCCCTGCTCACCTCCCGGCCCGGAATATTTGTCAGCGGAAGTTTACAGGGACCTCTGGACATTCCGGAATCGGTTTTCAGCGCCAGCGGTGCCGGTTCGCAGACAGGTGAGATGCTGGATTACCGCCGGGGAGATCTCTCCAGGGAGAGGGCATATCCCCCCGAAAGAGATGTCTCCGGGGAAGAGCCCCGGGTGGGGGTCTTTGTCTGCCATTGCGGGGCAAATATCGGAAGAATTGTGAATGTTCCCCATACGGTTGAGTATTGCAAAACCCTTCCCCATGTTGTCTATGTGCAGGAACAGCTTTTTTCCTGTGCCACCAACTCGGCCCGGGAGATAACCGACATTGCCCGGGAGAAGGGATTCAACAGGGTTGTCATTGCCGCGTGTACTCCAAAGACCCTGGAGCCTCTGTTCCGGGACACACTGAGGGAAGCGGGGATCAACCAGTATTACCTTGACATGGCCAATATCAGGGAGCACTGCTCATGGGTCCACTCAAAAGAGAAAGAGGAAGCCACGCAAAAGGCAAAGGACCTGATCAGAATGTCCATAGCCCGCGCCTCTGTTCTCGAACCCCTTAATGAATTTGACCTGCCGGTGAACAAGGCCGCCCTGGTGGTGGGGGGAGGCATAGCGGGTATGAACACCTCCCTCTCCATAGCCAACCAGGGACATGATGTTTACCTTCTGGAGAAAGAAGGAGAACTGGGAGGAATGGCCAGGAAAATCCACATGACCCTTGAGGGGGATGATGTTCAGGCTTATCTCTCCGGTCTGATAAAAAAGATATACGATCATCCCCTGATACATGTACATCATGATGCCGTTATCACACAGGCTTCAGGTTATATCGGTAATTTTGTTACAACGGTGAAATCCGATCTGGGTACCAGGGAGATAAAACACGGGGCAACCGTTCTGGCAACCGGGGCCGGTGTTTACCGGCCCGTCGAATACCTCTACGGAGAGGATGAGAGGGTCATGACCCATCTTGAGCTTGAGGAAAGAATAGCACAGGGCGACGAAAAGATAACAAAGGCCGGGACCCTTGTGATGATACAGTGCGTGGGATGCAGGAATGAGGAAAGAAATTACTGCAGCAGGGTATGCTGCAGCGAATCCGTAAAGAACGCCCTTAAACTGAAAGAGATTAATCCTCACATGGATATTTATATTCTTTACAGGGATTTAAGGACCTACGGGTTCCGTGAAGATTATTACCGGGAAGCACGGGGGAGGAAGGTAAGGTTCATCCGCTATGAGCCTGATGATGAACCCCGGGTTGAAGCTGTTAAGGAGAAGGGCGGGAGTATTCTGAAGGTAACCTTAACCGACCAGACCTTAAACGGGAAGGTATCCATTAATGCCGATATTCTTTCCCTGGCCGCGGCAGTGGTCCCCGCAGGGACAGAGGAAATTTCAAAATTATTCAAGGTCACATTGAATCCCGACGGGTTCTTTAAAGAAGCCCATGTTAAATTGCAGCCTGTTGAATTTGCCACCGACGGCGTTTATCTCTGCGGCATGGCTCATTATCCCAAGTTCATCCCTGAAACAATCAACCAGTCCTATGGAGCAGCGGGCCGTGTCCTGGCGCTTCTTTCACAGGATGTTGTAACTGCCTCGGGGTCTGTGTGCGAGATTAACGAGAAGAAGTGTATGGGATGCGGAGCATGCGTTGATGCCTGTACCTATGGTGCCCTTGAACTGCAGGATTCAAAGCGGGGCAAAAAGGCCGTGATTAACCCTGTTCTCTGTAAAGGCTGCGGCCTCTGCAATTCAAAATGTCCCACAGCCGCTGTTTCACTGAAGCACTATACCGACGATGAACTGATGAAACAGATCGATGCTGCCACCGAAAAGGAAGATGATAGTGTGAAAAAAAATGATGTGGCCTGATAAAGTATGAGAGGAGGAGAAGGTAATAATGAGTCGAGACCCTAAGTTTAAACCCAAAATACTCGGTTTTGCCTGCGACACATGAGCATACGGTGCCGCTGATCTGGCTGGAGTTTCCAGACTACAATACGCAACGGAAATAAGGCTCATTCGGGTCATGTGCACGGGAAGGGTGGATCTGACCCACGTTTTACGGGCATTCTCTAATGGGAATGACGGTGTCTATCTCGGGGGGTGTCATCTTAACGAGTGTAATTATATCACCCACGGGAATTACCATGCCGTCAATATGGTGCTCCTCTGCAGGAGAATTATGGAATATATGGGGCTCAATCCCGAAAGGCTCCGGATCGCGTTCACCTCCTCCGCGGAAGGAATGCTTTTCAAGGAATATATGAATGATTTTAATAAGACTGTAAAGGAGATAGGGCCCCTGGGGAAAAGTGAAGGGCTGGAGATGGATACTCTCAAATCCAAAATTGAGGAAGTCATGAAACTGGTCCCCTATATCAAGGTGGTTAAAAATGAGAAGCTCGGGGTCCCCCTGAGAAATCCCGATGAATATGATGAGTATTTTACGAAAGATGAGATAGAGAAGCTGTTCAGCGAAGTACCTGCATACTCTATCGATCCTGAAAAGTGCCAGGCATGCATGACCTGTGCCAGGAGATGCCCCGCGGAAGCTATCATCAGCGCCAGACAGGAGGTCCATATTGTTGAACAGGACAAATGCATTAAATGCGGTACCTGCCTGGAGGTCTGTCCGCCGAAATTCGGCGCAGTGACCAGGATAACCGGCAGCCCGGTTCCGCCTCCACTTCCCAAAGGAAAACGGGCTATAATTAAAAAGAGTAAAGATCAGGGTGTTGCGTAAATTATGGGAGAAGAAACCATACATATTGATAAAAAGAGTTCTCTGCTGACGGATGCCGTTGCAGCGGTGGGCTGTATCGATGTCAGCTGCTGCTACCAGTGCGGCAAGTGCTCCACGGGATGTCCCGTGGCATACGAAATGGACCTGACCCCCACACAACTGATACACGCGATCCAACTGGGATTAAAAGACCTTGTTTATAACAGCAGGACCATGTGGCTCTGCGCCTCCTGTCTCACCTGCACTACCTACTGCCCCCAGGGAGTGGATATTGCCGGGGCCCTGGACAGCGTAAAGGTCCTGATGCAGAGGGATAAAAAGAAGCCGAAAGTCCCCGATGTGCTTAAATTCAGCAGGAGCTTTGTTCAGAACCTCAGGTGGTTCGGGCGCCTCTATGAACTGGGGATGATCGGCATGCTAAAGCTTCGCACGGGAAAATTTACCCGGGATCTGGGAATGGGAATGAAGATGCTTAAGAGGAAGAAGTTCAGATTCTTTCCCCGGTTCACCGGTTCCCGGGAAGTACGAAAAATAATCAGGCGGGTTAAAAAACAGGAGAAGGCATGAAATACGCATACTATCCGGGATGTTCCCTCCATTCCACCGGGGAGGAGTTTGGCAGTTCACTCCGGGCTGTCTGCAATAAACTGGATGTTGAACTGGTGGAAGTTGATAAATGGGTCTGCTGCGGCGCAACCGCGGCCCATAATGTCTCCCGGCTGCTGGCAACATCCCTGCCCATGACCAATCTTGCCCGTCTGCCGAAGATGGGGCTGGATGAGGTTATCATCCCCTGCGCGGAGTGCTTCTCAAAGTTCAAGACCGCCCAGCATAACGTGAAAACCGACACAAAGCTCCGGAGGGACGTGGTGGAAGTCATTCACAAAGACTGTAACATTGAGGCAAAGGTTACTCACCCCCTGGAGATCTTTAACAGGGAGCCGTTGATCTCCCGGATCTCCTCCGCCGTGGAGCGTGATCTTTCCGGTCTCAAAGTGGCATCTTACTACGGATGCCTTTTAACCCGCCCCCCGGAGATAACCGGTTTTGAAAACGACAAGTCACCTGAGGGCATGGACAGGGTTTTGCAGGCTGCAGGAGTTACCACCCTTGACTGGTCCCTGAAGACCACCTGCTGCGGCGCCTCCTTTGCTCTCTCGAAACCTGATATTGTGGTAAATCTCAGCCACAAGATAATAGAGGAGGCAAAATCCGCAGGAGCCGATGCCATTGTTGTGGCATGTCCCATGTGTCACGCGAACCTCGATACCCGGCAGGATGATATGGAAAAGGAGTTCGGCGCCCATCCCCGGATGCCGGTCCTCTATTTCACCCAGCTCATGGGGTACAGCTTCGGCCTCTCCCCCGGGGAGCTTATGTTTCACAGGCATCTCACCGGGGTGGAAAGTTTCTTCACGTCTGCGGATTGACGGTGACCAGCCTGCCAGGACAAATAGGATTAAAGAGAATAACCAAATGCAGATGATAATCAGGCTTTTTTTACAACTGAGCACTTAAGATACATCGATCCATGCCCTTCAATTTTACAGGATATGTCATGGCCATTAACGGGTTCATCGAGTAGTCTGATATTTTTTACTTTTGTTCCCGACTTAATAGTGTCTTTCCCGGCTTTTAGGTCTTTAATAATTGTGACAGAATCACCATTTTTAAGTTGTACCCCATGTGCATCGAGAAATTGTGCTGTTGCGCTTTCTGCTTCAGCCTGAACTTCTTCAAGTGTCCACTCGTGGGAACACTCGGGGCAGATCCATAATTGACCATCTGTATAGCCATAGGGTGATTTACATTTTGGGCATGTTTGATTTTTTTCGTTCATTTCTGTTCCTTTAGATTTTTGATATATGTTAAAAAGATACCTGGAAGTTTTAGTCCTCCTCTTCCGGCACCAGGCAGTCATCCTGGTAATTGTTCCAGACATATTCGTTTGAATAATATTCTTCGTCATCAACAACCGGAAGGTAGACCATGGCAAGATCAGCGGGATTGTGAGACCATGGATGGGCCTTCTTATTTACTCTTTCATATTCATGGTCGGTGAGGTCCAGGTTGTCACAGAAGACGGCGTCGGAAGTTCCGTGCCACATCCACGGGGGGGACCCGTGCTTACTGATGAACCT
This sequence comes from Spirochaetota bacterium, assembly GCA_050298055.1. Classification (GTDB taxonomy): domain Bacteria; phylum Spirochaetota; class UBA4802; order UBA4802; family UBA5550; genus JBNKTL01. The sequence continues at coordinate 5,618 of JBNKTL010000069.1, forward strand.
GTAAGGTTTTTCGGTAAACATGTAAGGCCTGTATCTGTTAAACCAGAGCCCGCCATCCGGGTCGAAAACATTAATCAGTCTGTAACGGGTATAGGTATACTTACTTTTCCGCCTGTAAATATCCGAAAAGACCGGTTCTTCAGCGTCGCCCCGTGAGGGTATGTACCGGATGTGATCTCCTCCCCCGGGGTTGGGGTGTTGAAATGCCCCCTTCTTCTTGTTCCGGGGATTTGCACAGGATGGGGCTCCCCAGTCCGGATAGCAGCCGGCCCCGTGCCCTCCTTCCTCCTGTGTGGTGATGACCCGCATGACATTGTCACCCATGCTTGCCATGGCCTCACTGCTGTAATTGATCTTCAGGGAAGACCGCCAGTGACGTATCTTTTCATATTTCTTATAATCAGGGTGATGCCGGTCTTCTTTTGTAAAGGGAAGGTAGGTATGAATGTAACCATGTGACTGGGCAAGGACCGCTTCCAGTATCCCGTACCCGTCATTTCTTTTGATGATGAACATCACCCCTTCCAGATCGTTTTTTTTCCAGTTATTCCGTATTTTGCCTGCCAGTGGAATTTTTCTTACCCGGGTGTCCCAGGGATGATAATAAAAGTAGCTGATAAAATGGTGGGTCTCGGAAGAAACAACAGAGTAATACACATAGGCCCTGAGAGGGTAACTCAGCATCCTGCGAATGAGCCTGTAGTCCCAGAGGCCTTCTTTTTTCCCCGGAAACACCCTGTCTATCCGGGTTATGTAATCGGGTCTGGACCTGTCTTTACCAACCGGGTTGATATCCTGGTAATGAACCGGTGCCCAGTGATAGGCAAGGTCTTCCACTTTTATCCCCGGTTCAATTTCCGTCTTGTTGACCGTCTTCCGTATTTCGGCCCTGCCGCCCTTAAACTGTTCCCTTTCCACACAGACGTTGATTTCCCTGGTCTTGCGTAATCCGAACCAGAGGATAATAATCACCAGGGCAATAAGAAAAAAGATAAAACCTTTAGATATCCTGCCATTCTTAATAAAATTGAGCATAAGATAATTATCCGCACTTGCTGTGGTCTGGAGCGGTTAAAGATACAACCTCCTTTACGCGAGATTGATTTACAGCATTATAATTCTTTATAATGTATCTTCTCAATTAAGATTATAATGCATCCACTCTTCCGAAAATACTTTGTGATACTTTGGAAATATTCTAATTACCGGTTGCATGCAGGAGACTTTATTGTCAACAGAAAATCGTTAATGCAAACTTACAATTCTCCAATATTCCTTTCCTGCTTCAGAGGAAATCTCCAGTGGGGGTGGTTCAACTTTTTTGAATATTGAATTTACATAAATTGCTTGTATCCGGAAGGATTTTTATTCCATCCTGATTATCTTAACCTTGCTGTTAATCCACTCCGAGGGAAGATATATCCTTCCGCTTTTTCCCGAGTGGCTTACATTTTTCTCAATCATCTCTTTTCCGTAAAATACAAATTTAATCATATTACTTTTCTTTAATTCATCTGATTCGTGTTCATTTGATTTATTATTTTTTTCGGTCATTACCCTTTCCTCTTTCATCTTGAAAATAACTAAACAAATTTACCATAAATGACAAATACCTCTGTTTTGTGGAAGATGTCAAGGAATATATGTCATAAATTGTAATATAATGTAATTAATAGTAATATTATGTAGTAATAAGAAATATTATTCAAGAGGGATCAGGGGCATATGTTTACATTCACTGATTGTTCTTATAATTGGGGGGAAGTTTTCTTGAAATAGAAGAGAGTAAGGGAATTTTCTCATTACAGGAATGACCGGCAAAGGGAAGAGCTTTCTGACTAAATTTCATCAGTTGGCTTTGGCCGATACTGCGGCATCAATACCGTCCTTATGCTTCTCAAGCCGCGACAGCAGGCTATAGGCGCAGGGGACAACAAGGAGGGTAAGCGCGGTGGAAAAAACAATCCCCCCCAGCACAGCTATGGCCATGGGGATCCGTGTCTCCGCCCCGGGTCCCAGGGCAAGGGCCGGAGGGATCGCGGCGGCGATAGTTGACATGGATGTCATGATAATGGGCCGGAGCCTGATGGGGCAGGCCTTCATAAGCGCCTCCCTGACGCTCAACCCCTCCCCGCGAAGCTGGTTGGCGAACTCCACCAGGAGGATGGAATTTTTCTTCACCAGTCCCAGAAGGAGAATGAGCCCGATGAGACTGTAAAGATTTATGGTCTGCCCGGTGAGGTAGAGGGAAACCAGCGCGCCGGTGAAGCTGAAGGGGAGAGCCAGGAGTATGGTGAAGGGATGGATGTAACTGTTAAACTGGCTCCCCAGTATCATGTAGGAGATAATGATCCCGATGACCAGCGCGAAGATAAGGCTGTTAAAGGATTCCGTTGAAGATTTGGATGACCCGGTTATCTGCGTGGTATACCCCGGGGGAAGGACCGTCCCTGCTATTTTTATCGCTTCGTCAACAGCCTCCTGCTGGGAGAATCCCGGCGCCGGGCTTGCGGATATGGTTACCGCCCGTTCCCTGTTGAGGCGGTTGATCTTGATAAGAGACTCTTTGTACTCTATCCTCACAACGTCGGAGAGCCTCACCAGCTCACCGCGGTTGTTTCTCACATAGAGGTTCTTGATATCCTCAACCCGTTTCCTGAAAGGGGCCAGGAGCCTCACCCTGATATCGTAGCGGTGGCCACCCTCGGTAAACTTACCGAACTTCTTCCCTCCCATGAGGGCGCTGATGGTATTCCCGATATCGATCATGCTCACTCCCCTGAGTTCTGCAGCCTTCCTGTCCGGGATAATCTGGGCCTCCGACTGCCCGATCTCGTAGTTGCTCCTCACATCCACGAGCATCCTGTTATTTGTCATTTTTTTCACGATTTCATTGCTGTATGCACCCAGCTTGTCCCAGTCGGCCCCCTTTACGGCAAATTCCACGGGGAATCCGTGCCTGGCGGAAAGTCCCCTCATGGAAAGGTCCCTGATCCCCACCCAGATCTTTTTATTGATCTTTACCAGGTCCTTTCTGACTTTCTGGGCGAACTCAGCCTGGGTGAGGGGGCGTTTCATTTCGGGGTCTACGGGCCTTTTATCATAGGGCTTCAGTGTAATGATGAGGTTGATGAGGTTGGAGTCCCATCCCTGGAAACCTCCCACAACGGTGTAAAGCTGTTTAATTATTTTTTGGCTTCCCAGGTATTTTTCCAGCTCCTTTGACACGCTGTCCGTATATTCAAGTGACGAGCCGGGGGGTGTTTTCACCATGGCGATAAAGAGGCTCTGGTCCTGCCGGGGTACAAGTTCTTTCTTCATGGGGATCAAAATAAGGAATGAGCAGAGAAAAATAACGGCAGATATGATTACCACGGGAACCCGGTGATTCAGGGCAATCTCAAGGGTCTTCCGGTAGAGCGAGGTAAGGGCCGCGAAAGCTCTGTTCACCCAGACGGTCACAATCCCCAGGCTTTCACCGGTTCTCATGAACCGGGAGCATCTCATGGGCGTGAGGGTAAGCGCCTCAAGGAGTGAAATGGCAACCGCAACGGATATGGCGACGCCGAACTGGAGGAAATATTTTCCGATGATCCCCTCCATAAAGGCAACGGGGAGAAAAATGGCAATGACGGCGAGGCTCGCCGCAAGTGCGGCGAAGGTAATCTGCCTTGCTCCTGTCCGGGAGGCATCCACCCGTGACATGCCTCCCTCGAAGTAGCGGCTGATGTTCTCCATGACCATGATGGCGTCATCAACCACAATCCCGATGACAAGGGTCAGGGCCAGAAGGGTAAAGGTATTGAGAGTGTACCCGAGGAAATAGAGAACAATAAAGGTCCCCATAAGGGACGTGGGGATGGCAAAAATAATATTGAAGGTTGAACTGAAAGAGCCCAGGAAGAGAAGACACACGAGGCTTGTTAAAATAACGGAAAGGATGATATTAAAAATCAGTTCATGGGTGGATTCCTCAACATGCCGGGTAAAATCAATGGATGTCCTGAGCTGGTATCCCTTGGGGAGTTTTCCCTGGAGTTCTTTTATCTTTTTCGAAACCCCGCGGGCCACCTCAATGGCGTTTGAATTTCTCTGTTTCATGATGCCGAAACCCAGGGTGGGTCTCCCGTTAAACCGCGAGATCCTCCTCACATCGTCCGTTGAGTCCTCAACCCTGGCCACATCCTTTATGAGTATTCTCCGGTAAATGGGAGAGGACCCCCGGGTTGTGATGGGGAGGTTAGCCACAGAGTTCACGGTTTCGGCCTCACCCATGGCCCTGATGATAATCTCCTGCCTGTTTGCGTTTATCCTTCCGCCGGGGACCTCAACATGCTCCCTGCCGATAGTATTGAGGATGTCATCCACGGTAAGTTCATAAAGGGAGAGCTTTTTCCTGTCCACCCATATCCTCATGTTCCTGTCCACGTAGCCGCTGAGCCGGATATCGGCAACCCCCGGTATGGACTGGAACACGTTCTTCAGGTGGTGCCTCCCGTATACCATGAGGTCCTTCAAAGGTCCTTCATAGGAGAGGGAGACGTACATAATGGGGTAGTCTTCCGGGTTTCTCTTCCGGATGACCGGGGGATCGATCCCTTCAGGGAGAAGTTTTTGCGTCTGCGCGATAACGGAATTTATTTCCTGCAGCGCAACGTCCACGTTGGTATCCATATCCAGCTCCACAAGGATAGAGCCCCTGCTGTGCTGGGATACGGAAGTGACCTCCCTGATCCCCTCGACGCTCATGATGGCGTCCTCGATAACGTCCACCACGTCGGTTTCGGTGATCTCCGGTGTCGCGCCTTCGTAGACCACATCAATATTTATGACGGGAAAATCAACATCGGGCATCTGGGAGACCCCCATGCGGCTGAAGGATATCCCGCCGAAAAGGATGAGACCCAGCATAAGCATCCAGGCGAAGACATTGTTCCGGATGGAGAGATCGGACAGCGACATCACTTACCTTCCTTTTGCGTAATCTCAGTCATGGCATTTTTTAAATCCGCTATTCCTTTTCCGCTGAACTCGTTTAACTCGATCCCCAGGCGAATCCTGTTATAGCTCAGCCGGAGACGGGAGTCTTCATACTCCTGTTTTGCCGAGCTCAGGGTTGTCAGGGCGTTGAAGACGTCGATAATGGTAACGAGGTTGAGCCTGTATTCGTGCATGATAACATTGTAGTTTTTCTCTGCGGAAACATAAGCGAGCCTGTATGCCTCCATTTCACCCCGGGAATTGTTCCAGGTCTGGTAGGCATCGGTAATGTTCCTCCCGGCGTTTTTTACGGTCTCCGCCAGTTTCAGTTCCGCCTGCTTCAGCGCGGATTTTTCTTCCCTGATCCGGGCATTCACCATACCGCCGCTGAAAAGGGGAAGTTCGGCTCCCAGTGACGCGTAGTAATCCTTCCCTGACCTCTTTTCCGTATGAAGCATATAGGCGCCTTCCAAATAGATACTGGGCAGGTGCTGCCCCCTGGCCGCGAGGACCCTGTTGTCCGCGGCCTTTACCGCTTCACGGGCAGCCCTGACATCCCATCTTTTATCAATGATTTTTTTGAGGGTTGTACCCGGGTCAACGGGGTCTTTCAACGTATGACCGGTAACGAGAACAGCATTAACGGGAATACCGGTCAGACTTGCCAGTGAAAGACGGGCGCTTGCAAGATCGGTTTCGTAGCCCTTTATCACCGACTGAAGGGAATAGATCTCGGAATTGATCCTGAGGACCTCGCTTCTCCTGCTTCGCCCGAGAGCAACCCTGCGTTTAAGCTCTCTCAGGACATTGTGGTAGAGACCCAGTATATGCTTTTTACTTTTCAGGTTGGTCATAATGATGGAAACCCGGTAAAAATTCATGCTTACGTCATTTAAAAGGAGGTTGATGTACTGGCTCAGTTCACATTTCCTCTGTTTTATCTCAGATCGGTAACCCCTGTAGGCTGAGATCTCATTAAGACCGGTAATGATGGACTGACGGGCATAGAGGTAGACACTGGACCGGAGAGATGAATACCTGTTCTGCTCGGGATAATTTAAGGCCCCCTTCAGGGATATCCGGGGAAGGAAGGAACCGAAAGCCTGGTCCTTTCTTGCCCTTGCAATAGTGATCTCCTCTTTTTTCACCATAAGGGGATTGTTATGCCTGATTGAAAGGGCGAATACATTGAAGAGATTGAGTTCCTCTTTGTCCCGGGAATTTTTAATATCTTTTTCGGTTATACCGCTTGCCCGGAGCAGAATGTTCTCCGGCTCACCGGAGAAAGCAGCGGTTGAAATGAGCGGGATGACACATAAAAAGGGAGCCAGGATTTTAAACATATGCCAGACAGATTTATTTCCTTAATAATTTTGATACTCTTTTTTTTGAAGTTATTTGTTTTCATCATACGGGTTATGTCAAAGCATTTTTATCCTGAGGGAACAGGATTATCCGGGGCATCTACCCCTTAATAATACGGGGCAGGATCATCTGGTGGTGCGGGCAGATTGATTTCGGGTTCTGGTAAACAGCTCCTGCGAAGGTAACCAGGTATTTTCTCAGGTTCTTTAGCGCGACGATCTCATCAACATAACCCGCCTTGGCGCAGTAAGATGGCCTTGAATTTTCATAATACTCCCGGGCGATTTTATTCATGTTATCGAGCACCGGCTCAATGGGCCGTCCCGCGTCCTTCTCCTTCACCAGCCTTCTTGAGTACATGGCCACGGCAGCTGTCTGGCCGTGCATGACGTTGATCTCGGTTGTGGCGATGCCCAGGGTAAAGGCGTTGTGGTTGTTTGCCTGGGGGCCTCCCATGACATAGTGAGCGGCAGCGGTCCCCTTTCGGAGTACAACGAGCATCTGGGGAACATCGGTCTGCTGGATTGAATAGATAAGGCTCTGTCCCAGTCCCAGGAGTTCCGCCTTTTCCGCCTGGTCTCCCACGTCGATGCCGGTGGTGTCCTGGAACCAGATAATGGGGATCCTGTCCCTTCCGCAGAGAGTGACAAATTCGTTGAGTTTGATAAGGCCCTGCCTGTAGAGTTTGCCCCCCATTGCGGGATAATCGGCATATTCCGGGTATCCTTTTCCCAGGTAGCCCTGCCTGTTCCCGATACAGGCAACAAGAAAGCCATCCACTTTACACAGCCCCGCATAAACTTCAGGGCCGTAGCCGGGGCGAAATTCCATGTGTTCGCTCCCGTCAACCAGGCGGGCGAGGGCATCATCAAAGGAGTAGGTTTCCCTCTGGTTTACGGGGATGATATTATAGAGTTCGCTGTCCTTCAGTTTCGGTTCAGCGGGTTCGGCAACGCGGTAAAATTTCGGATTGTAGGAGGGGATCTCCTTCATATACTCCCTGAGCCCGTCAAGAACACCTTTTTCCTCTTCATAGACATACCGGAAAAAACCGGTCTCATCATAGTGGACCTTCACCGTACCGGGAGGATTGCTTTTAAAGTGACGGGTGGTTTCAATGAGATCTTCCGAATTTTCAACGGTGAACTCCGCCTTGGGAGACATCCCGCTGACAATTCCGGCTCCCCCCACGGCAATATTGCAGTCCTTATGGGCAAAGAGAACGGTGGGGCTTATGCTCTGGTATCCGCCGCCTGCGGGATTGGTCCCGTAAATCCCCGCGAGAACAGGGATTCCCAACTGGTTCAACTCCGAGTGCCTGAAAAAGGGAGCCCCCGAACCCCTCCTGTTGGCATAAAATTTCTCCTGCTCCGAAAGTTTGGCCCCGCTGCAGTTTACCAGCCAGACCAGGGGGATATTGAGCCTTTTGGCAAGGTCGGTGACCCGAAGGATATTTTCCGGCTGTCCCGGCATCCACGCTCCCGCCATGACCTTGTTGTCAAAGCCGATAATCACCGCCCACTTTCCCGATATCTTTCCGATACCGTCTATGACATTCGTGGTCCCTTCCTCATTATCTTCCGGATTGAAGAGCATGTGGAGGGGGGCCCATGTCCCCTCGTCTACCAGGTAATCGAGGCGCTGCCATATGGTCATCTGCCCTCTCTGGTTTATCTTCTCCCCGGGAAGGCCGGCATTTTTGACCTTTTCCACAAGTTCGTCGATTTCAGACTCGATTGTCTTTATCTCGCTGACATTTTCCCCGGTACGGGTTTTTTCTCTTTCACTTATCTCCTGACCAATCGCGGTCATTTTTTCAAAATAGGGTTTCATTTAGTGTCTCCTGGAAATTTAATATTTCCCTCTTTTCTACTTGTTGGCTTTCCTGATTCCCAGCTGGTCAAGGGCAACGATCATTTTGCAGATGTTTGTGGACCCTTCAACCAGCTGGTAGGTGGGCGCGTCCCGGTAATATCGTGCCACCGGGTATTCGGTGGAGTATCCGTAAGCCCCCAGTATCTTCATGGCCGACTGGGATGCCTTCACGGCAATCTCTCCCGCAAGGTATTTCGCCTGGGCGACTTCGAGGGTATTCCCCAGTTCC
>JBNKTL010000070.1:0-13772 GCA_050298055.1 Spirochaetota bacterium
AATCCTTCTGTCTTTTTCATCAATTATTGCTAAAAAAATATTACTTGAATGTAAATCAATACCTCCGTAAAGTTTCATTGAGCACCTCCTCGTGTTTAAATTTTGTCACTTGTATAGTTTATTCTATACTGTGGACCTGCAAAATTTATCGCAGGGGGTGCTCATTAAGTAAAGCCCTTTAGATGATTATCAGAGACACAGAGAAGAGGAAGAAAGGAAAGAAGAGATTTACCAGGTAGTTCATGAAGACCACGAAGGAAGAATTTTTATAATGTTAAGTGTTAAATGTTGAATGTTAAATTTAAGAAGATATTTGCGAAAGGATAACTCAACATTAAAAATTTAACATTTAACATTTCTTAAAAATTACTCCAAAGCCCTGTGCGGTTTTCTGCGTACTTAATTGATTCATCAATAGGCAATCCTGTACAAATGGACGTCATATCCGTTAAAATCATCTGAAAACTCTCCGTTTGATATAAACAAATCCCGGTCTTCCCCGATCACATTAAGTTTTGCGGATTGAGGTATCCCTGGCAATGTAAAAGTCCCCTTTGTAGGATCGTCTCTCATGGAAACCGTGAAAAGGTAAGTGGAGTTGTTATACCTCTTGAGCATTACCGCAATGGGGACTTCCGTGTTGGATGAAACAACGGCAACACCGTTTGTTACTGTCCTGCTGTTGAGTACCGGGGCAAGTTCCCGGATCCGGCTGTTTATTTCAGTGACTGCGCTTATAATATCCGAATAGGAGAGTAAGCCCGCTTCGATGAAATCGGGTTCAAATTCATGGGCAAAATAGCCTATCCCCATTGCGCCATGGATTATTGCCATCCAGACTTCCGCCCGGACCTGGCGGGGCGTGGGACGGACATCCGGATTTTCAATATGAGTTGTCTCAATCCATACCCACACCGGTTTTTTATGATCCGCCCACTGCATGAGGCGTGTTACGCCATGAGCCACAAGCCAGAGATTCCCCGCAACGTTGAGAGAGGTACTCACAGCAGGATAGATATCAAAGGAAATAATATCCGCCCCCGCAATATATTCAGGGTAGTCCTCATCCTGTCCTGTGCATACGCCCCTGCCGCCCCATTCTTCATTTGCCACACCCTGCCCAAAATTTAAATATACAGGCCGGGATGAATCGGCGGTTTTCATGTTATTATACAGTACCTGGATTTCAACGGGGGAGATGCATGGATCATATCCTCCGCTCCCGTCAGGCTGCGCGTTATCCGGTTCATCCTGATGGGACCACCCTTTTATTATACTGTTGTGCAAGCTGCTCAGTCCCGTCAGGTTTTGCGCTGCTACAACATCCATTCCGCTTGTGTCTAATCCGCTGAGCTGGTCTTCGGTAGGCCCTTCATAGAGGCCGATATAGAGATTTATTCCAATATTCATGTAACTTATTGCGTTTGAGGGCTCCTGAAGCCATACGGCAACCGGAAAATACTCGGGATCGGATGAAGGACCCTTTGACCACTTTGAATAATATTCGGGACCGCCAAACCATTCTTCATACTCATCACCGGGAAAGCTGCTGTTATTGCCCGGATTGCCGGTTGAACAGCGAACCGTGAATAAAAAAAGAAAGACGCAGATTATTGAATAATTAAATTTACTCATTTTTTTCATATGTCCCTCATTGTGGTTCCCCGGAGGCACTGGTATCTCCCGGAAGTATGATGCATCAATTAATTCCTGGCTTATTTCACCAGAGACTTCCTGTTTTTAAATGAAATGATATCAACTGAAATTATTTTCAGAGACGATGTCCTCTCTCTCACCTTTGCGTCATCTTCGTGGGAAAATTACTGCATTGAATTCTTACGGACGTTATATCTAACAAAGAGTTGCAGTTGTGTCAACGGTAAATTTTAACCGGTTAATTTATTAGCTGGTACCGTTTACTAACAATGTGATAGCTATTTAATTAAAAAGATCTTCGTGTGCTTTGTTATCTTCATGATATATTCACCGGAAAAATCATATCTGGATAATCGCTGTTGCCCATTGTAAAAGAAAACCTGATTATTGGATCAAAATACGATCCGGTGATGGGAAAAGTTAATACTTAAGTATCCCCTCTGCATCCCCCAATCCCCCTTCTCTTTTCTTCTTCTAAAAAACTTTTCTGGGTCCTCTGTGTCTTTTACGGTTTACAAAAAACCCCCACATAACTCCCGGTTTTGTGCACCTTTTCCCCTTCTCTTCTCAATCTTTATCGATAATTCATAAAAATTCCTTCTTTTAACTTGACATTTTCTTACACTATACTAATTTTTATATGATGATGTTATGTTATGGGTTTAATCGGCAGGGCGGGATTAATATCTGTGACATTTAAAAAAGCAAGAGAAAAATTCCGCACAACAGAAGTATGACCTTATCCGGTCCGTTGATGAACAACGGGATGTTTTGTGACGTGTGACGTTCATTACCTTTTATGTAGCGTTCGTTACACCCCAGGTAGCGTTCATTACATACCCGTTGACAAACTGTGTAATTTCGGTATACTTTTATACCAGCGTTAAGAGGGAATTAAAGTTAGAAGAGTTTGCCACAGAGGCACAGAGACACAGAGAAGAATAAGGAGGGTATTTAATTCTCATTGGATAGGCATGTAATAAATCGGAATAAAATAACTGAAAGGATTATCGGGTGTGCTATTGAAGTCCATAGATATTTAGGACCCGGTTTATTAGAATCAATTTATGAAAACGCTTTGTGTTATGAATTTGATTCAAATAACATACAGTATGAAAAGCAGGTTGCAATACCAATATTTTATAAAGGATATAAATTAGGTGATTACCGGCTTGATATTCTTGTTGAAGATGAAGTTATAATTGAAATTAAAGCTGTAGACAGGACCGATCCGGTATTTAAAGCGCAGCTTTTGAGTTATTTAAAGGTCACAGGGAAAAAAATAGGATTACTCATTAATTTTAATGTACCAGTCCTGAAAAACGGCATAAAGAGAATTATACTTTGAAGATAAATGAAGAAGAGAAGAGTTTGCCACAGAGGCACAGAGAAGACTGAGGAAGGGTTTCAAGAGTTGCAATTGGAGCGAATCTTTAAAATTATATATTAATAATTGTTATGGATAATTCAAACCACATAGTCGCAAAGACACCGTTAAAGAACTCAAATACCCCTCTGTGTCTCTGTGCCTCTGTGGCTGATCTTTCTAAAATTAGATGTCAGTGAAAGTTATGGATAATTCAAACTACATAAATACAAAGACACCGTTAAAAAACTTAAATACCCCTCTGTGTCTCTGTGTCTCTGTGGCTGATCTTTCTAAAATTAGATGTCAGTGAAAGTTATGGATAAATCAAACTACATAAATACAAAGACACCGTTAAAAAACTTAAATACCCCTCTGTGTCTCTGTGTCTCTGTGGCTAATCTTAAAAATTCAATATATGCAATAAATTTTCGGATGATAAAACCATTAAAAAGGAAAGTACAATGAAAAAATACCTCCCCCTTATTCTGATACTGTTTTTCCTCCCGGCGGCAGGGGCCTTTGCCGGGGAGAAGATGAGGATCGCGGTGATCGACCTGAAGCCCCGGAAGGTGGCCAATGTTGTGGCCGTGGGCATAACCAATATCATCCGGTCGGACCTGGTTGACACCGGTCTCTTCAACGTGGTCGAGAGAAACCAGATGAAGGAGATCCTCAAGGAGCAGGAGCTCCAGATGACGGGATGCACCGACCAGGCCTGCGCCGTTCAGGTGGGGAAGCTCCTCTCGGCACGGAAGATCCTCATCGGCGAGATCACCCGGCTGGGGAAGAGCTACCTGGTGACGGTACGGATCGTGGACGTGGAAAGGGGCGTGGCGGAGTTCTCCTCCCGGGAGAAGGCACGGTCCGATGACGACCTGGACATCGCGGCCTCACGCCTGGCCCGGAAGCTCGTGGGCCGTATCACGGGAAAGACCGAGTCCCAGCTCCTTGCGGGGCTTGAGAAGAGGACAATGTCCGGCTACTACATGCGGAGCATCATACCCGGGTGGGGACAGCTCTACGCCGACAGGAACACCGAGGGATACACCTTCCTGGGGCTCTTCGTGGCGGCTGTGGGGTTCTCCGGCTACGCCATATACGATTACAACGGAAAAAAGAGCGACTACGAGGGCCTTAACAGGGGGTCGTCTGAATTTGACAGCAAGTATGACGCCTACGACAAGGCGGCAACCATGGTAAACTATTCACTCATCGCCCTGGGGGCGGTCTACCTTCTCCACTGGACCGACGCGATAATTTTTGCCCGGCCCAGTTACGGTGCCGAGAAGACGGCCGCTGAACCGGGGGCCTTCATGGAGATCTGCATGGACACACGGCAGGATGCCTACCGGGAACCGGAGAGGAGAATGGTGCTCAGGTTCGGATACAGGTTTTGAGGAATGGTGAATTTTAAATTTTGAATGTTGAATTGAAGAGAAGAGGTTTGCCACAGAGCACGAAAATGTTTTCCCCCTAACCCCCAAAGGGGGCACAAGAGTTCCGGGAACAGAATCTTACGCCCCCTCCGGGGGGGATGGGGGGCGAATAGGGATGGGGGGCGAACAGGTAGCTGGAGGCTAACGCTTGAACGAAGGCCGACAGTTATAAAAGGTACAAATGGGAAAAATGAAAAGAGGATACAGAGAATAATGCATCCCGAAGTAAAAACACCGGAATATGTAGTAGAACTTGCCAGGGATATGCGTAACAACCTGACAGATTCTGAAAACACGCTCTGGAATGTTTTGAAAAACAGGCAGATTAATGGATATAAATTCAGGTGCCAGCATCCCATATACCGTTATATCCTGGATTTTTACTGTCATGAAAGGTCACTGGCTGTTGAGGTTGATGGAAAATCACATGAAAACAATGCCGGGTATGATGAGTACAGGGATAAACTTTTAGAGAGCCTTGCCATAAGGACAATTCGTTTTAAAAATACAGATGTCATGAATAACATGGATGGTGTAATAAAAAAAATCAGGGATGAATTAACAAAAGATAAATGAATACTACTCTGCCCCCAAAGGGATACCCCCGAAGGGAGACCCCCTGTTCCCTAATGGGGAGACCCCCTAACCCCCGGAGGGGGCACAAGAGTTCTGGAAAAAATCTTACGCCCCCTCCGGGGGATGGGGGGGAAACAGGGGGGTATAAAAAATAAGGAGCACAGTAATGAAAACAAAAACACTTTATATAACGGCAGTTCTTTTCCTGGTCCTCCCTCCCCTCTTCTGGGGATGCAGCGCGGAGAGGAACAATATAAACGACCCGGACAGTCCCAATTATCAAATCGGTGTCACCCTTAAGCTGGGGGACGGGACGGAACTTAAAGAAGGCACAACCATTACCGGCCATGAGCCCATAACAATCGCCTTTTCCGATGAGATGACAAGCTGCAGCGTTTCCGGGAGTATGGGGAACGCCATGGCAGCGGGCAACCTCGACTGGGAGGACACAAAGACCTATACGATTACCCCCGGTGTGGGAAACGTCTACCCCGAGGGCTCGGGGCAGGTGCTTGGTTTAAAGTGTACTTCTGTTGAGGGGAAAGAGCTGGATAATAGTTATACTTTTGTTACGGAGAATGCGGTTTATGTGAGTTCCGGTTTAAATACAATTAATCCCGGTGACCCTTCCAATGACGGAACAAAGACATCTCCTTTGAGTGTCATACAGACCGGGGTAAACCTTGCCGATGACCTTTATGATACTGCAAGGGTCAATGTAGCTGAAGGAGATTATAATGTGGCATGCGCCCTGTCCCCCAGTGCTGTATATGCCGTTGAAATGAAGGAGGGAATATCCTTATATGGGGGATATTCAGAAAATTTTAATAATTACAATTCTTCAACATATATTTCAAAGATTACTGATACAAGCACAAGCGGTACTGGTTCAAGTGAATTTAATCCTATATCTGCTATATATTGTGATAGCACAATAACAAATAATACAGTAATTGATGGTTTTACTATTACTATTGGCAAAGATAATGGGACACATAGTGCAATTTATTGTAATGGTGGATCACCAACAATAAAAAATAATATTATCCAAGGACAAGATCTTGCTAATGCAAGTTTATTATCGCATGGGATCTTATTTTCTTCATCGTCAGCAATAATTCAAAATAATACAATAGACCCAGGAACAAGTACGGTAAATTCAACTGGTTTATATTGTGTCTCAACATCGACTCTAACAATAGAGAATAATACACTATCCGGTGGAGTTGGTGATAGTTCATATGTAATACGAACAGAGGGTGGATCCGATGCAATAATTTCTTATAATAATATAACAGGAGGTGATTGGTCTACAGAAGGTATTTCTATTCGTGTATATAACAGTGCCCCTACGATTACCGATAACACATTTAATATTTTATCAACCTTGAAATGGGAAACATATTCTATCACAGAAGAAAATGGTACATCTGATCCATTATCTGTTAAAAGAAATAATTTTAATTATGATGGTTATTGGTATTTAGATGAAAATACTACAACTATTGATAAGAATAATCCTGGGACATTTGTAACAACAGGTGATGGTAATGAATCCTTATTTGATTCTGGTAGTTGGAATAATTCTTCATCATATATACCATAAATAACAAATTAAGAAATTAGTTCATTTAAAAAACAAAAAATTATTATTTGGAGAAAATCATGTATGAAATTTTAACAGCACCAAATAACTTTTCATTGCCAACTTATATTGGTAGTGGCATTAACAATGGAGACACAATAAATCTTATTGATTATGATGGCAATACAATATTATTATCATTTATAAATGTAAATAATGGATATAATTGGTTAGGTAATTTAAAAAATATAAAAGATAATACTTCATTAGAAGTGATAGCAGTTATGTACCGTCATGACGGGACAAATTATCAAATAATTCTCAGTAGTCATGTTCAAAATGCTGTATCGAGTAGTCCAGTATCAGATTCAGATTTAAGTAATATTCCATTATTGATCGATCAAGATGGTGCTTGGTCAGATAATTATTTACAAGGTATTTTAACAGACCCTGATAGTGCAGGTTATTCAGGAACGTTTTCAAATTACGATATGTGGTCATATGTCATTTCAAGTGATTACATAATCACAGATAAATGGCATACACAGTGTTCATCCAATAGCGACCCCATCTCCTTCCTCCAGCTGGGCCAGTACAAGGCCATCCTTGAGGTCGCTGATTATACCGTGGGAGATACCCTGGACATCTCTCTCAATGCCGATATGATCGTTCCAAATTTAACAGGCACTAACAGCATCATTATCAACGGGGCGGGGAACGTCACCGTGACCCTGGACGACCCCCGGGTCCAGTCCATCATTCCCGCCGGGGGGACAATTACATCACTTTCCGCTATCGTCATTACATTTAGTGAACATGTTCCCAACGCGGGTAATTCCGGCTACTATTCAATGACGTTAACCGGTGTTTCCGTGACCCCCTCATACCAGAACCGGTCAACCCTGGACACCACTCTCACCGGCAATACGGAGGATTATCTCACCGAGAGAATCATCAACCTGTGCAATGACCCGGCCATCCTGCGTTATACGCCTGTTGCCGGAACAGACGTCACCGGCGATCCCATAACCCGGGCTGTGTCCGTTGTCCTCTCCAAGCCCATAAGCACCCCGGCGGAGAGCGATTTTCCCGTAGGGGGCGCGGGTTTTCTGGCCCTGACCGACGCCACCGACGCCGACGGGAACGGGATCAGCGACGGGACCTTCTCCTATGACGCCATTGAAAACAACGCGGACCTGACGCTGTACGGCGAGGTCGCTTCCGGGGCCTCTGAGGACCCTGTTACCATCACATTATCGGGGATCAGCGATACGGAAGGGACCGCGCTGACGGGACAGAACCTTATCGCCTTTACTGCCACCGGTACAGCAGTTTCCGTTCCCCACGACATCGTCATGGTCCTGGACTACTCGGGAAGCATGGGAGGTTACGCGTATATTGACATGGGTGGGTCCACTGTTTTGGAACAGAAGCTGGCAATCCTTGAAAATGCCGTTGAGGAATTTGTCAACCTGAAGACAGAGTTCCCCGTTACCGGGGACAACGTGAGCCTGGTGAAGTTCTTTCAGAGCGATGTGCAGGCCACCGTGGACGGCATCGATGATACGAATATCGGCGGGTATCTCAACGGAATTCCCGGCGGGATGACACCCCTGGGGGGCGCCCTATACAACGCCATTCTCCGGCAGGACGATTATAACACGGCAAATCCCACGAGCAAAAAGGCCATCGTTGTCTTTACCGACGGGATACAGAACCTGGACCCCTCCATCTACACAACCTCGGGGACAGACGCCTGGGTGGGAAATTGCGGAAGCTCTCATTCATGGGGATATGTCTACTGGCAGAGCAATGTCAACCCCCCCGCGGCAAGAGAGATAAATGCCGACTACCCCGTCTTTTCCATCGGCGTGGGCATGGTGAACAGTTCCATGTTCCAGGAGATGCTCCAGGGGATATCAAACGCCTCCGACGGGAACCTGGACGTGTCCCTGCAGGGGAACACCCATTTTTCATTTGACGATACCCAGATGTGGCCCAACACCAACAGCTCATTCCACGATTTCCTGGATACCATCTACTACGGGAACTCTCCCCAGATCATTAAAAAGGAGAAAGGCGTCTACAACACCGCCGCCCCCCTGCCGGTTGATTTTACCCTTAACCGGTCGGTAAAGAAGCTGGTGCTCAGCCTTTCATGGCTGGGGAACAAGCCCCTCCGTATTGTTCTGAAAAAAGGCGCAAATGAAATTACCGAAGCCCAGTATAACGTTATCAAGCAGGACGCCTTCGGGATGGTGTCGGTGGACTTCACCTCCCCTCCCTTTAAGGATTTGTTCCCCAATGAAGCGGACAAGGAGGGTGACTGGCAGGCCCTTATCGTCCCCCTGAACAATGTGAGCGGGGAAGTGATGTTTAACCTTGTGATATTCGGCGATGAAAAATATATCCAGCCGGTCATCGAAGAGCCGGTGATCGCCCCGGAGGACACCATCCGGCCTTCCCTGGACCCGCGGTATACTGACCTCTCTCCCAACAACTCCTATGTGGAGATTTTCTTCACCGAAGAGGTCTACGGCAATGAAAATGGCGCCGGGGCCCTGGACCCCGGGGACTTTGTCCTTGACTTTAGCGGGAACGGGGGTAACGCAACCGGGGCCGCCATCACCGAAGTGGACCACAGCGAAGGGGCCCTCTCCGCCGTAATCGCCCTGAATATCACCGGGACCCCTGACGGCAAGGAAACCATCATCATATCCCCCAAGCCGGGATCAATCTTTGACGCCGCGGGGAACGCCGCCATAACGGAAGAAAATACCGGGGACATTCTCCTCTTCGATAAACTGCCCCCGAAAATTGAATCCTCGGATCTTTCGCCGGATAATTCCGTCCTGGCCATTGAATTTTCCGAGGCCGTAGTAAGCAATCCCGACGGGACGGGAAGCCTGGAGGCCGCGGATTTTACCCTGAGCTTCAACCAGAACGGAGGTACCGCGTCAAACGCCTCTGTCAGCGGTGTGGTCCATACCGCCGGTTCCCCCTTTGTCACGGTAAATCTCACCGTTTCCGGGACCCCCGACGGGAACGAGGAGGTCCGTGTGCGCTGTAACGCCAATTCTGTCTATGACGCTTCGGGAAATCCCGCTTCCCCGGAGGTGAATACCGGGATAAAGAAACTTCATGACCTCACCAAACCGCTTATCTCCTCGGTGCGGCTGGCATATGACAACTCACGGCTGACCCTGGCTTTCAGCGAACCGGTCTACTCAAACAACGACGGGACCGGGGCCCTGGAGAAGTCTGACTTCGATCTTGCCTTCAGCAAAAACGGCGGAAACGCCTCAGGGGCGTCTATAAGCGGCGTGACTCATACCCCGGGGTCCGTGACAGCGGAAGTTGCCCTCACCATAACGGGGACCCCCGACGGCCTGGAGACCCTTTCCCTGACACCCAAAGACAATTCTGTTTTTGACGGGTCGGGGAACGCCGCACTGGCGGCGGCCGCGGAAGAAGTTCATCTCTTCGATAAGGTCCTTCCCGTGATAAAATCGTGGAGTCTTGATTCCGCCAACAGGTCCGTGGCAATTATCTTTTCCGAAGGAGTCTACAGCGGGCCCGGCGGAACCGGGGACCTTAGACCCTCCTGTTTTGAAATAAAATTTGAACAGAACGGCGGATCGGCCACAGGTGCCGTGATCTCCCGTGTGATCCATTTTGTCGGGTCAGATATGGCCGAGCTCCTCCTTAACATTACCGGTGTTCCCAATGGCAAGGAAGTCATTAAGATCGTATTGAAAGGAAATTCCGTTTATGATGTTTCGGGAAATCCCGCCGCGGAGGGTGGCTCCACTGACGAGATGAAGCTCAACGACATGAGTGTTCCGGTGATCTCCGGT
Source organism: Spirochaetota bacterium (assembly GCA_050298055.1). GTDB lineage: Bacteria > Spirochaetota > UBA4802 > UBA4802 > UBA5550 > JBNKTL01. The sequence continues at coordinate 10,480 of JBNKTL010000070.1, forward strand.
TCCCGCCTGACCCCGGACAACGAAATCCTCGTTGTCATGTTCAGCGAAGGCATCTTTGCGGAAAAAGAGAGTACGGGAGCTTTGAAAAAATCGGACTTTCAGATCAAGTTCGATAAGAACGGGGGTACGGCAACCGATGCCGGTATAGCGGGACTTGTCCATGAACCGGGGGCAAATTTCGTGGAGATAACCCTGTCCGTAACCGGCATACCTTCCGGGGAAGAGTATCTTCTTGTTTATCCCCGCAAGGATTCCGTATTTGACGCTTCCGGCAATGCCGCCGAAGAGTCAACAAATACCGGGAAGGTGTTTCTCAATAACCAGGTTGTCCAGACCCCGGAGAGTTCCCAGACCGTCTATACGGGAGACCCGGTCTCTTTCGGTGTAAGTGTCAATGAGAAAGGTCAGCCGGGAAGCTCCATCTATGGCGCGGAGGTTGAGATAGTCCACCCGGCGGTCCCCTTCTGGAAACTGGTTCAGAAACACAGGAAGTGGATCATCGAAAATATGGACAAGCCGGCCAAGGACCCGGTCTTTAAACCGGTAAAAGATATCGCGTCCATAATCGGGAAAAAGCAGAAGGAAGGAGAGGAACCACTGACAGACCGTATTTACGCGACAATGATGAAAAACAAGAAGATCGCCCGGGAGCTTGCAAAAAGGAACACCATAACCATGGAGCTAAAACCGGAAAAGCAGATAATTAAACAGAGTTCACGCTGGTCAGGCCCCCTCCTGAGTGAGCGGTTAAGGATTGTTGGGAGCCTCAAAGACAAAAAGAGCCTGCTCTCGGTTAAGGACATCAGGGACCGTATTACCCTGAGCACCCGGAAATATAAGACAAGTTTTACGGGACTGTTAAAAAGGACAGAAATTCCCGGTGAGTATCTCATCACCTATAAGATCAGGGGCGCGGGCAAGGAGAGCGGCATCTATGAACGCTCCCGGACAAAATTCAAAAGCGTGACGGTCCGTCCCGACCCCAAGGCCACGGTGATCAGCGGGTCATATGACGAAAAGAACAATACTTTTATGGTCACCATTACCCCCAAAGACCTGCTGGGAAATCTCTTTGTCCCGGGGGCAGTGCATAAGCTGACGTGTGTCCTGGACGGCCATGAGCGGATACCGGTAAAAAATATCCAGGGGGACATTGATTCCAATTTCATCATCACCATCCCCCTGAAAAAAGGTGAAGATCCGCGGAAAAAAAGGCTGCTTATTAAATCCGAGGGGGTCGTTCTCTTTGACGATTACCTGGGGGGTATAAAACCGGCATCAAAAACGTCATCGGCCGGAAGCAAGACTCTCAAAAGTACCCGGAAGAGTGTAAAAAAGATCCCGAAAAAGAAGTAGGAGAAGAAGATCAGCCACAGAGCAGGAACCCTGAGGGGGCACAAGAGTGTTATGAATAAATAAATATCTTACGCCCCCTCGGGGGGATGGGGGCGAGCAGGTACGGTTTAAAAAATCCCCGCCTTTTTAAGGTCTTCTTGGGAGAGTTCGGTTATATCAATGATCTCTACAAGAGAAAAGCCTTTTTGGCGCATCTTTCTGGCAGTCTCTAACTTACCTTCTATTTTACCTTCGGTTTTCCCTTTTATTTCACCTTCTCTTATTCCTTCCAGAATACCTTCACTTTTGCCTTTTTCAATACCAAGGTTCAATATTGTCTCTGTTAACATCCCGGTTTTTTCTCCTTTATTCATTAAGTCTATTAATTCAAGTATTTCATCATCTGTCAAATAAAAATAGTATTCAATAACATCCACATGTTTTCTTAATAGTTTAATGTCTTTCTCTAATGTACTAAAATATTTAATATAATCAAATGCCAGAAAAACTTTTTTGCCGCTTTTCCATTTCATGGAAGAGCGTAAAGCCGCTATAAATTTATTTTTTGTGTTTCTGTAATTCTTCGCTTCTTCTGATTTCATCCTGATCAATTGATAATTGAACTTCAGAAATACTCTGTCAAGACATCTTATTTCGATTGATTTTCGGGGTTCATTTTTCCATTTGCCGGCTCTATCCGTAAAGAGCGCAACAGGCAGCTTCTCATAACCGGGAAACTGAAAATCCAGGTCTATAATATAATGGGCAAACCTGTGAATATCGAACTTTGATTTCTCTGACCAGTGCTCCACCAGTGTGAGAACAACATTTTTCCCATTGGCGAACCTGTAGATCACCGCAATGTCACTGATAAGTTTTCTGTCCCGGTGATGGTGCTTTTTATTCTCCTGGATGTGAAAGTCCGTTGAAGCCGGTTTACCGTATCTTTGAAAGATCTCCGGTTCAAAGAACTCCAGGGCGTCTTCGGGGTAGTCCCGTATCAGCTCCTTGATCATTCCGTCTTGGGAGAGTTTTTTCTTTTTTGTCATTGAAAAATTCTGCTCCTTTGATTTGTGTATATTATCAATACGATCGGAGAGCGGGAAACAGTAAAATTTTTTCAGTTTTTCAAATTTTTTTTGTCAATTTTTCCCAAATTTTCCTTTCTCTATACTGTAAAGTCTCTTTTAATAGGCTTTATTCCGTTATTATCATGAAGGGTTTATGCCCCGGAGGCAAAACCTCAATAAACTATTCCGGCAGAATCTCTTCCGCGGGACCGTCCTGCGGAAGGATACAGGGGGAGAAGGAGGAAGAACATGACAAGACTCAACGCGCTGCAAAGGATAAGGTCCCTTTTCGGGGACGGGCTGAGAAAATTCATCCCGGGAAAAAGTCCCGGCGGGGCACCGGCAGAGAGGAACCCCCTCTCAAGGAGGGAATTCGTAAAGTACGGCACGGGACTCACCGTTGCCCTCTTTCCGCTCCTGAACTGCGGGAGCGCCTTCAAGGACGATCCCGGCGGTTCCGGTGACGGTAATCCCCGGATCTCATTCCAGGTGAGGTTCGACGAGTCCATGGACAGGGAGAGTGTTGAGAACGCCGTGAGCATCTCGCCGTCACCTCCCCTCACCGGGACTTTCACCTGGAGTGAAAATGATACTGTTCTCTATTACATTACAGATGTGGATAATGAGACCGAGTACACGGTGACCATTGCCGGCACGGCCAGGGACACGGCGGGGAACTTTCTTGACGGGAACGGGGACGGTTCCGGCGGTGATGGGTATTCTTTTGCGGTGAACGGGGTTGTTTAGGACCCCCTAACCCCCTGAGGGGGCATAAGAGTCCTGGAACAGAATCTTACGCCCCCTCGGGGGGTGTATAGACCGGAAACATAGGTTACACATGTTCGGAGACATGGGTTACACTTTCATTATCCTTAAATCGATCCTTTT
>JBNKTL010000071.1:0-12642 GCA_050298055.1 Spirochaetota bacterium
GGGATACTGGAGGTCCGGGAGTTTTCTCCTGTTAATGGGAAAAATAGTGTATAGGGGTCAGAGCCTTTTAAGATTTTAACTCTTTTAAGAACCAGTAAAGAGACGGATGAAATGTTCATATATGATCTCCGCTTGTTTTTTGTCTCTTCCCTCTGATATGATTCTGAAAACCGGTTCTGTATTAGAGGGCCGCAGATGGACCCATCCACCGGAAAAAATCTCATGCTTTCTGAAATCTATTCTGAGCCCATCAATGGAAGAGAACATTTCTCCCTTAAAGCTCTTTTTAATATCATCAAATTTCACGCTAGGGTCAGAGCCTGCTGTGTTTGTGGCAAGTTTAACCTTCCCCTTTTTCATCACATAACGGGGTAAGGAAGCCACAATATCGGCTATACTCTTCTTTCTCTCTGTCATCATCTGTAAAATGTATCCGATCCCCGCAAGGCTGTCCCGGCCAAGGTGGACTTCGGGAGAGATGACCCCCCCGTTCCCTTCGCCCCCGATACGGGCGCCGTTTTTCCGCATCTCGTCAGCCACGTTTATCTCCCCCACCTTTGTCCGCTTTGCTCTGACCCCGTATCTCCCGGCAATATCATCTATGGCCTTAGTTGTGGAAAGATTTGTCACCACCCTCCCCTTTTTTGAGGAGAGCATATGCTCGGTCACAAGGGCAAGGGTATACTCCTCACCAATGGGCCTTCCGGTGTTGTCAACAACCGCCAGCCTGTCCGCATCGGGGTCCTGGGCAAAGCCGATATGGGCTTTATGCTTCTTCACGGCCCGGGAAAGGGCGCTGAGATTCTCAGGTAACGGCTCCGCTACCCGGGGAAAGATCCCCGTCATGTCACAATAGAGGGGGATAACCTCGCAGCCAAGCTCTTCCAGAAGTTTCCGGGTTATCAGGGAGCCCGCGCCGTTGACCGAGTCGAGGACCACCTTAAACTTCCTCTTTCTTATGCTGTTCCTGTTTATGGTTTTGAGGACCAGGCCTATATGAATATCGTCGGCGTCACGATTCTCGATGATCTTCCCTATCCGGTTCCACCTGACATATTTCTTCTCATTCTCCATCATTGCGAAGAACTTCTTTACCTGGCTTGCGTTGAGGAAAAGGCCTGACCTGTCAATAAGTTTGAACGCGTTCCATTCTATGGGATTATGGGAGGCAGATATGACAATCCCCCCAGCGGCCCCCAGTTTCTCCACCATGACCTGGACTGTGGGCGTGGGGACGATTCCGATATCAATAACATCTCTTCCCGACATGGCTAGCACCGACCGTATCGACTGGGCGATAACCTCACCAGTAGGCCGGGAGTCTCTGCCAAGAACCACAGGTCCTTTCCCGCAGTACCGGGCAAATGCCGCGCTCACTTCCACAATGAGTTCCGGTGTGAAGGTCTCTCCCACCACACCTCTTATACCGGAAACGGATTTCATCAGCCGGGATGCCATCTATTTTCTCCTGTTTCGCCTGGTCTTCTTTCTCTTGCTGCCCCCCTCTACAGGAATACTCTCCTTCTTCGCTTTGGAGCCTGTTTTCCTCTGGGGCGAAGCTGCAACAGGAATACCTCCCGAACCGAACTGCTCCACATCCGCATGGAACTCTTCACCCATGTCCCCGTAATCATACTCCATCTCCTCGATGGCATGCTCAACCACTACCTTCATCATATACTCCAGGATCTCCTGCTTGAGCCCCCCCATCATGTCGTTGAAGAGCCTGAATCCCTCGATCTTGTACTCCACAAGGGGGTTCTTTTCGCCGTATCCCACGGTCCAGATCCCGTCCCTGAGCTGGTCCATGGCGAGAAGGTGCTCCCGCCACTTGTTGTCGATGACCTGAAGGGAGATGAGCCTCTCAAGGACCCTCATATCCTCTGTCCCGGTATCGGACTCTTTCTGTCTGTATATGGACCGGAGCTCATCGGCAATACCTGTCCTGAACTCATCGTATGTCAGGTTGTAGGGGCTCACCTTTTCAAGGTCCAGTTCCAGGGTAAACCTGCCTCTGAGCCAGGCAAGCATGCCGTCCATGTTCCACTCCTCCGGGTGGCCTCCGCCCCCGGTAAAGTATTCGATCTCGGCATCAACAATATCATCAATATAAGTATTGATTTTTTGGGACAGGTCTTCCCCCTCAAGGATCTGGTTTCTCTCATCATAGATAAATTCACGCTGGGAGTTCATCACGTCGTCGTATTCAAGAAGGTGCTTCCTGATTTCGAAGTTCCTTCCCTCAACCCTCTTCTGGGCCCCGGCTATAGCCTTGGAGACCATTCCGCTCTCAATCTCCTGTCCCTCCTCCATGCCGAGCTTCTGCATGATGGCCGATATTCTCTCGGAGGCGAAGAGCCTCATAAGGTCATCCTCAAGGGAGAGGTAAAACCGCGAGGAGCCGGGATCACCCTGACGCCCCGATCGCCCCCTGAGCTGGTTATCTATCCTCCGCGCCTCATGCCTCTCGGTACCCAGGATATGAAGACCGCCGGCCTCAACGACCCTGTTGTGATTTTCTACCCACTCTCTGCCGGTCCTGACAATATTTTTTGCCTTATGACTGTCCTGGCCGGCAAGCTTCCCGGCAACTTTTTCGGCATTTTCAAAATCGTTTAAGATAACATGTTTCCTGAACTCGTCCCAGTCATTGACGTCATGTACGGGGATGTGGGACTCCAGTTCATCAATATAGCCCTTCCGTCCCCCGAGAACAATGTCCGTACCCCGGCCGGCCATGTTGGTGGCGATGGTCACGCTGCCGGGACTTCCCGCTTCCGCAACGATCTGTGCCTCCTTCTCATGGTACTTGGCATTGAGAACATTGTGAACAACCCCCCGTGATTTCAGGTAGCGTGAAAGAACCTCCGATTTTTCAATCGATATTGTTCCCACAAGGATAGGCTGTCCATTCCCGGAAAGCTCCGATATCTCATCCACAATGGCGTTATATTTCTCCTTCTCGGTCCTGTAGACCCTATCGGGATTGTCTTTCCTCACAAGGGGCATGTTGGTAGGTATGACAACAACGTCCAGGGAGTAGATCTTCTTGAACTCAACGGCCTCGGTGTCCGCGGTCCCTGTCATTCCCGCGAGTTTTGAATACATTCTGAAAAAGTTCTGGAAGGTCACCGATGCCAGGGTCTGGCTCTCCCGGGCAATGGTCACGTTCTCCTTGGCTTCCAGGGCCTGGTGAAGACCGTCGGAATACCTTCTTCCGGGCATGAGACGTCCCGTAAATTCATCAACGATGATAACCTCCCCCTCTTTGACGATATAGTCAACGTCCTTTACAAAGAGGGTATGGGCCTTGAGGGCCTGGTTGATATGGTGAATGGTGTCGATATGGTTGTTGTCGTAGAGGTTGTCGACCTTCATGAGCTTCTCGAGGTGACTGACCCCTTCCTCGGTAAGGGTCACGTTTTTATCCTTTTCGTTCACCTCGTAATCGGTCCCCTCCCTGAGGCTGGGAATGACCTTGTTGATGAGAAAATACTTCTTGGTGGATTCTTCGGTTGAGCCCGATATAATCAGCGGAGTCCTGGCCTCGTCGATGAGGATGGAATCCACCTCGTCAACGATACAGAAGTTAAGGGCCTTCTGGACCCGGAGGCTCTTATGCTCAACCATGTTGTCCCTGAGGTAATCGAAACCGAACTCGTTGTTTGTACCATAGGTAATGTCACAGTTATAGGCGTTCTGCCTCTCCTGGGGCTCCATGTTGTGCTGGATAATACCGATAGTCAGGCCAAGGAATTTATAGATGGGAGACATCCACTCCGCGTCCCTCCGGGCAAGGTAATCATTAACAGTGACCAGGTGCGCCCCTTTACCCGAAAGGGCGTTGAGGTAGAGGGGAAGTGTTGCCACCAGGGTCTTCCCTTCGCCGGTTTTCATCTCCGCGATCTTTCCCGAATGAAGTACGGAACCGCCCATGAGCTGGACATCGAAGTGCCTCATCCCCAGGGTCCGTACCGAAGCTTCCCGGACCAGGGCAAAGGCCTCCGGCATGATACTGTCCAGGGACTCACCTTTATTGATCCTCTCCCTGAACTCGCTGGTTTTCCCCCTCATCTCATCATCGGTAAGTTTCTTCACATCACTTTCAAGGGAATTGATCTTTTCCACAAGGGGTATGAGCTTTTTTATATCCCTCTCATGCTTGGTTCCAAAAATCTTTCCCAGGGCTTTGTCTATCATGGTTGTATCCTTATTTTATAAAAGTACTCTATTTTGTCTGCCACAGAGGCACAGAGAAGATAATATTTTATTTTCTCCCCGCCGCCATAGGCGGCGGAGAGATATCTTGTATTCTTTTCACATTTTAATGAATATTCTTATGCATAGCTGAATTGTGACTCTTCACACTACTAAAAATTAAAGGGAATCAATTTTATCAAGCAGTATTTGTAGAATAGGAAAATAAAAAATTAATACTGCCCGGTTATATTTAACAAGTCACTAATTATTAACTATAGAGCCGGGTTGCCGGGAAAAGTTACACATGCAGGAGCTTATTGGTGAAATTGTGCTCGTAGAGTTCATCTATGGCTTCCTTCAGCATATCAACTCCATTGTTTTTTACCGCAGACCCGATAATTGCCCGGGGAAACCTGTTTTTTACCAGGTTGATATTCCTTTCACTTTTTTTAAGATCTGATTTATTAAAAAAGAGTATCAGAGGCTTTTGGGAAACATCCAGCCGGGCCAGTTCCCTCTCCACTGTGAGGATATTGTTGTCCAGGTTCTCGGAGCTGAGATCTATCACATGGATGATATAATCCGCGTTTTTGATCTCTTCAAGTGTTGACCTGAACGACTCGATGAGGTTCGCGGGAAGATTTGTAATAAAGCCCACGGTATCCGATATGAGTGTAAACCTTCCCCTGTGAAGATAGACCCTCCGGGTATAGGAATCCAATGTGGCAAAGAGCCTGTTCTCCACGAAGAGGTCATCCCGGGCCAGCCTGTTGAGGAGGGTGGATTTCCCGGCATTGGTGTATCCCACAACAGCGCCCAGGTATTCACTCCCCCGGGACTTCCGGGTGATCTTTCTGGATGATTCGAACTTTTTGAGCTCTTTTTTTAACTTTATGATCCTTCTGGCGATGTGTCTCCTGTCGGTTTCAAGCATCTTTTCACCGGGACCCCGTGTACCGATACCTCCTCCAAGCCGGGAAAGCACCCCTCCCAGGCCCTTGAGCCGGGGAAGGATATAGTTGAGCTGGGCAAGTTCCACCTGGACCTTGGCCTCGGCGCTCCTGGCCCTCCGGGCAAAGATATCGATAATGACCTCGTTTCTCCCCACCACCCTGCATTTGAGCCTCTCTTCAAGGTTCCGTATCTGAGCGGGCCGGATATTGTTCATATCAAAAACAATGAGCTTGATCTTCTTCTCGTTAACGATCTCCCCGATCTTTTCCAGCTGCCCCTTCCCCACGATATACGCGGCGTCAATCCTCTCGCGCTTCATGATGCGTGAATCGACGATTATTCCTCCCGCGGTTTTTACCAGGAGCCTGAGTTCGTCCAGGGAGTGTTCCGCGGCATCATGACCGCTTTTATCAGTTTGTACGGATATGAGAAAGGCTCTCTCATCTTTTGAAGAAGGTATTCTATTTACCGAAGCATCCATTGAATATAATTTTACTGCCCGGTTTTATCCCGTTGCGGGAAAACCAGCCCTGTTTTACCTCCAGCGCGTATTTTGCAGGTATTTTAGAAGGATAGGTCACGGATATGTCAAGCGGTTTCATATGATAAATCTCGTTTATTACACCCTTTTTGCTGATATAGGCAATACTCAGGGGTATATAGGTGTTCTTCATCCAGAACCTGCGGTATCGTTCACCGCTGAAAACAAAGAGCATACCATAGTTGTCCGGAAGGATCCTTCTGAACATGAGGCCCTCCCTTTTTGCCCCCTCTGTCTCTGCTATCTCAGTATTAATGATAACAGCTTTCCTGTCACGGTTCAATATTTTAATGAAGCAGTACCTGTTTTCACCGAAGGAGAGACCGGCGCTTAAGAGCAGTGCCAGGGAAAGAGTGAATAGGAGCTTAAAATTCACCGCTGTAAATGATCCTGATGATCCTGTTTGGCTTTTCATTGTCCTGAAGCATCACATCAAATTCAACACCCAGTTGACCGAGATAGGTATACCTCAATCCAAAGTTCGTCAGCCAGTCCTCGGACCTTTTGAAGTTATAGTAGACCCGCTCACTTTCCATCTTGAACCTGAAGGACTCACCCAGGGGTATATCAAAGCAGAGAAAATACGAGGTATCTTCCGGAACATAGTCGGGCTGTGTGGGGACCCTGACCCCGTAACTGACAAACTGTTCACCCCCGAAGAGGTATATGGGATTTGTAAACGCGAGATAGGGACCGTAGATCATCCTGTTGAGCTTATTATAGTCGTTCTCGGTCTTGCCCACAGACCCGATATAGAAGGAATCGTATCCCACGGCAATAGAAAGGGGAAACTCCGGCCAGCCGTCTGTTATCTTAAGCCGGGCTATGACCCCCGGTATATTGGGTTCCGAGTCATCCTTCCCGATCAGGCTCTGCATATCGAATGAAGCACCCAGAAAAATAATGTCATGAAGTCCCAGTATGGTCTTCAGTTCCACTCCGCCGTTGTCATATCCGAGAAATTTGACCTGGTACATGCCCCTGTCCAGTGTATAAGCAGTAGGCGTATCGATCCCGCTGGTATTCTTCCACTGTGAAAAGACCGGCCCCGAAAACATTAATAAGAATATTATAAGGTAGATTCTTCTCATGACTGCATATCTTGTCCTTTTTTACCTTGATGTTAATGGTATCGGTAAGTTTATGTTATTTTTTTATTTATTAAATAAGAAAATATGTGTTTTTGACTGGAACCATTTTCCGGGTCAGAGCAAATAAAAGGTCTAATGCATTAAATTTAAAAGAAGATAAGCCGCAGATACACGCAGATGTACGCAGAAAGATAAGAGAAGAAAAAGAATTATTATAATTATCCGCATTTATCTGCGTTTATCAGCGTTCATCTGCGGTTCCAAACTCTTTGTCTTTAACTCTTCAACCCGGAACTTGGAACTTGTAACCAGTAACTAACTTAAACCGAGTTCTGAATAGCGATAAGTTCATCAATCCCTTTCTCCGCCAGGGTCATCATTTCATTGAGCTGTTCCCGGGTAAAGGTTGAGCCCTCACCGGCGCCCTGTACCTCTATAAGGTGATGACTGCTGTTCATGACAATGTTCATATCAACCTCGGCATTTCTGTCTTCGGAATAGTCGAGGTCCAGAAGGACCTGGTTATCCACGTATCCCACTGATACTGCCGCCACATTGTCAATAAGAGGGGATTCCGGTATCAAGCCCTCGGCAATCATTCTGTCCAGGGCCAGTTTCAGCGCCATATAGCTGCCGGTTATGGCCGCAGTCCGTGTCCCGCCGTCAGCGGTAAGGACATCGCAGTCTATCTCAATGAAAAAACCTTCGATCTTTTCAAGATCCAGGGCACAGCGAAGAGAACGTCCGATGAGTCTCTGTATCTCCACGGACCTCCCGTCACGCTTCATGAACTCCCTTTTCCTCCGGGGAATTGTTGAATAGGGAAGCATGGTATATTCCGCGCTGAGCCACCCTCTCCCCTTCCCCGCGGCATGGTCCGGGACGTCCCTTCCCGGGCTTACGGCGCAGATCACCCTTGTACCCCCTGCCCGAAAGAGGACCGAACCGTATGCCCCGGGACAGTAATCCTTCGTAACAGTAATATCTCTCAGGCTATTGAAATTTCTTGAGCTCCTCATCCAGTTCCCTGTTTTTCTTCTGGAGCTCAAGGAGCTCTTCGATATCTTCAATCTTTTTCTTAATATTTTTATGGTAAGGGTTAAAATCCCTGCAGAGCTTAAATTCATTAAGGGCCCCTTCAAAGTCGTTGGAAATAAAGAATTTAATTCCCCGCTTGTAATGGTATTCCGCGCGTTTTTTGTGTTCAATGGTAATGACCTTGGGAATAAGCTTGAAGGAGAGGCTCACGGAATAGGAGGGTCCGAAAATCCCGGAATCCTGGTAAGATGTATCAACAATAAATGAAACATCTTTTACAACATAATTCACTCCCATTCCCATGGAATAGGAGGACCCGTCATTGAACTTGTATCCGCCCCTCAGGAAGACAAGGTTGAGGTAATTCAGTTCAATCCCCGTGTTGATTCTGAAGCTTTCGTCGAAACCATATGTAAAATCATACAGGTCCGATGTATTTAAAAAGTTCTCAGTGAGGTCTACATTGAGACCGAACCACTTGGTCAACTTGTATGATATCCCGAATCTTATCAACCGGGGAAGAGGTGAATCTTTTGCTTTGGTCCCGAGGTTCTGCACAGAGAATCCCACATGGAAATTCCTGATGGGCGCGTCAAAGGGTGAATACATATAGAGGCCTTTTAATACACCGAGGTCAATGGCAACCGAACTGAGAAACAGGGTATCAATCTTCTGATAGACATATTTTACCGAGCCCCCCACATAGACGAAGTCAAGGTTATATCCATACGCAGTGGTAAAATTCCCATTGTAGTATTTAACCTCTCCTGTCTTGTTCCCGTCGATATCGATCTTGTCAAAGGGAGGTACCCAGAAAAGAGAGTTAGAGATCCCCAGGAACCCGTTATAGAGGGGAAAAGCCACGCTGATATTTTCGTACCGGGAATCAAGGAGCAGCTCCTGGTGCTGAAGGGAAAGCATAGGGTATTTCATCGAAGCGATACCCGCGGGATTATAGTAGATGAGGTTGATATCATCAATCTCAGCGGTAAATGCCTCCCCCATGGCAAGGGGCCGGCTCCCGATACCGAGCTCAAGAAAATCCGCACCCGATGTTCCTCCGGATTCGGCACCATACACCCCGGACACGGATATCACCAATGCCGCGGTCATTAATACACATATTGAATAGATATTTTTTATCATAAAACCGGTAATTCTTACTATTCCCCTGTCCCTTTACAGCAATGAAAACTGTAAATTCCCCCCTTTAATAGATATGAAAAAAAACACAAAATGCCCATAAATTATTACCATTTTTTTATATAATAAGTTCATAAAAAAACAGGTAACTGCTCAGCAATGGATAAAAACAGGCGTACTATTGAATAAAAGATACCGGATATGTCCCCGTCCCGGGCAGGGACATATTGTTGATATTTCATTACGTAAATTTATTTTAGCCATATAGCTGAGTAGTTAGAAAAAAAGCAATTTAAAATTGTATAGTATAAATGAATTAAAACGAGATAAACAGGGAATTACCCGGAATTTCTAAAAACAGATCTTTGAAAGGATACCGGGTATCTCATCTCTCTTTTCCCGGTTTATTATTTCAATATCAAATGCGTTATCATAAATTCTGTTGTACTCAGCAGTAATTTCCCGTACGATCCCCGTATTCTTTTTATGGGTCAATATAAGAATTATATCACTTTTAACCCTGATAATTGAAGCGTCATCATCAAGGCCGTTGGCAAACCGGGAAATCAGATACTTAATCTCGTAGAGCATCTCTTTGTCACAAACCCGGGAAATCTTTATCAAAATGCCATTTAAATCTTCCGAGATAACAGAAATGGCGAGGAGAATCTCCACAACACCCACAAGTGAATCCAGATCGTCATACCTGCGAAGATCAATGGAGGGCATTAAGCTGCCAAGCGAGAGATAGAGGGGAATTGAAAGCTCATTTTTCAGCACCTCCATCCTGTTCAGGAGATCACCGCTACTCTGTTCTTTCAACCTGAAAATAATTATCGGGGAGAGGTATTCAGCCAGGGGAGCCGTCCCATGGCCCCGGTTCAGCTCTTTTATTAAATTTTTGGTAATTGAACTCAGCCTGACAAAAAGGAGCATTTCCCCGCCCTCTTCATCTTCAAGACCGCTGAACTTTTTGGAGAGAAAACTGTCCCCGTTTATCTCATCAGCTGTGAGCATATACCCGCTTTCTTTTTCCAAAATCTGTTTGAAAAGCCTGTCTTTCAGGTTTATGATAATGTCTGTTTTACTTTCCGGTTTTAATTCAGTGTAAGCCGAGGAGAAACACCTGTCATTGATATTAAACGAGAGAATATCATAAACGGAGATCTCCATTGAGTTGAAAGCCGTTTTCAGGTAAGCGGCAATCCCTTTTGCCAGCTCATTATCAGTATCCAGAACAAAGGGATTAAAAGATGAATGTACGCTTTCAATTTCACCAAGGGATTTAATGCGGTAAAAAATCTTATGGAGCCTGTAGAGAAGCTTACTTTCGGTGAGGCCGTCAATATCCTCCTCTTCGGTCTTTTCTTCTTCGTTGGAGACAATTCTGTTGACAAGAGATTTGAGTTCCCTGTTAAAGGTCTTGCTTCTCAGGATATTCTCATCGGTATCAGCGGCCATTCCGGGATCAATGCCGCTCTCCTCTCTGCCGGAGTTTTCACTTTTCTGTGTATCCACCTGCTGCCTCTTATCCTGAAAGTTCAAGCATCCTGTTCAATGCTTCCACGGCTTTCTCCCTGGTATCTTTATTAACGGTTATAACCGGTGACTCATTGAGGAGAGAATGGTAAACTTTTTCAAGGCTGTTTTTTTTCATATTGGGACAGATAAATGAGTCCGATGCCGGTATAAATTCAATTCCCGGCGCGGCGATCTTAAGCCTGTGGATCATCCCCGATTCTGTTCCCACAATGATCTTTTTGGCGTCTGTTTTTTCCACGAACTTCACCATTTGCCCCGTGGAGAGGACTTCGTCCGCACTGTCAATGACCTCCGGCCGGCATTCGGGATGAACCATAACCAGGGCATCGGGGTGTTCCTCTTTTATCTTCAGGAGGTCTTCACGGGTAAAGTTCTCATGTGTGGGACAGAAACCCTTCCAGGGTATGATCTCCTTTTGGGTAAAGCGCTGCACATATGCTGCCAGGTTTTTATCGGGAGTAAAAATTATTTTTTGCGCATTGGCCTTTTGGACGATGCTCACTGCGTTGGATGATGTGCAGATAACATGGGACAGGGCCTTGACCTCCGCAGATGAGTTTATGTAAGTCACCACCATGGCGTCGGGATGTTCGTTTTTCAGCTCACGGAGCCCTTCGGGGTCAACCATATCCGCCATGGGGCACCCCGCATCAGGCACGGGGAGTATGACCTTTTTCCCGGGAGAGAGCATTGCCGCGGACTCCGCCATAAAGTGGACTCCGCAGAATACGATAATATCCGCATCTGTTTCCGCAGCCTCCCGGGAAAGCTGCAGGGAATCGCCGTTTATATGGGCAATGTCCTGGATCTCGCCCTTCTGGTAGTTGTGGGCCAGGATAACGGCATTCCTCTCTGCCGCCAGTTTTTTTATCTCATTGATGATATCCATAGTCACTTCCGCAAATTTTACTCAAGATATTTTTTTCGGAATATTTATCAAGGAAAAATTGGAAGATCATGTTACTGTCGCCCCTGTAATTTTTGCCATTCATCCGTTTCCAGGAAACTTTCTTCAACACTTGACTCCATTTCCCGGAACATCTTATAAGGCACAGTAAAAGACAGGGTGCAGCTGTCCAGAATACTCCGTTTGGAGATATCGAAAAAGCCGATTACTCCCCTTGGATTGTCTCTCTTTATTTCCGCATACGCAAAGAGGAGAGACTGGCATGCGCCTCCAAACGGGGCGGTAACGCTCTGGTTTGTCCCCCGGTTATAATCACTCATTACCACTAACGCGGACAACTGGTCTGCATTAACAAAAAAAACAATTAACTCCGGTTCATCCTTTTCGGTTAACTGGTCCCAGGGCTTGAATACAACATATTCCGTGGGAACATCAGTGAATGGAAGCGAATTTACCCACTTTCTGGCCAGGTCAGGGCTTTTATAAAATCTTTCACCTTCTGCCATTAAAGAACCGGCCCTGCCCATTTGAGCGGCCATTTCTTTATTTCCCGTGGACAAGAGGTCATCAATGGGAAATTTCTGGTAACAGTCCCCAAATCCCAGGCCCGTTCCCCCTCCCGGGCAGCCAAATGTCTTCCGGTCAAAGTACGCCATACGGTTTTTTTTACTTGTACTTACCAGCATTGCGGCCACACACCCGAACATGCCCCCCTCTTTAAAGTGGAGCCCCTCGGCCGGTTTTTCATCACTGAGGATAACCGCTACCGGCTGCATTTTTAACTTTAAGGATTGTATTAATTTGCTCTCCATTTAAATACCTCACTATTCTCAGTATACCCTGATCCCATACAATTCCCTGCCATCTGCGGGATTCACAAAAATTTGCTTAACAGAAATAGAAATTTCAGAACCAATCCAGAGGGAGGCAAAGAGAATATGAAAACTCCTTAACCACTTTTGTCCGCTGCTATCTAATTTCATAGGAATGACCTTTTCCTAAATATTGTGGTATATTTCCCACATTCAACATCAGTTTTTTAGCACAAGTCAAGAATTTTATCATATACCCGGCAAGTCCCCGGGAGGAGTATATTCACTACATCAGTGAAAGGGATCAAACTCTTAAGATTTTATCGGATTGGACGTGATTGAATTTCCGGGATGAAGTCCGGCGCTCTGATGCGGAATGTTTTTTCACTATTCGGCTATGGTGAGGAGTTTTTC
>JBNKTL010000072.1:0-11793 GCA_050298055.1 Spirochaetota bacterium
TCCGACTTTCTCCTCTTCGACCGGGACACCAGTGAGTGGATCATCGGGGAGACACTGGACGGGACCATACGGTTCAGGGTTTTCTCCACGGCCCCGCAGTTTCGGGAGATCACCCGCTGGCTCCAGGGTGATTTCAACGGGGACGGGAGGACCGATATCGGCTTCTATTCAAAGACCGACAACAACTTCTGGATCGGCGAGGCAACACCCTCGGGGTTCAGGTACAGGATATACAACAACCTCTCCTACGGCCCGGAACCGGACCGTGTCCTCAGGACGCCCCTTCCCCGGGACGAGGTGAAGATCGAGGAGAGGAGCGGAGTCATATCAGGCAGATCAAAAACAGCCATCATAAAATACACATACGACGCCAATTACCACACCGGCAGGGGGGAGATCGTCTTTCCCGGCGACTTTACCGGAAGCGTCGGACCGGAACTTCTCATCTACAAAAAGAAGGAGAACGCCCTCTATCATAAAACCGGGAACGCCGGCATCACGGGCCCCGTGATCACGGGTATCGACCTCCATTCGGAGAAGATCACCCTCCTCAACGGGGGAAAACCGGTAAAGTATAACGGACGGGATGCTGTTTTCTACAGGGAGAAGGAGACGGGGCTTTTCGGGGGGACCACCTACAGGTATTATATTGTCCGTTACGATTCTGTTTTTGAGAAGAAACTTATGGCCGCCCCGGACGGGACAAACTTCAATCCCGGGGAGAGCCTCTCCGCCTTTGATGGCTTTGACGGGAGCGGGAAAAAGCTTATGGTGCTGGATGATACCAGTGCAGTGCCGGGATTTATCCTTCATGACGGAAACAGTACCCAGCCGTACACAATCGATGACAACGGCGGACTGGATTTTACCCTCATAAAAGACAACAGGAACAGGTACCGCCTCTTCGCCGGACGCTTCACCGTCAGCGAACCGAATCCCGCGCAGGTCCTCATTGTTGACATGACCGGGCCAGAGCATAAGTGGTACCTGGGGAATATATCGGGCACCGCCGTTTCATTTCATCAGTTGACCGGCAACCCGTCATTTGCAGCGGAAGGATACAGGGGGAACTACCATGTCCGGGCCGACGGGATTATCGTCTATCCCACACTGACAAATGCCCTCCGCTTCCATACAATTGAACTGGACGGCCTTTCCGGCTCCGAAAGCGTGGACCACTTCTCATTCAACTCCCTGGACGCGGGAGTCACCTTCAACAACGAATACGACCACCTGGGAAATCCCGTGTTATATGACAACGGAGTTGTCAAAACTCTTAAACTTGAAACCCGGAACCCGGAACTTGTAACTTTAACCCCCGACGGCACAGCAATCTTCGAACATAAAATAAACCGTCCCGACTTCCTGGTGGATGAAAACTACACCCCCTTCCGCTGGATACAGGGTGACTACAACGGCGACGGGAAGACCGACATCGGGATCTTCCACCTCAAAGAGCCGGAGTGGTACTTTGCGGTAACACAGGGGACCGTCCCCGACATGGTCCACCGGGTGAGAAACGGCATCGGGGGGACCTACGAGTTTGAATACGAGAACTCCACCCGCTTCGACAATACCGGTGATGACGACATCCCCGACCTTCCCATGAACTACCGCGTCTGTACGAAGCTCACCATAGAGGACGGACAGGGAAACAGGGCCTATACGAAATATGAATACAGCGGCGGATACGCCTTTTCCGCCTTCATCAACGGGTACAAGGAGACCGACTATTTCGGCTTCAGCGAATTCAGGACAATCGACCCCTATGGGAGCCGGACCATCAGCCTCTACAACACAACACCCTACGCCGACTTCAGGATGAACAGGGCCCTGGCGGGGGCGGTCAAAGAATCCCGGTTTACAGGCAGTGATAGGATTGAATATTCACGCACGGAGCATGAGTATAAAATTCATGAAATAGTTACAAGTTCCAAGTTACAGGTTTCAAGTTTTCTGGTGGAGCCGGTTAAGGTTACCAGGTATATGAAGGGGGTTCTCACCGAGACCAGGGAGTCGGAGATAGTTTTGACGCAGGGTAAGTACGAGATGGAGAGCAAGACGGAGTCGGTGACGGACCATTACGGGGACGGGGTCCATTCGGCGGTGACGGTCTCTTCATATTCTGAGTTTGAGAACATCGGGGTCACCAACGAGATGAGGCTGGTTTTAAAGCGGAACCTGTCAGGCACATCATACGAGACCACCTCCACCTATGAATACGACGGCAGGGGGAACCTCACCGGTGAGAGGACCTCCTCCACGGGAAGCAACCGGTATTCTGTGGCGGATCGGGTCATGGAGTATGAATACGACGGATACGGGAACAGGATACGGAGCAGGAACAGGAGCGGGAGCCCGTCACGGGTCACCGAGACCTTCTATGACGGGGAGCTCTTCCAGTTCGTGAGAGAGGAGAGGAGCCGTCTTGACAGGGGATATCTCTCCACCACCTACGTCATCAACTACGGCACGGCCTTCGGGGCCCCGGAGCGGAAGACCGGCCCCAACGGGAACAGCACATACTTTGAATACGACGGCTACGGCAGGCTCTCCCGGCAGAGGGGAGACACGGAGAGCGGGACCGAGACCTTCACGGAATACAGCTACACGGAGACATTCCCTCTCAGCGGAAAGGTGACGCAGTTCACCGGGACCGGCGACCCCGCCATTGAGACCCGGATCTTCGCCGACGGCATGGGGAGGGCGATCCACAGCATAAGGAGCGGCCTGGATGAGCCGGGGAAACACTACACAAAGACAGGCCTCATAAAATATGACTCCCTGGGCCGTGTGATCAGCAAGAGTCAGACGTCCTGGGTCACCGACGACGAGATCGACCGTTTCGTCCCCAACTTTTTCGCGAAGCACCCCACCCTCACGGAATATGACGCTTCCGGAAGGGTGAAGAAGATAACCCTGCCCCGGGCAGAGGGGGAGGAGAGGGAGACCTCCATAAGCTACACCTACAACGATCCCTGGGAGACCATGGAGACCCACAGCGTGGGGAGGAGTAAGAGGACAATTAAAAATGCCCGGGGACAGGTGCTCTATGTTTATGACCGGGGGACCGGTGATGACGGGACCACGGTGAGTGCGTCCATGGGGTTCGCGTATGATGTGGCGGGGAACCGGGTTAAGAAGATGGACTTGAATGGCGCGGGGATGAGTTTGGAAGTTTCAAGTTCCATGTTTCAAGTTGGGAGAAAAGACAGTTCGGGGAATAATGTTGCCTGCTGGGGATATGACGCTTTCGGGCAGCTGAGAGAGTCCAGCGATCCCGACCTGGGGTATACGGGGCTCGGGTATAATTCCTTCGGCGACGTTGTGTCGAGGCGTGACGCCCTGAACCGGATAACGAGAATGTCCTATGACAGGCTGGGGCGGATGACAGAGAAGGAGCTTCCCGGCAGAGAGGGACGGGTGAGGTACAGCTACGACAGCCTCCGGGGCAGCGACAACGCCCGGGGCCGGCTTGTTTCAATAGATGATTCCGCTCAAAGAAAGGAGTTTAGTTACGACAGGTTAGGGCGGATTAAATGGGAGAGAAGGGAGTTACAAGTTTCGAGTTCCAAGTTACATGGTGAAGAGTTTGTTACTGAATTTGAGTATGATCTCCTGAACCGGAAAAAGACCATCCGCTATCCGGAAGACCCGGTGAACCATATCTCCGTGACCGCCCGGTACGTCTATAACGGCATGGGGATCAGCGGAGTGGCCGCCGATACGGGGCATACGATCACGGCGCTGGTGAGCGGTGTTGACTACAACGAGTTCGGCCAGATGACCGAGGTGAGAAGGGGGAACGGCACAACCACCGCTTACACCTACGACATCAAGGGGAGGCTCATGAACCTCCTGACCACCACAACGGCCAACGGGGTGACCCGGAACATTCAGAACGTTAACTACAACTTCAGGATCGACAACAGCATCGCCTCCTCGGAGAACAGCCCCGACCTTGACACCGACGGCGCCCACGCAAGCACAGTCCGCTACGAGTACAGCTACGACGGCCTCAACCGTCTTGTTGACGCACGGGGAAGCTACGAGAAGATCACCGCCGACGAGACGATCACCAAAGACTACCGCCGCGGCTTCGGTTATGCCGCAAACGGGAACCTTACCGAAAAGAGGATCTACAATCCCGCCACGGGTACCGTACAGGACCGCTGGACATACGGCTACGCAAACCACGCCGTCACCGGAATCGACACAACAAAACATGGTTCCGGCCGTTTCACAATGCGCTACGACGCAGCGGGGAACATGATTTACCAGGAGGATGATGAGAAAGATAGACGTAAGGAGATGGTTTATGACTCCTATAACAGGATCAAAGAGGTTACTAACCCGGACAAGAGAAGAGACAATGTTGTGGGGCAGTACTGGTATGATGACCAGGGGTTTAGGGTTCGGAAGATAGCCAGAGCCCCCCAGCCCCCAGGGGGGGCGCAAGATGATGTGACCGTGGAGGTGCTCTATCCCTCAATGTATTTTGGGCTGGAAAGGCAGCTTAATCATGGCGGTCATGTTATTAACAATACTACCTATGCTGTGAACAATGTTTATCTTAACGGAGTAAGAATTGCGGCGGTGCTCCCCAACGGACATGCCAGATATTATTTGACAGACCAGGTTGACTCTGTAAAGGTTGTTGTGGATGACAGTGGTCTCCCAATTACAAGATTCGAGTATTTGCCCTATGGGGAGACTTGGTTCAGTGAAGAAAAGACGGGTCTTGAAGAGGAACATAATCCCAAGTTTAATTCACAGGAGTTAGATAAGGAGACAGGGTATTATTTCTACAACGCAAGGCATTATGACCCGGAGATCGGGCGGTTTGTGACGGCGGACAATGTGATTGATGGGGAGTTGGATACTCAGGGGTGGAACAGGTTTTCTTACACTAAAGGGAATCCAATAATATACAAAGACCCTACAGGGCATTTTGGTGATCTCTCTACACATATAAAAAATATTATTGATTTTGTACAAGGAAATGAGGGTACGGTTGGAGGAAAAGTTAGAGAGTATTTAAGTGGTACTAGAAATAAGGAAAATAATGATACGAATAATAAAAAGCAGGCTATTGAACTACAGAAAGCAAAAGGGAAAAGCAATTCAATCTCTTCATCTGAATTAAGTAAAAAGAGAATAAAACAATCAGACCCAAAAATAAATATTAATGATAAAGAAATGGGGAAGAGAGGTTGTTATTTTCGAACTATCCAATCAAAAGCAGAAGAATATGTAGGTAAAAATCTAACAGCTGACCAGATTAATGCTGCTAAAAAGAAATTACAATCTGGAAAAAATCCTCCAGTAAATAAACGAATGAGAGTAAAAAATCCAGAAGCAGTAATTAATGATGCATTTAATAGACTAGGGAAAACTAAAGTTACAGGTACTGTTGGGTGGGGTGGTAAAAAAGGACAGAAGCCAACATCAACAATTATTCGAGGTAAAACAAAAGTTGGTGAACATTTTAAATCAGCTGATTCAAAAGGAAACGTTATATGGGATCCCGGTGGAAATATACAGACAACAAATGATGAAACAATTCCAGTATTTATACATGATAATGAAAAAAAATAACAGTTAAGGATTGATGTTGATGAAGAGAAATATATTTCTGTTATATTTAATATTATGCTACATATATCCAAATAGTATTGAGGCAGAAAATAAATTAGGTTTAACTGTTGAAATTTATAAAAAATTATGTGGCGTATGGTATTTGAGAAATACATATGACACAGAATCTGAATACTCATGGGGTAAAGCTAAAGAAGTAAATAATGGATCAATAATTATTGATTTAGGAGCAGATTCACCTTTTTTTTCTGCTGGTCCAATGGGTGATTCTGTAATTAATAGGATTTATAAAAAAAATAATGATGTTTATATAATAAATATTCTATTTAGAAATAATAAAAATTATAGTTTAAAGGTTTCAATTATTGATGACAATACGATTATATTTCATGAAATGAAATGGTTTAAAGAAATTCCATTATTGTTAAAAGATTATGGGGAGAAGAAAAAATATTTTAAAATAAGCGGACCTTCTGAAAAATATTATAAACCAAAAATACCAAATCTTCGTATTAGGTCGAAACCTACTTTGAAAGGCATAGCGTTTCGTTTGTTGAATAAAAGTGAAAAATTATTTTTTTTATCAAAAGGCAATAAAGAAAAAATTGGAAATGCAAATGGAAATTGGATAAAAGTCTTAACTGAGAAAAATGAAATAGGTTGGTGTTTCGATTACTATCTTGAAAGACTTAAGTAGATTTATTTCCAGCCCTGGCCACTTTCGATAAAAATAAAATAGATTTCTGAAAATAGCAGATATCTGCTAAATTACCCGTTCAGGCCGGTAGAAAAAAAGTCCCCACAACAAGCCAGGCGACTTCCGCGGATTTTTTTGGCCGGAGCGTTGCCGGCGTTACCCTGCTGATGAAGGTTTTATAACACCATAAAAGTATGGGAACACGAAAAATTTAATTCCACAGGGCAACGCGGAGGCCAAGCCCCTTTCCCTTATTGAGCGTCCCCCAACTTAAACGCCCTACCTAATTAATTGGGAGAGGGATAAGCCGAGGGGGTTTGGGGGAGCGGCTAAGGGAGAGGGGCGGAAAAAATTCCGTGGAAGTCGCCGGGATGCGGGGGGAGAGGTTTTTTTGTTGGTGTTGAGTTTTTGCGGGGAGTTATTTTTTCTTTGGTTTGTTCTTTTCCCTTACCTTATTCTTCTCCACTAACGCATTGATGAAATGAAATATTGCGTTCTGGTCCCTGGTTGGAAGTTCCTCAATGACCCTCACTTTCTTTAAAATTTTGTATGAGACATCATCTGACTTTTTCTTTCCTGGAGATTTTGCTATTCCGAGCAGTTCTTCATCGGAAACATCAAGAGCATGAGAGAGTTTTTTCACTTTATCAAGGGATGGTCTCTTGACATGATTTTCATAATACTCAATGACTCTTTGTGTGACACCGGCAATGTTTGCTAACTGTGTCTGGGTGTAGCCCTTCTTTTTTCGTATTTGCTTTAAATTTGTGCCGAACATTTCATATTCCTTTTTCATAAAATATTTATACCATGAATATTTCAACTTTTTTGAAAATTCAGGTAAAAAGATGTTGACAGTACACGAATACGTGTAATATTTTAACATTATATTTTGTGTAAAAATGTTCTTGATTCAAATGAATTTTCCTTGACGCGTTTTCAGACCGGGGCGGTTTTCACGAAAAAAGCCCCGATTCTTTTAAAATCGAGGCTTTTTGAGGCAATCCCGAAGGAGAGCCGAATTAACTTGGTAACTTAATTCTTACCCTCTCCTTCGAGATTGTCAATTAATTTTTTGATAAAAAGGAGATCCCCCATGTCCCAGGAGGCAATAGACAATCTGCACAAGAACTGGCAGAAGAACCTCTTCGACAACTATGACGCCATAGAGATATTAAGGGACCGCCGGGGGATCCGGACGGCGGGGACAATAAAGGGGCTTGAGCTGGGACTTGCCGAAGTCCCCGGGGAAGAGGGCCTCACGCCGGTGGTATACAACTCCCTCAAGTCCTTCGGCCTTACGGATGAAGGTATCACCGGCATGGTCTCCCTGCCGCTCCGGAGAAGGACGGGGATGATCAGTAACTTCTGTTTCCTGAGTTTGAACGGCAAGGGTGACAAACTGATCCGAAAGGGGGGCGTGATCAACGGGAAGGCCTTCAGGGCGTTCAGGAGCATTCTGGTGACGGACAATCTTCCGGACTTCTTTTTGTACTTCCAGAACGTGAAGGAGAACATCGTTCCCCTCATCGAGTCGGAAAGGATGCCGGTAGATTTTGCCGAGGCCCTGGTCCACTCCGAGGTTGAGGAGATCATACTGATAAATGAGTCCCCCTACTGGGAACCGCTCCGGGCCAGGCTTTCAAAGTGCGACGTTAAGGTGTACGGGATAAGCCTTCCGGAGGGAAAAGACATCGGGAGCTTTCTCAGGAAGGCCTCCGGGATGAAGCTTGTTGCCTACCTTGAGGGTGAAAAGGCGAAGCTGGTTAAACAGAGAGTGGAGGAGAGCGGGACAGAGGAGAGTAAGGATGATGTGAATGTCCCGGAGTACCTGAAGCTCACTGAGGGCACGGGAGAGATCGCCTTCACAGGCGAAGACCGCTCCTACCGTGTCCGTGGCTTCAACCGTGACGGCTTCGAGAAGATCGTCCAGATGTCCCTTGAAGTGGACGGGAGGGTGTTTCCGGACAAGGTGGACCTCTCCCGGAGCCAGGGCCGGGGACGATTTGCCAACATTGCCGCGGCTGAATTTGAGATGAGCCCGGAGACGGTGAGGAACGACCTCACATACATCTACAAGACCCTGGATAAAATGCAGGACCAGCGTTTCCGGGAGAAGTCGGGTGAGATAAACCGTGATGTCCACGTCATCACCTCCGATGACGAGAAGAAGGCCATAGACCGGCTCACAAAACGGGACTTGCTGGACGAGATGCTCATGAAGGACACGGAAAGACTGGGCTACGTTGAGGAGGAGGTAAACAAGAAGCTTTTCTATCTCTCGGCAAGTTCACGTCTCACGGGAAAGCCGTTGTCTGTCCTGGACATATCCCCGCCGGGGACGGGGAAGAGCTTCGGGCTCTCATCCGTCATGGACCTGGTGCCTTCCGATGAACTTTTAAAGTATTCCCGTCTCTCCCCCAACGCCCTCTACTACAAGTCCGGGGAGGAGCTGAACGGCCGTGTCCTGTACATCGAGGAGCTGGTGGGTATGGAGGAGTCCCTGGAACCTATCCGGATGCTCCTCTCCTCCGGGGAGCTTGCGGTCTCGGTGGTGGAGAAGGACCCCCGGACGGGGAACCTCCGGACCGTTGAGAGGCGTATCCGGGTTGACATTCCCATCCTCTCAAGCGGTGTCCGGGACATCTTTGACGAGGAGACCCTCTCCCGGTTCATCTTAACGTACAACGACGTAACACCCCGGCACATGGAGCGGATACTCAAGGCCCAGGCCTACCGGTACTCCCTGGAGGGTGAGAAGGTTTCCCTGCAGAGGGAGAGGCTCTTAAAGAAGCACCGGGACATCCAGAAGGTCATGGACGGGAGTATCGTTGTGGTGAACCCCTACGCCGGGAAGATCATGGTGAACCCGCACCTTCACATCGTCACACGGAAGCAGGAGCAGTATCTCCGGCTCATCTACAACATAGCCTTTCTCCGCCAGCATTCCCGGGAGAAGAAAAAGGAAACCGACAGGTACGGAAACGAGTTCCGGTACATCGAGGTGAGACGCGAGGACATCGAGACAGCCAACGGGATAGCCTCCCATGTGTTCCGCTTTTCCCGGGGAGACCTTACCAAGAGGCTCCATGACGCCTACCGGACAATTGAGGAGTACTGCAAAGACCAGGTGAAGAAGAAGCGTATTGGCCTCTATGAGCTGAAGTTCTCCCGGAGGGAGATACGGGAGTACGCTGACTGGAAGTTGACCACGTCAAAGGAGCTCTTGGATGAGCTTGAGAGCCTGGAATACATAAGGAAGGTCCGGGGCTCCCAGGGGAGGAAGTACCTGTATATGCTCTCTCCCTGTGACAGTGGGGGCGGAACAGGCAAGGATTTACGGCTTCTGGACCCTGAAAACCTCTAAGCAGACGATTAAAATACCACAACTTATCGGCTTATCGGAAACTTATCGGATTGAATCCGATAAGTGTAACCCCTGAACGGTTCAGGAGTTAGCCTCAAAAAAGGGCCACTTATCGGGTTATCGGAGGGGGGTAATATATGTTTTTTTCTCACAGGAAAAAAGAGGGCGAAGCTTTGCCCTGAGAAAGAGGAAAAGGAGGAAGAGGGATGAAAGAGAGGATAGCTGACAGGATAGAAAAGTACATGAACCGGATGAGATTAAAGGAGGTCCACAGGGCCATAGAAAAGATCGATGTCAGGAGGCGTGACCTTGAGGAGTTTGTCTTCTTCATGGACAGAAGGAAGGGGAGAAAGAGGCCCTGGGACCTTTCACAGATCACGGAGGATGACGGAACGGCCTATTACCGCCACCTGAAGGAGAAGGACAAAGCCTCCGGGGTTGAGAGGAAGCTAAAGACGGTGAACTCCTTCCTGGACTTTGCCGTGAAAATGAAATGGATAGAGAGAAGGCCCTGGGGTGATAATTTTTCATAGGAGGTAAATCAATGGATTTAAAGACATCTGAGCTTTTAAGGAAATTCGAGGAATACCAGGTCCTTAAGGGACTGAAGGCAAAAACAGTTTACTACAAGCTCCGGAGCCTTAAGAACTTCTTCGGTTTCATAAAGGGACTGCCTGTTCATGTGACAAAGGAGGATATCCGGAGCTATCTTGAACATATGGGAAGGAAGAAGCTCTCTTCGGTGAGTTACGGAAAGACCGTTGGCCATATCCATGAGTTTTACGATTTTCTTCTTCATGAGGGGCACGTTCTTCTTAACCCCGCCGTCTCCATCGAGAGGCCGAAACAGGAACCGGTACACAAAAGGCGGGGCTTTACGGTGGAGGAGATCAGGAAGATACTGGATGCCGTCCCGGACACTCCCCTGGGAAGGCGTGACAGGGCGGTGATCGACCTTCTCTATTCAACGGGAATGAGGGTGAGCGAGCTTTCCGGCCTGGACATGGAGGACGTTGACCTCAGGGAGAGGGAGATATCCGTACTTACCGGTAAAGGTGGAAAGGAGAGGATCGTCCCGGTGGGTGAGGAGGCCTTGAAAAGCCTTGAGGTCTATCTTGACGAGAGGTACTTAAAGGTTGAGGAAACGGACAGGAAGGCCCTCTTCCTGAGCTTTCACGGGGGGAGGTTCCGGCCAAAGGAGATAGCTGACATGATCAGGAAGTACAAGAGAAGGGGGGGAGTAGGTTTCAGAGGGTTGACCCACGCTTTCCGTCACTCCTGCGCCGGCCATATGCTGAAAAACGGTGCACCGGTGGAGATGATACGGCGGCTCCTGGGACATGAGTATCTCTGCTCAACTGAGAGGTATACCGGGGTGTCGGATGAGGACTTAAAGAGAGTTCACGGGAGGACGTTTAATGAGAGATTTGATGTATGAGTTCATCGAGGAGGCGGGAAGAAAGGGGTTCAGGGAGAAGACTTTGAGTGATTACCGGAGGAAACTGGCCTTTTTTTTCGACTTTCTTGAGGAAAACTACCCGGACGTCAGGGAGATCACCGGGATCACTCACGCCGTTGTGAGGAGCTACGAGAAAAACCTGGCGTTGAAAAGGGACCGAAAGGGGATGCTCATATCAAACAGCAGGAGGGGGAAGTATTTATCCACCCTTAAGGGTTTCTTTGCCTGGCTCCAGAGAGAGGAGAGGATATACCGGAGTCCCGCTTCTAACGTTGCCCTTCCCCGGGAGAGAAAGCCGGTGATCAAGGATGTTCTCACGGTGGAGGAGATGGATTCCCTCTTAAAGTCCGCCTCCGGGGACACCATGAGGGCCATCCGGGACAGGGCAGTGATGGAGCTCCTTTACTCCACCGGTATCCGGTCTGATGAGCTCTGCAACATCCGCATGGACGACATAGACCTGAATGAGAGGGTGCTCTTTGTGAGAAAGGGGAAGCTTGACAAGGAGAGATACGTCCCTTTCGGAGAGAGGGCCAAACACTGGGTGGAGAGGTATATCGGGAAGGTAAGGCCCCATGTGGCTGAAAATGACGCTCCTGAGCTCTTTGTGGCCTTCCTGAGAGGGAGGAAGATGAGCACCTCGGCCCTTTATGACATCATCAAGTACCGGGC
>JBNKTL010000073.1:0-11425 GCA_050298055.1 Spirochaetota bacterium
ACCTCGTTTTTTGAAGCTTGACTCATTCCTTCTTTTGGGATAACAAGAAAGATCAATAAAAATATCATTAAAGAATTCAGAATACTTTTTTTCATAGTAACCTCTCCTCATATCAGAATTTAAAATACTGGACGATCATAAAGGAATTTAAGAATTCAATTCCAGTAATCATAAACCTTCACTGACAAAAAATAATTTCGATCAGAAAAACCGGGGCCGTATTTTTATTATCTGAATCTCTGAAAAATAAAAGCAACACATCACATCCTGTCAATGAAGCACTCATTTATTTAATTTTGTCAATAAGAAATGGAGTGAATGAGAGCCCCATGTAATGAACGCTACACAGGGTGTAATAAACGACATCATATTTTTAAAAAATGAACAAACATGTGTTAAATGTCATTTGGATATTATTCGTTATTTTTAATTGCTTTTTCAAAGAGTGATGGTTAATTTCAAAGAAGCTGCTGCTGTCTCATCAAAATATTCGGGGCGGGAAGATAAAAAATTCTGTTAAGTTTAAAAATTTATTTTAATCAAAACAAATAAAAGTGTTTATATTTATACCCGGAATGATTAATCTGCCGCATGAACAAAGGAAATAACAATGATAACAAAACAGGATATAATCAACGAATCGAAAAAATACGGTTTTGAGGACATCGGCTTCACCACCGCCGAACCCTTTGAATCACACAGGGATTTTCTCACGGAAAACAGTGAAGTCTACGACTGGCTGGCCCCGTGGCTTCTGAAAGGCTATGATCCCAGGAGTTTTCTTCCCGGGGCAAAGAGCATCATTGTCCTTATGGAGATCTACTTCAGGGAAGGCTATCCTCACCCCATGGAGAAACACTTCGGCAGGTGTTACCTGGATGACGACAGGCAGACAAAGGACGGTCTTGCCCTGAGGATAAAGGGGTTCAGGAGTTTTCTCCGGGACAACGGGATCGACTCAAAACTTCCCTTTAACTCCCCCCACAGGATGGCCGCGGCCCGTTCCGGGCTGGGGACTTTCGGGAAGAACTGCCTCTTCTACACGGGGAGGACGGCCCGTCAGAGCTCATGGAACCTTCCCATCGCCCTTATTATCGACCGGGAGTTCGAGCCGGACGAACCCTCAATTGAGATGGGCTGTCCCTCATGGTGCAGGAACGCCTGTATATCCGCCTGCCCAACCCGGGCCCTTACCGGCCCCTGCAGGATCGACCCCAGGAGATGCGTCTCCTACCTCACCTATTACGGTGATGAGCTCACGCCCCGGGAGCTCAGGGAACCCATGGGGCTCTACGTCTACGGGTGCGACCAGTGCCAGAATGTCTGCCCCCGGAACCATCCCTGGCTGGCCTCTGATCTGCCCCTTAACCGGAAGGTCGTTGTGAAGGCCCCTGATTTTGAACTCACAAAACTTCTCCATATGGACAGAGAGTATTACGAGAAAAAGATCTGGCCCCACATGTTCTACATCTCCCCTGAAAACATCTGGAAGTGGAAGATGAACGTGGCCCGGGTCATGGGAAACACCCTGGACCCCCTCTCTGTTCCCGAACTTGTCCGTGCGTTCCGTGAAAATGACGACGAACGTGTCAGGGGAATGTGCGCCTGGGCACTGGGAAGGATCGGCGGAGAAGAAGCACGCTCAGCGCTGAAGGATTTTCTCAAAGAGAGCATGGGGAGTGTCAGGGAGGAGATTGAGCTGGCACTGAATTAAAAAGGGTTTTCAACCCTGACACCTCTTATGACCTGTCCGGGATTTAAATCTTCAGTTAATAGTAACTCGCAATGAGCAAATTCAGCAGAACATATTATCAGTGAATCCCAAAAAGATAAACTGTTAAAAATACTACAGTCAATCGCTTCGTTTATAATCCCCGTCGTTACTGTAACAACTTCAAAGTTATTGAAAGAATGCATTATCTTTTTAGCATCAATTGCATTAACATTTAATTTTCTTGTAACTGAAACAAAAAATTCCTGGAGTACCTGTGTTGAAATAACACCTGTCCTGGATTCAGATAACTTTTTCAATCTTAAACGGGAAATATTTCTCTTTTTTTTATTAAAATTATCCAATGAATAGATGAGTATATTAGTATCTATAAAAACCTTAGGTGTCATAAAGATCCTCTCTTTTCCACTTTTTCCCCCTTGAGTTTACTTTCACTTTGTCCATATTGGTGAAGCATTCATCGAGCCAGAGTCCGGAATGAGATTCAACAGTCTGTTCCAGAAGTTTCCGGATCATAGCGTTGAGAGATGTGTTCTTTTTCCTGGCATACTCCCGGCTTTTTTTCAGCAGCTTTTCGTTTATGGAGATGGTTACATTAGGCATAGGATTACCTCACAATAGACACATATTATGTGTACAAATATACTGTGTAAAATTTAAATTGTCAATTATTATTTGGAGAATTTATGTAATGACCCCGCAACCGCAATATCGGACACCAGTTCCCGTATCTCCCCCGGGTATCCGCTTTCATTAT
Source organism: Spirochaetota bacterium (assembly GCA_050298055.1). GTDB lineage: Bacteria > Spirochaetota > UBA4802 > UBA4802 > UBA5550 > JBNKTL01. The sequence continues at coordinate 2,490 of JBNKTL010000073.1, forward strand.
CATTGGCCACACCGATGACAAAATATTCCTTACCCGGTTCCAGTCCCGGGATAGAGAACTCACCTGAATTTTTGTCACCGGGAGCGCACAGGACCATGTCACCCACAGGACTTCCCTTTGACGACCTCTGCACAAAGACAAGAAGACTCATCCCCTCAAGGTGCCGGGAGACCCTATACCTGCAGTTGATCTCCCCGGCAAAGCTCCCTGTTTCCGCTTCCAGTTCCAGGACTCTCTCCTTAAACACCGGAATGAAATCGAAATACGCGCCGCTGCAGTTGATATTCCTGTAGCTTCTCCTCCTGAAGGTGTGAGTGTTCATTGTTTTCCTCCCCTTATCATAATTGTCAGATGGTACCGTGTATTATTAATACGATCGGGGAGATAATTTATTAAAATTTTTTTGGGGGGACAGGAAAAAAAATTATTATTCCCTGTTGTATGTTTGTTTCTCATATATCATTCCCCACTTCGGTCCCGGATCTTTTATAGAGAGTAAAGAGTTCCTCGGTCCCGGTCGCGTAATATTGTAACGTTATGGGGGTAATGGGAAATAGAGGCTTAACTCTTTTAAAATTGTCAAAGCATTTTACCCGGGATAATATCAATTAAATTTTTAAATCCAAAATACTGTTTAATCTAACTCGAAAATTGAAAAGGATCTTCCGGATACGCCTTCATTCTCTGGTAAATGGGGGGAGAGAAGAGAGGGAGAAGTTTCGGGTTTAAAAGACGATAAATTATTTTTTCGTAAATCCCTTTATGATCCATTTTACGGCATAGAGAATAATCCAGAGAAACGCTGCAAAAACCAGTAATAAGGTACCCAGTCCTTTCGCCTCCTCATTACTTTCGGAAATACCGGAAATGAAAAAAAAGAGTCCGATAGGGAAGATAAAAATTGATAAAACAATAACTATCCTTTTTAAACCGTTTTCCCAGTTTAAATTATTCATTTTTTCCTCCCTGAAGAAAGGACCGGTTTTAGACTTCCTTTTTTATAAGTATAGCAATTACTCCAATAATAATATTATTACAGAGTAAGTGTCAATAAAAATAAAGTGAGGTGAGCCTCAAAGAAGCGCGGCAAATTCTTCCAGGCCATTCTCTTTCAAATTCGCTTTTATCTCACTACGGGGATATCCGATCTTCCTCTTGAAGCAGCTCTTCATCCACTTTGCGGTTCTCTTCCGGTTCTCCTTATCCTGGAACCAGCGGGAAAATTCCTTTCCCTTTCCCAGTTCCTCAAAGAAGGAATCCTGGAGTTCCCCGTCATCGGTCATGAGAAACCCGGTCCGGAGCCGGTGTCCCGCATCCTCATTCCTGTATTTTTTGAGAAGTTTCGGTATGATCGTTTCCCGGTTCACCACATCGTGCTCCATATCGATAACGGAGAGATAATCCATGTAGCTTTCCATATATTCCGGGTCCTTTGAGACAAGGGCTTCCACGGCCCATGCCAGGGCAGTGGTCTCAATGTCCGTATAGAGTTCCCCGTGCTTATCGTAGGAGACATAGTTCTCGATGATCTTTCGTATCACGGGGAGGGCTTCCGGATATTCCGCCGCCTTTTTGAAGAACTTTTTCTCATCAAGGCTCTTTTTCCCATCCTTGATAAGGAAGGCAAGGGTTTCACCGCTGCGGATCTTTTTTATCTTTCTTGTGAGCTTCTCGATTTCATTGAGGGCAGAAAGAAGATCATCGCGATCCTGGATATTCTTTACGGTCACAGTAACGAGGCCCAGCTCCTCCTTTTTCTTTTTTGCCTTTTTTGAAACGGTGAAGTGCCCGTAGGGGTCAAACTCCACGGCATCCACCTCTATGAACTCATCCTTTCCGAAGAGGTCACGGTCGGGGAGGGTGAGCCGGTACCAGGTGTCGTGCTGCCTTAAGATAATCTCCGGTTCATTGACACTTTCGATGTGGGTATGGAACCTCTTGTTCATAAAGGGGGGATAGGGCATCCCTTTCTCCTTTGCCAGGACATAGCTGGAAAGCCGGGAACCGTCCAGGGCGATCTTTCGCAGGACCCCCCCCTGGTAGCAGATCCAGAAATAACCGTCCCCGGTAAACTTGACGGTATTGATGAAATCCGTAAACTCGTCCGTATCTTCCGTAAGCTGATTCTCCGCAAAGGCCTCCCTCAGTTCCTCCACCAGGGGATCCGGTTCTTTCTCGTCGCCATAGGACCCCACCTGCTCCGGGGGGAATTCACGGGCCGGGATAATCACGGTATCCTTGAAGGTGTCCAGATCAAAAACAGCCACCTTGGAAACAAAAAGTTCCTTTCCCCCGCTCTTCTTTATCTCAAGATCGTAGTAACGGCGGACCCCGATATTGTTTTCCGTGTCAATCCAGGGAGGGAAGGCATCAAAATCGGAATGCCGGCTGAGGGAAAGATCGTACCGTGTATGCTTTTTTCCCGAGGGATCCAGGGTGATAAACCCGTGCTCCTCATCGTCTCCATCCAGGAAGTAGACAATAAAAGTCCCGTCCTTTCTCCGCCAGAAACCGTAGTCATGGAGGGGATGCTCAAATTTAAACTCCTTCACAATGCTGAATTTTGACAGCTCCATAACCGCAAGGTTTTCCACACGGGGCTTGTCGGACTTGAGATAGAGGTAGAGGAATTTCCCGTCATCGGAGAGAAGGGCGCGGGAAGAGAGTCCTGCCTTAAAATCGTTGAAATAGAGCCTGCTCTTCTGTTCAACATCGAAACACCAGAGGGCCCCCTCCCAGTCCATGATCATAAACCGGGAACCGTCGATAAATGTTTTCAGCACGATGGGGTTAGTGTTCCTGTCCAAGGGAAACTGCCAGACCAGTTCTCCCCCCTCCCCCTGTTTTTCGAAAACCCGGACCACATTGGTTTTCTCCCGAAGGATCTGAATGACGTATCTGTTTTCCTTTTCCATTGTACCTGCCCTTTTTTATTCCTGATGGTAATCTGTATTAAATCTGAGCAACCAGTTAAAACCGAAAAAAGGAATGCAGGTCAAGATCTTTTTTAATTTACTCCGTGGAAAAAATGAAGAAGAATATTTGCCACAGAGGCGCGGAGGCACAGAGAAGAGTTATGAAGAGAATGAAGAGGTCTCACACAGAGCGCTTAAAGATTATGGATTCCCGCAGCATTTCTTGTATTTTTTTCCGCTTCCGCAGGGACAGGGTTCGTTTCTGCCGGTTTTTTTTACAAGTTTCATGCCGGGTTTTTTGTCCATGCCCGCATTATGCTGCCGGCTCTCAATATATTCCTTTAAATCCGATTCATCTTCCAGATCTATCCCCTCCTCCACTGCACCTTTCAGCAGGGCCTTTCCAACTCCCCAGTTTGAGGGATCATTGGACGCATCCAGTACTCTTTCACCGATGCCGGCGATTTTTTCCGATATACTTTTCCCTTCAGGGATAACCCCCTCTTCATATCCGAAAAGCATAAAAGCCCGCAACACAGCTTCAACAGACCCGAAGAACTCATCCCCTCCCATGACCTTTCCCGGGAGGATGGATGTGCAGCACTTAGACACGGCCAGGATTTCCCAGTTTTCCGGAAGAAGAAGAAAATAGTTATACATCATCTCGCTGAATGCCGTTATGATAAACTCGGCTTCTTCCTTTTCCGTATTGCTGAACTTCCGGTACCGGGAGGTCTCTATAAATTTTGCAAAGAGAGATGCGATTCTCTCTTTCATCAAATTAAAATCTTCTTCGGAATATTCTCTCCCCTCGCCTGCACCGCCGGGAAGTTCATCTTCATCCATGAGAAGACAGTCCATTACGGTTTTTGTGTGTATGATCATCACAGGGACCGCTTCCTCCCTTATTGAACCGGATATATTACCAGGCAGTTCAACAAAAAGGCTGATGAGGAAGTCCATAAGAAAGGGCTGATTGTTATATCGATAAAGTGATTCAATGAAGCTTTTATCTGTACTCTCCCGGTTTGCCAGTATTTCATGCTGAAGATCTATATTCCTTTCCAGCTGAAAGTCAAGGTCCAGGGGTGAGATCTTTCTCTTGCAGTCCAGGACCGATTTTATGATACGCCATCCGGTGAGGACCACATGGTTAAGGATGTTCCTTTCATCGGTGGTGAAGTAGTCATCCTCAACCTCCATCAGGTATTGAAATATATCCGGCTGCTCCTTTAAGCACTTCTGGATGAGAAAGCGGAGGACATATTTCCTTTTGTGCAGAGTGTTAAATACACTGTCTATATCTTTTTCGGCTATCTGTTTCATAGTGGTGTGCCGGTTTACAATTATTGGGAAAGAAGTATCACGGTGTTGAATTTTTGTCTATAAAAAACAGGGTGTTGAATAAAAAAGTTTTAATGATCCGGGCGCGGGAGGAGTATTAATGATTATGCCGATATTTTCACATACATGAACTTTATATTGCCAATGCAAAAAGAACATTTGAACCGGTCAGGTGATAAAAAAGTTACCAATATGGTAACTTTTTATTGACAATGTAATGTGATGAAGGCATATTGATAGATGAGAGTGATCGCAAAATCGACATTAAAGGAATTCTGGAAGAATCACCCGGATGCAGAACAACCGTTAAAAGCCTGGTTTCGTGAAGCAACAAGGGCAGAATGGAAATCACCCTCTGATATTAAATTGATATACAGCAGCGCAAGTATATTAAAGAAAAGCAGGGTGGTATTTAACATATCCGGTAACAAATACCGACTGGTCGTAAAAGTTGAGTATGAATGGAAACTGATCTATATCAGGTTTATCGGCACTCACGAAGAATATAATTCAATTGATGCAGATACAATATAAAGAGTTAACCAATTATGGATATTAAACCAATAAAAAACAAGACAGACTACAAACAGGTCATGGCCCGAATTGACGAGTTGCTGCAGATGTATGATACTCATGATGGATTTCCTCCAAAAGGGACCCCTGAGAGTGATGAACTGGAGGTCCTCTCCATACTTGCGGATGACTATGAGAATAAATATTATCCCATAGACCCACCGGACCCTGTTGAAGCCATAAAGTTCCGGATGGAACAGATGGGCCTGACAAATGCCGATCTTGCGGATCTCATCGGCGGAAAATCACGGGTGTCGGAGATAATGAACCACAAACGCAACCTGACCTTAAGGATGATCCGTATTCTCAACGAGAAACTCAATATCCCGGCTGAAGTTCTAATCAGGGAGTTGTAAGAAGTTCCGGGTTTCGAGTTCCAAGTTCCATGCTGAAGAGGGAGCCCGGAATACTAGCCATAAAACCGGGTGGACGGAATAACCCATACTATACAATAGTGCCTGTAGAGCAAATTCCCTTAGAAGTCCCTCAAAAGAAGATCAAAACCAAGAAGCCAATGAAACCTGAAAAAATAATAAAAGAAAAACTTTACCGGATCGAGGAGGAACATAACGTAAAGATCCTCTATGCCGTTGAATCGGGATCACGGGCATGGGGATTTGAGTCAACAGACAGCGATTACGATGTGAGATTTATCTATAAACACAACCTGGAGTGGAATTTAAACGTACTGCCCAAAAGAGATGTCATTGAATATCCCATAGATGGCCTCTTTGACTATTCGGGATGGGATCTGCGGAAAACTCCCTTTCTTTTAAATAAATCAAACCCGGTACTCTTTGAGTGGCTGCAGTCACCTCTTGCCCTCCCATGGAGTTTGAAAAGCTGTTATACAACCTGGACCTTGATGAGTCTTTAGTTGAAAAAATCAATGTATTGCTTGAAAAAAAGAGAGCCGGTGTTGAGATGGGGCTTGAACCTAAAATCCATGAGATAAACCGGTTTATCGAGAAGAAGACCGTATACTTCGAGAAAAACACCGGGAAGTTTAATCCCAATAAGAAACCCGACAGCAGGATACTTGATGAGTATTTTGTCAGGATACTGCGGGAGGGGGATGTTTCCCGTTAAAATCAGGGAAATGTGATTTCCCGGTTAACTTACGGCACCAGCACCATAAGGCAGCTTATCTGTAATTCATCCGGCATTATCCCCCTGCGTCCGGCATACCGGTTTCTGCACAACTCGACCCATGAATCAAGGTCGGATATTTCACTGTATAGGGGATCTTCCTCGGGAAGCGACCTTATCTCTTCCATGATATCATCCATACGTATACTGTCCCGGATAATATCCCCCTCCCTGTTGAAGAGGATGGGGAAATACCTGGTTCCATATATAAACAGAATATAAAGCTGCTTCTCCCTGACACCGCTCTTTTTAAAGCTCCGTATATAGGGAGGAAGCATCCTCAGCTCTTTCACCAGGTCATCATTGAGCAGGGCAAGATCATCAATAAAGGAAGTGGATCTGATCTCGTTGGAATTCTCAAGAAATTCCAGGACCTCATTGAGATTGAGGTCAACACTGCCGATCTTACTCATACTCCTGGCGAGATTCGCCATCTCAAACCGCCCCCCCTGCTCCACCATAAAAGGGATGTCGGAGAAAGACCTGACCTCGGAATCCTTTTCCGTAAGCCTGTCCCTCCAGTTGGTGGCCAGGGAGACCTGTTGGTTCTCCATTGTGGAGGGTATCAGTGTATAAACGAATATTTCCCGGGGTTCATGCCAGGGCCGGAGGATCCTTCCCATCCTCTGGGCCAGTTCCAGGACAGTCCAGGGAAGTTCAAAGTTTATCATCACCGACGCGTCCTGCATGTTAAATCCCTCTGCCATTGAACCGGTGGCTACCAGGATGTTTATCCCGTCGGGAATTATTTCCTCATCCTCAGAGGGTTCCATGAAGTCGATGATATTTGCCCGGGGGGCAAAGGACCTGAGCATCCGCTCAAGGCTGTCCGGTTTTTTATCCACCGTATGTTCGACATCATCTCTTTTCAGGAAGTAGCTGATGGATTCCGTCACATAGACGGCTGTTGCCCGGTGATGGCAGAAGATCACAAGCTTCTCACCGAAATGTTTTTTTATTATGGAGATCAGCTCCCTTATTTTGGGATCGGGAGGAGTGCCATTTTTCCGTACCAGGTACCGGGCAAGCTCCTGTCTCATCCCGGCTACCTTCACCGACAAGCTCTCCTGGTGTTCAAACCTGAGCTTATCGAACCCCCCCTCCACTTCCATCTTATCGAAGAGCACTTCCACCTCCTTAACCGACGAGCAGAACCTTTTCATGAAATGGGCTTCAACAAAGGGATTCCTTTTACCGGAGATATCATCATCGTCAAAGAGGGATAAGATCTGTTCATCACTCCTCTGCCTTAACATCCCGCTGTTTAAAAGCTCGATGAGCATATCATCACATACATTTTGATAATAGACATTTTTCATATGCAGCTCACGGGGAAAGTAGCGGGGCTGATCACCGGAGAAGATCACATACTTCTCCCCGGACTCATCGGTATGGCTGAAATTCTTCACGACACTGGGAGCGGTGATAACCACGCAAACGGGAAGATGGGTCAGTTCCTTCCCCTCACTGATGTTCCAGTGGGATTGGGCCCCGTTTTTTTGAAAGAGTTCCGTTTTGTCCTCGTAGAGGGGGAGGAGCTGAAGCTGGGCATTGATATCGTTTATCTCTTTGCTGTAGGGGGTGGCGGTCATAAGCAGGACCTTAACCTCTTTTCTTACCGTATTCCGGATCCTCAGGTACCGTTCCTTTATTTCACCCCCGGCGGAGGGATTTCTCATGTGGTGGCTCTCATCCATAATTATCAGGGTCTTTTCGTCTGCCGTTTCAAGGTCTCTTTCAAGTATCTCCATCTCCCTGTCCCGTTTCCAGTCAACGGTGGAAAGGGTATTGTATGAGAATTCCGAGACGGAAACCCGGGCGGCTTTCATGGTCCTCCGCCACATAGCTTTCAGGGTGGCGGGGCAGATAACAATAACATGGTCGATCCGGTCATCCATTTTCAGGTAAGCCACAACATGGGCCGCCATGATCGTCTTCCCCAGGCCGGTTGATGCCACAAGGAAGGACCCGTTGTAGTCATTGATGATACGGATGATACGGGATACCGCTGGCCTCTGGTAATTGGCCAGGACGGGAAGCCTGCCGGGACTCTCCTCCCGGGGGAGCCCGTAGAGTTCCAGGAGGGACCTCCCGTAGACACTGAAGGGCCGGTGAATGTTAAGCCACCCCTGGAGAATATCCAGGAGCTCACCGGTTATGGTTTTTCCCTTATCATAGTATTCGTCAAACCTCTCCACAAAATAGCGGACATCGTCTTTATCCGTAACCGTTATCCCCGCTTCCCGGCTTGTCACCAGGCCGCCGCGGGTAAAATTTGACGAGCCCACCACCGCCTTCTCATCATCGGCAATATAGAGTTTAGCGTGATGATAGAGATAGCGGGGACTTATCAGGGTCTCTTCACGCCCACCGGAAACAGTGACTGAAAAGTCCCCCTTCAAAAGAGCTTCCCTGAGGGCTTCCATTGCCGCGGTCCGGTTTTCCAGTGGCCCTGTTGAAAGAGACTCCATGAACTCCCGGAGAAATTCCGTCAGGTTATCGGCCCCTGTCTCGTAACGGCCCACAAGGAGCTTTACTTGTTTAGATTCGAGAACATCCTGCAGACACTGAAAGCCGGAAGGCTGGAAATATGCGGTGGCGATGCGCACAGTTGAGGCAGGGGTGAGGGCATCTGATATGACCCGCAATGCAGCGCCGTTGGCGGAGAAATAGCGAGAGAGGGTTTTATCGATTTCCCGGTTCATAGAAGAGATGTTTATTTATCCGTTTTTCTTATCAAGCTTTTTATCTGATTTCTCATTTATTCCTGTGGGGTGCAGGTTTCCCAGTGCTAAAGAGAATAAATTATGAGAAATTACAATAAAAATGTAAAAAGTTTTTATGATCCGGATATGGGAAAAGTATTAATTATTGTTAATTTGTAACTACTCAGCTATTCAACATGGGAATTCAAGGTAAACCTGTTTCCCGTTTAGAATTTTTTCAAGGGCATCT
>JBNKTL010000074.1:0-11062 GCA_050298055.1 Spirochaetota bacterium
AAACAATCCTTAACTTCCGCCTGAAATTCGGTAGTATGTACTTTTATAGGCGGAATATCAGATACTTGCCGCCTTTTATAATCTTTCGGCTCATGATCTTTCAATGAGTTCCCGCAACACATACAGGCATCAACCGATAATTTGATTATTTCATCGGGAGTATCTGTCATCTCAAGAGTTTTCCCTTTGTGACCATTTTGACCTCCGGATTTCTTCCCAGATTTTCTTCTCTGACTCCTGGTTCTCTTCTTTTTCTTTAATCCATCACTTGATGGCGGTTTACTGCTGTTATGGCTGTTCTTCGCTAATTGACTTTCAAGTTTTTCTATTCGGTCAATTAGCTGAAGTATTAAATCAACAACAGCATCTTTTCCAAGATCATAAATCTTTTCAATTTCTTCTCTTTTCATCGAGACATAATATAAATCATGTCCCTCAAATTAATAGTAAAAATTACTTACTGTTCAAAAAAATAGCTGAGTAGTTACGATTAATCATTAATTTATCTTTTCCTGTATTTTTAATATACAATCTATCAATCATTCCCATTTTACCATTAAGAAAAGCACCATATATTTGAGCAACATGTAATTTTGAAGTAATTGTTTTCTTTTTTAATTCATCCGGATATCTAATTGGTAATGATCCACATGAAAGGAATGAAATAACAATTAAAAGAATAGGTATTTTTGATTTTAACATATTCAAATAAACTCCTTAAATTTTAATATTTTATAGTCTGCAACATTTTTGCAGATCAATTTTATGCTTTTTAAAGTCTCCACACCGCTTCGCACATTGCCGCCTTCTTCACTGGTAAAAAAACTTTTCCCGGCAGGGCGGCAACGTCGCTTACCTCAGCAATTATGCGAAACGCTCAACTCACGGCTTCCTTCACCGGACCGGAACAAACCCCATCCATAAACCCCCTTCCGCGGCCAGGGCAGGGAGGGGACTTTACTCCTCCATGCGCCGGGGGACTATGCTCTATTTCATCTTCTCAATAACATAAGATTTATTCTTTTAAAATACTTTTTGTAAATCGAATATCTAAAGCAACTGAAGTATTAAATAATCTTTTATCAAACATAACAATCATTGTTATTCTTTCTTTTCCCCTTTTTCTCTTTTTTATGACTTTATAATACTTCACTTCTGAACATATCCATTTTTTATTACCCAATAGGCATATGTTTTCACCTTCAATTTTCCAATTACCAATAATTTTTTGTTCACCTAATGAATAATCAATCATTTCAAATTTTTTATTTGCAAAGAATTTAAATGCTGCATGAGGAGGTCCAGACCACGACCCAATTAATAGATTTATGAAAATTTCTTTGCTACTACTAATTTTATATAATTTATTAAATTCAAAATTCTTTAAGATAAATTCTAACTTATTTTTTGAATTTTCTGGATCACTAGTAAAATCATTAGCAATAACTGGATCAATCAATAACAAAATTGATATCAGCAAAGGAAGAAATATTTTAATCATTCATCAATCTCCTGTTTTGATTCAGTCTTAATTGTAAATAATAACTTGTTTTATGTTCATATGGATTATAATCCCTCGAATATATTCCTTTACCGCCTGTACTCTCGACAATCCCGTTATCATTCCCTAAATTAACATACACATGATCATACCAGCCAGGAGTTCTCCCATATGAAGTATCTACTCCATTATTCATCGTTACACCAATAAGACCGGTATAATCATTAACTTCACTCGCATTAAATCTTTCAAAAAGTGAATCATTCCTGAGAATATTAACAGGACCATTTGAGTACGTCCTATCAACATAATTACCGTCATAGTCATAAGCATCTTTTACTACTGACTTTTTAACATCTTTGAACTCATCTGCATATTCATATGAGTTTTTGTCACCATAGAGTAAATTAATATTGTTATGTCCTTTATCAGCTAATCCCATAACGTTAACGCCCAAACTCACAAATGAAGAACAATCAACTCTGCTAATATCATTTAAGGAACCATCTCTGCTGAAGTTATTTTGATAACCATATTTTATCTCACCTTCAAATTCACTTCCCAGGTTCTCCATAACCCCCGCAAAGGTATTATTCAAGTGGGTCTGGTCCTGGAAATTCATATCAGAAAAGTGGTCTTTCGCGTTATTAACTGTAAACTGGAATTTATCTTTCCCGGTAATTTCAGCATAACTTGACACATCACTTAGTGTCTTAAAGAAAGCGTCAGTATATGCCTTTGCTCCGCTCTTTGTGGGGTCATTCTGTATTGACGGTTCGCTTAAGTCCACGGAAAAGTTTTTTGATCCCGTGAGTTCCCCATTACTATACTTTAATGCTTCATAATTTAGCCGGTCAACTGAACCTTCAACGATTGATTTGATATTGCCGTCACTGTTTCTCGTAATATGGATACTTTCGGCATTATCACCTTCATAGTATCCAAGCTGAATTTTTGAATTGAAGTAATCCAGTGAACCTTCACTTATAGCATTGCTGGTATCGATCTTTCCGGTCGTGTACTCAACCTCTATATTCTGTTTTTTCATGGAATCTTTGTAATCCATCCACTCATCGAAATCCTTATCACTCATTCCAAGGTCACTGGCACTCGTGAACTCACCGTGAGATATAAGGTTACCGGTTCTCTCAAAGAAATTCCCAACTCCCTGTTTAATAGTATTAAGGAATCCATCGGCAGCATCCATTCCCTGTTTCATACCGAGGAAAATTCCCCCAAGCATTTCTTCAACCCCGCTGAGCGGGTCATCAGGAAGCTTTCCTTTGGGCAGACTCTTTTGTTTCGCATATTCCTTCATCAGGTTATTGGTTTTAACAGCGGCATATTGCCCAAGGTCTCTGCCAAGGTCCTGGTGAGTATACCTCACTGAGTCCCAGTTGAAGCTCCTGTTCGTCATCCCGAACTCCTCGGAAAAACCCTTTCCGTCAAATACCTTGTATGAGAGAGTTTTTATACTGCTGTCGATAAGGCCCGACAAGGCTTTGTTCATGTAACTGTTGCCGGTTGATTGCTTATACATCATTGCCGATGTGACACCGGAGGCCACACCCGTGGTGATATGCTGGGTCATGTGATCCGTATCAAACCCGATATCTCTCCAGTTCCCGTCAAGATCGATCCCCGACATCACTGTGCTCTGGAGACCGCTGGAAACACCGGCAAATATACTGCTGTCATCAATATCGGCCAAGCCTCCGACCCCCTGCATTCCGTAGGTCAGGGCGGCGCTCACCGCTCCTCGTTTTACCCCCTCCCGGAAGTTGTCGTCGTCCCAGCCCACGCTTCCGTCAGATTCATATTCTATCCCCGAAGCCGCTGTGGTAATGGCCTGCCCCGCGAGCCGGTAAGCTACCGAATTCCCCATTCCTCCCACATAGCTTGAAACCGCGGAAATACCGGTCTGGATCACTGCCTGCTTCCATGATATAGCCCCCTGCTTGGCGTCCATAGCCGTAAATGCCGCGTTGAGGAGAAATGCCGCCCAGGGACATCCGCAGGCGGTGAGGGCTATGCTTCCCGCCACCTGGATCACTGTCCTCGGGGTGGGCATTCCCGGGGCGATGGGAGTGGTCAGTTCACCGGTCTGGGTGAGAGCTATCCCCTCCATATATTTCCTGTAGGCATTTGGGAACCGGCCCTCTATGGCCCCGTCCTGCCCCCCGAAGAGCCTCTCCATCTCCCTGTCAACGTGGGCGTTAAAGGTACCTCCTTCATCGTCGAAGACCTTCTCGATCTCCCTCTGAAGATGGGTTGTTTCCAGCTTCACGTACACGTTAAGCTCGTCAGCATCAATGTTAGTATATGTGGTGGGATCTGTAAAGTCAATTTCCCCGTCAAGACCCTTGATCGGTTTGAAGCTTACATTATTTTCGTCGAAGTCCTGGTAGCCAAAATAGGATATGGAGTCGTATCGTGTCACAGAAAGTGTGTGCTCCTTTACAACCTCTATCTCCCAGATATTTGACGTCGGGTTGTAGATAAAGGGTGCCTCAAAACCGGCGCTGTTCGTGTAGACGCTGTCCCTGACGCTCTCGTTGGCCCCTGCGACTTGTTCGTTGAAGTTCTCCAGTATCCCGAAGAGAACATCGGCTATCCTCATGTTCTTCATGACCCCCAACCGGGTCTCGTAACTATCCATCTGTGACCCGTAATCCGCCGAGAGAGCCGACGAGAGATTGAGGTTCAGAAGATTGGTAAATCCCGCACTGGTGTCAGTATAATTCATGCTCTTGGCCAGAACCCCCAGATCGTTCACGGGAAGGTCAGCCAGGCTTTTGCTCAATATGCTGTCCATGTCGAATGCGATACTGACCCTGCCCGGCATTCCGTCATTAAATACCCTGACAAAGTTGTTGATCCGGTTTGAAAGCTCCTCGGAGATCATCCGGGCACTGGCGTCCCCGGAGCTCCGGGAGACATCCGCCTGCCACCTGTTCATCTCACCGGTAAAATCGTTTTTGAGTTTCAGGAGACCCTTCTCCCCCTGGTTAATGGCCTCCCGGGTGTCGAACCTCCACTTCTTCCAGAGGGTCAGAAAATCTTTGCTCCTCCTGTCCCAGTCCCTTTCACCCCGGTTCAGGATAAAGCCCACCACCTCCATCCATCGTCTCTCTCTCTCATTGAACTTCTCAAGCTGGAAGTCCCACTCCTGTTCCTGGAACTCGGTACTCTGGGCTATCAGCTTATTAACGATGGTATCGTCAACACTGGTCCCCCTCCCGTCGCTCACAAGCTCGCTCACCAGGGCCTGGTAGCCGGGGAAGGACCTCTGGCGCACCTCTCCGGAACCGCTGTTGAATGACGCGGCATCTCTCAGGAGGTTCCAGTGAATAAGCTCGATATCCCTGAGCATCACCGTGTTATCGTGGGTCCCCTCCCGGGATGAGCTCTCCACATAGCCCAGAAGGGTGTCCCTGTGATCACCTCTCACCCTGCCGTAGTCGGCGCTTATCACCCCGATGGCCTCCTTCAGGGAGAAGACGTTGTCATAGAAGTCAAACCTGTCACCTGTACCATACCCGCTGAAATCGGTAATGGTAGTATTCCCGGTTTTGAGGATCACACTACTATCGTTCAGGGCATAGTCTTCACCTGTATCAAACCCGTCGCTTCGGAGAAGATATACCCTGCCGTTACTTATCCTGGCCTGTACGGCGTGCCCGTCGGCATCCAGCCTCTGCATCTCCCTCCGGAGAGTAGTGAGGGATACCTGCTCCCCGGTATCGGGGTCGGTGGCGGGGGTAAACTCATCATAGACATGGCCCAGGTCCTCGGTTGTGAGCCCGTACTTTGGTCCCCCCAGGATGCTCTTCAGCTGATCGATGCTCCTCACCCGGTCAAAGGCGTAGAGGGCCTCGGTCTCCGCCTGGAGTTCGTTCTTTTTGGCAAAAAGCTTATCCAGGCTTTTCCGCTTGGGATTCAGACTGTTTGTAAGGGAATTTACCTGGTAAACGGCATTGGCGTTAAGCCATTCATTATGCCTGCTGTCCCTCCTCCTTCTCCATCTTCTCCTTTCGATTACATAACGTTTTTTTGTACCATTATATCGATCCCTTGCATACTCATATTCAATTCGTCTATATCTCTCGATATAGTATGACCAGCTGTTTCCATCAATTAAGTCTTTATTATATGTATAGAGGATCTCAATATTCTTTTGTATATCGGGATCGATTGCGTTATACGTATCATACTGTACCTTTATGGACTGTATTTGCGACCCGATAAAGCCGCTATTCCAGAAATTTGTTGGTATGTATTGTTTCCAGGTACGGTATCCCCAGTAGCATTCTATGGCTTTAGCGTATTCGTTGATCCTGCTGGTCGCGCCGTTACCCATCATATGGGAGATAACTCCATCAACCACAAGGTTCCCCTCATCTATACCGAAGATGTTGCTGTAGACAGAGCTCCGGGCGGCATCATAAGAGTCCTGGGCCTTCTCATAGTTGTAGCTCAGCTCGCTTATCTTCTCGTTGACCAGGACATCCGCCTGGGCGGTCCGGGTATAGCTCCCGGCCTTCCGGACAAAGTCCTCTCTTAAGGCGGAGTACTCGCCGTCGGCCCGGAGTGTCGCCAGGGTCTCCTGGTCCCTCAACCCTGTTTCGGCCTCGGTCAGGGCCGTAGCCTTTTCTTCATAGATACCCCGGATATACTCGTAGTTGTCCCGGGCGTCGGGGACGTTGAGACCGGAGATATCGATAACTCCCCCCCCGTCTGTTCCCGGAACATATCCGCTGCCCACACCTGAGTCCTGGCTGCTCTCCTCCTTCAGGTAGGGGGTATTGGCATACTCGTATACGGCATAGGCCCTCTCGTACTGGAACTCCGCGTCCTTGAAGGCATTGTAGGCGGTCTCCGCATTCCCCATACTGTTCACATATTCGGCGGTCAGTCTGTCGTATATCTCCTTCTGGTCACTGAGCCCGGTCTCCCGGTCCTCGTAGGCAATCCTGGCGTTCTCAACAACAACTCCCTGCGTCCTGACCTGCTCCCTCAGCTGGTTGATGTCCATGCCATTCAAAAGGTTGTAGGTCTTCCGGGCGGTAATGACCTCCCCCCTGCTCTTCTCCAGCAGAGCCCCGCTGTTTTTCATATCACCGAAAACAGTATCGAAATTCAGGTTAAATGCATCCCGCGCCCCTTCGATATCGTTTATCTGCCGAGTCAGGTCGGTACTGAAAACAAAGTCCCCCTCGGTGTTCCGGGTATAATCGGTATTTGTATCGTAGAAACCGTCCACCGTATCCATAAAGTCCCCGATGGTCAGGGTGTCATCAATGACTTCCGCGGCCGCCTGGACCTCAAGGTCCTTCATGTTGGCCGCAAAGCTGTTCATCTCCTCAAGGATCAGGTTGTCGATGTCGTCATTCCGGTAATTAACGGTGTCCAGTTCCCCGCTGCCGCCGTCCCGGGTGTCCATGCTCTCCCCGTTGTTCTGGGATGCGATACCCCCGTCCTCAAGCCCCCCGAGGATATACCTTCTGTAGCTCTCAAAGGCCCCCGGTTTATCCGCATAATTCACCAGGGTGGTGGCGTATTGCGTAACCCTCCCCTTTTTCATCCTGTCGCCGAAGACCACGTCATACACACCGTTTATCTCTCCCGGAAGGTCATAGAGCTCGTCCTCAAAAACGCTCCCCTTGAGCATGATCTCCCCGTTGATCATCCCCTGGAGGCCGAAGATCCCGCTGTCATACCCCGGCATCATTACCGCATCCAGGTCTGCCCCCTCCAGGGCCCCCGACAGGTAGTAGTACCGTTTGAAGGTCTCAAGGGCACTCCCCGAAAGCCCGGCCATATACTCCTTTATCTCCTGGCCGTAGTAGTTGTCAATACCGGCAAAACTCCCGATGTATCGGGTGATGCTGTCCCTAACCAGGGCGGAAAAGGAATCCCTGCCGTACTGTTCATCCATATAGCTGTCGATCTCAGCCTGGGTCTTGAGGAAGCCGTTATTCAGGAAAAATCCCTGGTAATAGTCGCTTGAAGCCAGGTAGAGCTGCACATCTTCGGGAAGGTAGGCGGCGCTTTTCATGGTTCCGGAGCGGAAAGCGTCGGTAAAAGCGGTATAATCGGTGAGGTTGGTGGTATCCCCTCCCTCGTTGGCGGTAATAAATCCGTTTACTATTGTGTTAGTGTCGGTCTCACCCCCTGCCAGTTGAGCAGCGATATATCTCTCCAGGGAGTCGTACCTCAGGTATTCGCCGAATTCGGAATAGGCGCCGGGAGCAGTCCCCCCGGAATTCAGCTCCTCCCTTATGGTCAGGTAGTTGTCAATAAGCCCATAGTTCAGGAGTTCGCTTTCACCGGCGGCGTCAAGTCCCCTCCCCGCCACATAGTCCGCAAGGGCACCGGTGATCTCGGCGTCGTTATAGAGCCTCTTTTCATTAAGGCCGGTAAGGTACTCCCTTAACTGGGCCTGTTCCGCCGGGGTGAAGCCTCCGGCGTTTGTGTCCATGTAGAGGTCCAGGTCCATGCTGTTATCAGGGGAGACAAAGCCCGCCCCCAGGCGCTCCTTATCATACTGGAAAAGCATCCCCCGGTATCCCTCTATTAATTCGACAAAATTCTCCACGATAAGAATATTTTCAGCAGATTCTCCGTTATCCTCGGTGCCCGCAGCATCGACATAATCGGTAAAATACCCCCGGGTATCCCCGTCAAGGGCGTCAAAGGCGGCCACAAGGCCCCTTATCATGTCGGTGCCTGATATCTCCGGGTTCTGGAAACTCTCTGTCATGGCGTTCAAAAACTCAGCGGCGGCGGTTGACGTACTGCTGGCGGCCGTGGCGGCGTCCAGTCTCTCCCGGGCCGTTTCCGGAGTGGCCCCGGCGTTGTTTTTGAGATACTCATACTCGCCCAGCCGGTAACTGTTCTTTCTCAGCTCTTCGATAAGGGCGGCCACGGCTTTGGGAACGATCTCCCCCCTGCTCTCCTTGGCGATGATATAGCCAGTCAGTCTGTCCGCCGTATCGGCCATATTCTGGTATGTCATCCCCCGGAGGTTTCCTGTGATCCCGATAATGTCCACCGTGGTTTCGTTGAAGATATCCTCAAGAACGCTCCCCGTTGTTTTTGTCTCGTTGTCTATGAAGAGACCGTCGTTGGCCGAAACAAAACCGGTCAGGCTGTTTTCCGCCATATCACTGTTTCCCCGGGTGTCCCCGTACTCATCGAGAAGCGGCATCATTCCGGTATAGCTCCCCCGGGAATAGTACTCCATCAGGATGCCCCTGGCCGCCTCGTCCCCGTTATCGGCGTCGGTAATAAGCGCCCCGGGATCGATCCCGTCAACGGAATAGATATCAGCCACTCCAAGCGCAATGGCGGTCTCCGTATCCATAAACCCGGTGAAGCTGTCCCAGTTGGTACCATCAAGCCCCGCTAAATTTGCCCCGGCCCACTTGTAGGCCCCGTAGCTCACCAGGTACTCCCTGTTGTTCCCGCCGTAGGTAAAGCTGCTGGCCTCATATCCTGCCCTCAGGATATCCATCACCGAGCCGTAGGTGTCGGGAAGAGACCCCCTGGTCCTTACGGTATCCATTGCCTCCCTGATCAGGTTAAACCCTTCCAGGTTCATCGATGCCATATTCTCATAGGTCTCCCTGTCATATCCCGTCCGGTTCTCCAGGTAAGCCCCGGGATCAAAACTCCTGTCGTGAAGGAAAGAGAAACTCCGGTCCTTGAGAATAAAGGCAGTTTCAAGGGCCCCGTACTCTCTCCTGAAAAAGCCGGTCAAAAGGGCCCGGGCAGCCTCCTTCTCATCCGCGGGGGCGCTGTTCCAGTTATCTCTCAGGTTAAGAAGCTCGGCGTACCTGGCGTCTCCATTATCTCCCCACACCTCTGACCGGGCAGTCCCCAGTGCATCGGTCCAGGCATTGAGGCCGGCGTCGGTCTCCTCTCCGTTCACAATGGCCCTGAAGGCGTTAAAACTGTTTTTTGAGTCCTCCCTCTCCCCTATTGCTTTCTCGTAGAGCCGGGTAAAGCTGTTGAGCCGCTCATACCGCTCCCGCTGTTTCAGCAGACCGTAGTATTCGCTGCTCCTCTCCCTTACATCCCGGTCAAACCTCCGGAGGCTGTTCTGGGCATTTATCAGTTCATTCTTGGCGAATTCCGTGTCTTCCCCGTTCTCAAGCACCATAAGGGCCTGAAAGCTCGTCAGGTACTCCGCCCGGGCGTTTTCAAGGGCGGTCCGGGCCGTTTCAAGCTCTCCCGTAATGCGGTTAATCTCATTTTGGGACGCTGTAAGTTCGGTGATAATGTCCCCTACGTCCCGGGAGTCGTCAGCGCTGTTATCAAGGAGAAGATCATACTCCTCCCTGGCCCGGTTCATGGCCTCCTCCGCGGTGTTGAGGTTGCTAAGTGTCGTGGCGGCGTCCTCCCTCACTGTCCCTTCGGGAGGATAGGCGTAATCCAGGACCGCCCGGGCGATATCGCGCCTCCTCTCCCAGAACTCAGCCTCCTTCCGGGCAAGCTCATACCCCTTCTCCGCTTCGGTCATGAGGTAAGGGTCTTTGGAGCCTTCAGGATTAAGGCCGTAACTTCCGTTGGCGTTTCTTAGAAACCCGGGGCCATTAATCCCCAGTTCCTCAATGAGATTCCCCTCTATGTTTATATCGTGCATATATGTCTGGGACTGGTTTACCAGGCCGTTGAAGTTGTCCCGCATCTCCGTCCAGCGGGACATCTCATCCTGGTAGAAGAAGTAGGCGGGCCTGTCGCCGGGATCTGCATTGGAAAGGTCGTTTGTCCAGTTGTAGGAGGCTTCAAAGGTCTTTGTTTCCGTTTTAGTATAATCAGGAGAACAGGAAATATCATAACAGGTTCCCGAAACACGGTAGCTGTAATTATAGGACATTTTAAGATCGAAACGGTATCTCTCTGCGTAGTATGACGGGGAATCCTCACCCCCATAAGTATAGTCATATCCCAAAAAGACAGGAGTGACGCTCAGGTTCACGTTATGGGGTAGGCCATAATATTGAATATAGTAACTAAAGTAATTATGATTATGTTCAAAAAACCCGTCATCCAACGCGCTCTGCACAAAATCGTCAACAAATCCTTCATTAACATCCGCGATCTCCGCAGGACCGCCGGTATTTGTAATTGTCTTATCATACGTGAAAACAGGATCGCTGTTTAAATCGTAAAAACCATCATCTCTTTTTCCCAGAGTATTAATAAAGGTCAGGGTCATGGTGTCCTGGTCCCGGTAGGTCTGGCTTTCATTAATGGCATAGGTGTTTCTCTTCTCAGTCAGCCATTCAATATTCTCCACGGCCTCCTTGTAGATGTCAGACCCGTTGATGGCGATATCCTTCAGTCCCTGGGAATGATCATCCCACTGCCGGTCCATGGTGGCCATGTAGCTCTGGAAGTCGTCCCGGGATACCTGGATGTTTGTGGTGAGACGGCTCTCCTGTTCCTGCCAGTCGCTGATCCCCTGGTAGATCTTGCTGGTCAGCTCCTCTCTCCACTTGTCCCTCTCAGCGACGAGCCTCTCAAAGCCCCTCTGCCACATGGTGTTGCCGTCGT
>JBNKTL010000075.1:0-9487 GCA_050298055.1 Spirochaetota bacterium
GAGACATAATATAAATCATGTCCCTCAAATTAATAGTAAAAATTACTTACTGTTCAAAAAAATAGCTGAGTAGTTACTAATTTTTATAAATTAAAAATTTGGTTCGTTAACAAGTACTTCGACTGCGTGATTTTTAACTCATTATAAAAAATATAACCGCTGAATGAACCAGGGGTTACAAAAAACAGATTTGTGCAAAATCACGCGGGCTCAGCACGAGGATGCAATATGAGACTTCCGGGGACTCTCATTACACCCTCCGGATCATGGTTGCTATCCCCTGGCCATGACCGATACACATGGATGCAATACCCGTCTCCTTTCCCGTTCTTTCAAGGTTATGGAGAAGAGTCACAATGAGCCGTGTCCCGGAACAGCCAAGAGGATGTCCCAGGGCGATAGCCCCGCCGCAGATATTGACCTTTTCCACCGGGAGGTTCAACTCTCTCACGGATGCTATGGCCTGGCTGGCAAATGCCTCGTTGATCTCATAGAGATCGATATCATCCGCCTGCAGGTTCTGTTTCTCAAGGAGTTTGTTCACTGCAATGAGAGGGCCCATGCCCATAATTGTGGGATCAAGGCCGATGACGGTGAAATCGATTATCTCCGCTCTCTTCTTCAGGCCCCGTTCATGGCACGACTTTTCCGTGGCAAGGAGTGTCAGGCTTGCGCCGTCGTTGAGGGGCGATGAATTGCCCGCAGTGACTTTTCCCCCTTCCTTGAATATTGTTTTCAGCTTACTGAGCGCTTCCCTGCTGGAATCTTTTCTCGGTCCCTGGTCCCGGGAGCAGGTCTCATTTCCTGCTTTCACGGGGAGAATTTCAGTATCGAAATATCCCGCTTCCTGTGCTTCAACAGCTTTTCTGTGGCTTTCCAGGGAAAATTCATCCAGTTCCTCTCTGCTGATATTGTAAATATCCGCGACCTTTTCGGCTGTGAGGCCCATGATATTGAAAGGGAATTCATACTTTACCTGCACTTCTTTGTGGTAATCAATGGCGGCATTCATGGGAACATGGTGCATATGCTCCACGCCCCCTGCAAGCAAAAGGTCCCCCTGTCCGCAGTGAAGGGTCTGCGCTGCCAGGTTAAAGGCTGAGAGGCTTGAACCGCAGAGCCTGTTTATGGTGACACCCGGTACACTGTCAGGATATCCGGAAAGCATGGATGTGAGCCGGGCAATATTTTTCCCCTGCTCAAGGTGCTGGCCGACGCATCCGATGAAAATATCATCAAATGACTCCGGGTCATGCCTTTTTGCAAAATCCATAAAGAGCTGTGAAAGCAGCTCATCGGCCCTGAGATCCTTAAAAATTCCCTTTTCCGGATGAGAACGCCCTACAGGGGTCCTTTTCGCTTCAACAACAAATGCATCCAATTGATTACCTCTTTCGCTGTTTATTCATTTTTCCAGGCCGGTTTTCTTTTTTCAAGAAATGCCGTAATCCCTTCTTTGGCATCATGAGTGCTCATAAGGTCTTTAAGATATAATTTTTCAAGATCAGTGATATAATCACCGTATAATCTGCTCATGACCATTGTGCCGGCTTTCTTTGCCAGCCTCAGTGATGATGCGCTCTTTGCTTTTAAGTTTCCCTGGAAAAAATTTGTTACCGTATCATCCAGGGCTTCGGTCGGGGACATACTGTTGATAAGGCCGTGTGCCTGGAGTTCCCGGGCGGTAAACTGGTTCCCGCTGAGAATCACCTGGGAAGCAAAAGTGTCTGAGCACTTGAAAGGAAGCAGAACGGATGCTACCGGCGGAAACACCGCAAGCTGTATCTCGGGGACCCCGAACTTTGCCTTTTCATCGGCAAAGAGGAATGTACAGGCTATGGCAAGCTCGAATCCTCCCCCGAGGCACATTCCCGAGACCTTTGCAAGGGTGGGGATGCTGCAGTTGATGAGATCACCGATCATCCTGTGGAAACCGGGCAGCATATTATCAACGTGTTCAGGTTTGTGTTCTTCAACACTGGCCCCGAAGCTGAAATGCTTTCCTTCACCGCTGAAGATGATCAGCTTCCTGTTTTTGTTTTGCCCCTCTTCTTTAAGAAGAGAGGAGATCTCTTCCATGACCTTTGCGGTAACGATATTTGCCGGGGGAGGCCCAATGATAACCTCAATGACTTCATTGTCATTCGTCTCTTCACATCTGATAAATTCGTAGCTCATGATAACTCCTCAAGCAATAACAAAATTTTACTTTTAAGATTAAACCATAAGTCACTTACTTTGGCAAGACCTTCTCTACAAGCTCTTCGGTCCAGGGTTTTGCTTCGGCAAGTTCCCTTCTCAGTGTAAGAAAATCAACTTCACGGTTGTTTTTCGGTCCTTCATTAAATGCCCTGAATCCCGCCTTGGCCTCGGTCATCATGTTGAGGCCGAGCCATGACCTGTTGGTTTCGCTGTTCTTATACCAGTGGTCGAGCTTTTTCTTTCTGCATGACTCCAGGGTCTTTGAAAGACAGCCGGGCATTGTCAGGGAGAGCTGATAGGAGAGGCTTTCCACCTCCTTGTCGAGGAGGGAGAGATCGTTTTCGCAATCCGCGGCCGCGTTCTTTGCTTCATCCCGGGCGCTGCCGGTCTTGAAATCACCGAAGATCCAGTTGCCGAATTCGTCCGTTTCCTTTAATTCAACGAAGGGGTTGGGGATAAAACTCCCGTCCTTTTTCTTCAATACGGGAACGATCTTATTGATAAGTCCGAGCCTTACGGCCTTATGTGCGGACCAGTGCTCACAGAGGGTACACGATTCTATGGAGTTCCCGATCCCCACAAAGAGGTCAAGGAAATCGGTGGAACCTCCGTCGGGGGCCGAACCATGTTTCGGGCCGGCCTGGCCGAACCTGGCTGTGTCAACGGCAATGGTAAAGTCGCATGCCATCCCGATCTCCTGGCCTCCGGCGATTCTCATCCCGTTTACCCTGTTGATCACCGGCTTGTCGCAGATAAGGATATTGGTGACCATGTCATTGAAGAGCCTCATATACTGCTTGTACTCCGGGGGGTTCCCGGCATAGTACTCGGCATATTCCCTGGTATTCCCGCCGGTACAGAAGGCCTTGTCCCCCACGGCGGAAAAGACAACCGCGACAACCGATCTGTCGCATGAAGCTTCGCGAAAGGCGATAATGACCTCCTTGACCGCGTTTGTTGTGTATGAGTTAAACTGCTTGGGGTTGTTCAGCATGATCCAGTTGTTATAGAGTCCCTCAACGGGATTACCGGAATTGTCGAGAAGGGGTTTTTTTTCTACAAGTATCTCTTTATATTCATAATTTTCAAACAAAGTATGGTCTTTCATCTCATTACTCCTTTATGGTTTTAAAATTGCTCTTTTTGTTAATTTATGCTCCAGGGCAAGCTTCACCACATCATTGATTGAATCAAGGGGATGCTCTTCAATATTATCCAGAACATTTATGTTCCCTTTCAGGACCTTTTCCACTGCCTGGGGATAATATTCCGGCATGCAACCCCAGTTTCCGAAGATATCCGCGTCGAATGCCATAACATTACTGAGGCGAACGGTTACCTTATCCATGGTAAAACCGACTATCCCGATCGTTCCCGCGAATGAAAGAAGGGAAAACGCGGTCTCCTGGCCGATGCCGGTCCCGCTGGTTTCAAAAACCTTCCACATGTTTTTGGGAAGATTGTTCTCATTTACCAGTGTGCGGATTGCCCCCTTGATCTCCTTTTCCGACATTCCCTTTGAGTTGAGAGTATAGGATGCTCCCAGCTTTGCCGCCGCTTCAAGTTTCGCCTCATCAATATCAAGGGCAATAACAGCGGCGCCGGCATCATGTGCAAGTTGCAGCATGTAAAGGCCTATGCCTCCCACCCCGATAACAATGGCCAGGTCTCCCTGTTTCAGCCTGCTCCGCCGGATTGACTGGTAGGGAGTGGTAACCGCGTCTGCCACAACAGAAAGCTGGGGGAGTTCAAATATACCCAGGTCATCCGGCAGAATGCATAAAAACCTTCCGGGAACAGCTATATGACTTGCGAATCCTCCGTTAAAATCGTTTCCGGGCATTTTCTGCTGTCTGCAGATATTACTTCTTCCGGATTTACAGAATTCGCATTCACCGCAGGGTAAAACCGCAGGTATGATGACCTTTTTCCCCACAAGGTCTTTATGTGAATCTCCTGTCGCAACAACTTCACCGCTGATCTCATGCCCGAGTATCAGCGGCAGCTCATGGTTTGTCTTTACACTGCCGCTTATGTACCCGAGGTCTGTATGGCAGAGACCGCAGCCGGAGATTTTAACCACAACATCGTCTTCGCCAATACTGTTGATTTCAAAGGACTTTTTTTCCAGAGGTGCGCCTGTACCGGTGAAATAATATCCGTATGCATTAATTGTATCCATGACTCTTTTCCTCTTTTTAACATATCTGAATTTCGTTTACTTTTAAATTGTAAAAAAAATTTCAACTGCCTGTACTGTTATTTAACTGTCTGCCATACCGGGTCCAGGGTGGCTCAAACCTTTCAAAACAGTCCAGGCATCTGGCATGTCCTTTGTGAACATTCTTTTTCTCATATATAGTATTGTCACTCAGGGATATTCCCCCTGTTGCGCCGATACTGATCCGGTTTTTTCCGCAAGGTCAACAACGGGTCTCATCCCTGCCACCGGAACCAGAATATCGCATTAAAGGGTCCCCCTGTCTGTTTTGATCTCTCTGACTTTTTCATCGCCGGTGATCTCAATGAGGCCGCTCAGAACCGATCTTTTACGGTCCCATTCTTTCATATCAGATGATAGCCGGTGCGTTTTGCTCCATAATATCTTGACAGTTGCATTAACCCGGTCCTCCCAGTTCGGCAGAGAATCCCGAAAAATGTTATACAACCCGTACAGTTTTTTTATCAGTACGCTGAAGGTTTTACCGTCAAATTCGATATTGACGCACTTTTGCCGGATAAGAGACCTCAGTTCAGGAAACCCGGTGAGTTCAACATCCACATTCACGGAACAACCGCCCTTTTGTTATTCTCTTCCGTGTATAATAGCAGGCATTCTCAGGTGGTCGGCATAAGCGATTTTTCTGTTTAACGCCATGGATTGATGGGCCTCCCTGTTAAATCATCCCGTATCCCCCATCAACGCATAAAAGCTGGCCTGTTATATACCTGCTGTCGTCCGATGCGAGGAACACAAAGGCGGGTGTAATATCTTCAGCCCCGGCAAACCGTTTCAGGAGAATCCTGTTCATGTAGATATCTTTCAGTTTTTCATCACTCCGGATCTTCTCTGTCATATCCGTGGCGACGATACCCAGTGAAATCACATTTACGCAAATATTGTTTCTCGCAAGTTCCCTTGCCATGGACTTTGTCATGCTGATAACTCCGCCCTTAGCTGCGCTGTAGTTTATCTGGCCCACAGTGCCCACAATCCCGGCCACCGATGTTACATTGATGATTCGTCCGTAATTTTTTTCTTTCATGTATTTTCCCGCGGCCTGTGAGCAGAGGAACGCCCCTTTCATATGGATATCAACAACTTCGTCCCACTCATCTTCACTCATCTTCAGCATCATTGCCGGCCGTGTGAATCCCGCGTTGTTAACAAGGATGTCAACCTTACCAAAATTCTCCATTGCCGCATCAACCAGTTTCACCGCATCGGCTTTATGCGCAATATCGGCTTTCACGGCAACCGCATTGCTTCCGAGCTTTTTTATCTCATCAGCAACTTCCCGGGCAGCGGCCTCGTTTGATGAGTAATTTATGATAAGACTGGCCCCTTCTCTGGCAAAATCAATAGCTACTGATCTTCCCACGCCCCGGCTGCTTCCCGTAACAATAGCAACTCTCTCTTTTAATTTCACTTACGATTACCTGTTTTCCGGTTGTTCCTCACTCAAGGTTTTTACTTAAATTTATCAAATTGCTTCTGTCAAACCCCAGTGTTTTAAAAAAGGAGAGAAGGTCGGTTGAATCCCACCTCACTGTTGTATAGATTTTCTTAATCCCCTTATCCGAACAAAATTCATATATCTTTTTTGCCAGAAGCTTGCCGATTCCCTCTCCCATAAACTTGGGATGAATGCCCAGCATGGCAAGCCAGGCGCTGTTCGCAATACCGAACATTCCGCTTAAAATGTAGCTTATCATAAAACCCACAACTCTGCCATCATGCACAGCAACAAAACAGCCGCTTTCGGGATTATCTACCTCCTTTTCAACGATCTCTTCATAGTCAATATCCGCTTTGTGCTGCTCGATTGAGATGAGAATATCTTTTATGGCCTTCCCATCACCTTTTTCCAGTTTTCGTATTACAATATTTTCCACAGTCATTTTCCTTTATCTTTATACTATTCTATTCTGTAACTACTCAGCAATGTATAAGAATAAGCATATTCATAAAAAAACAAAACCGGTATGTCCCCGCCGCAATAAGCGGTGGGGGACATCGTTGATATTTTTAGTAAACAAATTTTCTTTAACCATACAGCTGAGTTACTCTATTCTTATGATTTTTACTTTATGGCCTACCCAGTCAGGAGGCAGGTAGACCCTTCCGCTGTTACCGCTTGATTTGACATCCTTCTCAATCATCTCCCTGCCAAAAACCTCAAATTTGACCATTCCCTCATTGAGTAATTTGTCAGAGATCTTTTCACCTTTATTGTTCATATCTTCCGGCACTTTTGTTACCTTTTTCCAGTAAATTAATTTATCTTGATATACTCTTAATGGTTACATATTAGCTATATTATAGCTAATAATTTTGTCAGCTAGAAAGTCAAGAAAAAAAATATTCCTATTACATATAAATCTGAAATTACTACTCAGCTGTGTATATGTAATTATATTCATATTGCTGAGTAGTTATATTCTGAAGATGCTTCCAAAGTTGAGGAGATACATTTTTTTATTGACAGATAGATACTGGATAGTTACATTGTAGCTATAATGTGATTATCAATTTTTAAGTAAATATTAAAAGAATTTCAACTTATCTGTCAGCTGAACCGTTTGAGGTGAAAATGAGGTATGCAGAAACCGGCTATGATCTGGAAATAGATTTAACACGGGGTAATATTGAGAGGATCGAAACTGATCCTGAAGAAACGGAGAAATACCTGGGAGGACTGGGTGTAAACGCAAAGATGCTCTGGGACAGGGTTCCTCCGGAAACGGATGCTTTTTCTCCGGAAAACCTCCTGATATTCAGCACGGGGCTTCTCTGCGGTACTCCGGCGACCGGGTGTAACAGGACCATTGTTTCTACCATATCACCCCAGACACGCCTGATGGCTTTCTCCATGATGGGGGGATTCTGGGCCCCTGAACTGAAATATGCAGGCTACGACAGGGTTGTATTACGGGGAAAATCCCCCGACCTTGTGTATATCTGGATCAAGGACGATAAAGTGGAGATCCGGGACGCATCACATTTAAAGGGGGTGGGTGCCATTGAATCTGCCGAGATCATCAAAAAAGAACTGAATGAACCAAGGGCACAGGTTGCAGCAATCGGTCTTGCCGGTGAAAACAGGGTCTACTACGCTTCCATTGAACAGGGACGTTCCAGTGCCAGCCGCGGGGGAATCGGGGCTGTCATGGGGGATAAGGGGGTCAAAGCCGTCGTTGTCAGGGGAACAAAGGACATCAATGTTGCCGATCCCGCTGAATATATAAAACTCTGTAACGAGGTGTTGGACTATATAAAATTCAGGGAGGATCACCCCGTCCCCGGGGTTATTCCCATTCTTGCGGTCCTGGGATCTCCCCAGGAGATGGCAATCCACGATGAGAAATGGCACACGGAGAACTTCATGTGGGGAAATGCCCGTGAACGAAGAAGGGGATTCTGGACAGATGAAATTGAAGATGAATGGACGAAGACCCTGGAGAATGCCCGTACGCGAATGATAAGCTGCTACAACTGTCCCCTGAAATGCGGGGCCACACTCAATCTTCCCGGTCTTTCCACCTACATGATGAAATGCTTTTCCAAGCTTACCTACACCATGGCAGCCATGTCAAACCTCGATTTCGGCCTGAGGATCGCACAGAAGGCCACGGAATATGGGATGGACGCTTATTCCACCCCGCAGGTAATGGCCTTTGCCCTGGAACTTTATAAAGACGGGATACTTACCGATGAGGATCTTCCCGGGTTACCGGAAGGGAATGAAGACCGGTTCTATTATCTCCTGGAGAAGATCGTTAAAAGAGAGGGGATCGGTGATATTCTGGCAAACGGGACCTACTGGGCCGCCGAAGCCATCGGGAAGGGGGCAGACAAATATGCCCACAACAACATTAAAAAACATGAGCAGTTGCCTCTGAAGCTTTCCATGCTCAATCCCATATACTTCCTCATGTATTCCACCGGGGAAAAGATGAACATCACCCAGATCGAAGGGCAGTTTCCCCAGGCGCCGTTTCCTGACAGGAAGATGAGGGAGGAGTTTGTTGAGGACTGGTTCCAGGTCCCCGATGAGAAGTTCAAGCAGTATTTTCTCGACTGGGAACCCCGGGGGGAGAACTCAAATCCCTACTATCCCACCGTCCAGATGTCGTGCGAGATTGTGGACTGGCAGGAGATGATGCACTACATCGATGATGCACTGGGGATGTGCGCCGGTCTTTCATCCTTTCACCTGAAGCCTCCCTACCATATCCATAACCTCCCGAAATTTATTGAAGCGGGGGCGGGGGTAGAGATGGACGAAGAAAAAATAATGAAATCCGCAAAGAGATACAGAACCCTGGTACGGGCCATTAATATCAGCAGAGGAATGAGAAGAAAGGACGACAGGCCGCCGGAGGACCACTGGAAAAAGAGGTTCCCCGAGCTGGAAGAAGAGCTTATCGACGCATACTACAGGATGAAAGGATGGAACAATGACGGGATCCCCACAAAGGAGACCCTGGATGAACTGGGACTCGGCTTTGTAGGTGAGGAATTTATCCGGAGGGGGATACTGACGGAGGGTGGAAGCAGGCCTGCTGCGGCGGTATCAGTTGGAAGTGAGAAATAATAAGGTTACGAGGCAGAAACAGTGAATGATATTAAAGAGATAAAAGACGTTCAGGTAACCGGAAATAAAAAAACCGTCAAGACCATAAATATCAATGTGGACCTGTGCAACGGTTGCCGCGCCTGCGAAATGATCTGTTCGGCATTTCACGCCGAACCAAAATACAGCAGCAACAACCCGGCCCGGTCCCGGATCAGGGTGATCCGGGACCCCCACAGGGACATCTATGTCCCCGTATATGCAGGTGAATACACCGAGGCGGAGTGCGCGGGGAGGGACAAATACGTTATTGACGGCAAGGAGTACAACGAGTGCTCCTTCTGCAGGGCATCCTGCCCCTCCCGTGAGGAGTTCCACGAGCCCGATTCGGGACTTCCCCTGAAATGCGACATGTGCGAAGGGGAAGATAAACCCCTCTGTGTCAAGTGGTGCATGGTTGACGCGCTCACATACGAAGAGCGGGAAGA
>JBNKTL010000076.1:0-8575 GCA_050298055.1 Spirochaetota bacterium
CGTGATTATCACTTGAAAAAAACCCTCCTCTTTACAACAATAAGAGTATCTATACGGTTATGTATAAAAATTGACATGTTAACAAAAACATAACTGATGTGTCCCCGCCGCCTTCGGCGGCGGGGACACATATACATATTTTAATCATTTAGCTGTATAGTTACCAGGAAGATATGATAACTGAGAAGAGAAAAAAAGTTCCCTTTCTGCTCACATTACTTGTGGTGTTGATTTCTCTCCATACAGCCGGATGCGGAAGCACCGGGGGGGTGCGGGTTTACAAACATCTCTCCCGTCTCTCCGGTGAAAGTGTTAAGCTGGAATATGCAGCGGATGATATTGACACGGAAAAAGCATATGAGGTCTATTTCAGGCTGGAAAAACCTGTGGACTGTATAAAATTGAATATTGTATCGAAATATATACCTGACAGGTTCTCCGGTAAAAAAGAGCATATCCTGACATTCTTTGTTCTTGACCGGCTTATCGATCTCAGCAGGTTCGGCTCACACCGGGAAAAATATGAAGCATCAGAAATGGGGAGAAACTTCGATTCAGCCTGGAACCGGAGAAGGGACCTGGTGATATGTACCGGTCCGGAGTACCCTCTCCTGAAACTTGATGAAAAGAGAGTATACCGGCTGAGGTTCACTACTTTCAGGAAAGTGAATTTTGAATACAGGATTGATATACATGCTGACGCCAGGGTTATTTTTATTGAAAAACCATAATTTTAGCATTATTCCCCAAAAACATAACTTGACTTTTTGAACAATTGTGATTAAATTGTTTCCAAAATTAAGTTTAAATTTCTAACTACTCAGCTGTATGGTTAAAAATAAACATTGCAATAGAAAATATAAATAGTGTCTCCGCCGCCGAAGGCGGCGGAGACACATTAGTTATTTTTTTTAACATGTCTATTTTTATATATAACTGAATAGTAATCATAATTTAATGAAAAACAGGAGATATTCATGATGAAATTAAGAAAGAGCATTGTGACTGTAATGGCTATAGCAATGCTGAGCTCGTTTTTTGTAGTGATGGGTACATCTGACGCAAACGCGCGGGCCATTGGGATCAAAGGCGGCTGGGTAATGGTGCAGGACAATTACGAAACCATAGGGTTCGAAGACACTTATACTTACGGAATTTACTTTGACATGGGAAGTTTTCTCTTTAACAGTCTTAGTTTCAGACCGGGGGTTGATTATGTCAAACTTGAGCATGAGACGAATAGTAACATTGAGTGGACAATCTGGGGCATACACCTGGACTGGTACTGGCACTTCATGGGGAAAAGCAGCCTTTCTCCGTTCCTCGGTTTTGGAGCAGCTTTAAGCATTATCGATGATGGTGATGATCAATCCGATGATGATTCAGACGCGGGACTTGAAGTCTTCGGTGGCGCGGATATTGGCCTCACCGGTTCAGTATCACTCTTGATTGAGGGTCGATACTGTTTCAATGATATAGCAAACTGGGACTATAACCTGGCAAAATTCCTCGTGGGACTTTCATTCAGGTTCTGATTCATTTTCTCTCTTGTTACAAGCAAAGGGGCATCCGGAAGAAGGGTGCCCTTTTTTATCTTCTCTCATTTCAACTTTTCGTTTACCAGCTTTTCCAGCCTGTTAATGTCGTTTGCGTGTTTATGGAGTTCAATATCTTTGTCGGCGTGTGATCTCAGGCCGCGGATCATTTTTGAGAGGACCTGCAGATCTTCCCTGCTTTCAATGAGTCCGTCTTCAAGAATCCTGATCATGAGGGGAAATTTGTATTCCCTGAAGCAGACCCTTGTATAGAATTCCACTCCATAGACCGCAAGGTTTTTCTCCATTGAGCTCTTCAGGGAATTTATCACAGAGTCAACATCGTTTATTTTATCAACCTGTCGTCTCACTTTTTTCCCCGGCTTTTCCGGGGGAGGTTTACTCTCCCCTGTCCCGGGATCTTCTTTCAGTTTCTGATAAAATTCCAGACCCCCGGCGCCTTTGAGTTCTTTTTCAAACTTTTTCTCCTTCCATTCAACGGAATATCGCCTGGCATCCCGTGTATAGGAGTAATCGCTTTTCAGGGTCTCTTCATATTCACTCAACTTTAATGTGATATTACCCAGCCTGCCAATTGTTGTGTTGTTGTAATCGTCAATGCGGTACTTTAATTCATCCATGATTTTCTGAGGGGAGAGGTGTTTCTCAAATTCTTCAAAATAGACACGGACAAGCTCCTTCTCAAACTTTTTTGCCAGTGAATTGACTATTGAAATTTCGGCCACCACAAAGCCGTATTCGCATTCGACATTGCCGCTTTTGTCCTCTTTTACGATATCAAAGTTGAATATTTTATGTGAATTGACAAGGATGCCTATGAGATCGGGAATTTTTGTTTCATCGAGGCTGTACTTCTCCCCCAGGTAGGCAAAAAAGTCTTTCGATGTAGGGATTGAATTATCATCAGCCTTTCCATTCCGCTTTTCAATTTCGAAATTGATTTCTTCCAGGAGACCTTTCAGGGTGATTTCGCTCATTACCTTATCTTCTGATAATTTTCCGGCAAAAAATTAACCGCCTTTTTTCAGGCTCTTGATGGCAGCAATGATTGATTCTCTTCTCTTTTTGTAGTCATTCTCCCTGCCCCCGGACTCGACCAGGTAAAGCTGTTTTTCATCGGCAAAGAGCGTCAGGGAATATATATAATTCCTCCCATAATACCTGTAAATATACTCGGTATATATTCCCTTCAGGTTGCTGCCGGCAGTTATTTCTCTGCCGGTGAGTTTTTTATATCCTTTACCCTTCAGATAAAGGTTAACCGATTCCATCCACATCCGGGAATCCCCGTAGGGATCGTTTTTGATCATGTTGACCTTTATGACAACACCATCCGCGGATATGGCCTTTATCACTTTTCCTTCCCTTTTGTACCGGGCAAATCCTTCCGGTTTTTTATACTCTATTGTTTCACACCCGGCAGCAAGCAGGGAAGCACATATTAATGTCAGTATCGCTATTCTCATCATAATCATATACCGCGTATCAGTAACTGATATTCAGAAGCGAAGGTATTCCCAGTCTCCTGATCCAGTCCCATTTTGTTACTGCTTTTCCCGGCCCGGCTGCCGGTCTCCTGCTGTTAATATTGACAGTCACTTCCGAGAGTGTGGTTCTGTCCGTATAGTAATTGATTTTTCCCTTTATCTTCTCAATTTCAAGAACAAGTTTGCCAATCTCCCTTTCCACATCAAGTGTCTGGTGGAACCGTGAAGACTCAAAGAGCCGGTAGAAGTCTTTTAAAAGCTTTTCCTTGACTTTTAACTTTGTTTTGAGTTCGATCATCTGCTCTGAAACGTTTTGCCTGAAAACCTGTTCGTCCAGGACATACCCCTTCCCGGCCACAAACTCCCTGAACTTCAACGCAATGCCCCCGGGTACGCGGATAACAACTTTATTCCCGGAAAAGAACTTCACATATCCGCCCCAACCGGCCGTCTTTTCCCTTATGAGGTTTATCAGCCTCTGGGAATTTTCAGCAATAAGATAGTAGTTGACCCTCAGTACCTGGTTGTTTTCAGGCAGCGCTTCCGCCGTTAGTATCAGCATGAAGAGAAGAACTGTTATTGCTCTCCACTTAATTCTCATTATTTAAACCTCACAGATTTAATGAAACCGGTAAGTTTCTCCCTCTGTTTTTTATACTCACTGAAAGTTGAGAACCTCGCCTCTACAACCGCTATCTTTTTTTCCGAAACGGCAAAGGCCGCAACATAAACACTCTCACTGTTCACCTTCACAACATACTGCATGAATGTCTCTTTACCGGAAAGCTCTGATTTTTCAAGGACATGATACTTCCTGTTTTCAACATCTATGGCAAAGGCCTCCTTCCAGAACCGGAAGTCCGCGGGAGGATAGTTATCCACCGCCCCGACCCTGATCCCGGCCTTCTCTCCCGGTGATGTGAAGAGGTAGATATTCGACTTTTTGTCATAAAAATCACCGCTCTGGAAGAAAAAACCTTCCGGCTTATGATAATCGAGTTTCCCTTTACTGAAAATAGACCTGCTGTTAACATTCAGGCCGGAAATCCAGGGAAAGGGTGACGGGATATACCGGGAGACCACCTGTTTAACTATCGCCCTGAAATTTATTTCAATGGTTGAGAAGCTCGCCCTGTTCTTCAGGTATTTGATCCGTGCTTCAAGTGATTCGATAAGCGTGGTAAGCCGCTCTATCTCACGGAGGATCTTTATCCTTTCCGAGACCTTCTTTGTCCGCTTGAGAAGCTGGTACATCCTCTCCCTGACCTTTCGGGCGGATTCCATCCTGAGCTTCGTGTCATTGAACTCCATGGTTACATCGGTGGCGGAAACAGATTTGCTGCTCACGCTTCCCAGCCCTTCCACGTCCTTCAGGGCATCATCGAAAGACGCCACGGGCACCCGCAGAATGACCTTGGCGTACCTGTATGAATCGGAAGAGGCCGACGATTCAATAAAGCCTTCATACTTTTTCGCGATCTCCTCAACCGCCCTGACGCTCCGCTCAACGTTCTCCACCCTGATCGCGCACCGGGCAAAGTAGACAATCATCCTGTGAGAAGTTTTTACCTCACCTCTGCTGTCATCGGCTTCATCTTTCTTACTATAACGGCTTTTATAACTTTTCTTTTCACCGGACTTTTCATAATCCGCTATCCCCGCGGCGCCCTCGGTATACCTCTCTCTTTCCGAGTAAACGCTCTTACCTGCCGACCTGTGTCCCGCGCAGGAGAGTGTTATGGATAAAAACGCAGAGACTGCGAGTACGGAGATTACATATTTATTGAGGTTTATCATCTTCATTACCGTTTCTTAACTTTCCAGCCTTCTTCTGTCAAAATCGCTTTTTTTGAAAAGTGAGATTACCTCAAGGCCCTCTATTTCTATGTTCTCCCTGCCCCCTTCTTCCCTGTCTATGAGAACAAGCGCCGCGATAACATTGAGCCCCGATTCCCTCATCCTTTCAATAGCCGTGACAGTGGAGCCGCCCGTAGTAATAACGTCATCTATGACCACAACATTCTTTACCCCATCCATCTTCCCTTCTATCCACTTTTGAGTGCCGTGCTTCTTCGGTTCCTTCCTCACGATCAGCGGCGAGAGAGAGTGCCCCTGCCGGAATGCTTCAATTGCAGTGGAAACGGATATGGGGTCGGCCCCGAGAGTCAGTCCGCCCAGGCCGTCGACCTTCCCCTCCCTGATCATATCCTCAAGCTCCCGGTAAACCGATATTCCCGTGAGGGCAACACCGGCGGGATCAAGGGTTGTTGCCTTGCAGTCATAATAGTAAAAGCTCTCTTTTCCCGAAACAAGTTTAAAAGGAGGGTCTTCCCTGTAGATAAAGGACCGTGTATAGAGTATATCAAAGAGTGTTTCTTTCTGTTTATCCATAAAATAAATTCTCTGTGAGACCCTGCCGGGAACCGACAAGATCAATTTTAATATTGGTTACTGCCCGGTTATATATAACGACAATTAAAACCTGTTTGCTCAAATACTAACAATATGCCCACGCCGCCGAAGGCGGCGGGGACATATCAGTTATCTTTTTTTATCGAATATCAATTGTACTTTAACGTGAGATGCAATTAAATTCAAGGAATTAATTCAGGCAATCTGAAAAATGCTTTTTGATTATCAGCGGGTGCATGTATCACATGAATCATCCTCGCCGGGCAATGAAGAACAGCATTTCC
This sequence comes from Spirochaetota bacterium, assembly GCA_050298055.1. Lineage (GTDB taxonomy): Bacteria > Spirochaetota > UBA4802 > UBA4802 > UBA5550 > JBNKTL01. The sequence goes on from JBNKTL010000076.1 coordinate 5,740, forward strand.
TCGGCACGATATTGAGATTGTCAAATTCATTCTGCTCAGAGTAATAGAGAAAACTTCTCTTCAGCCTGCCCAGCATGCTTTCATTCAGCCGAAAACCTTCATTTTCAATCAACCTTTCAATTTTCTCGAGCCTGATCTCAGTGAGATCGTATTCGCACAGGACATATCCCTCCCTGAAAACGTCAACAGAGGTTATTCCTCTTATGCCGGCCAGCATCTCTCCCAGCTTCTTCCCGGCGGGAACATCTTTGATCCCCTCAACAGAGATCTTTCTTTTTTTAATAATTTCTCTCATGGCCTTTCAACTCAGATTAGTGTTTGATTTCGCTCATAATTTTTTTGAACTCTTTTCTGCTGATCTCTCCCCTCACATACCTCTTTTTAAGAATATCCAAGGCAGACCGGTCTTTAACAGGTTTCCAGATCTCCCTGAGAAGCAGAAAATAGAGCAGGTACATTACCAAGACCGAAACCAGTATCCATATTAACCACATAACAGGTCCTCCCTTATATGTCAGCTTTTTTTCATAATTAACCGTAAGAAATTTTCCGGCGAATTAAAATACACCGGTTTTATTCTCTTTGTAATTATAAGAATACTGAAGGAGTTTGCTGTTACATTTAATAGTCAGTATAAATTATAACTTTCTAAAGATTAACTGTGGAGTCTCCTTTCTTACTCTTCCTTCTCGTGTTCTGTGCCCTCTGAGTGAAACTCTTCTTTCTTTTAAAACCAATCAGGGCATAAACCCGATAATTGTTATTTTGCCAGGGTCGGCATACAGTACTCTTCAACCACATTGCTCCCAACGGTTGAGAGCTCTCCTTTGATACTGTTGCACTCGGGCATTTTGAGCCAGCTTGTCCGGAACATCCCTGATTCCAGGAGCTTGTCGATGCACTTCTGGGCCTTTGTCACCATGAATTTCTCCTCATCCTCAAGGAGTTTCTGTATGGCAGTATCGGTGAGGTGCTGTTCATAGAGTGTTTTCAGCAGCATGGTCTGCTGCGGCTTATTATTGTTGGATATCTTCGTCCCCTGGTACTCGGGAAGGAGCTTCCCGTCCTTTGCCCAGTTTGCGTCGATGGTCTGTCTGCAGATTTTTGACTTGTAGTAGAGGTTCATCATGCTGCGGTCAGCTTTTTCTATCTCGGCAAGGTACTCGCTGTTTTTGATCAGGACCTGTTTCTTCTTATAGAGGAGCATTGTCTTCCCCGTATCGGGATCAGTTACCTCTTTGTCAAGATCAACATATGACTGGAACTCTATATTCTCCACCCAGGGGACTATCTCAACACTGGTCACCTTCCCCGTGGTGGGGTTCTGCATGGAAAAGAAGGCATTCTGTATGGCATGTTTGAAGGTTTCGATATCATAGGAGATGAGCGCGGCCTCCTCATTTTTCCCCAGTCCGAAGGCGTATGTTGTAATTGTAAGTTTTTTTTCCCCCGCGATTTTCGCGAACTCCGCGCTGCTCTTGATACTTCCCCCCTTGCTAAATTGCTTTATCTGCATCTCAAGCGCTGTTTCAAAGGACGCGTCCTTCCTGCTTGACCTGTCAGAGTAGGTAAAAACAGATATGAACTTCGCGTTTCTGCCAATGGACCGGACATAGTATGTTCCGCACGCGCTGAAAAACCCGGGAAGGTCTTTGGATGAAAGCATCTTAACGGCCCTTCTGCTCATCTTTGACTTTGATTCGTTAACCGACGCGTAATAGGTGTCCATCTCTATCTCAACGAGAATACTGTGAAGGTATTCCGTTACGCCTGCCGCGGTTTTTACCGTTGATTCGGATATGTAATCAATATTTTTCAATGATTCCTTCAGCCTGCTCCCTTCCGCGCTGCCGGTTTTTTCAATTGACTGAAAGGTGTACTTAAAATCATAGGAGGGGTCCGTCAGCTTGATCTTCTCAAGACAGATCGATTGGAATGAGTTTGTCACCATTGTATAGCCCCTGCCGAGATTGGGCGTCAGTGAAGTGTCTTTTATTCTGTCATCCCTGAGAATAACGGGACCGCTCAAAAGAGCAGTGCTGAGCGTTAAAATGAGTATAAGAAAAAGAGCAGGTATGATTTTTTTCATTGATAAACCCTCTTGTTATATTAATATGTGTTATGCTGTTAATAAATCAGAAAATGTACTGCCCGGATATTTGGCTAAACTCAGGGAACCTTTAAAAATTATTGTCATGATGTTCCCTGTCGAAAATATCAACAATATGTCCCCGCCGCCCAGGGCGGCGGGGACATATCAGTTATTTTTTTATTATCTCTGATACTATTTCAATGATATAAAAAATCTCAGCAATGTAAATAAAAAAAGAAGAGAGGTGAAAAAAAAGAGCATATGCAGGAGAGCCTCAGGAAAGAGATAGAGAAGATGAAATCACACAGGGCAGTCTACTTCCCGGTGATGGAAAATCTTATCCGGCTGCACAGGGACCTCCCCAAAAAGGCCTTTCCCGTAAAGTTCAGTGAGATGGATGAAATGGTCACAATACTGGAACTGCTTGATATCGGCTACCTTGATAAGAACTCGTTTAATGTTTCTGAAAGTTTTGGAAACGTGGATTCCCTCTCATTTACCGGCGCCTATCCCCTGACCCGCGCGGGAAACGCGGCTCTGGGGCAGATGAAAGACCTGGAAAGGAAGAAGAGCCTCTCCCTGGTGGTGCTCGCGGTGGCAGGGGTGGTGGTTCTTTTGTTTGTTCTTCTGCTTATCAGGTTTGTTTAGTTTCGGGTTTTTTTCAGAGGGATAATTGAACCGCAAAGTTACTATGTAAAAAAAGTTAAAAAAAGTCAACCCTCCTTCTGAAATCTATGATAAGAT
>JBNKTL010000077.1:0-8535 GCA_050298055.1 Spirochaetota bacterium
AACCTGCTGGAGAATGCCTGGAAATATACTGCCGATAGAAAATTGGCGCGCATTGAACTGGGTACTTTTACTAATAATAGCCAGCTGGTTTACTTTGTTAAAGACAATGGTGTGGGTTTTGATCAGGTTTATGCTGAAAAGATTTTCGGTGTTTTCCAGCGGATGCACCAATCAGATGAGTTTGAAGGTACAGGAGTGGGTCTGGCCATCGCACACAGGATCATTCAGAGACATGGCGGGAATATCTGGGCGGAGGGTAAACCTGATGCCGGGGCAATATTTTACTTTTCGCTCTCAAAGGTTGTTAAAGGAGAGGATGCCGGTGAAAGGAAATTCAATCAGAGTAATGCACATTCTTCTTCCTTATAGTAAAATAAAGTTTATGCAATTCCTTAAAAATTAAACACCGGGATAATAGCTAACGGAGAGATCATTGCAACCGGTGAGGGCCATACTATAAAGAGCATGTGCATGAACGGGATTGAATTGATTGAATTGGTAAAGAAGAATACGCCGGACGTTGATATTGTTGAGGTGGATTGAATGATAATATTCAATCGGATTTTTGTTTATTTAAAACAAGATGTCGTTCATTACACCCTGTGTAGCGTTTATTACCTGAACAGTAGCATTCATTACCCTTAAATTGACAGGGAAAAGGACCTGTGATATAAGGGTAACCGTGCAAATCTCTCCCAGGACGGTAATAAAATGAAAAAGTGTTTCCTTCTTCTCTCTCTTGTTTTAACTCTTTTTGTAAGCTGTGATATCCAGGATAAAGTCTATAACAGGGATATTTCCGACGGGGCCCATGACGGGAATGAACATTTCTTTTTTCTTCCCCCCCTTGCGCCTCTCCCGGATTACAGCGGAACATTTGACGGAACACTCAACCCCGAAGTTGAAATTGTTGATTCCTCCGATTCGAATGCGCCCATTGCGCACTTTTCCCTGACATCGGGATCAGGTTCCGAGGTTATAAGAGTGGTGCCGGAAGAGGAACACTATATCGTAAATTTTCATCTGAACAAATTCCCCCTTATAGATTCTCATGTATACAGGATCAGTGTTGTTCTCCCGGGCAATGGCCAGGTTCTGGGGTATGCGGATATTCTCTTCGAGGAGGGAAAATGTGTTTCACAAACAAAAAACGGCGAACCGATACTGCTTATAAACGGTAAAACACTGCCCATAAAGTTCCGGATAGAATTGGGGGCCATACTCTATTCGCTCTCGGGGAATGTCTCACTTTATCAGGGCGGGGTACTGGAAGGGGCCCAAATATCCGCGGTACCGGAGGAGGGGACTCACCCCGCCTATACCGCCGTCAGCGACACAGAGGGGAATTATACGATCAATAACCTCCCCGGCGGGACCTATGCAGTTACGGCTTTTAAAGTGGGCTATGTTGTAAAAACCCCTGCCCGGACAGTTGTCATAAATGGCAGTGATGCGGATCATATTGATTTCACCGCTTTTGAAGAGCTGATCTATGAAGGCGATTACACCATATATAATCAAAACGATCTTGACGCCATTGTCGGGTATACCGGGATAACCGGGAACCTGGTGATCAGCAGCGAATTTGAGCTGGTCAATTTAGACGGACTGGAACACCTAATCCATGTAGACGGATCTCTCAGAATTGAGAACAATATCATCCTGGAAGATCTCAATGGATTGAGTAATCTTTCCACCATAGGTTCAAATTTAATAATTAACGGAACATATATGAGGTCTTTCTCCGGAATGGCCAGTCTTATCTCAATAGGTTATTCCCTGGATATCCAGGACTGCTGGTCACTGGAGGATCTCAACGGTTTTGAAAACATTACGGTGATACACGGGAACCTGGTTCTCTCACCCCGGGGACCTCTTCACAGTGTTGATGGACTGGCAAACCTTACCCGGGTCGAACGAAACTTTACCCTCTCGGAAACAAGCCTCAACGATCTCAGTCCCCTGGTAAACCTGGTTTCCGTGGGTGGAGATCTTTCCATTGTCAACACCCGCCTGGAGAATTTCACGGGATTAAACAACCTTGAATCAATAGGAGGATTCCTCAATATCCACTACAATGAGTCCCTTGAAGACCTGGGAGGTCTTAACAGGCTCACATCTGCTGAGGGCATACTCATCGACAGTAACAGTCTGCTGATGAACATTGATGCCCTTAAAGGACTCACCGCTGTGAACTCTGTCAGGATCATCTACAACTCTTCTCTTATGAACCTGGGGGGATTCAGCAACCTTGTTTCAATAAACGGGAGTTTCTCCATAAGCGAAAACAGCGAGCTGAATTCACTCGGTCTGGACAATCTCTGGTATGTGGGCGGGGGTTTCGCTATCAGGAACAATATCCTGCTCAGCACGGGACTGGCACTGCTCCTGAGAGACCAGGTACTTGCGGGAGGGGGCATTCTCGGTACTATTGATATCTCCGGCAATATGCCTTAAGTAAATTTTATTACCGGTGGCATGCAGGGGGCATTCTGCCAGCAGAAAATCGTTTACGTGCATTCATATTAATTGCAGAATGCCCCATTCAACTATGCGTGCATTCACAGTTTGCATTTATTAAGAGGAGAAGTTTCCTCTCAGATAATTTAAGAAAAATGTGGGAACCGGTGTTAAAATTTATTCTTTCTGTGTCCCTGATATTTTTTCCGGCATGCCGGAAATGTCCGGAAAAGAACGCTGTAGCGGGTAGTACAATAAACGGCCGGGCCGGTCTGTTTGCGGGCAGGGAAGATCTGAAAAAAATCCTGGATCAGAACGGCGTGCTGGACCCGGAGCGTACACCGGTGCATTTCAGTCATACCTGTAACCTGGTTATTCAGGGGCAGCAATACCCTGTTATTGATGTGAGAGAGTTAGCGGCAGGTGCAGTGCTGCCGCGGGGAGTTAATCAAATTGTGGTGCTAAACCCCGGCTGCCAGTTGGTACAGAGTATCGAGTATGCACGGGAAAGGCCGCTTTTTTGCTTTAAAAATAAATTGTACCTGTATGACACTCTGCGTCCATCGGGATCTGATAAGGAAGGTAATGTCCTGGAGTTCAGTGACCGCGGCTACCGGGTGAATCTCCTCTCTGAAGATCTGAATGAACTCATACGGCATAAAAAAAATAAAACCGCACCGGGTATATAAGATAACAGTATGGCAAAGCTTCGCATTCTGATCTTCACGCTTCCCCTGCTGACGGCATGCGGCACCGGAGCGGCAGTAACCGGGCCGTCAACGGCACCTTCCTATAAAGAGAGTAACACGGGCTGGATGCATGGGAAATGTCTTGCAATAAAGAATCCCGAACTTCCGGTTAACACGAAAATTAATCTCATCAGGCTGGATAACCCGCAAACCCTCGGCACGGGAAGAATAACCTGGAAAGCAGCATCCCCCGAAAATTGCTCCCCACTCCGGGAAGAGAGACGCCATGTTAACAGGGGAGACGGCTATACGTTTTACCTGGTTGATACACGGTTAAAAATCAACCTGGCCATCGGCGTTCTTAATGAGAAAATAGATCCCCATAAATACACCTACAATTACTGTGTGACCGGAGAGGGAATAAGGTTTTCCCTGTGGGATAATCACCGGGTTTTATGGTCGGGATATTACTACCTGGGTTATGACACGGAACCGACCTGTGAATAGAAAGTCATTGGTCTGTTCTCGTCAGTGGACGAAATCTATAATCCTATGAAAAAACTCGTTACCGCATTCAGCATCGCCCTGTTGGCTTTCGGCTGCAAAACAGCCGGGATCATGTCCGACAATAATATACCCCGCAGGTATCAATATCAGCCCCTTGATAAAGAGTACTGGGACAACTATCCCCGTTATCTGGACAACTCGAAGCTGACCTTCTTTACCTCCCTGGGGGCCCTGGACCTGGCGGAGCTGGCCTACGGGGAGAAGGAAGATGTCATTGGAAAACTCCGGGACCTCGGTTTTCATGAACCGCTCCTTATGCATGATCGTAAAACCAGCACCGAGGGATTCATTGCCGGTCAGAAAGAGGGAAACTATATCATCATCTCCATGAAGGGGACACGGGAAATCCTGGACTTTATTCTGGACATGAAGGTTCTCCTGAGGTCGAAAGATGAGTTCCGGGGGAAGGTCCATGCGGGGTTCTTTAAGGCTTACCTCTCGGTAAAAAAGGGGATCTTCGGTTATCTCAACAGGCCGGGCAACCGGAGGAAAAAAATTATCCTCACCGGCCACAGTCTGGGGGGAGCCATTGTCACACTCTTTGCCTTAAAGCTGCGGGAGTCGGGATTCCATGTTTACCGGGTCTTCACCTTCGGTTCTCCCCGGGTGGGAAACAAAAGTTTTGCCCGGGCTTGCGGAGAGTCTCTTTCGGATATTTATTTCCGGTTTGTCAACGGGGACGACGTGGTCACGAAACTCCCGCCGGTTTTTTACCGGCATGCGGGCAGGCTCTTTTATTTTGATGAAGAGGGGAGGGTGCTCCATGACAGCGAGGGGGCATTGCCCTATAAACTGCTGTGGCTTGTTATTTCACGGAAGTTCAAAGAGCTGAAGGAGGAGTTGAAGGGTTCTTTGAGGGACCATTTTTTGATCAGGTATAGAGAGAGGATCTGGGGGCAGTTGAGGTTTGGGTGAGGGGGGGTATCCGACGAAATTTCTTGTCTAACGGTCAGGTATGGGAGAAGATTAGAAAGTCTTGATATCACAATCTGTGACATCAAGGTGGGAGTCTTTAAGGTCACAATTTGTGACCTTAAAGAGCGGAACAGAGAAAGTATCTCCCTTAACAAGCAATTTCCCCAAGGTGGGAAGATATATCAACATTTTGTCTATAAGCGTGTTTCTTTTTATGCCGGATATAAAAGAAGATTTTAATTCGGGGAAACAACGACCGGACAAAAATGACCGTACCAAAAATAATTCATGGATATAAATCGTCGGTAACCAGGATGATCAACCGTCAGTACAATATGAATTTCAAATGGCAAAAATCATATTATGACCGCATAAATACGAAACGATGATGAATTGAACAGGATCAGGCGTTATATCCGTAATAATCCGGAGAATTGGAAAATCTGTTATAACGATGAATTTGATCATGGACGGGGGAATGGTGAATTGTGTTTTATTACATTTTTTAGATAAACTTTAGAGTTGTAAATTTGTTTTTATAAAAAATATTTTTTGTGACATAATATTGTATTGACAGATATATATATAAAGGGAAAATCAGGTACAAAATATTCCCGGAGATTGATAGTGCCAAAATTACATATTAATTTAAGTCCAGAGATTCATAGTCTTGTAAAGAAAAAAGCTGAAGAAATCAATTATTCAGTTCAGGATTTTGTTGAAAAATCCATTGAAATTGCCGTAAAAGAACCCATTTCCCTTTTCAGCTCATCAACTGTATATAATCTCCATGGTAAAAGAGATGATTCTGATTTCACCTTTATTGATTTGTTTGCCGGTATTGGTGGAATCAGACTTGCATTTGACAGTATGGGAGGTCAGTGTGTTTTTTCATCTGAATGGGATAAATACTGCCAGAGAACATATTTTGAAAACTTCGGTGAGGTTCCGCATGGAGATATAACTGAAATTGATCCGGTTAACATTCCGGATCATGATATCCTCTGTGCCGGCTTCCCCTGTCAGCCATTTTCAATTGCAGGTGTTTCAAAAAAAAACAGTCTCGGCAGACATCACGGTTTTAAAGATAAAACCCAGGGTACACTTTTTTTTAATATTGCTAAAATAATAGAAGTAAAACAACCAACGATGTTTCTTCTTGAAAATGTTAAAAATCTTAAAAGCCATGATGACGGTAATACATTCAGGGTTATAACTGAAACTATTGAAGAACTGGGTTATAAATATTATTATGAAATCATTGATTCAAGACCTTATGTTCCACAGAAAAGAGAAAGAATATTCATTGTTGGTTTAAAAATTGACGATTTTCCGGATAAAATAGATTTCTCTTTTCCGAAACTTCCCGAAAAAGGACCTTTGCTTGGTTCAATTCTTGAAACGAAAGTTGATAAAAAATATATTCTTTCAGATCACCTATGGAGTTATCTCCAGAATTATGCTGTTAAACACAGAAAAAAAGGAAACGGTTTTGGCTTCGGGCTTGTTGATAAAAATTCTGTCACAAGAACACTCAGTGCGAGATATTATAAGGATGGTTCAGAAATTCTGGTAAAAAGAAGAAATTCAAATCCCCGGAGACTAACTCCAAGGGAATGTGCCCGTCTCATGGGATATGATGACTCTTTTAAAATACCTGTATCGGATACTCAGGCATATAAACAATTTGGTAATTCTGTTGTTGTGCCTGTTATCAGAGCGATTGCTGAGCAGATGATAAATACTTATAAAAAATACCTTTCAGGTGATAATGGAAGATATAGAAAAGCTAATTAAAGACTGTCAGGATTCTGAAGGTTTTTTCTTTAAGTATATTTCAGCCAATGATACCGGTAAAACCGGAGCACATCAGGCGGGTTTCTATATGCCTGTAGATATATGGCAGCTCTTTTTTGATGCTCCCGGTAAGAAAGGAGAAAATAAAGATACCTGGATAAAAGTAAAATGGTCAAATAGAATAGAAACTGAATCCAGATTTATCTGGTATGGCAGGGGAACTAGATCTGAATACAGACTGACAAATGGATTTAATTTCCTTGAGGATGATAATGTCGGTGATATTCTTGTTTTAATTAAAAAAGAAAATAGTATATTTTATGCATACCTTTTAAGCCATGAAGAAGAAATTGACCATTTTTTAATATCATTAAATTTAACTCCTGATGATGCTTATAGACTTCATATTCAAGAAAAAAGGATTGATAATTTATTTGAAAGTCAATTTAATGAATGGCTTAAAACTATTGAAATTGATTTTCCTGAGTCGAAGCTTGTAAGTTTTACTGCACGAGAAATATTTAATTCATTAACCGATACAGGCAAAATCAATGTTGATGATTTACTTATAAAATGGATTGATACTGAATATTCACTTTTTCGTTTTATTGAAAATGATCGATATAAGGAATATATTGATAAACCATTTGAATCTGTTGAATCTCTCGTAAAAACTGCCAATACGATACTTAACAGAAGAAAGTCCAGGGCGGGTCATTCTCTTGAGAATCATCTTTCATTTGTATTTGATGATTACAATATACCCTATACATCTCAGGCAGTAACTGAACATAATAAAAAACCGGATTTTTTATTTCCTGATATAGATATGTACAGGAAAATTGAGTTCCCCGGGGACGAAATGACATTTCTTGCAGTAAAAACTACCTGTAAAGATAGATGGCGTCAGATTCTCAGTGAAGCGGATAAAATTGAAACTAAATACCTTTTTACACTTCAACGGGGTATATCAAAAAAACAACTCGGTGAAATGTACTCTTCAAATGTCAAGCTGGTTGTCCCTGAAAAATATAGAAAAGAATATCCCAAAGAGTATATTCCGGAAATATCAAATTTATCATCATATCTGGAATTGTTAAAATCAAAGCATGTATGATTCAGGTAATATCAGTAAGAATGATATATATTATTTCAGAAGGAAGATTATTGTATTTAAATATTTCAAAATTGACAATTATTTCTTTGAAGGCCCCCGAACAGAGCAGTACAAGCAGGTTGGAAACGCTGTACCTCCATTACTTGCTCAACAGATCGCAGAAATTGTTTATGACATTTTGGAAAAGAATAACCCTTAATAATGGCAGATATTGTATCAGAATCACAAAGAAGTTACAACATGTCACGTATCCGTGGAAAGGATACAAAACCGGAACTTAAAGTCAGATCCCTATTACATAAAATGGGATACAGGTTTCGATTGCATGCCAAAAATCTTCCAGGTAAACCAGATATAGTTCTTAAGAAACATAATACGGCTATATTTGTACATGGTTGTTTCTGGCACCGACATAAGGGTTGTAAATATGCTTATAAACCTAAAAGCAATGTCGACTTCTGGGAAAAGAAATTTGACGATAATGTTAAAAGACATAGGGAAGTAACAGGACAATTAAAAAAACTTGGATGGTACGTATATGTTATTTGGGAATGTGAAACAAAAAATGAGATAAAATTAAATAATATTATAAAAAAAATATTTTAATCACCCCACACATGGACCCCAAAACAAAAAACTACTACTCCACCCGGGTAAAAGAAACCTTCGACCTCTACAAAACCGGCAAAACCGAAGGCATCGCCAAATACTTCCGGACAACTTTCCCCCAAGGCTCCCGTGTCCTGGAGATCGGCGCCGGGTCGGGGAGGGACCTCCTTAAACTCCTTGAAAATGGTTACGACGCCTACGGGATCGATGCCTCGGAAGCAATGGTTGCCAGGGCTGTAGCGGAAAACAGCCGGCTCAGTGACAGGCTGATCACCGCATCTCTCCCCGGCGAAAAACCTTTTTTTGACAGACAATTTGACGGCATCCTCTGCTCAGCCGTAATGATGCATATCCCCGATGAACATCTCTTCGACGCCGTAT
>JBNKTL010000078.1:0-7467 GCA_050298055.1 Spirochaetota bacterium
CTTCTGGAGGTTCCTTGAGCTGTCGAAAAAGCCGGGCTGGAGGGTGAGGGACATATCTTCGGAGGACGTGACGGCTTACCTTGAGAGTCCCAGCCCCATGACCCGGAGGCGGGGGATGAGGCTGTTCCTGCGGAGGGTACAGTGTCTCAGGGATTTCTTTACCTTTCTCCAGGGCCAGGGCTACGCTATCGGTAATCCCATACTGGATGTCATGGCGGGGGAGGAGCTGCAGGATGCCATGGAGTTTTGGTTTAAAAGGAGCCGTGGCCGGAGAAAGAAGAAAAAAAGATGAGTGTCAAAACGGACCGGCAGTGACCAGGTGTTGAAGCGTACCCGCCCCGGGGAGTGAGAGGGTTGTTAAAACATTTTTAAAAACTTTATGTGAAGCAGCAGTAGGGCGGACAAGTGTTGGTATGTGAGCATCCTGCAGGGATGGTCACATATCAACACGGACGTATGGACACCGCCCTTTCAAAACCCTGGTCCCACCCTGGGAAGTTCCGGGAGGGGATATCCTCCATCGGAAGAACCCGCCCCGGGCTCCCCGTCCTTTCCGATAAGCCGCTTTATGCCACATGGCAGGGCCATGTTCCCTCACACCGCCTGGTTCGCTCCTCTTGGTCGCTCTCCGGCGGTGTTCGGTGACATAACGCAAGGCTTATCGGAAGTTGCGGGACTTTCACTATCCGGAACTTTTCCCCGGGAACCCCGCAACCCGGCCGGGGAGCGACTTGTTTCCCGTTCCTGTGCCCTTTTAACCTTCCCCTGGGAGGTTCTGCCCCCTGAACAGCCTCTCTCTGCGTGACACACTCTCTCCTGTCCATGGCGTGGACATGTGGACAATCCTCCGCCTGTGCTCCAGATTGACCACATGACCACACCCCTTTTCTACTGCTGCAGCTGGTGTCTGTGTGATTAATCCGCTTGACAGGACTGCTCCGGTACGTAAATGTATTCACTGAAGTGTGAAGCAGTCATGAAATTATCAGTAAATACGACAGATGCCTGTATTAATACGGGCTTTTTTCCGGGGTGTATACCGGAAAATTTCGTTTTCGGGAACGACCTCAAGGTCGATGTCAGAACCGGTAAAGCCATCTCTGACGGACTGTTCGGGAATGATGATCAGGCGTATATTGATAAAAATATTTCAAATTATGAAAACAAAGTTGCGAATAATGCTCAAATAAGTGATGAGGAAAAGATGAGGTACTATGAATCACTTATGATGCAGGGTAAGGAACTGAGTGATGAACAGTATGCTGATTTAACGGATGCTCACAATAAACTTGTTATTGAAAGTGATAAGGAATATACAAAGAAGATTCAGGAAAGTTATAATGGAGGCAATGTCAGGGATTCGCATAATAATCCAAATAATGTAAAAGAGATCAACCCGGGATCTGAAGAGTATAACTCAAGGATGGCATATTATTCAACCTTACTCAATAATGGAGATAATGATATATATGATATTCTCGATAGTGGTAAGCCTGTAATTATTGGTGAATCTGATAAAGGAGCTGGAGTGATAACTACAGATGTAAACGGTAGGGTTACAGGTGATACATATAATGACAGGATAACTGTACTGACATTAAATTCAGAGGGAGAGGTTGTAATATCTGAATTTAACAGAGGCAATGTTGATCCGTCAGGTAAGTATGAAAGTGTGAGGAGTGGAAAAAACAAATCAGTTGCTGCTGGGGAGTATGATTTTATTGTGGGTATGCATACACCTAAAGGTGAGTCTTATAAGGCATTGAATGTTTTTGATATTAATAATGTCAATAGATTGCCAGAAACAGCAAGAACTGATTTTTTAGATGATTATAATAATAATAGCTTATCTTATAATGATGTAAAAGGTTTTGATGATTATGGTTTCAGAGTTTTGCCAGCAGTTAATAATGGAACACAAAATTATATTAATATGCATCTTGGGACTAACTCTTATACAGATTCAGAAGGTTGTTTTTCAATATTTACAAATGATTATAATCGATTCATAAATAAATTTCCTGTTAGTAACAGGCTTGGTAAAATCTTTTTATATCGTTAAGGAGAAATTTTTTTAATATGAATATTAAGAAAATAATTTATAATTTACTAATAGTATTCCTATTATTTCAAATTGTCCCACTATATGGGAAGAATAATAACGAACAGAATATTGAAATAGAAAAAATACATTCTACTAGATTATCACCAGTATTAGATGAATGGAAATTTCCAGGAAGATATTCACCTTTAAATGCTTTTGATGGTAATAAGAAAACTTGTTATGCAGTAAATAGAGAAAAATTTGTTTTTACAATTACTTTTAAAAAAAGAATTATTTTTGATGAAATAAGAATAGCTGCTGGATTATTTGCAAATGAAAAATATTATAAATTTAATAATAGAGTTAAAGAGATAAAAGTTAAATTCTATAGGCTTAATAAAGGTACTGATCCATTTAGATATAGTGAAAATGTTTTTTATAACAAGTCGTATCTTCTTGAAGATAAAAAAGAGTATCAAAGTATGAAAATTGGCCGTGATTACGATGGCAATTATTACTATGTAAAATATTTATCTTTTTATTGTAAAAGTACTTATAAGGGTGCAAAATATAATGACACATGTGTTTCAGATATTAGGTTTTTTTATAAAGGAAAAGAAATATCTATAGTTAATATTACTGGAAGAAAGAAGAAATATATTCGGGATATTAATTTAAATTTGAGGAATATTCTATCTAATAAAAAATACCGATTGGCAGATTCTGCAGGTTATATTAAAACAGAAAAAAATGGAAGAATTTTACGTGCGAGTTTTGAAACTCCATCTAAATTTACAGAATCCTTTTATGGAGTGACTCACTGGGATGTTCGTAATTCGAGACTTTACTTCAAATTTAATGGAAAGTGGGAATTAGTAAAATATGTAATGAGGGGCAGTGATTACGAGGTTAAGAGTTTATCAATACATAGAATTGGGAGAAAGAATTTTGAACATTTTTTAAATCCCATAAGTATAGGAAGTAAATATTAGTATATTCAGTTTTCTATGAAGAAGTAATAATTTTAAATTCAATAGCATTTTGTTAAATTCAGATATCTGGAAAATTCAGGTACCAGGACATACAGGCGGAAAGTCCCCCGGCGCATGGAGGAGAAAAGTTCCCTCCTTCCCGATCCGTTTCATGACCTGAAGGCTCCGGCGTATTTTTTGCGGAGGCTTTTGCCAGCGTTTTTTGACAGTGTATTTTTTCTTTTAGTGTGAATTATTTTATAGTGTGAGTTTATGTTCCGGAGGGCAGAAGCCGGAGCAAGCCCCTTTCCCTTATTGAGCGTCCCCCAGCTTAAACGCTCTACATTATTAATGGGGAGAGGGATAAGCCGAGGGGGTCTGGGGGAGCGGCTAAGGGAGAGGGGCGGAAAAATTCGCCGGCGCGGTTCTGGGTTGGTGAGAGAAGCCGGGGGTGCGTGGGGTTGAGTTTTGGGTGAGTGTGGGTTTTTGCGGATTATTTTTTTTGTTTTAAAAATGATTCAGCCATTGTGTAGATAATGTGTCTCTGGTGTTTTGGCAGAGAAAGAATTACTTTCAACTTCTTTAATGTTCTTCGATCTATATTCATTAACTCGTTTTGTACATCCGTAGGTTCTTCATGAATCCCGAGTAGGTCATTAATATTAACATTTAAAGCTTTTGCGATTATTCCAATTTTATCAATTGGTGGTTTTACGGCTTCGGTTTCATAATATGCAATCATCCTTTGAGACAATCCTGTCATGTTAGCTAAATCCTGTTGGGATATTCCTTTTTCCTTTCTAAACTTAGCCATGTTTTGGCTAAAAACAAGAAGGTTCTTTTTTTCATTTTTCATAAATTCAGTATAACACATAATAAAAAATCCTTGACATAATCAATACAAAATATGTATTGTTGGTTATATTGAGATTGTATATATTTTACTTGACGCGTTTTCAGATCGGGGCGGTTTTCACAAAAAAAACCCCGATTCCTTAAAATCGAGGCTTTTGCTGGCAATCCCGAAGGAGAGCCGAATTAACTTGGTAAATTAATTCTTACCCCATCCCCCGGGATTGTCAATTAATTTTTTGATAAAAAGGAGATCCCCCATGTCCCGGGAGGCAATAGAGCAGCTGCACAAGAACTGGCAGAAGAACCTCTTCGACAACTATGACGCAATAGAGCACCTCCGGGAGGCCCGGGGGATCCGGACGGCGGGTACCATAAAGGCCCTTGAGCTTGGACTGGCCGAAGTTCCGGAGAAAGAAAACCTCCCGCCGGAAATATTCAAGGCTCTGAAATCCTTCGGCCTTACCGATCCCGGGATCGCCGGCACGGTCTCCCTTCCCCTCCGGAGAAGAACCGGGATGATATCCAACTTCTGTTTCCTGAGCTTAAACGGTAAAGGTGATCAGCTGATCCGCAAGGGCGGCGTGATAAACGGGAAGGCCTTCAGGGCCTTCAGGACGATCCTGGTAACGGACAACCTTCCGGACTTCTTTACATACTTCCAGAACGTAAAGGAGAACATCGTTCCGCTCATCGAGTCGGAGAGGATGCCGGTTGATTTTATTGAGTCGGTGATCAACTCCGAGGTTGAGGAGATCATCCTGGTAAATGATTCCCCCTACTGGGATCCGCTCCGGGCCAGGCTTTCAAAGTGTGACGTTAAGGTGTACGGGATCAGCCTTCCGGAGGGGAAGGGAGTCGGGGAGTACCTCAGAAAGGCCTCCGGGATGAAGCTGGTGGCATACATCGAGGGCGAGAAAGCAAAGCTGGTGAAAGAGAGAGTCAGGGAGAGCGGACAAGAGGAGAGTAAGGATGATGTGAATGTCCCGGAGTACCTGAAGTTCATTGACGGTACGGGAGAGGTCCGCTTCGAGGGTACCTCGGCTACTCTCGGCACAGGTGTTGACCGCTCGTACCGTGTCCGGGGCTTCAACCGTGACGGCTTCGAGAAGATGGTCCAGGTAAGCCTTGAAGTTGACGGGAGGGTGTTCCCCGACAAGGTGGACCTCTCCCGGAGCCGGTCACGGGTGAACTTTGCCAACACCGCGGCGGCCGAGTTTGAAATGAGCGATGACCTGGTCCGGAACGACCTGGCATTTATCTACAAGAAGCTCGACGGCATCCAGGAGGAGAGGTACCGGGAGAAGACAGGTATGGGCGAGAAGGAGGTCTATGTGATCACCCCCGACGATCTTTCAAAGGCCATAGACCGGCTGACCAAACGTGACCTCCTGGATGAGATCCTCATGAAGGACACGGAAAGATTGGGTTACGTTGAGGAGGAGGTGAACAAGAAGCTCTTCTACCTCTCAGCCATCTCACGTCTCACGGGGAACCCTTTATCAGTCCTGGACATATCCCCTCCGGGGACGGGTAAGAGCTTCGGGATGTCCTCCATCATGGACCTTGTTCCTCCCGACGAGGTCCTGAGGTATTCCCGCCTCTCCCCCAACGCCCTCTACTACAAGTCCGAGGAGGGCCTCCGGGGCCGGGTGCTGTATATCGAGGAGCTGGTTGGCATGGAGGAGTCCCTGGAACCTATCCGGATGCTTCTCTCTTCGGGGGAGCTTTCGGTCTCCGTGGTTGAGAAGGATCCCCGGACGGGACAGCTCCGCACGGCGGAGAGGAGGATCAGGGCGGAGATCCCCATTCTCTCAAGCGGTGTCCGGGACATACTGGACGACGAGACCCTTTCCCGGTTTGTCCTCACATACAACGACGTCACGGAACAGCACCTGAAGCGTGTCATGAAGGCCCAGGCCTTCAAGTATTCCCTTGAGGGAGAGAAGGCGGGGCTTCTGCGTGAGAGGACCTTGAAGAAGCACCGGGACATCCAGAAGAGCTTCGATCCCGGGGTCAGGGTGGTGAACGGCTACCACGGCAGGATCATGATGGACCACAGGCTCCACATCGTCACCCGGAAGCAGGACCAGTACCTGAAGCTCATACACAACATCGCCTTTATCCGCCAGCACTCCCGGGAGAAGAAAAAGGAGACCGACAGGTACGGCAACGAGTTTGTCTACATCGATGTGAGGGAGGAGGATATCAGGACGGCCAACGAGATAGCGGTCTACGTGTTCAAATACTCCCGGGGAAGTTTGAGCAAAACACTGAGTGATGTCTATGACGATATCAGGAGGCTCCTTGAAGAGAAGGTCAAGAAGAGCAGAAAGACCATATCTGAACTGGGAGTGACAAAGAGAGAGCTTATGGAGAGTTACGCCCTGCCTGAGACTACGGCAAGGAGGTATCTTGACGAGCTGGTCAGGCATGAGTACCTGGTAAAGATAAAGGAGTCCCGCAACAGGCAGCATATCTACCGGCTTCTTTTCAATACGGACAAAGAGAATGACGGCCTGATGCTTTTTGATCCGGGAAAGCTTAATTGAATTCCACGAACAACTCGCCAACTCGCCACAACCCGCCATTCGGGGTGGCGAGATAGTATCCCGCCTTAAACGGCCATAACCGGCGATAAACGGCAATAACAGAACTCGCCGCCAAAACAGAGGGGGGAAGGGTATATATGTTTTTTTCTTACAGGAAAAAAGGGGCGAAGCTTTGCCCGGAGGAAAGAAAGAGAAAAAGGAGGAAGAGGGATGAAAGAGAGGATATCGGACAAGATACATGAATACATGAACCGGATGAGAGTAAAGGAGGTCCACCGGGCCATTGAAAAGATCAATACCAAGAGACGCGACCTTGAGGAGTTCGCCTTCTTCATGGACAGGAGAAAGGGGACGAAGAGGCCCTGGGAACTCGGGGAGATCACCGAGGATGACGGGAGGGCGTACTACCGGCACCTGAAGGAGAAGGACAAATCCTCCGGTGTTGAGAGGAAGGTAAAGACGGTAAACTCCTTCCTGGACTTTTCGGTGAAGAGGGGCTGGATAGAGAGAAGGCCCTGGGGAGGACTCTATGAGAAGAGAGAGGGCGGTGAGGGTCACTTCCGGGTCTCAGAGGAGGAGAGGGAAAGGCTCCTGAAGTATCTCCGTTCATGGGAGCCGGGGGAGTTCTTCGGGAAAAGGGACAGGACCCTGCTCATTCTTCTTCTCCGTTACAGGTTGCGGAATACGGAGATATCCGGCCTTGACCTGGTGGATTACAACGGGAAGCAGTTGGAGATACGGACCCCCTTCCGGTGGAGAAACAGGAGGATAGACCTGAAGGACTTCGAGAGAGAGGCCCTGGACGGCTACCTTGCCATGAGGAGGGAGAGGAAGGAAGCCCCGGATGAGCCGGCACTCTTCATCGGCTACAAGAGGGGGAGGTTTGCCCCGGGAATGGTGAAAAAGATACTGTCCGATTACCTCGGTAAACTCGGTACAAGCACCTCGGCAGACCCTTCGACCATGCTCAGGGCAAGACAAAGGAGAAATGAAACATGAAGGCTATTGATGAGAAGTTAGTGAATGAATTCATTGAGAGGGAGAACCT
>JBNKTL010000079.1:0-6738 GCA_050298055.1 Spirochaetota bacterium
AGTGGAAGTTATAAACAATACTCCCGTAACAAACAAGGAGTACCAGAGAATGCTGGCAAAAATTGAATCTGCTTCCAAATACGACAACATCGCGGAATTTTATCTAGAAAACCCCGATCCGGAAGCAGAGGGAATGGGACTTGGCCTCTCGATGATCGTAGTCCTTTTAAAAAACATCAATATATCCTATAAGAATTTCATTCTCTCGTCGGACAAGCAGACAAAGACCTATACCAAGCTCCTCATACCCCTGACACGATAAACAGAAAGACTTGATTAATAATTCAACGTATTGTAGAATGATAATGAGTTATTGGTTATTAAAGGTAACGACTCAGCTATGTTTTAAATAGACATGTTAATGAATAAAGATAACAGATGTGTCCCCGCCGCCCAAGGCGGCGGGGACACATCGTCAGCATTTTATTGAATATATATGTTTTGGGCATATAGCTGAGTAGTTGCAAAAAACGATAATTTTGAATTATTCAACGGAATTTATTAACAGAACAGGAGAATGACAATGATAACTATAGACATTAACGTTCACGGAATGACATGCGACCATTGCAGGAAGGCAGTTGAGAAAGCAGTAAGTTCACTGGATGGCGTGGAAAATACCCAGGTCAATCTTGAGTCAGGAAAGGTCCATATAACATTTAATGAAACTCAATCCACTCTCAATGATATCAAGAGAGCTATTGAAGAAGAGGGGTACCAGGTAGATGAACCGGACCTTTCATGACTTCTCTTTCCCCGCCACGATAAGCATGGACCTGATGTAGATCCTGGCCTCTTTTATTGATCCCGTATAATCTACCCAGTAGTTAAACGCAGGGTCGCCGCCGATCAACTCGCTGAAGTTGAGTCTGCCCGGATCTTCCAGTATTCGCTCCCCGTAACGGGTCACGATTATACCCTGAAGGATACCCGAGAACCTTTCGAACTCCTCACGGGAATGTATCCCGCAGCAGTGGATATACTCGCTGTACCACTCTGCGGTGTTGATGATCTCTTTCTTTTGCATGATTTTTATGCATTGTATCTTTTTACCCTGAGAAGTCAACATTCATATTTTTATTATTCCCCCGGCTCCAATATTTTTTTCTTGAATAGTTTAACAGATAACATTACATTATCCATATCAAGGCATGGAGGAGGTACTTATGAAGACAATGAGGAGAGTTCTGGTCCCCATAGATTTTTCCGATTATTCCAAGCACGCTCTCAGGTATGCTTCCGAGTTTGCAAAAACCTTTGAGGCAAAAATGTACCTTATTTATGTCTTTGAACCGATCTATACCGGCATCGAAGTGGAATTCATGAACGGTCAGGCGGATATTGAGAATGACATCCAGAGGCTGGCACTGAAGGAACTCAAGAAACTTACGGAAATCGAAATAGGCTCTGATGTTGAGACTGAGATTCTGTTCAAGGTCGGCAAACCTTTTGTAAAAATCAACGAGACCGCATCGGAAAATGACATTGATCTGATAATCATTTCAACCCACGGCCAGACCGGGATAAAACATATACTGTTCGGAAGCACGGCAGAAAAGGTTGTACGCAAGGCACCCTGCCCGGTCCTTACATTAAGAGAACCCACAAAGGGCTTTCATTACGAGAACTGATCTCCCGGTTCTGACTTTTCATTGGGACAGATATTTGCCCGCACGATAAAGAAGTGTAACCCGGTATAATTTTTGCAATAACTTTCCCTTTTCATTATATTTAAATTAAACCGGTATAAGCCGGCAGAGACTGCAAAAAAATGGCAGGGATAAAATCTGCTGGAGAATTTATTAAAAAAAATAGAGGTTATAAAGATGCAACCAGTTGCAGGGCATTTTTCCAGGCAGAGGGATCGGGGAATGTATGATAAAAATATCGAATTTACCGATGAGAGGGATTATCAGAGACGTGAAAAAAAAGGGAATTTTATCTCAAAGTTTTTTCGGAAAAAACCCCATCCTGACAGGCGAAGCTGGAAAAGAAGAACAACCGACAGGAAATAACAATCCGGGCCCGAACCAGAGGAGTGTTGCCATACAGGCAACTAGAACGGGCTTCATCCTCCACCGGAAGGTAAGCAGCCCGAAGAACCTGAAGAGGTGGAGCCGGAAGTGGCAAATGACGACATCAGTTTTTTCGTGTCTTCAGATTCACATTCGGTACATTTTGCCGGATCTGTCTCCGACATGCTTCTTAATTCCGAAAACACCGCTCCGCAGGCGTTGCATTTAAATTCATAGAGTGGCATAATTATTTCCCTAAGATGTTAAGTTTCAACTAAAATACTAAATATATATCCGGGTGTCAACCGGAAAGTCACATTTTTCCAATATTCAAAAATCTTTTAAACCGCAAAGTCGCAAGGAGCACAAAGTTCTTTCAATTAAACATTCAGAAATATAGTCTTATCTTCAAAAGGAATCGTTAAAAAGATGTGTAATAAGGGGATAAAGAGGGGATGTGGGGATATAATAATTATTTCAACTTTTCTCTTATCCCCCTATCTCCTCCATCTCCATATCTCCTTTTCTTACACTCTTTTCTTTTTCTTCCTTTGCGTACTTGGCGCCTTGGCGGTTCAATACTCTTTTTCTTTAACCCGGAACTTGGAACTTGGAACTTTTTTTAATGCGCTTCGTCCCAGTTGTTTCCCCAGCCTATATCCACGATGACCGGGACCTGCAGTTCTATGGCACTTTCCATCTTTTCCCTGACAGTTTTTTCAACCAGTTCCTTTTCTGACCGGTGGACCTCAAAGACAAGTTCATCATGGACCTGCATGATCATCCTCGATTTAAGGCCGCTTTCCTCAAGAAAGTTGTTAATATCAATCATGGCAATTTTTATCATGTCAGCGGAGGTCCCCTGTATGGGAGTGTTTATTGCCGCCCTCTCGGCGCCCTCCCGCCTGAAGGTCACCGTTGAATTAATTTCAGGAATTTCCCTCCTTCTTCCCAGCATGGTCTTTACAAAGCCGTGTTCCCGGGCAAATGCGATGGTGCTGTCCATATATTTCTTGAATCCCGGGTATGTCTCAAAATAGATTTTGATAAACCAGGCCGCCTCCTTGACACCGATGTCTGCCTGCTGGGCCAGTCCGAAGGGGGAGACACCATAGATAATGGCAAAATTTATTATTTTGGCCTGCCTTCTCATATGGGATTCAACGCTCTCTATCTCCACTCCGTTGACCCTGGACGCGGTGAGGTTATGGATGTCTACTCCATCCTTAAAAGCCTTGATCATGTTTTCATCCCCGGAAAGATGGGCGGCAAGGCGAAGCTCTATCTGGGAATAATCCGCAGACATGAGAACATGCTCCTTCTCCGGGACGAATCCTTTCCTGATGTCCCTGCCAAGTTCATCCTTTATGGGGATATTCTGCAGATTCGGATTTGATGATGAGAGCCTCCCCGTTACCGCAACGGTCTGGTTGTATGAAGTATGTATCCTTCCCGTTTCAGATGAGACGATTTTCGGCAGCGCGTCGATATAGGTGCTTTTAAACTTGCTCAGCGTTCTGTAATGGATCAGGTGATCGATAACGGCATGGTGTCCCCTCAGCGCTTCAAGGACGGTGATGTCCGTGGAGAGCCCGGTCTTGGTCTTTTTCCGGGATTTGAGGCCCAGCTTTGTAAAGAGGATGGTTGAGAGTTCCCTGGTTGAGTTGATATTGAACTCCTCCCCCGCTTCACGAAAGATATCACTGACCACATCCTCGAGCATTCTGTCGTTGGCCCTGCTCAGTTTCTCAAAGTAATCAACATCGATTTTAACACCGTTCATCTCCATATCCGCCAGGACAATGACAAGAGGCATCTCGATATTATAAAAAAGACTGTCCAGTTCACTGTCAACCAGTCCGGGCTTAAAGAGCCTGTAAAGCCGGTATGTAATATCCGCATCCTCAATGGCATACTCCGCAAGTCTGTCAAGGGGGACCTCTTCTATAGGGATTTTACTCTTCCCCGTACCGGTTAACTCCTTATAAGTGATGTTTCGGTGATTCAGGTATTTTAACGCGAGGTCGTCCATGTTATGGCGCCTGTCCCCCGGGTTGAGGAGATAGGACGCAATCATGGTATCAAAATAAAGCCCCATTACATCCACGCCTGCTTTTCTGAGCACAACAAGATCGTACTTGAAGTTGTGGCCGATCTTCTTTATCTTTTCATCTTCCAGCAGGGGCTTGAGCAGGTAGAGTGAGATGGTACCGTCAAGGTACTCGTCACTGAAGAGCCCCCTGCTTTGCATGGGAACATACCAGCCCTCCATTTCTTCAACAGAGAGGGATATCCCCACAAGCTCCGCTTCAACATGCAGAAGGGATGTTGTTTCCGTATCCACGGCAACCTCACCTTTTTCCCTGATGATCTTGATGACCTCTTTCAGTCTCTCCTCGGTCCTGATGATCTCATAGAGAATGTTTTTCTCCGAAGTAATATCAGCCTCCTCCTCTTCCTCTTCCGGGAAATAATCCCTTACAAGGGAATTCATCTCAAGGGAATAAAAATAATCCCGGGCTTTCCCTGACTGAGTCCCGCTGCATATGAGACTTTCAACATCAACATCAAGTTTCACGTCCCGTTTGATGGTAACCAGCTCCCTGCTGAGATATGCCATGTCCATGTTATCCGCAAGCATTGTTTTCTGCTTACCCGTGATCTCTTCGATATTCCGGTAGAGCTTATCCAGGGTGGAATACTTTCCCAGGAGCTTCTGTGCTGTCTTTTCACCAATCCCTTTGACCCCGGGGATGTTGTCCGATGTGTCACCGGTAAGGGCCATATAGTCAACCACCTGTTCCGGAAGGAGGTGGAGCTTCTCCCGGACCGCATCAATATCATAGATTTCGTATTCGGATATTCCCTTTTTGTTGGCATAGACCTTTACATTTTCATTAACAAGCTGCAGGGCGTCCTTATCACCGGTAACCAGAATCACCTGGAGGTCTTTTCCCGCCATCTGTTCCGCGATAGACCCCAGGATGTCATCGGCTTCATACTCGTCATCTTCGATCCTCTTTATCCCGAGAACATCCATCATGTTCTTTATTTCATCGATCTGGCTTTTCAGGTCATCGGGCATCTTCTCCCTGTTGGCTTTGTAATCGGGATAGATCTTAAACCTGAAAGTTCTTTTCGGGGGATCAAAAGCAACCACGAGATAATCGGGTTTCTGTTCATCAAGAAGCCTGTAGAGCATCCGGGCAAAACCGTATATTGCCGAAGTATTCTGTCCCTGGGAATTAATAAGCGGGTTCCTGATAAATGCATAATACGCCCTGTAACAGAGGGCATGTCCGTCGATAACAAATAATTTTTTCTTTTCCAAAACAGTACGTCCTTCTGCTATTTGAAACCGCTGGTGCTGATCTTTTTAAACCTGATGACAAACTCGGTCCCATTACCGGTATTAATTTCAACAGTTCCCGACAGCTGTTTCACGAGACTTCTCACAAGCTGAAGCCCCAGGGTTTCAGATTTATCTATATCAATATTTTCCGGGATACCTGAACCATTGTCCCTGTAACTCAGTGTATAAATTCCATTGTCATCAAAAAGGTCAACCTCAATATTTCCCTTTTCGCCGTCACTGAAAGCATGTTTCACAGAGTTGGATAATAACTCATTGATTATCAGGGCAACCGGGATTGCCGTTTCGATGTTAAACGCAATATTTTTCATCTTCACGTCAAATTTCAGTATTAAATTAAGAGTAAAGGATGAATAAAAATCTCTTACCATGTTGTCTACGAGATTCTGAATGTTAATTTCTGCAAACCTGTCCGATCTGTAAAGACTTTCGTGAACAAGAGCCATGGATCTTACGCGCTTTTCACTCTCGGTAATTATCTCTTTTACTTCTTTATTCCCGGAGTAGAGCGCCTGAAGATTAAGAAGGCTTGATATTATCTGCATATTGTTTTTCACCCTGTGGTGTATTTCCATGAGAAGAACATCCTTCTCATGAAGAGACTCACTGAGCCTCTCTTTTGCCTTTTCAAAGTAAATAAGGATAATACCCAGGGCCGCAAGAAGGCTGAAAAGGGCACCGAGAAGGTAACCCCAGGGCGCAAACCAGGTAACCGGTTTGAGAAAGGGGTAATCTATCTTATGGACGCCCCAGAGAATAAATACAATTCCCGCCAGGTTCTTCCCGGGTCCACCGGTCCCGGAGTACTTCATGAAGACAATGCCGGTCCATATGAAGACTATTCCGGAAAAAACAAATGCAGGCAGCGCAAGCAGATGAAATGAATAATTCCCCGGGACAGATATAAAAATCCAGGCAGCGGCACATGCGTAAGCAGCAAACCAGAACTTCGCCATCTTTCTCTCTGCCCAGATATATGTCCCCCAGAGAAGCAGTACTCCGCTTGTAAGGGCGGAGAGCTGATTTGCAATAAGAAGAAGGTCGCTCTTTCCCTGTTTCAGTATCAGAAGAAAGAATACGAACCTGCCGGCATAGATAAACCAGCTAACCGTCCATACCTTCATACTCCTCTCTCTGTCAATATAGTAGAGATAGAGGAATGCACACATGAGAACGAGAGTACCGGTAAGGGTCGCCACAACTGATGGGAAAAGCCAGTCCAAGCTAAAGGTTCCTCCTGGTAAATTGATACATCAATAGACTATAATTTCATCCCCCCCCATCCCCCTTGTCTGTCGATTTTTACAAATTGAAATAAACAGTTATTGTATAAATCTACCTCGATTATCA
>JBNKTL010000080.1:0-5584 GCA_050298055.1 Spirochaetota bacterium
TCCAGGTACGGGTGCACCGTACTGATCAAAGCCGAACCTCGACCTGCTGTCCTGCCCAGAATATACAGACGCGTACCGAATTGAAATTTGCCCTCGGCAACTTTTTCGAGAACCCCTAAATCATCAAGGGTGTGAACAACGACACCATCTTTGATGATGAAGATGATGACCTAAATCTAAATGAAGATGCTACATTACAAGCCTGGTTGACTAAATTTACAGCGGGAAACCCAACCCAACGATATAAAGCTGGTAACCGGGTTTTCAGTGCATTATCAGCACCTGTCATTGCCCCAGATGGTAAGAAATCGGGGCTGGTCATCGCAATGCGTGATGTTACAAGAGAAGTCGAAGCGGAAGAGCGGCAAAACAGCTTTATCACCAATGTCTCCCATGAACTCCGTACCCCCATAAACGGCATCATCGGCCTTGCGGATTCCATGCTCCAGGGTATCGGGGCTCCCCATAATGAACAGACCCTCTCCAATATCCGGATGATCTCAAACAGCGGCAGGCGCCTTGCCCACCTGGTAAACGACATCCTTGATTTTTCCCGTCTGAGGCACAGGGATATTGTTTTGCAGAAAAAGGCGGTTGACCTCAATCCCATGGTGGATATGGTCTTCCGGTTCTCCCGCTCCCTCATGGGAGACAAGGATATTGAATTAAAAAATGAGTGCGAAGGGCTCCCCCTCCTCCTGGCTGACGAAAACCGGCTGGAGCAGATCCTCTATAATCTCATCGACAATGCCGTTAAATTCACCGGGGAGGGGGCTGTCACGGTATCGGCGAAAGCGGCGGCGGGGTTCGCCGAAATCTCCGTCTGCGATACGGGGATCGGCATCCCGGAGGAGAAGAGGGATATTATCTTTGATTCCTTTCAACAGGCGGACGCTTCCATCTCCCGAAAATACAGCGGCACCGGCCTGGGGCTCTCCATCACAAAAAATCTTGTTGAACTCCACGGGGGAACCATCCGGATTGAATCACCTCACCCGATGCAGGCTGACACGCCGGCGGGTTCCTGTTTCATCTTTACCATTCCCCTGGCTGATGAAAAAGATCTGGTGGAAGCGAAGGATGACCGGGGGGAAAAGATCCGCCGTTTCCTTCGCCATGACCTTGCACTCACCGATACCGGCGGGGCCGGCGGTTTACCGAATCATTCGGGGGGATATTCCATACTGGCAGTGGATGATGATATCATCAACCTGAAGGTGATAGAGAACCACCTCTCCCTGAAGGGATACCGGGTGATAACCGCCCGGAACGGGACCCGGGCGCTGGAAATACTTGAAGAGGAGGAAAAAGTCCACCTGGTTCTCCTGGATCTCATGATGCCGGGATTGAACGGGTATGAGGTCTGCAGGATAATAAGAGAGAAGTATAACCCCAACGAGCTCCCTGTCATCATACTCACCGCCAAGAATAATCTCTCCGACCTCACCGACGGTCTGGCCTTCGGGGCAAACGATTTTATCTCCAAACCCTTCTCCTTCCCCGAATTGACATCCAGGGTGGAAAACCAGGTAAAGATGTCCCGCTTCTATCTGAATATAAAGGATCTCAACGAAAACCTGGAACGGAAGATCGAGGAGAGAACAGCGGAACTGAAGGAAACCATGGTTGAACTGCGCTCAGCCAATACCGCCAAGAATAAGTTCCTTTCCATTATATCCCACGACCTCCGGGGGCCCATCGGGAACCTTGCCAAGGTCTTCAACAGCGTGGCCGGGAAGGGATCGGACATATCGGATACCCTCTTTCAGCAGCTGCGGGAGACCACCATAAGCGTTTCCCATATGCTGGAGGACCTCCTCATCTGGGCGGCCCTGCAGAGGGAGAAGCTTGACCTGAAACCGGAAAACTTTGATGTCTGCAAGGCCGTAAACCTTGCCGCAGACCCCATGAGGCTCCTTGCCCGGAGCAGGAAGATTACCCTGAACCTCCCCGATGAAAACCAGTCCCTGAAGGTCTTCGCAGAATCCCGGTCGGTGATCACTGTATTAAGGAACCTTATCTCAAATGCCATAAAATATACACCCGCCGGTGGAAGCATAGCCGTTGATGTTAAACGGGAGAATGATACGGTGAAGATCAGCGTGAAGGATACGGGGAGGGGGATTCCCGAAGAGAAATTGAAGGAGCTCCTTGGTCCTGAGAAGGCAGATTCGGTAAAGATCAATAAGAAACAGGTCTCCGGATTCGGTCTCATGCTCTGCAGGTATTTCATTGAAGCCAACGGGGGAGAGATAGGGGCGGAGAGCGTCATCAACCGGGGGAGTACCTTCTGGTTCCGGCTCCCGGCGGGGGAGGGGAGGGATTGAGAATCCGGTTCAAGCCCCCGGAAAATGGTTTTTAATATAATTTTATAAAAAGTTGCCGCAGAGCCCCCTGTCCCCCAAAGGGGGCACGTGGCCAATATCCTCTTATTTTTCTTAAAATGTATGTTTTAAAAACAACGAGTATATGTGAACTTTCCCTTTATTAAAGTCCCCCTCTGGGGGATTTAGGGGGCTTCTCCTTTTCCAGAATTTTTAAGTATATTTAATTAAGTCTCTAAAAAATAGCATTGAAAAAAATTCAATGGTTAAAACATATGAATCAACAGGAAAAAGGTAAGGAGAGGCCTTTCTGTAAAAATGCCATCCCCGGCACTTGAGGGAATGGGCGGATCTACGGATAATAAAGATATGATAGATGATAAGTTTACCATACTCCTGGTTGAGGATGAAGATTTTTCCATTGAGATAACAAGGGATTTCATTGAGAAAAGGGATGATGTCTTTCTCGCAGACTGCGTGAAAACAGGGAGGGAAGCCGGGGAGGTATTAAAAGAGAAGGATATCGACATTATTCTCATGGATATCTACCTTCCCGATATGAAGGGGATCGATATTATTGATGAATTTGAATCACTCCCCTACATTATTTTCCTCACAAGCTCCGATGAGCATGCGGTGAGGGCCTTTGAGATCGGGGCCGTGGATTACGTCATAAAGCCCTTTGATGACGAAAGGCTGAATATCGCCCTGGACAGGGCAATCGGGAAGATCCGTCAGCATAATAAGGACAAGCTCTTTACTACCACAACCGGCATTACCCTGAAGGAGGGAACAAAATATTTCAGGATACATTTCAATAAGATCAAGTACCTCTCCGCCCACGACCGGTTTACCGTTGTTCACACCGAGGAGGAGAGCCTGAAAACCGACAAGTACCTCAGTTTTTACGAAACAAAACTCCCCCCCGGCTTTTACCGGATTCATAAGCAGTTTATCGTCAATATCGACTTTCTCGATTATATAGAGACACAGCCGGGAGGGAGGTACCTTGCCGCCATATCGGGAGAGGACAACCTCAGGCTTCCGGTGGGGAGAAAATACGCTGAAGGCCTCAAAAAGATCCTCGGCATATGACCCCGTAAGAGTCCATTCACCCCTCCAGCAGTAACATTGACCACCCGGGGCGTAACGCTTACCTCTCTCCGGTTGACGGGCCCCCCACTTTTTCCTATTGTTTATTACGAAGCGGGAATACCCCTTGGGTAAAGGTGGGGATAAATGCAGATTCCACAAAGTGGACGCTTCCCGAATTAATAAAAATACCAGGCAGGTGTCAACCTGCATGCTGTGATGCAGCTCAAGCCTAAGCCTGTGGAATTTTACTAAACGATATTATCGGGACCGTACCCGGGAAAGAGAATGCTGCGGTAAAAATTTATCGGTGAGCGTGAAGAACTCCCCTCACTGAAGGGTTAAACACTAATGAAGGATAAACTCAGCCTCCTCCTGGTTGAAAATGCCGGCTCTTCCAATGAGTTGATAAGAGATTTCATTGATACAAGAGATGATATCATCCTCTCGGGCAGGGTCAATACCGGTAGTGAAGCCCGTAATATATTGAAAAACAGGGAGTTTGATATCCTCTGCATGGAGTTCTCTCACCCCGGTATCACAGCCGTCCATCTTATTGATGGAATAGAGCTCTCCTCACAGATTATTCTTATTGCCGATTCCGATAAATACGCGGTGAGGGCATTTGAAATGGGGGCCGCGGATTATATTGTAAAGCCGGTTGATACCCACCGGCTGAATATCGTCTTTGACAGGGCAGTGGCCCGGGTCCGGCAGCAGAGGAAAAACAGGCCGGTGACAGATCAGGCCGGAATTGCCGTGAAGGAGGGAAGAAAAATTTACATGATCCGGTATGGTACAATTATCTCTCTCCATGCCAATGATAACAATACCATTGTCAATACGGGGGAGGGCTCCTTCACAAGCGATAAATACCTGGGTTATTTTGAAAAGAACCTGCCGGATAACTTCTACCGTATCCATAAGAGATTTATCATAAATATTGACTTCCTGGTCTATATCAAGCCCCAGGCAGGGGGGAGATACACCGCCGCCCTCTCGGGAGGGGAAAGCCCGGAGCTTCCGGTGGGGAGAAAGTATGCCGAAGGATTGAAAAAGATCCTGGGGATCTGATTCTACCCCCATACATTAACCCCCTCTATTATGCCATTCATCCCCTGTTTCGTAACGTTCATCAAAATACCATTGGTACCCGGTTAATTTTTCAGTATATTCCCGGTGAATTTTAGTTAAGCATTCCCCCGCCTTTGGCGGGGGAATATAAATAATTCCGAGGTTACAACATGAAAATAAAAGCATTCAAAGGGATATCTCTCAAAATTCTGCAGATGGGTCTGCTGATGACCATGATTTCTCTCTCCTTATCATCCTGCGACTTTTTGGGAAGCTCGGAAAAGAAAAAAACCTCTCCTGCGGATACAGGCCCTCCCGGTGATGCGTCAGCCGTCTCCATCGTCACCATCGGGGGAGGGAGCATCTCTCTCACCTGGAGCGATCCCGCCGACAGCGATCTGGATCATATGGAAATAAGTGTAAACCCTGCTGATATTGGAACCGTTTCGGTTGCCAGGGGTACGGGAAGTGTGATCCTAAGCGGACTCACAATCAGAAAAGGCTATACATACACTATTAAAGCAGTAGACACTTCAGATAATCAATCATCGGGGATATCAGTTATGGCCTTTATGCCGTCGTCTTCATCCCCGGTTACCTATATCACAAGCAGTGACGCAACGAATTTTCACACCCTCCTTGCGGACGATGTGACCAACGGAACGGGGGGATACTATATTCTGGAGACGGACATCGATCTCTCGGGATACGGGTACTGGGCGCCTGTGGGCAATAGCACAAAACTCTTTACCGGAACCCTGGACGGGGGAGGCCATACCATATCCAATCTCAGTGTGTATACTGCAACAGACTCTCACCAGGGACTATTCGGCATCTTGGATGCCGCCGGAACCCTGGTCAACATTATACTGGATGAAGCCGCTGTTTCATCAGGGGGAGATTACACAGGGGCACTGGTGGGGTCTAATCTGGGAACCGTGCTCAATTGCAGCGTCGCCTCCGCAACAGGATCGATACAGGGAGTCAACTACGTGGGGGGACTGGTGGGACAAAATGGCGGGGGGGGGACCATAAAGAATAGCAGTGCAGACATAAAAGTAAGCGAAAACTCGGGCTTGTATATGGGGGGGCTT
>JBNKTL010000081.1:0-5361 GCA_050298055.1 Spirochaetota bacterium
GAGTATAACACAGCAAAGTATAAAATTTTGTCCCTGATGAGCATAGTATTGTCGGTCTGCGGGGCTGTTGTGATAAAAATAAAGATTTCCAAAACTCTTCCGCTTTTTTTTATTTTGTCCGTACTTTTTCTTTTTCAGCTTATTTTTACTCTTACACAGAACAAAATGGAGAGGTCTGTGGAGGAAGTTAAGGAGGGACCATGAAAAAGTTCAAATTTCTATTCGGTCTGTTTTTTATTTTCATATTAAGTTTGACAAACTGCGTGGATGAATTTGAGACCTTAAAGGTGGAATCATGTTCTCCCGGGAGTAATCTGACAGGTATAGACATTGATGTGACTGTTCGTATCAGTTTCAACAATAATGTCAATAAAAATGATGTTGAGAACAATTTCTCTCTGACCGGGGATTCGGGGAGTGTTGAAGGCACTTTTAACTGGGTGTCCGGAAAGGAGTTTATCTTTACGCCCCGGTATGACCTGGATGAAAGTTCGAGGTATGTTATTGAAATTCCAAGGAGCGTAAGGGACAGCAATAACAATACCATGGAAAGTGATTTTCTCTCCGATTTCTATGTGGGGGATGATTTTGATAAGCCCGGGGTCCTGTCGTCGGATCCCGTGTATACCGACGGGGGGACCCAGGCTGTTGACGTGGACAGTAATATACGGATCGATTTTTCCAAGTCAATGAACAGAGAAAAAACAGACGCCGCTTTCAGTATCACACCCAGTGTTCCGGGGTACTTTGAATGGAGCACCGGGACGTCCGGGTTTGCCGACAGCAGGCTTACCTATGTTCTTACCGATGAAATGGAATACGGGAAACAGTATAAATTTGCCCTGGCCGCGACCGCGGAGGACACATCCGGGAATTCCCTTGTATCCGAATATTCCGTGATATTTATCACCGGAACGGACTTTACACCGCCGGAGGTCGCGGGTATCTATGACGCGGCAGCCCTGCCTCCTCCCTACTGGGACACCGGAACAATAAACACGGGTGTTGATAAAAACGTTATCATCGCGGTGGATTTTATTGAAAATAATTCCATGGAGAGAACAAGCACCGAGTCAGCTTTCAGCATTACGCCCTCTGTGTCCGGTCTCTTTTCATGGCAAAACGGCGATACCCGGCTAATCTTTACCCCTGATGAGCCCCTGGAATCGGAGCAGGTATACCAGGTCAAGATCGATACAACGGCCAGGGACATAAACGGCCTCAAACTGGAACAGCCCCATGCAACCACAATCCAGGTCAACAGTGCCGATTCACTTCTTGTTATTGTTGGGGGTGTTGAAGGATCCAATGACAATTCAACCTATAATACGCTTATTCTCGCAGCCTGGCCTGTGCAAATTCAAATGGGATTACCCGGAACCGAGCAGGATTACTATATGCGGATCCAGTTCGTTGCCAATGACGGGCTGAATACTCCCGTTGAGATGGACAAGTATACGATTTTTGACAACTATTTGTTTGAACACTTCGGTGACAGTTCCCATGACGCCGCTGTGGATGATGTACAGTGGATTATGGACATCGGCGGTCTCTACAGCATTGTTCAGTTCGATTTCTCCGCACTTTCAAATGATCTTGTTGATGATGCCGTTCTTTACAGGCTGACCCTCTACGGCGGTTCCGACGGGATCAAAGACGCAAACGGGAACACCATGGACGGGAACTTTGTTATTGAATTCAGGGAGTAAGTATTATGAAAAAGAGACTGTGGATATTAATCATATGTGTTTTATTTTCATCCTGCGCGGGCGAACTGGCAAAACAGGCGGGGCTTGTTGGCGATGATATGAGTCAGCCTGAGGTCGTGGACGTTTATCCGTCGAACCACATGACGAATGTGCCCTCAGATGCCGTCATTGTTGTAAGGTTCAGCAAGGAGATGGACACGGTCCACACAAATAACCAGTTTTCCCTGTCGTCATCATCGGGCAGCTTTGACGGGTACTTCAGCTGGGACAACGGCGGAAAAACAATGACCTTTCAGCCCAAGGAGCCGCTGGAGGGGACGGGTATGTTCACATTGAGCGTATCTTCCGGCGCGGAAGACGTGGACGGGAATGATCTGAAGGAGGCATATACTTCCGTTTTCTATGTAAACACTGATCTTGCTCCACCCGAGATTGTCTTATATGAGCCGCTCAATGACGTTACCGGCGTTCTGCCAGATGCGAATATCGTTATTACCTTTTCGGAGGCCATTGATCTGGACAGCCTTTATGATGGCATAACAATATCTCCCGCAGTGGCCGGGCTTTACCAGTGGAACCCAACATATACGGAGATCACCTTTGATCCCCTCTATAACCTGAGTTACGGGACAACATATACCGTGACGGTAAGTGATTCAATCAAGGACATAAATGGTAACCCCCTAGTGGATCCGTTTACCTTTAATTTCACCGTAGGTGATGATTTTGTTAAACCGACACTTACCGTTTCCCAGCCTGACATATCCGCCGCTCTCTGGGCAGAGGATACGGTGAACACTCTGATAGAGAAGGACAGCTACCTGGCAATCGACTTCAGCGAAGAGATTGACACCAGTGAACTCTATGACGCCGTAAACATCTCCCCGGCATGCGAATTTTATTTGACCGAACAGGTCATAGGGATGCAGACCAGGGTGAATATTATGTTCATTGAACCCATGGAGAGCGAAGAGAACTATACCCTGACCATTTCACCGGTAATAACAGATCTGCAGAATAACGCCCTGGACCATGAATATGTCTTTTCATATTTAACGGATGGCACTAACTCTATAGCGCCCCGGGTAACCGCAATAGGGGATTCCGGCGGTCCTGTCTGGACCATGGATGAGGTTGTTACCCGGTTAATCACTGTGCCCCCTTTTTACAACGATGTTGAAATTACATTTTCAGCAAATGCAAATATGGAACCGACCAGCATATCGGTATCTGTTGATTTTGTTGTTGGCCAAAGCGGCACTGTAAGTGTTATAAACCCGGAATGGCCTAATTTTCCCAACTTACCGTATATCTACAGGTTTGACATGTCGGGAGTGCAGGGCGCAACAACCTATAAAATCACAGTCAAAGGGGGAGAGAACGGGGCCAGGGACGTAAACGGCAATTACATGAAGGAGGATTTTGTCCAGTATATAAGGTTCTGATAATTAATTCTCCCGGTTTATGACGAAGAGAGTGAACCGCAGATAAACACAGACGGGGGAGGGGGATAAGAAAGTAAAAACCTATTTCCCGTAGGCGGCCTTTCTGTATCCAGAAGGTAGTTGAAAAACAGCACTATCTGCGTTTATATACCGGGCAGTATTGAGTTTGACGTTTATATACTTCCCGTACATACCGGGTGCAAGAAAAGTGCTTTTGCTCTCAATGGTATATCCCCCCTGTTTTTCCATGAGCTTGATGATTTGCCTGTTCTGGCTCCCCAGCCCGGTCCTTTTTGAGAAGGAGTAGAAAAGCCCCATGGGGAGATTGATCTTTCCGGATATCCAGAGGTAGGTCTTCACGCCCATTTTGGGTATATAAACGGAATACTCTTCGCAGGGATATTTATCTATCTGTTTCTTTTTCCCCGTATTCTCCACCATAACGTCGCTATCACTGATCCGGACGGGGGAGTTGTTGCTCATCCGGACAAATTTTTCTATGGACATGTATGTATAGATCTTATTGGCGTCATCTATCAGGTAAACAGTTTTTGATCCCAGATTAAACAGGACCCTGTAGGGAAGTGACGGGTCAATGATAAGGATATGGGATTTCGAATAGTAGGCTTTTTTGACTATTGTGGTTTCCTGCCCGGTGATATTCCCGTTTACGGTTTCTTCGATGTAAAGACTTTTTACTGTTTTCCCTTTACTCATGGCTTTTCCCTGGTTTATGAGAATTATCAGAACGGATAATATGACAAACAGTTTATTCTTCATTTTGAGATTTTAAATACTCCCTGTTAATTTTGATCTTTTTACCCTTTTTTAGTCTGCCAAGTTCGACTATACGGGCGGTTGACCTGTTTTTATCGACCATTTTTTTGTTGATTGTCTCAAGCTGCTTTTTTGATATCTCAATGGCTTTTTCCCGTGATATTTTTTTTCTATCGAACATTTCTTTATTCTTTAAGTAAAAATCATTCAGCTCTTTTTCGGATAATTTTATTTTTCTTCTCCCCTTAAGGTCCACCATGAAATCCAGGTAGTAGTTTACCATTGCTTCTTCAAGATAGAGCCAGAGATAGTCCGTGGCTTTTTTCCCGGTAAATAACTTCGATTTTTCAGCCTCTTTCAGAACAATATAGTTGTCAATGATTTTCCTGAGCAGCCGGTCTTTCATCATGGGATCATTGCCGGTCCTTTTTGCGGCAATATACTGTTTGAAAAGCCTGACCCTGTTGTCAAAGAAATTCCTGCCGATTGTATCGTTGTCAATATTGATCAGGGCCTTTCCGTTATCGTATTTGGAAAGTTCGTTTTTAAGGATCGTGTGATAGGACGTGCTGAAAAAGCTGACTGCCACAGACCCCATAACAGCGCCGGCAATGAGTGATATGATCGATGTAATGATAAGGATGGTCTTCTGTCTTCCCTGTCCCATAGTGTTTCATCTCCCCTTTGTATAAATTAACAGCTATATAATGAGCTTTTATATAGCAAGGATTTTTCATCCTGAAGTTTTATTAATTTTTTTTGTCCTTTTTGGATGGTTAATGTCACTTTAATTAATGTTAAAGAGTTTTGGAACCGCGGATGGACGCGGAGTTTAAGATAATGTTAAATTATAAATGTTAAGTTATCTGATAAAGAACAGTTTCTTTAATTTAAAATTCAACATTTAACACTTAAAATTAACAAAAAGATGTCGTTCATTACACTCTGTGTAGCGTTCATTACAAAACTGTACAAATAGTACTTGTTGTATGTTGACGATTTATTGTTTATTCTGTATATATCAAGTTGATGTACATTAGTATGTGTGCAAAAAAACATTGACAGAATAGATAAAATAAGATGTATTGCTACCTGGTGTGATGCATAACGGGCATTTGAACTAATTTCATGATCAGAATTTTATTAAAAACAGTTGCCGTACTATCTCTGCTCCTGTGGGGGGTAAACCTCTTTGCTTCGGAGCGTGAGGAGGCCGTGGCCCCTTGGGAAAGCGCCGAAGAGGGAAGGCTCTGGAGCGGGCGGGTCATATCCGACACTTTCAGCAATACGGGCGGCAAAACACCCCTTAACGCCCTGTGCGACGAGACCGCCTTTGAGACGATAAAATTATTGAGAGAGAAGGCCGTATCAAAACTGCGGCATCAGAGGGAAGACCGTGAAACATCTTCCGTAAAGCTCTTCGCGGGAAT
>JBNKTL010000082.1:0-5343 GCA_050298055.1 Spirochaetota bacterium
TGATTCTTTCATTCTTCTGCTGTATTTCATAGTTATCTCCTAAATATTTTAGGCGACAACTATGTTGACACTAGGGGTACCGGGAGAACGATAAAGTTAAGACAGATTATATCGGTCCTGCCGATTCTGAAAAAGTTAAAGAGATGCGGTTGCTCATTGAGAAGAGAAGGGAGCTGGAAAAAAATTTCAGGAAAACAAAAGAGAGGATCGCTGAATTACACCGGGTGATTAAGTAATGAGTGACCTGTGTTCATTCATTTTTTCGGTTTCAGTAACCTCGTATGTTTTTTTACAATTTGTTCGGTTTCTGCCACAGTCAGTTCCGGATTAATAAGTCTGGCAATTTCTATAATTTTCTTCCTTTTTTCCTTCCTGGATAAATGACTGTTCTCAATAATGTTAATACCTTTACTGATCTCATCCATTTTTCTTGGACCTAAGATGCTGACAAATTCTTCATTGAATAATTCACCATAGTTAATCGTTATTTCCGCGATTCGTATATATAAATTCACCTGTTTACGTGATAGTTCAATACACTCAATGCAGAATCTTTCAAATGTAGTAAATCCCAGGTGGAGATAGAGTTTTTTCTCCTTTATCCTGTTTGCGGCCAAAGCGATTTGAAGGAAGCCCTCTATTGCTTTGCGGGTTCCTTCAAAAATGTTCTTCAATTCGATCTTCAGCTGTTTTTGATCTGATTTATCCTCGATGAGATCAATTTTTTGTATCATCTCTTTTGTTATCATTTTACCGCTCAAACATATTATTTTTATTGTCCATTTTTAAACCCCGGGGTTTTATTGTTAACACTTTTTTAAGAATGTGCAGAAATGAACCCCGGGGTTCAGGAATTAACATTTTTGAAATTATGTTGATTTTTTAAATTGATAGTGGTTCTCATAATGTTCACCCTCCCGGTATTTTGATCAGAATTGCAATTATTCCTCACTATTAATACGATT
Organism: Spirochaetota bacterium; assembly: GCA_050298055.1. Taxonomy (GTDB): domain Bacteria; phylum Spirochaetota; class UBA4802; order UBA4802; family UBA5550; genus JBNKTL01. The sequence goes on from JBNKTL010000082.1 coordinate 966, forward strand.
CTGAAACCGGGTTCATTAAAACTTTTTTTGATTTTAAGGAATTTTCCCGGGATTTAATTCATGCCCGGTTGTTTTTGATATATTTAAAATGACATTATACTTTTATTGTGTTGGGGAATTCTCTTTTCCGGAGGGTGGGGGAATTTCAATTTTTTGCAGGTTATCACCTGCGGGATATTTGTCCGTGGCACGGACTTGAAGAATGCAAAGGGGTGTCAGCGCGGACAGCAGCAGAGCGCTTATTAGGCCTCCTGCCTGCGCTCTGCACTGCAACATCCATGTTGGGAGCCCTTGCGACCCCCGCGCGCCGGCTCAATCGCCGCCGGGGGCTCTTTGACTTTCAGCTGAATAATTAATGTTCCCTAATTGGCGGTGACGACCTCCTGTCTGCACCGCCTTATGCGCTCGTCTTCCTGACTCGCTTATTTTCTCTATCAGTAAAAAATGAAAACCGGTTATTATTGAGTAAACGTGTATTTAGCAGATATCTGCTGTTTTCATTTTGAGAGGGAAAAAGGAAAATAAACAGTAAATCTTTTACTTGACTTATAGAAAAAATATTTTATACACTCATTTATAATTTCATAAGGAAAAGCCGCCATGAACCTGTTATTTGCCGAAGACAATGAAGCTGTCCGGAATACTATCGGTGATTTTCTTAATGCCTGGAAGTACACTTATGATTTGGCGGCGAATGGTAAAGAGCTCTCGGTATTCATTGACCGGTCTGAAAAGGAACCGGGGAGATGTCATCTTTACAAGGCCAACCTGCATGTGACGAAAGATATTTTTATTCCCGAGGAACTGGAAGATGCCGTTAAGGAGGAGGATGAGATTGCGGGGAGGTTTGGGGAAGTGGTTGAGATGCCAGGTTCACTGCATCAATTTTAAACTGCTTGTCGTATTTTCTTCTTGTATTCATTGTAAACTCCATTAAACTTATTATCGGCAATAAGCTTAACTGAGTGTCCGGTTTTCAGGGGCAAACCCATGTCAGCTAATAGTTATTCAAGTGATATGATGAGTGATATTGATTATCTATTTCCGATAGAAGTTTCAGAAGCATTTGAAGCTATGATAAAAGATAATGAATCTGATGAATCTAAGAAAAAACATCATTAATATAGTATATGTCGCGCAATGAAATCTTCACTTGCTAAAATTGATATTGAAATTGAGCAAATAATAAAATAAACTTTATTAAAATTTTTAGATTGCTTGCAGCAGGACGCTGCTCCGAAATGTTTACGGATGAAGCCGTGCGCTCAATATCCAATTGGTTGATTTAAATTGAAATGAAATCCACCCCCCAAAAAAAGATTGAAATAAATCCTCCCCGATGATAAAAAATAAAAAACACTAATAAACGGGACCTCAGAAATGAAAATTACCGGAAGGCATATACTTTTTCTTATAACCATCTTCATCTTTTCCTTTTTCCCAAATCAACTGAAAGGGGCCCCCGTAACCCTGGAAAAGGCGCAGTACCATGTGACCATCCTGAAAGACGGAAAGGCGGAAGTACTCTACCAGCTCACCTTCAGGGAGCACGAGTCCCAAAACATGATCAGGACCATAGGCCAGTTTATCCAGCCCATGACAATCCTCGAAAGCTACGGGACCCATGGGAAGAAGAAGTTCAACTTTACTCATTCTTTATCACCCCCTGAAACCAGGCGTTTTTGAATTATTTTCCCTTTTGAAGTCAAACGGTACTTTTGCAGGCGGCTCTTCGGCTTATCCGGCCGTGTCATCTCGATAAATCCTCCGTCTATTGCCGGGATAAGGTAAAGTTTTCTGAAGTTCTCCTCAGATTTCAAACCCATGATTTTTTGAAGTTCCTGCCGGGACATTTCATTTTTACAATGTATCAGGAGTCTGGCGACTTCCCCTGTGACTTCCCCTGTGACTTCCCCTGTGACTTCCCCTGTCTTTAAAATATCAGAACTCGCTGTAACTCGTGAGATTGTGACCTTGAAGCCGTCTGTAACCGTGAATTCAGGTTCGGGAAGTCCTACCTCATTACAACGCCGTATCATGTCCAGTGTTCCCGTTCCAATTCTTTCAATATATCCTGTGAGGTACATTGGTTCGGCAAGGAGAGGATTTCCCGGCACGGATCCGTGTCTGCTGCGGAGCTTTTCAAGGGTAAGGGTAGGGGGAAGTTTGCCGGGATTCCATATCTCAAGCCGGTCGGAGAAGAGCATGACCTGCACGCTTCCATTGCTTGTATAATCCCGGTGCGCTACTGCATTGACGATCGCTTCGGCAACGACTTCTTTCGGTATTTCGTATTTAACGGGTACCCGGGGCCCTTTTTCCCGTGTCCCAACAGATAACGCTATTTTTCCAAGTACGAAATCAACGGCGGAATCAACAAGTTCGAAGACTGTGCCTTTGTACACTTGGTATGAGGGTATAGGTTTCGCCACTTCGGTTCCATGAAAATGGACACATTTAATTTCTGATGATAATAGAAACCGTTGCGGCTGTTTCCCGAAAAGTAATATGGCGGCATTTGTCAATTTTTTGCCGGTGTTGAGGTTCAGGTGTTCAAGCAGGTCTTCCATGGATGTGGTTTCCGGAAGGGGGAATCTGCGTATGTTCCGTGCAACACGAATGAAGTCAGTACCCTTTTCAGTGTTTAGATCATCTATGGAAGCAGGAAAACACGGGGCGGCGTCGAAAGGGCCGCTTCTGATCAGCTGTTTTTCTTCGAGATAAACCACGAGAGCTGCGTAGAGACTTGTGACAAGTTCTGATGTTGTCGTGAATCTTTTGCGGATAAGACCTGACTGGGCTGTATTAATAAGGGATTGCATCTTTTGATGACGTTTTGAGTCGTCCGTCCCTTTAACGTAAATAAGCCTGTATTTATTTTCATCGCCTGCAAGGTTGAATTCCCGTTCAGTCGGAGATATTCCCTCGGTATCCTCGAATCCGTAATTATCCCCGAATAGCCCGACATAAATATTACATTTCTTTACTTCGTCAAGGTAGAGGTGGTCCGGGCGGCGGTCTGTGGCCGGTACGTCTTCGAAAAGAAAGATATCAAAGAATCTGCGCATAAGTTCGTCGCCACGCAGGAATTCCCGGAGTGCCGCGCGCTCCCCGGTAAATTCTTTTTGTACACTGCTGATGAATATTCTAATCGGATTCATGCGTATCGCGTTTATAAACCTGCTCCTTAGCCAGTTTGAAACTTATCTGGCCCCGGTAGAATTGAATATTTACAACTGCTTTCAAAGCCTGTCAGAGTTTCAGGTCATCCCATGTATCGCTTGATATAAAAATTTCTTACTGTTTGCATGTGAATTACTTTCTGTCAACAGAAAATCAATTAACATTTTTCAACATGACACTCTTTAACCCTGAACAAAAATCTTTTTCCTATATAAGTACCCCCCCAAAAAAAAGATTGAAATAAAACCTCCCCGATGATAAAAAATAAAAAACACTAATAAACGGGACCCCAGCAATGAAAATTACCGGAAGGCATAGACTTTTTCTTATAACCATCTTCATCTTTTCTCTCTTCCCAAATCAACTGAAAGGGGCCCCCGTAACCCTGGAAAAAGCCCGGTACCATGTGACCATCCTGAAAGACGGAAAGGCGGAAGTCCTCTACCGGCTCACCTTCAGGGAGCACGAGTCCCGGAACATGATCAGGACCATAGGCCAGTTTATCCAGCCCATGACAATCCTTGAAAGCTACGGGACCCATGGGAAGCAGAAGTTCACCGTAAGAATGGCCGGGAAGGGGGGAGGGTTCTACGCGGCCCATTTCGGGATAACCACAGTGAAGGACCAGCTCTACACCTTCAACCTCCGGTACAGGGTGGACAAACCGGTCCTTGACAGGACCGTTTATAACAGGCAGGAATACTCAAAGTTCTGGTGGGCCCCCATACAGTGGAGCCTCCCCATCAAACAGCAGGTAGTACAGATAATCCTTCCCATAGAGATACCCGCCCGGTACAGTAAAGCGGCCATGATCAGGGACCCGCTGGTCCAAAAAACCGGGCTGGTCACCGGGGCGGGAACAGTGAAGAACCACTCCCGGTGGATCTATTATCCCACTCCATGGAAAGGGAAAAACTATCTCTCAATACACGCGGAAAAGAAGAGTCTTGCCCCAAACCAGAAAGAAAGCCTCGATTTCTACATCCCGGCAAAATACGTGGCAGTGGGGGCCGCGGGAGGGGACTACTCAGTGGACCGTTTTTCCGCGGGGAACCTCTTCAGTGAAGGGGGCTACGGGATCAGGCTGGTCAGGGCCGTGGTACAGCTCCAGAAATCAGCGGGAAACCAAAAGCAGATAACAGAATATGTGAACCTTCTCTTTTCCGTAAACGAGCAGGGAAGAAGGAACATCTAC
>JBNKTL010000083.1:0-5007 GCA_050298055.1 Spirochaetota bacterium
CCCCGTTTCCAACGCCGCAAGCTATACTCTCTACCGGAGCGATACAAGTGACGGGATATATTCACCGGTTGCATCGGGAATTCTTACCCTGACATATGAAGATCTTATTCCTGCCGATACAAACTATTTCTATGCTGTGGCAGCTGTGAATCCGGGGGGGGAAAGCGGGTTGAGTCTTCCTGTTGAAGGGTACACTCTTACCGGTGCCCCGAGTGTTGTTATTGCTCCCGGCGGTGTTTCGGCTACAGATGATGAATATGATCAGGTGACCATAACATGGGATTCTGTTATCGGAGCTACGGGATACAGGGTTTTCAGAAGTGATACTTTGGACGGAACATACACGGAGATCGCCAGCGTTGCCGTAACAAACTTTATTGATTCAACAATGGATTATATGCAGACTCTCTATTATAAAGTCAAAGCGTATAACGGGGATGGAGACAGTGAGTTCAGCGTTTCAGATTCCGGGTACAGTTTGAGGACTCTTCCCGGTGATCCTTCAATTGCATCAACCACTGTCAATGACACGTCAAATCCGGGTATAACAACAGTCACCTGGAACGCTTCATCACTGGCGGATACCTATATGCTCTACAGGTCAACTGCCGTTGACGGGACCTATTCCATTATAGCGGATAATTTAACGGCAACCACTTTTAACGACACCACGGCGGAGCCTGCCGTTGAATATTACTACAGGGTCGTTGCCATAAATGCCGGAGGAGAAAGCAGTCTCAGTGCAGCCGTGATGGGCGTTGCAGCTCATCCCGGACCGGATAACATGGCAACGGCTGATTCGGGATCTTACAGTATTTCATTATCATGGGATACAGTTCAGGGTGCAGATTATTACGAAATATACAGAGCGAGAACAACAGTTTCCGTTACTACTCCGCCTGCTGACGAAAGTGACTATGAATTAGTCACGACAATATATCATGATTCTCTTCTTACCGGTTATACTTTTGAAGAAACCACTCCGGTTTTCTATCACTATTACCAACATCATTACAGGATAAAAGTCATCAAAAACGGATATATCGGGGCAATGAGCAATGCTGTGACTGAATATAGTGATTAGATGAAATGACCGGTCCACTTAACGGGGAAGATGATCGCTAAACCAGTTCATATTCCCCTGTTATTTTTCTAACCTCATCCGCGATCGCTTCAACTCCGGAACTGGTCTCCAGGGAGGAAACGGTTACCAGCCGGTCACAGCTCCGTGACAGCATGAGGTTGAGTCCCCCGTCATCTCCGCACTGCCTGAAGTCGGTCCTGACCCCGATCACCGGTATCCCCTTCGCGAAAGCGTAACCCGCTTCAAAACATGTTCCTGAATCCGCATCGGGACCGTCGAGGATGGCAACAAGCAGTTTCGACCGGTTGATGCCATCAAGGCATGCCCTGAATATTTCTTCGGCCCCGCTGAATGTTCCGCATTCACTCTGGGGAAGAAATACAGGAAGGCCTGTTCTTTTTTTTATCTCATGGGCGAGACGGATATTAAAATCTTTTTCTGCCGTTGTGAAGAGGGGCCCCGCAAGATAGATCATGTCATAATACTCCCGATCGCATTTTATGGTTTTTGAGTTATGGGTTTCAAACGATAAATTGCAAGCTTTATTTTATTTTTCACAGTCCACTCTGCCGATAGTTAAATGAGGAAGAAAAAGAGTTATCACACGAAGCTCACGAAGCACACGAAGAAAGATTATAAAGAGTGTAAGAAAGGAGATAATACAATGTCCACTTACTCAAAATCCATGCAGAGGTACTATGAATAACATTTTTGCAACAATCTATCCCTACATTCGCCCTTTTGGCATATTAATTTTCAGTATACTCACAGGGATAGTTTTTGATAAATATATTCTCGCGAAGCTCAAGAAAATCGCGGAGAAGACAGCCTGGAAAGGTGATGATATTATCATCGCGTCACTGAAAGGAAGAAGCAGGATGTTAATTTTCCTTGCGGGAGTTTATGCGGCAGTGAAGTCGGCGCCCTTTGACGAAAAAATCATATCCGAATCTTCCCGGTGGATCGTGGTGCTGCTGATCTTTTATGTAACCATTGTTTCATCGAAGATCCTGACCAGGCTTATCGTCGATTATTACAAGAATCGTGACAGTATTGTCCCGGTGATTTCGATCTTTTCAAACCTTACACGGATGCTGGTCATCGTAATCGGGTTTCTTCTTATTCTTCAGTACCTGGGAATATCCATAGCTCCCATACTCACGGCCCTGGGTGTTGGCGGTCTGGCGGTTGCCCTTGCGCTTCAGGACACCCTCTCAAATATCTTTGCCGGTATACAGATTATTGTGGCCAGGCAGATAAATGTGGGTGATTATATCATGCTGGAGTCTAATATCGAGGGGTATGTTCATGACATTACCTGGAGATATACCACCATAAAGACAATGGCCGATAATCTCGTTGTTGTTCCCAACTCGAAGATGGCCTCAAGCCTGGTCTCAAACTTCTCGCTTCCCGTGCAGGAACTTTCTATAAAGGTTGAGGTCGGGGTGAGTTACGAAAGTGACCTGGAGCATGTGGAGGAGGTAACACTTGATGTGGCCCGTGAAGTCCACAGGGAGATCCCCGGCTGCGTAACGGAATATGAACCGAGAATCAGGTATAAGACTTTCGGAAATTCAAGCATAAATTTTATTGTTCTTCTAAGAGTTGCCGAGTTTGAGGAGAAGTTCGTCATACAGCATGAATTTGTGAAAAGGCTTCACAGAAGGTTTAACAGCGAGGGGATAGTCATCCCGTTTCCTATAAGGACTGTTCACCTGAAGAACCTTCCTCCTGAAAATGCCGGCCGGCATAAAATTTCCGGGTTCGGACGTCCCTGATTAACGTATTTTAATTGCTTACAATTCTATAGATAGATGAGAGAAGATCATTCACGTCATCCGTTTTGTCTTCCTTTTTACTTTTACTGCAGTGGAACTCAGCCAGAGCATGTTCGCTGTCGGCTGTGAGGATCTGGTATGACTGCTCTTCGAAAAAGCTGCCGCCATCGAAGATTTGCTCAACTGCATCTTTTATTATGGTGTCCAGGTTTTCCAGGACATCGTCAATACTCTCATAGCTTACTGAAAATTCAAATGTATTATTCTCGGCTTTAAACATATCTTCACAATTCTGCACCGGGAGCGCAGCGTTTTTTGAGATCACCCTCAGGTGACTTTTTCCCTTGTTGTAATAGAGAAGTATTTTGTTTTTCATGTATAGCCTCTGAATTGTTTTTGGGAAAATCCATACTAAAATTATGCATGGTTTACCTGACAAGGATAAATTACTGAGATAATAAAAGGGAGACAATAGGACAAAGTCGTTTATTTTTGTAGGTCTCTCACTCTTTATTTGTCTCATTCCGGGACTAAACTTTGTAGGATTTTTCTTACACGGTTTATTGTCGTCCGGAAAATGGAAAAAATAATTATCCTTGAATCAACATTCGTTGATTAATTGCCAGAATATTTTGATATCTTTATGTGACAACAATTTATTCTTTGATTTTCAATTAATTATCACAGATGACCTGTATCTATTAATATCAGGGAAGTTCCTGTTCGGGTAAAAAATAAAATATTAAATCCCATGAATTTTCCTGAAAAAAAGGGGGCCCTTTTGAAGCCCCCTCATAAGGAGAAAATTGTATGAAGTTATTCAATACAATTACAATTTATATGAAGCATTCATCCTTGCAAAGTTACTCTGCCTTTCTTTTCTCCGGCAGTGAATCTTATTTCAAAGAAGTCTTTAACCGTGAGCTTAACACGGTATAACTTATCCTGAATGAATTTTTACACTGTTAATTTACAGAGATATAATGAGAAAGTCAATAGGAGAAAGTCGTTTGTTTTTGTAGGCTGCATCCTGTTTTCTTTGTCTCTTTTCGGAGCATTTTCGTGTAGGATATTGCCTACAAAAAAGGGGACCAGCATGAGTCCCCTTTAATTTAAAGAGAAAATTGTATGAAGTTAAGTCAATACCCAAAAAATTATTGACAAAATCATAAAAAAAATATGTATTATCACCGGTGTGATGCATAACGGGCATTTGAATTAATTTCATGATAAAAATTTTGTTAAAGACATCTGCCGTGCTATCTCTGCTCCTGTGGGGGGTAAACCTCTTTGCTTCGGAGCGTGAGGAGGCCGTGGCCCCGTGGGAGAGCGCCGCTGAAGGAAGGCTCTGGAGCGGGCGCGTCATATCCGACACTTTCAGCAATACGGGCGGCAAAACGCCCCTTAACGCCCTGTGCGACGCGACTGCCTTTGAGACGATAAAATTATTGAGAGAGAAGGCCGTATCAAAACTGCAACATCACAGGGAAGACCGTGAAACATCTTCCGTAAAGCTCTTCGCGGGAATATTAAAGAACATATCAGAGATTGACATTGTTCCCTTAAAGGAACATGAGCGGGAACTGCTGGTTTGTGCCGCATCTCTGCCGATTTCAGTTTCCCTGAAGGACTTTATTTCAGCGGGGAAAGGCCGTGACCGGGAGATAGCTTTTTCTCCTCCTTCTGCCACGATAACAAATTCACATCAAATAAAGAACAAAGTAAAGAATAAAACTTCGATTTACAGCAGAGCAGGTTCCAGGGACCTTCATGGAAATGTGAACCTGGAAGAATATTCGTTAAAGGCCGGGAAGATAGACCTCTACGGCCTCTATTTGTATATATGGGAAGACAATCCCTTCGCGGGGGGAAGCAGAAACATATTACCTTCACCGGTTTTTCCCCCTCAATCCTTTATATACATGCAAAATCATATAGCAGACCATATTTCATTTCATATAACTCATATAACAGTTAACGCAAAACCACTATCTCTTCTCAAAGGAGCCGCCTCATGTCACGTCATCTGATTTTTAAAAGACTGCTTTCTTCCGCTGTGGTCCTTGCTGTCATTCTGTCGGGGAGTTTCACGGGAAGTTACGGGCAGGTGAAGTTTCGGAGCTATGAAGAGGACAGAACGCG
>JBNKTL010000084.1:0-4146 GCA_050298055.1 Spirochaetota bacterium
ACGCCTTTATAAAGAATAATAACTAATATACGGGTTGACATATTTTATACATAGCAGGCGCAAAGGGCGCAAAGTTTAAGATAATGTTAAATGATGAATATTGAGTTATCCAATCTCAAACAGCTTCTTCAATTTAATATTAATTCAAAATTTATAACTCAAAATTAAAAAATCTTTCTTTGTGAGCTCTGCGAGCTCTGTGTGAAACTTATCTTCTTTCTTCCTTCCTTTGCGTACTTTGCGCCTTAGCGGTTCGAAAATTCTTTTTCCCATTACCTACTCGCCCCCCATCCCCCTGAGGGGGCGTAAGATATTTATCCATAACACTCTTGTGCCCCCTCCGGGGGTTAGGGGGTATTCTTTCGTGGTAAACCTCTCATCATCAAAACCCAATCCCCACACCGAAGCCGATACCCGCGTACTGTTTTAAACCGTCCTCTTCCCAGAAACCGCCCCATCTCCCCCCCAGAAAGATAACAAAACTGCGGGACACCCTGTATCCGAAAACAATTTCCGCCTCTGAAAGGGGATCGAATTCCTTCCTGTTCCCGCTCTTACTGAGATCATATCCCTCATTGTCTCCCCTGTAGATAATCGATACACCCCCTGAAACCATCGGCAGAAGAAAAAACCGCAGGGGGAGCTCAATCCTGTATCCTAACCCTATGGATACAGGTATCACAGAATAGACTTCATTATCACTCTCTGAGCTTTCAAACCTGTAGTATCCTGTCCCCAGGGCGATCGTCATTGCAGTGGAGAAAAAATCAGTATATTCAAGAGAGAGGGAAAACCCCGTTCCTCTGCCGATGACATCATTGAGCTTTCCCCGGGGTGAGAGGTAATCCAGCGAAGCGGTGATAAATACATTTCTCTTTTCATTATCCTCATTCTTTACAGGGAGATTTTCTTCCCGCCGGATTTTCTTACCCGTGAGGGCGGAGACAATCTTTTGAGAAAGAGAGGCTGCCGCCGGACGAAGACGCGAGAGATCGCTGATATTTTCCGTATGGGCAAAGACTATTCTCCCTTCGTTAATGGACACGACCCGTGCGGTCAGGGTATAATTTTCCACTCTGTCAAGACTCCCCACGATGGCGTAATCAACGGAGAGGGTTTTCCCGATTTTCACCGTGTGTGATGTCTTTTCCGGATAGCCCTGCTTGATCCTGTTCTCCCTGAAGACCATCTCCACCTGTTCCCTCTCCAGGAGCTGGAACCGGCCGGTCTCAAAGAGAGAGGTCTCCAGGAAGTTTCTTGCTACCTTCGCGAATGTTTCCGGCAGGTTGTTGGCGGAAAAATCGAGAACAGCAATCCTCTTCTTTACCGCAGCGTGAACATTCCTGACCTGCAAAAAGGATAATGCAAGTAAAAGGGTTATGATAAAAATAAATTTTCTTTTCACCTGTAATTTCCTCCCCCCCATCCCCCGGAGGGGGCGTAAGATTTTTTACACCACGAAGATCACGAAGAGGGATAATTGAACCGCCAAGGCGCAAAGGACGCAAAGTTATTATTTCTTTTTACTTCCTTTAAAGCTTCACTTAATTCCTACTGAATCATAATAACGAAATTCTGAAAAATTTATATTTTTCTTTCTTCTCTTTGCGAACTTTGCGCCTTGGCGGTTCAATACTTTTCTCCTTCTTCCTTCGTGGTCTTCATGCGCTTCGTGGTAAAAACTCTTTCTACTTTTTCTCAATAAGCCTGAGAACTTCCCCGTAGATCAACTTAAATTCCTTTTCCGCGTCCTCCAGGGAATTGAGCTCCCTGCTGGTATTAAAGATGATCCGAGTGCTCCCGGTATCCATCACCTTGACAACAACAAAGTAATATCCCTCAATCTTCTCTATTGAAGCGAACGCCGTATACTTTACACCCATGATCCTTCTGTGGCTCAGGATCTTCGCGAAGTTTTTTCCCCCGCGGGCCGTTACCTGCCCGTAGAGGGAGTTGGTTATCCGCTGAAGATTTTTTTCGCTTACGCTGCCGCTCTGCAGGGGCATTATTCCCAGTCTGAAGCCAGAAGCATTTTTTTCGTGCACAGCTGCTCCGGTCATTTCTTTTGGAACGGCGGTTTTTTCGCCCTGTCCGGGTAAAGTCTCTTCTATCTTTTCGGTCTGTTTCAACTCTTTTTCCCGGACTTCCTGATTTTTTTCCCGGGAGATCTTCTTCACTGCATAGTAACCTCCCGCGGATATGGACGCTGTTAGGACCGCGGCAGAGAGTATTTTTGTAATGGTCATTCCTATTCCCGTTTTCTTAAAGAAAAAATAGAGGGCGGACAGGGCGGCAGAGACAAGGGTGTACCCGCCGCATGCCTTCATGATCCTTTTGAACCGGGCGCTTTTTTGCGAACGAGTATAGCTCTTGATCTCGGGAGGTATTTTTTCCGAAATATTGTAACGGGCCAGAAGGTTTTCAAGGTAGACAACATCAGGATCTGTTTTTTTCATATGACATCCTCGATACTTAAGAGATTCTTCTTTTTCAGCCTCCGGACGATTTCCCGGGAAACCCGGGCGTACCTGTACCGGGTTTTTCGTTCGGTGAGGCCCAGCTCCCCTGCCGCTTCCTTAACAGAGTAGCCGAAGAGGGCAATAAGGTGGAAGACCGATTTTTCAATCTCATCGGCGTAGGTGCTCTCATCGTCGATGATCTCTTCCAGTATGACCCGTGTGAGAATATCATCTTCTCTTTCGGCGGGAATTCCGGTCTCGTCAATTGCGGTGATATCCGTACAATCACTGTTTGCATGCTGTTTCCTCCTCCGGTAATTGCTGAGTTCGTACCTCCCCGCGGTCCTTATCCATGCCCATCTCTTATGGGGTTCAATGGCGTCAAATTTCTGAAAGAACCTGATGAACACCTCCTGGCAGATATCCTCCGCGTCCTCACTTCTCCCCGTTTTCAGATAGACCCAGTTGAAAATCCACGCGTAGTATGTGTTATAAGCCTTCCTGAACTCCCTTCTTTTTTTCATACATTTACCGGCAAGTCTCTCTTTCCTTCCTACCTACCTCTTCTCTGTGTCTCCGTGCCTCTGTGGCAAATCTTAATCTTTCTTCTTTGTAATATATAAATGAAAAAGCAAAATATTTTGACAAAAAAATCAACTTCACGTGAAAAAAATTTACTGTTTCCCGCTCCCCGATCGTATTGATAATATATACAAATCAAAGGAGCCTGATTTTTCAATGACAAAAAAGAAAAAACTCTCCCAGGACGGGATGATCAAGGAGCTCATCCGGGACTACCCCGAAGACGCCCTGGAGTTCTTTGAACCGGAAATATTTCAAAGATACGGGAAACCGGTTTCGGTGGACTTTCACATCCAGGAGAACAAAAAACACCATCACCGGGACAGAAAACTGATCAATGACATTGCTGTGATCTACAGGTTCGCCAATGGGAAAAATGTTGTTCTCACACTGGTGGAGCACTGGTCAGACAAATCAAAGTTCGATATTCACAGGTTTGCCCATTATCTCATAGACCTGGACTACCAGTTTCCCTGTTACGAGAAACTGCCTGTTGCCCTTTTCACTGACGAATCGAAAAAATGGCGTAACGATATTCAACAGGAGATAAGAATAAAGTGCCTGGATAAAGTCTATCTGAGTTTTACCTTCAGATGTATCAGGATGAAAGAACATGAAGCGGAAAATTACAGGAACACAAAGAACAGGTTCCTGGCGGTACTCAGGTCTGCCATGCTGTGGGAGAATTCAAAAAAAATATTGCTTGCAATCGATTTATTAAGAAATTACGATGATATCGAAGAAAATAAAAAAATTGTCATAAAGAATATTGACGTAATTGAATATTATCTTCATATTAATGATACCGAAAAAATAATCATAGCTGATATATTAGAAGAGAGGAGGGAATCTAACATGATCGTTGAAGAACTGGAAAAGAGAGGTGAAATTAAAGGTAAACTGGAAACTGCCCACAAAATGCGCCAAAAAGGTTTCTCCCTGGAAGAGATCATCGATATAACCGAACTCTCCGAAGAAGACCTTAAAAAGGCGGGGATTTTTTAAACCGTACCTGCTCGCCCCCCGTCCCCCTGTATAGACCGGGTAGATGGGTAACAGTTGTTCGGACACATAGGTAACATATATATTTGGTATATCATTTCAC
>JBNKTL010000085.1:0-4069 GCA_050298055.1 Spirochaetota bacterium
ATTTAATAAAAATATCAACAATATGTCCCCGCCGCCGAAGGCGGCGGGGACATATCAGTTATCTTTTTTATTGAATATGATTATTCATAATATATATCTGAGTCGTTATCCTTTAATTTTACTTATTAGATATCTTCTGTATAAATCCGGGCGTACTTTTCTGGTCTTTTCGATACTGGCTTTTAATCTCCATTCCCTTATCTCACGGTGATTCCCGCTGAGAAGTACATCCGGGACCCTCATTTCCCCCGCTATTTCCGGTCGTGTATACTGGGGATACTCAATGAGGCTGTTTTCAAAACTCTCTTCTGACAGTGAATCTTCATTGGACATAAAGCCCGGTATATAGCGCGCAATGGCGTCGACAATAACCAGTGCCGCAAACTCACCGCCTGATAATATATAATCTCCTACTGAGACCTCACAATCAATATATTTATCTACTATCCTCTGGTCGATACCTTCATAGTGACCGCAGATAATTGTCAGGCTTTCATTTTCTCCCAGGGACTTTACCATCTCCTGGTTCAGGAGCGTCCCTCCCGGTGAAGGAAGAAGTTTTAACGAATTTTTTCCTTCCAGAGATTCAATTGCCTTTATAAGGGGCAGGGCCGATAAAACCATGCCGGAACCCCCGCCGTAAGGATAATCATCACATCTTCTCAACCTGTCTTCAGAGAACTCTCGCAGATCAACAAGGTTGAGTTTCAATAGTCCCGCTTTTACCGCTTTTCCCGGGAGCCCGGTACTGAATGGCGAACTGAAAAATTCCGGAAAAAGTGTAATAATATTAAAAGTCAATCAGTCCCTCTACAGGATAGATATCGATTCTCTTTTCTTTTATTCTCTCAGTATTGACCATGGATTCAACGAAAGGTATCATCTGTTTGTTTCCGCCGGTATCGGTTATAACCAGTATTTCTCCTGATCCGGCTTCCATGATTTCCGTAACGGAACCGAAAAGTCTGTTTTCCATAAAAACATCAGAGCCAATTATATCATAGTAGTAAAAAGAGCCTTCTTCAAGTTCTTTTCTGCTCTTTTCCGCTTCAGCAAAAGTGATGAATAATTCATACCCCTTGAGGTGTTCCGCTTCATCAATGCTTTCAATTCCTTCAAACTTTAATAGATAAATCCTTTTTTTATACGGTTTGAATTCTGAAATTGTCTTTTCTAAAGTGCTTTTATCCTTTTTTATAATAACCGTTTTTCCCGGAGAAAACCGGTTTAAATTATCAGAAATGACATAAACTTTTAACCGGCCTTTCAGCGAATGAGTGCCGATTATTCTTCCAATACGGAGGAAATCTTCTTCACTCTTAATCAATCAAGTATTTCCAATACTACTCTTTTGCCGGTTTTTGTTGCGGACGCATTAATAATTGTTCTGATTGCCCGTGCTATTCTGCCATGCTTTCCAATGACTTTTCCAATATCTTCTTTTACGACCCGTAGCTCCAATATGGTGGATTTTTCGCCTTCAATCTCATTAATCGATACTTCTTCGGGGTGGTCTACCAGAGATTTTACCATGTAAACAACCAGCTCTTTGTAATCCATCAGCAGCCTCCTTAAGCATTGCCTGATTTAAATTTCTGCCATATGCCTGTTTTTTTTAGAAGTTTCTGGATTGTTACTGTAGGTTGCGCACCCTGGTTTAACCACTTTAAAGTTCTGGCTTCATCAACAACGAATTGATCGGTTTTTACAACAGGTTGATACTGGCCTAACCAGTCTAACACTTCCCCGTCCCTTTTCTTCCTGGAATCAACAGCTACTACCCTGTAATAAGGCTTCTTTTTCGTTCCAACTCTTTTCAATCGAATTTTTACCGCCAACGTTCTACCTCCTGAAATTATTTGTGAATTATTAAAACAGCCTCTTTTTTGTCAATATAAAAGCTGAAATATCTCTTCTATAGTATGATTAATTTTAGTTCTTTTGGATTTTATATGGAGAAGGATTGGGATGAAATCAGAGTGTTGGTCCGGAACCGGCTTTGAGTTCCCGGGCATTTTTGTTGATATCTCCTCCCCTGAATGCTGCGCTTCCTGCTACGATTATATCGGTTCCTGCATTCCTGACCTTTTCCACATTCTCTTTATTAATACCGCCGTCTACTTCAACTAAGAGTTCATCCAGCCCTTTGCTTTTTCTAAAATCGGACAGTTTCCTGATTCTGTCAAATGACGGTTCAAGAAAAGACTGACCGTAAAAACCGGGATCGATAGACATGATGAGAATCATGTCCGCATACTCCAGAATATCATATATGGACTCAACCGGTGTGGAAGGATTTATTGCCAACCCGGCGATTATTCCCTCGCTCCTGATAAGATTCAATATTCTCACGGGAAAGCGGGTGCTTTCGTAGTGAATGGTTAAGGCCCAGGGTTTGATTTTTATATACTGTTCCACGGAGTCTTCCGGTTTTTCAATCATCAGGTGCACATCAAGAGGGATATCAGTGTTCTCCTTCAGGTTGCTGATATACCCAGGGCCGAATGTGAGATTGGGCACAAAGTGGCCGTCCATAACATCCATGTGGAGGTAATCAATAAGATTTTTATCGAAAGTTTTCACACTGTTTCCCATCTCAGTAAGATCAGATGCAATAATGGAAACCGAGATTTTCATACTGCTACCTGTATTCTTCAACTTCGATGCCTGTTGTCCTGATGTTTCTTTTATCAAGGAGAATGTTTATCTTTGCGTTACCGGTCCTCCTGAAAACAAACTGTATCTTATTTCCCGGACTTATTTTTGATGAAAAACGTGTTCTCTTTGACCTGTTGTCTTCTATGACAGCTTCGTAAAGGCCAGATTTTTGTCCTCCGGGAATAAGATATTCCACTTTCTCATATGCTGAATAGGGGTGGTCTTTCATTGGGTACCAGAGCACCTTTATCCTTACATTTGCTCCCTCTTTTAAGAAGGCTCCTTTTAGGGGATTTTGAGATATGACAACACCGCTCCTGTTAATATTTCCCGTTTCGACTATTTCTTCGCTGATGTTGACTTTTTTCGCGAGCAGAAGATCATAACAGAGTTCGATAGACTGGCCAGTTATTCCCGGCATCCTGTTTTCGCTCCCTGTTTTTCCCGAAGAGACGAGAAGGTTTATCTTCCTGCCCTGGTTTATTCTCTCACCGGCAGCAGGGCTCTGACCCATAACAATATTATCGGCCCTGGTCTCTGACGGGATATATGAAATAACGCCGGTGCTGATGGATATGGCCTTCCCGTTTGAGTGGAGATTCTTCAGCTTATTGACGGCAACAGGCAGTTCTGTGCCGATAAGGTTAGGGACCTCCAGGCTGATACTGCTTCTGCTTATTGTAAGCTTTATTTTTGAGTTCTCATTGACCACGCTCCCGCTCCGGGGATATTGCGCCAAAATAATGCCGTCTTCAATATCAAAGACATCCCTGAACTTCAGTTCGGGTCTCAGGCCGTTTCTTAACAGACTGTTGTGTATATTTACGAATCTTTTTCCAACAATATCGGGAACTTTTATCTCTTTTTCAGGTTTTGTGAGAAAAATCAATATTACAGATGATGCAAACAGGAAAAGAGTAAAACCGAGGAAAAAAATCAGTGTTATACGTCTGAATGTTTTAAAATAGCTGAATTCAGCTTCTGTGTTGTTCTGATTTTCTTTGTCCATTACTGTCACTGTCTCATGAATAATCTTTATTTTTCGGATAAACCGTAATGATAAGGATATGATGCTTTTATTCAGGCAGGTATTTGTCAATTAAAATATTGGGAAAAGAAGGTTCCATCTTTTTAAATGTCATTGCCCCCTGAATTCAAAAAAGGCTCTGACCCTGATGGAATGATAAACGCCTATTAGGTACTATGGACTTTTTCTCATGTTTTCCGGTTCTTCTTCTTAAATTAAAAGGGGAATATTGCTTCTACCTACTAAGTTCTTTGCACTTTAGCATGGCAAAATCTTAAAAGGCTCTGACCCCTATACACTATTTTTTCCATTAACAGGAGAAAACTCCCGGACCTCCAGTATCCCCATTTTCAAAAATACACGGCGATCCTCTTGCAATAGGCT
>JBNKTL010000086.1:0-3870 GCA_050298055.1 Spirochaetota bacterium
TGAAATCTTATCATAGATTTCAGAAGGAGGGTTGACTTTTTTTAACTTTTTTTACATAGTAACTTTGCGGTTCAAAAATCTTACAGTAATTTTACAAGGAGACATATCATAAACAGATCAATACATTTAGTAGACCCGGCTGTTACCGGCCATGAGCCCATAACAATCGCCTTTTCCGATGAGATGACAGGCTGCAGCGTTTCCGGGAGTATGGGGAGCGCCATGTCAGCGGGCAACCTTGACTGGGAGGACACAAAGACCTATACGATTACACCCGGTGTGGGAAACGTCTACCCCGAGGGCTCGGGGCAGGTCCTCGGTTTAAAGTGTACTTCTGTTGAGGGGAAAGAGTTGGATAATAGTTATACTTTTGTTACGGAGAATGCGGTTTATGTGAGCAAGGATACAGGTGATGACGGGAACGCCGGTACCTCAACCGCCCATATGGGAACCATTCAGACAGGGATAAACCATGCTGATGATCTCTATGATACTGCCGTTGTTAAGGTCGCCGCGACCATAACAACGGGGTATACTAAAGATTACCGGACTGATGGCGACCCTGTGATAGCGATGAAGAACGGTATTTCGGTAAAAGGTGGTTTTTCCACTTCAAACTGGGTAACCCAGAATACCAGTGATAATGAAACAATATTAATCGATACAAGCGCTACAGGTGGGGATACTTCAAATCCGAATAGGACAGTAACATGCGGTTCCGGATATACAATAGCAACTGTACTCGATGGTTTTACAATAACTATGGGTAAAGGAACCCATGACGCAGCTATCTACTGCAAAAATACTGAAGATGACCTGACAATTCAGAACTGCAACATCCAAGGAAGAACATCTTCTTCAGATGCCGGACAGTACTCATATGGTATTTTTAACGATACTTCTTCTGTTGATATTTCAAACAACACAATTCAACCAGGATGGAATAGTAATACTGGTACTGATAAATCATATGGTATTTATAATACAGGATCATCACCCACAATAAACCAAAATACAATATATGGAGGATATGGAGATTTAACATATGGTATTAGTGAAATAACAGGCTCAACATCAACTATAACATATAATACAGTTTATAGTGGAGGCGGTTCTTCAAATTCATATTCAATTTTTATTATGGGCTTATTAGGTGCTTGCTCTCCGGTTATCAATAATAATACAATAAATGTACTCGTGTACGGTATATATGAAAACGATGCAGATTCCGATCCTTCGTCACTTACAAACAATAATTTTAAAAATGCAGGAATATGGTACTACAATGAGGGAGGTACACCTCAGATTACAGAGAGTAATTATAAAATAGGAGGAAATGAAATTACTATTGGTTCTGACACTGAACTAATAGGTTATTGGGGTAATTATTCAACAACACATCCGTAAAATATGACAAATATGTAAAACTTTATAAATATTATATAATTTTGGAGGAAGTAAAATGGCATATGAAATTGGGAGTGCACCTATAACATTGCTGACAATAGAAGGTACCGACGTAAATATTCACGACCTTACTAAATGTAATACATGCCCAGACAATGGCAACATCAACGATACCGCTTACGACAACAAAGTTGTTATATTATCATTCATTGATTACAACAACGGAATGGATTGGTTAACAAATCTTAAGAATTTATACGATAATACAAATTCAAATGATGTGAAAATCATTGCTATTGTATTTCAATACAATAGTGCTCCTGATTTAATTAATGTTGCAACTGATGCAAGAGTCACTGCAATCAGCAATAGCTATCCGGTTTTTCTTGACCAGAGCTGGTTATTATCTAACCCAAGTAACAACATTCAGTCATTCGCCAGGGCTTATTCACAGGGCTTTACCACTGACGCCTTATTCAATAACAGCTACGGTCAGACTGCATGGACTTATATCTTAACAAAAGACCATCTGATATCAGATAAATGGAACACAAACTGCACATCCAACAGCGATCCCATCTCCTTCCTCCAGCTGGGCCAGTACAAGGCCGTCCTTGGGGTCGCTGATTATACCGTGGGAGATACCCTGGACATTTCTCTCAATGCCGATATGATCGTTCCAAATTTAACAGGGACTAACAGCATCGTTATCAACGCCGCGGGGAACGTCACCGTGACCCTGGACGACCCCCGGGTCCAGTCGATCATTCCCGCCGGGGGGACAATTACATCACTTTCCGCTATCGTCATTACATTTAGTGAACATGTTCCCAACGCGGGTAATTCCGGCTACTATACAATGACGTTAACCGGTGTTTCCGTGACCCCTTCATACCAGAACCGGTCAACCCTGGACACCACTCTCACCGGCAATACGGAGGATTATCTCACCGAGAGAATCATCAACCTGTGCAATGACCCGGCCATCCTGCGTTATACGCCTGTTGCCGGGAGAAAATTCAGCGGGGGGATTGATCAGCCGGTATCCATTGCTTTTTCCAAACCGATCAGCGCGCCGACAGAAGCAAACTGTTCCATGGGAGGGACCGGCTTCAATGCCCTCACCGATACAGTCGATACCGATGGCAACGGTATCACCGACGGGACATTCACTTACGATTCCGTTGAAGACTTAATTGAACTGACCCTCTATGGCGAGGTCGCTTCCGGGGCGGATGAAGATCCCATAGATATAACACTCACGGGGATAACCGATACCGGGGGAAATCCTCTCGCGGGACAGTCTGTGATTGAATATAAAGCCGATACAACTTCTCCAAAAATCATCAGCGTGATCAAGAATCCTCACTTGAATAAATAAGGCCATGTTTCCCCCTAACCCCCAAAGGGGGCATAAGAGAGTTTGAGGAAAAACATCTTTCGCCCCCTCAGGGGGATGGGGCGAACATTATCTTAAAAAATCCCCGCTTTTTTCAGGTCTTCTTCGGAGAGTTCGGTAATATCGATAATGTCTTCGAGTGAAAAGCCTTTTTGGTGCATCTTCCTGGCGTCCTTTAGCCTGCCTTCCAGAATACCTTCACTTTTTCCTTCAGTTTTACCTTCAATTTTACCTTCTTCAATCCATCTCTGTGCCAGTGTGGGCATAATATCACCTCCCAGAATCTCTTTCTCTTCAACCAGCTTTGCAAGTTCCCTTTGGGAAATGTCCCTGGTTGAAACAATATATGTTAAGAAAAAAACAAGTTTTTCATCTTTACTATTATCAATAAATCCCTTTTCCTCCCAGAAATCAAATATTTTTTCTATAATTTCAAAGTTGTTATCTCTGGCGCTTTTCATCAGCATGAGTGATGTTATTAGAAAAATATTTCTTTTCAATTCAGGATCGGATTCAAAATTTTCCCATTGGTTTGTGTCAAAAAGAATATACCGGAAATTGAGCAGGAGTTTCTTTAGTTCATCATTTACGTTGAACTGTCCGTTGAATTCATCCGGTATGTTCCACCTGCTTCTGCCATGATAAAATACAAGAGGAAGTATTACTCTTAAAGATTTGTTGTTCTCCGAGTCTTTCTGCCACATAAGATACATATATTTTAACAATTGAATAAATATCTTTTTATCTTTATACGACTTATGCTCAAAGAGGATATAGATATCCGTGTTAAGCGGTTTGTCTTTGCCGGTTTTTGATTTTAACCTGGTTTTTATCACGATATCGGAAAAGTATTCCCTGATGTTTTCGGAAACATACCCGGTGTTGTCTACTTTTATGTGAGTTAAGTCTATTTCCCTTTTTATCTCATCCGGTAATGAGAGTTTAAGAAAATCCTTTATATTATTTTTATCAGAAAATGTCTTTTTGAAAAAATTATCGTGGACTTTACTGTTTTCCATAATATTCTCCTTATTATCAATACGTTTGGGGAGAGGAAAACAGTG
>JBNKTL010000087.1:0-2858 GCA_050298055.1 Spirochaetota bacterium
ATAGAAACTTTTTCATATAATCTTTTGAATGCTCATGAATTAAGGTAAAGTCAGCTCAAGCATAAGTTACTTAATACTGTCAATCTTCACAAAATCTGTATTCTCTTCAAAATATTCTATAATTTGGAAAAAGCTCTGCTTCAAAATTGTTGCTTACTTAATTTTTGCGCTTGCAACTACATACCAGCGCCGCAGAGTTTTTAGCTTTTCTGACTTCTTATCTTTTCGGCTTCTTTCCTATAAAAGGTAACCGTCAAAATAACAGGCCATTAAAATAAATCATCATATCCATCATCCTGTTCCCGGAGGAATATGATGAACAAAAGATCCCGGGAAGACTGGAAAAATGAGATAAACAGATTTAAAAAGTCAGGTCTATCGATCAATAAATACTGCAGAGAAAACAGCTTGAGCTCTTCTACATTCCGCTATTGGAATAAGAAATACGATTCCGGTCCCTCCCTGGAACCGGTACAATTGGTGAAAGTTTCAAATCCGATGAAGATCGGGGAGAGAATGAAACTTTCCTGCAACCAGGTGACTGTAGATTTTCCGGTAGAACTGGCTGCCGGAAAAATAGCCATTCTGATTTCGGCTCTGCAAGAGATTTCACAATGATCATCGATTTCTCAAGAGTCTCCATATACGTGCGGCCCGGTGTTACTGATATGAGAAAGCAGATTAACGGTCTGTCGATACTGGCGGAAGACGAAATGAAAATGGATCCAGCTTCCGGTAGTCTTTTTCTCTTCTGCAGCAAAGACAGAAAGAATCTGAAATGTATCTATTGGGACAGAAACGGTTTCTGCATGTGGCAGAAAAAACTGGAGAAAGACAAATTTCCCTGGCCCATGACAGAAGAGGATGCCGAAGAAATAACTCTCGAGCATTTAAAACTCCTTTTGGAGGGCATCGACTTCTGGAAAGCTCATAAGGAAATAAAGTTCAAAGAAATGAATTAAAAGGGTTTTATAATTGCCCGTAAAATAATACATTACTCAAGAGATGGATATTAAGGATCAGAAATTAAGCCCGGAAGTTATAGAATATATCAGATCTCTCGAAAATAAGGTCGATGACCTGGAAAACAAACTGAACATTGCTTTAAACAGCCTGTTCGGGAGATCCAGTGAAAAAATCAGTCCCCTGCAGCCGGAGCTCTTTGAAGAATTCACAACCGAAGAGTTTGAGGAAATATTGGAAGAGCTTATTATTCCCGAGCATACGAGAAAAAAGAAAGGCAAGAAGCCGATTGATCCGTCCATACCGCGAGAAGTCATAGTGCACGATATTCCTGAAGAGGATAAAAAATGTGCCTGTGGCTGCGACATGGTAAAAGTCGATGAAGAAATTACCGAGAGACTGCAGATCATTCCTGAAAAAGTATATGTAGAGCAGCATGTCCGTCCCAAATATGCCTGCCGGAACTGTGAAGGTTCTGGGGATGAGGAAAAGCCGGTTTTCCGAGTGGCACCAGCACCGCCGTCGCTAATTCCCGGAAGTATCATGACGGGAGGACTTCTCTCCTATATCCTGGTAAATAAGTTCTGTGATTACCTCCCATTCTACCGGCAGGAAAAGCGTTTTGAGCGGTTCGGCGCACCCGTAAGCCGGCAGAATATGTCGAACTGGATGATAAAATCCTACAGGCGGCTGAAATCTCTGAACGATCTGATGAAAGATAAAATCCGGAGCGGTCCCTTCCTGCAAATGGATGAAACAACTGTTCAGGTTCATGGAGAAGAGGGAAAGGCTGACTCCTCAAAATCATATATCTGGATAACAAGAGGCGGACCGCCATTAGCTCAGGTTGCCCTCTATGAATACAATAAATCTCGAAGCTCTGAGTATATCCGGGATTTTACCATAGGATTCTCCGGCTATCTTCAGAGTGATGGTTATCTGGGGTATGACTCAGCTTTGAGGGAAAGGACAGATATTACTCATGTCGGCTGCCTGGCTCATACCAGACGAGAGATTTTTGAAGCCTACAAGGCTGACAAACGGCTGAAGCAGTCCAATGAGGTCATGAACAAGATACAGAGAGTCTATTCCACAGAGAAAAAGCTGAGAGGTAAAGAGCTGACTTCTGAAGACTTTCTGATAATGAGGGAAAAAGAAGTAAGACCTCTTCTTGATGATCTGAAAAACTGGCTCGATAAAAAGAGTCAGAATGTTCGTCCATCGAGCAACCTCGGGAAAGCGATTTCCTATACTCTCGGGCAATGGGATAAAATCATTAAATACATGGAATGTCCCTATTTGACGCCAGATAACAATGCTGCAGAGAGAACCGTGAAACCATTTGTAATGGGCCGTAAGAACTTTCTGTTTGCCGGAAGTACGGAGGGTGCGGATGCCATGTGTTTCTACTACTCCCTGATAGAAACATCAAAACTCAATGGTCTTAACCCCTATGCTTATTTGAAATGGGTATTTGAAAAGGCACCTCTATTGCCTGACTCTGATAATCTGGAATCTCTTACTCCATGGAATTGTGATCCGGAAGAAATCAATAAAATCATGCTGCCTGCGAAATAAAAATCAAGGGCCTGTTATTTTGACGGTTACACTTCTTCAAACCAATTTTCTGGTTTCATCATCTCCTATGAACGAAATTGTGTTGGCTATATAAGCGTCCTTTCTGTTTTACCGAAGTTCAGAGGTCTTGGAATTGCAACAGATCTAGTAAATAGAGCTACCAATTTCTTATTTGATGAAGGATTGAAAGAGATCTCGATACGAGTCAAACCAGAAAATCATCCAGCTTTACAGTTGTACAAAAAGATAGGATTCTTACCCAAACAGTCAGAAAAATAACAGACAATAAACGCTGCGGGTTACGCCCTTGGCCTTCG
>JBNKTL010000088.1:0-2851 GCA_050298055.1 Spirochaetota bacterium
GGCTATATCTGCCGGAGCGACACTGGCATCAATCATCATGATGCCCGAATTCTTCGAATCAGACGATTCAGGTGTTCCACTATCTCCAGTACTATTTCCCGGCGGGTCGCCGGATGAATCATTAATTGATAACTCTCTGTTTACTATTATATCGTTTATCCGGGACAGTATCTTTGCCGTTATCCGTTTTCGAAAGTGAACCATCATCGACGGATCAAAGGGAGCCTCATCAGCATACTCCTGAAGACCAATCAAATACTGAAGATACGGTGTCTCACGGATTTGATCAACCGTTTCTTCATCAGTAATGTTCAGACGTTCTTTTATTATGAGAGCGCCAAGGGCCATACGAAATGATTTAGCAGGAGCTCCAAGCGTGTCGTTGAAAAGGTTTGCATACTCCTCCTCAAGCTCTTCCCAGGGAATGACCTTTGCAAGCCGTACCCAACGATTATTACTGCGAAGCCTCCCACCAAAAGGCAGGTAAAAGTCTTCAAATTCAAGTTGATCTCTATCATTTTTTCGATACATTTTTTCTTCCAGGTGCACGGGTTTTGAGACATATCTATCATTTCCCATGCACTTTGGCAATTAATTCTTTAGCTAAACACTGAACCATTCAGGACTTTCGACTTTTTCAGGATACCCTATTTAACAAAAAACATAACTGATATCTCCCCACTGTCTGAGGCGGCGGGGAGATATTGTTGATATTTTAAATTACTATGTAATTCTATTCATATAGCTGAGTAATTACTTATTATTATATGAACAAACAATGACAAATAACAGATATAACTCATGGACTTGAATGTAAGACGAGCAGTTAATTGATTTATTGCTTTTCGACAATTAGAGGTGAGATTAAGTTAAAAGCTCTAACCGAATAAAATCAGTGACCGCTTGTATAAAGTTTTATGTCGCAATTATCGTAATATGTCCAAGCTTAAGCACCATTTTATTATGCAGCTATTTGCTGTCAAGGGGTTAAATGAAAAAAATATTTATTAGTCAGAAAGGCGTGAATTAATTTTCGGGAAAAATTACGAGTGTGTTTTTAATTCCGGAAAATAATGGTATAAAATAAATTTTTAAAAAGTTTTTATAAATCACGGTCCTCAATCGTATTAATAATCGGGAAGAATAACTTTCTTCCCGGATAATAGATTGAGAGGTTGAATATTATGAGAACGACTATTAATGCGGATACATTACTGCTGGACAAGCTCAATGAATCCATGGCTGAAATTGATCTTCCAAAGGACAAAATGATCGAATTGTTAATTTCACGGATTATTAAGAAAAACAGCTTTGTTCCTCAACCGGGTAAAACAGTGAAGTACCAGGATGGCGGTTCGGAGAGAGTATGGAAAATTGAACATATCAACCTGGAACCTGAATTATATGAGAAGGTCCTTGATTTCAGGAGGCACTTTAAATTTTCTGTTTCGTGGTTTATTGCTTTTGCCATTATTCATTATCTTGATGAACTGGTCAGTGATTTGATTAATAGTGAAGATAATTTGGATAACTATATGAGAGATTATGCTTATATATCTGAAATGGCAGGCAGTATTCGTGTATTTCTCACAATGATGGATACAAAAAGCAAAAAAACCTGAAAAAAACCTAAGAAAACCAAATAGTAAGAAATTTTCATCAAATCAAGTCATCCGGTTCCTGTCCCGGATTTTCAATCACGCCCGATCAGGAAGAGGCATCTTCAGCATCTCTCCCGCAATGCCCGGTTTCATGTCTGAAAAATTTTGTTTAAAAAAAAGGAAAGGGAAAAAATATTCCAGGCAGGTGGGGATTTCACGGTGCCATGATCCCCGCCACATACCTGAACATTTTACAGAATGGGAATAAATATGAATAACAGATCCTCTCTTTACCTTATAGTGATCGTTATTTCAATCTCCCTCCGTATACGGGAAACATACTGGCCTCACCGTAATCCTTAATGCGCTCCACATTTCTTAAGACTTTCATATCCTCATCAGAAATCTTAAAATTCACATCTGCGTTATTCTTCATGTGGGCCGGGTTGGCAGTCTTTGGCAGGGGGAGAAGTCCCAGCTCCAGGCAGTATCGAATGGACAACTGCGGCACCGAAACACCATATTTCTCTGCAATTTTACTGACTTCTTCATTCTTCATCAGTTCTCCATGGGCAATAGGGGAATAGGCTTCCACAAGAATCTCATTCTTCTGAGAATAATTAATCAGCTCTTCAGGTGTGTTGCTGATATGAACTAAAATCTGGTTTACCATGGGTTTAACCGCGCAGGAACCGAGGATATTATCCAGGTCTGCTTTTTGAAAGTTGGAAAGACCAATGGCACGAAGCTTTCCAGACTTATAAGCCTCTTCCAGGGCCTTCCATGCCTCACGGTTACCTTCAAAGAAGGGATCTTCTTCATGAAATTCCATCCACGGCCTGGGACTGTGAATAATCATCATGTCAAGATAATCCAGCCCCATTGTTTTCAGTGAATGATCAATTGACGCAACCGCTTCGTCATAAGACTTAACCTCTGCGGCAAGTTTACTGGTCACAAATATTTCTTCTCTCTTTACCCCGCAGGTTCTTATCCCCTCTCCAACTCCTCTTTCATTCTCATATGCCTGGGCCGTATCGATATGCCTGTACCCTGCTGCTACGGCATCTTTCACTGCCTGCGGCGCATCATCATCACTGATGAACCATGTACCCAGGCCCAGTTTTGGGATCTCCAATCCATTGGAGAGAGTATACTTTTCTTCTAAAATCATAATTAGGGCTTCCTGAAAAATTCAGATCGCCAGTAAAATCCTTTCCTCAATGAATTTAAACCCCGTATATGATCGC
>JBNKTL010000089.1:0-2699 GCA_050298055.1 Spirochaetota bacterium
TTAACCGGTGGAAAAAGGCCCAGGAGACCCTCTACCAGCGGATGATCGACTGGAAGGAGAACGCCGAGGACGCCTACAACGACGGCAACACCATGTGGCAGAGGGGCTTTGAGAGGCTCGTCGCTGAGAGGGACAAGTGGAGAGAGGAGCTGACCGGCAGGATCTACCAGGGGATCAGCGACTGGCAGGAACAGGGGAGCCGTCTCACCACAAACATCCAGGTGTCACGTGACGACTTCCAGAGCTACATGGCCACCATGAACAGCCAGTGGGATGAGCATTCGGAAAACCTGAAGGAGATCGCGGTCACGGGATCGGAGATCTACAAGGAGGCCGTGGACAATATTGAGTGGCTTAACGGGATGGAAAGTAAATATGACGATAAGCCGGCATACCGGGGTAAGGACAGCATGAAGCTGACTTTTACCAATAACATTTTTAGTGGCTTTACATATAACAAGATATTTACCAATCCCGGCGGATTGGCCCAGGTACAGAGCAGCCTGGTTGACACCTTTGTGGAAAGCGCGAAAAATTCCAATTTTTTTGTAAGTAACTATGGGTACACTCACGGTGATGTGACACTCACCGTCAACCCCGTGTTACTGGAATATGACTATGAGTACGGGAATGTATACCGAGAGAGATACCGGCTCGATTTTAAAGCGAGCTATGAATATACATACACTGTAGCGGGTTCATGTAGTGGAGAAGGTGCAGTCCCTATTTGTGGTCCTGATCGTACCTATACAATAACAAAAACCTATGAACATTCGTATAACTGGACAAACGACCTTTCGGAAGCGGACCCCGGAGACAGGCCCGCCTACTTCTACTACCGGGACGAGAGGTCCCGTTGGCAGGAGATCCGGGACAACTTCAGCACCCTTGTGAACGCTTCGGAAACATATATGCACGACTTCAACATAGAGGGGGAGACCATAGACATTGAAGATCTCAGGATCAAGGGCCCCGGTTTCCTGAGAAACACCGACGGCACCTACGGGCTCAATGCCCAGGGGGAGAAGGACCCCTACCTCATGACCGAAGCGGAGAAGGAGTATGAGCTTGCTCAAAAGGAAGAGGAGTACTGGCAGAGAAGGCTCGCCATAGCGCAAGCTGTCCTTGACTACGCCTATCCCCCCGACGGGAGCAAACGGGAGGACGCCGCCACAACCCTTGCCAACCTCAACACAGCCGAGGAGGCAATGAACAGCGCAAAGGAGGAGTACGACCTTCTTCTTGAGAACCCCGATGACAACGTCCGGGACGTGGGAGACATTGTGGCCGATCTGGGGGACGCCAAAGACGAGATAGCGCGCCTTAACGGGGAGCTTTCAACGGCAAAGGCCTCCCTTGAAGAGGCCCGGGAGAAGTATCTCTCGAGCTTTAAGGCCCTGATGATCCTTGAGAACGGGGAAGACACGGAGTTTGCCGGAAACGAGCTGGCCTCCATCCAGGAGAACCTGCGGATGTTTGACCAGGAGGTGAGGGAGAACAGCAATGAATATTACCGTCTTCTGAAAGAGAAGGAGAGGTATGAGCGCCTGTATAAGTTTGCCTCACTCTACGGGAGTACCATTGAGGAGAGGGAGGACTCCCGGAACAGCTTTAACGCCTTCAGGGCAATCGTTACCGGTGAAGAGACCGGCGGGAACCTCAACGCCTGGACAGACGCCCTTGACGGGGCCCGGGCCGATGTGTGGGGAGAAAACGGGGACGATAAATACAACGCGCTCGCGGCCCTGAGAGATAACTGGAACAATGCCCCGGCGGAAGGGAAGGAGGCGGCCCGCGCCCTTCTCACGAACTTTTTCAGGAGTGAGTACGGTTCCCTTGAGGCGGCCTTTGCGGTGAATGACGGGAAGTTTGATCTTCTTTACGATACATCTTTTGATCCCTGGGCGTATCTCAGTGACCGGCAGGGATATGACCGGGAGTCTTACGCGAAGATGGCCGGGATGAACCTGGCGGGGTTTGAACTGGTCGGGAGTGTCATGGAAGATATTGCCGGTGACGGCGGCACGGCCAATAACTATGCGTCTGTGATGGAAAGACTGCAGGGTAATTATGAAGGAAAAAGCTTCGAATACGGAGGGGACAACAGCGAGTACCTGACAGGCTGCGGGGCGTACAGGTGGGCCGGGGTTTACCTGGAAGGCCTTAACGAGGGAAACTGGGAGAGCTACAGAGAATATGTTAACAGGGAGACCGGTATCGCCGAGGGAGTTACGGATATCTATTCCGAAGGGGGGATCGACCCTTCCGATTTTATGGCCGACGCCGACGGGGGGGACGAGACTGCCCGGACCCTCTTAATGGAATACTATACCCGGGGAAGCTACACGGGGATGATGCCCCTCCTGAACGAGTACGGGGACACCCGGGCAAACAGCGACGGGGCCCAAAACATCCTGAGGGAGTTCGCGGAGACGAACTATGATCTCTTTGTCTCCAATGAGACCGCGGCCGCGGGGGACATTATCGCGGATATTCTCGACGTAAAAGGAGTTGATCTTACCGCCACAATTGGAAACCTCGAGGGAATGTCCGCCCAAGAGATGACAGAAACAGCGGAACTCCTGAGGGACTACATTACCCTTAAGGGCGGGAAAGGAGAGGCTGTCCCCCTGGCGGTGGCCACCCTTATTGAAAAGCTGGGGGCGGCCGCATACAGGCTGACCGAGTAGGAATATCTT
>JBNKTL010000090.1:0-2692 GCA_050298055.1 Spirochaetota bacterium
GGAAAATAATCAGTACTGTCATAAAAAAAAGACTCAATACAATTTTTGTTTTCATTCTCATGTTATCCGGAAGTTTAATGTAATGCCAGCAAAACAAATTTATAAAAACATTTTCCTCTCATGGGAAGGTAAAATGAACCGGAGGATTTGATTGATTTTTTACTGCGAGATCCTGTTCAAATAAGGCATGGGATCAACATACTCTGTCCCTATCCTGATCTGGTAGTAACAGATATACCGCGTGGTCTTCCCGGTTTTACCCACATAACCGATGACTTCACCCTTGGAGATCTTCTCGCCAACTTCAACCGCCGCCCTCTGGCAGTGGGAATAAGAGGTGACGAAGCCATACTTGTGCTTAATGGAGATGGTGAGTCCCAGGACAGAGTCCCACTTGATATCGGCTACGGTCCCCGGTGCGGTTGCCCGAATTTCCGCGCAGGGAAAGGCCTCGATATCGATACCATTATGGAACTCCCTCTTGAATGTATAGGGAGAACTTCTTTGCCCGTACCGTGAGATGATATAGCCGTCTATGGGCCAGATAGAGGGAGTATTTCCTATGATCTTCTTCCGGTATTCGATAAATTTCTTTATCTTTACAAGGAGCTCCTTGGTTGTTTTCAATTCGTTTTTGATCTCTTCAATGTTGAGGATCTCCACCGGGGGGGTCGTTTTGGATGTATCATTGCTGATGCTGGCATCGGGATTGGGATTGGGGACCCCGCCCTTGGCCCAGAGAGTGTCTATGTTGCTTCCGGGAATCAGTGAATAGAGGTGCGTGATCTCCGGCTTGAATTTCTGAAATATTGAGTAGAGTTTATTTATCTCTTCCCTGTACTTTTTCACCTGGACCCTTGAGTTTGATCCGTATTTTTTCAGTTTGGAAACTTCCTTGATCGTGGATGTATGGTTAATGATCATGACCGATGTAATTGACACGGTAAGAATGATGATCCCCGCAAGGATTGATATGGTAAAAATTGAGATATGAAAGTTTATGATCTTCTTCTCTGTATGGGGGATAAACATAACGGTGATCCGCTCTTTCCCTTTCAGGACGAAGCGTCTCCACCCTTTCTTGATTCTCTCGCCAATGTTTCCAAAATGGGAAACAAGATAATCCTTAATATTATCCTGAAGGTCGTTGAGGTTTGAATCTTTAAATGGATTTAATCCCATGCTTTTCAGTTTCTTTCTTATACAGAGGTGATATTGTGTTCAGTAATTTTATTGAAAGGTCATATTAATTAAACAAAAAGATATATATGACACATTTAAATTATCGGAAAATTAATGTCAAGATTAATCTAAATAATTTAGATTTTCTCATATAATAAATATTTTCTATTCCAAATTGTCTAATTTTTTTACCCGGTCATCTCTGCTAAGAGGGGTTTCCCTCTCTGCTTATACCAGGGACCTGTTCTTCCTGTCCGCAACGGTCAACATTTGATAGAGACTTTCAGTATAGGGCATAGTGAGACCATGTTTTTCCCCCAGTCTCAGGGCATTGCCCAGGATAGCTTCGGATTCCAACGGTTTCCGGCTTTCGTAGTCCTGGAGCATGCTTGTTTTAAAGGGGACCATTTTCTTTGTGGCCTCAATTGTGTTTCCAATAATCCCTTCCTGGAGTAGATAGCCTTCCAGCCGGGCAAGTTTGATTATCTCACTCATGATTTTACCCGACAGGTCCAGGAGTTCATCTGACTCTGCCATTTCCCGGGTATCAAGTCCTCCGCAAAGAACAGAGAGAGAATTAAAGGGTGCGTTCCATACCAGTTTTTTCCATCGGGAACCTGTTATTTTCTCATCGATTGAGCATTTGATCCCCGAAGCATTAAACATCTTGCTTAACTCGTTAATTTTATGGGAATCTCCTTCGGGGTATCTTCCTATTGTGATGCTGCCAAAATCCGTGTGCTCTATCACCCCGTATTCGGGTCTGCTCACACAGATAAATGCCAGGGCGCTGATGATCTCGTTTTCGGGGAACGAAGCTGCCACATCTTTTTCGATATCAATACCGTTCTGGAGAAGAATGATAGATGTGCCAGGTTTTACCGCGCTTTTAATGATAATGCTTATATCCAGGTCAGGGAGCACCTTTGTGGCCACAAGGAGGTAATCGGGTGTGCCCTCATAATCTGACGTGCTTTTAACAACCTGATCCGGTATAAAGTGGTAGTCCCCGAGGATGCTTTTTATGGTGATCCCTTTTTCTTTGACCGGGTTGTAATCGGACCGTGACAGCACCGAGACCGCTGCCCCGGATTTTGCAAGATACCCGCCATAGAGGCCTCCCACAGCGCCGGTCCCCACTACGAGAATTTTCCAAGCCTGTCCCATATGGTTTTGAGTTTCCCCGTAATAGATTTTTCCTTCTCTCTTTTGAGTGGTAAGCTATAATTTATAAAGGAAATGTGTGATCTTGTCAAGTATGCTTTAAGACTTTAAAGAAAAGTTTTTATGATATTAGAGAAGATAAGCAGGATAGATTTTTACTGTAAAATAATTTTCAAGATAATTAATTTTGGCGTGACTGAAAAACCGGGATTGGGACCGGATGTTTGGTTTTGATAAAAATTTCGAACTATTTGGGTTTTTCAGGGGTTTTTCAGGTTTTTTTGCTCCGGGTATCCATCATTGTGATAAATACACGAATACTACCTGTCATTTTAGAAATATAAAC
>JBNKTL010000091.1:0-2669 GCA_050298055.1 Spirochaetota bacterium
GAGACATAATATAAATCATGTCCCTCAAATTAATAGTAAAAATTACTTACTGTTCAAAAAAATAGCTGAGTAGTTACATATAATTATTAATATTAAAGAAAAATTCTTGAAATCTATATTACTTGGGTGGCAGAACGATTACACTTATATCTCTATAATAATATAAATTAACGTAAGCGTCAAAATAGCCCCATATCAAATCACCCGGAATCAAGTGACTCTTTGTCGAGACAATACGGCAAAAGTCCTCTCATCTCTTCATCAGATAAAGTCCCGGGAAGCCGGGTAAAGAGGTATCTTAGATAACTGTAAGGTTCCAGGTTATTAGCCTTTGCGGTTTCAACAAGGCTGTAGAGAGTAGCGCTTGAATGGGCTCCTCTCGGTGTATTTGAAAAAAGCCAGTTCTTTCTCCCCAGCACAAAGGGGCGGATGGCGTTTTCAACCAGGTTATTGTCTGGGGTCAAAAAATCAGCATCGAGATAACGTATAAGCTTCTCCCACTCATTCAGGGTATAGGTGATGGCTTTGCCCAGCTTGCTCTCGGGAGGATACGCCTCATGTTTTGTCTGAAGCCAGTTGTGGAATTCATCAAGGACCGGTCCCGCCTGTTTCTTCCTGGTGGCAACAAATTTCTCTCCGGATATTCCGCTTTCCCGAAGCTCATTCTCTACCGCGTACAACTTCCGGATAAAATCAAGTCCCCTGTAAGCTGATTTTGACTTTTTGGAGAGACGTGATGCCTCGTGAAAATACCTCCGGGCATGGGCGAAACAGCCCACATGGACAATGCCGGGAAGACTGCCCGATTTATTGTATCCTTTGTACCCGTCTGTCTGAATATAGCCTTTGTATCCTTCAAGGAATGCGTAAGGTATCTCCGCTGATCTTCCGGTATGGTAATTGTACAGGATTACAGGTTTCTCATCATGATAACCGGCAACCACCCACATGTACGATTTACTCTCAGCCGGCCGTCCCGGTTCTTTCAGGACCTGAAGTGTTGTCTCATCCATCCGTATCACCGGACCGCCCCTGATGTCTTTTATCATCAGATCCAGCAACCCCACACACTTTTCCGCAGCAAGGATGGCCCAGTTACACAGAGTGGCTCGTGATATTTCAAGGTCTATTCTTTCAAACATCTTTGACTGCCGGTAAAACGGAAGGCTATCAACAAATTTTGAAGTAATGACATAGGCTAAAAGCCCGGGACTAACAATGCTTTTAGGGATCATCCGGGGAGGCATGGGCGCTGTTTTGACTTCGGGAATATTATTATCTAAAAATTCATCACATTTACAAGGTCCGTATTTAAAGCGTATATGCCTGTTCACCTGTATCTTTGCCGGGATAATATCAAGCTCTTCAGAGGTTTCTTTACCGATGCAGGGACGCGTTTCCCCGCAGCAGGGACAGAGCTTCTCCTTTTCAGATAGATCG
The DNA here is from genome assembly GCA_050298055.1 of Spirochaetota bacterium. GTDB lineage: Bacteria > Spirochaetota > UBA4802 > UBA4802 > UBA5550 > JBNKTL01. The sequence continues at coordinate 1,441 of JBNKTL010000091.1, forward strand.
TGAACAATCTCGTTACGGGGAAGGTCTTCCGGCAGGAGTTTTCTCCCCGGCTTTTTCCGGGTAAATGATTTTACCCTGGTATATTCAGCTAAAGTACCTGTTTCGTCTTTGTCCCCTTCATCATCGCTGCCATTTTCCGCTTCATTGAAAAGAAGCATCTGTTCCTTATCTTCAGCCGTCAGCTTCTCGCTTCTTTTCCCGAAAAAGTGTTTTCGCAGTGTCAGATATTTTTCTTCAAGCAACTGGTACTTTAATTTTTCGTCCTGAAGCTCTTTCTCGTAACTGTTTGTTTTCTCTGCTAATTCTATTAAGAGTTCTTTTAACTGTGTGGGATCATCGGGAAGTTTGTCTCTGTCAACAACCATGTATTACCGCTTATCATAGCCTCTGAAAAATTAATAGCACTTTTTATAAAACAGCAGAATAATTTAATTTTCTGTGGGCGTTAAAGAAATCTATCCCATCAAGGAGCATGAAGAGGTCTTCCTTTGTTATCTCAAGGACCTCTTCCCGGTTGCGGGGCCAGGGGAACCTGTCCTGCTCAAGCCGTTTTAACCACAGGCAGAACCCGTTCCTGTCCCAGTAGAGGATTTTTAACCGTCTCCTGGTTTTGTTGCAGAAGAGAAACAGGTTCCCACTGAAGGGTGTGTCATCAAATTCCTCTTCTACCATAACTGACAGGCCGTTTATCTGTTTCCTCATGTCCGTAGGCCCCGGTTTGATGAATATCTTTGCCTTTTCCCAGTTTATGTTCATCTTACCGCTCCAAGGACCCGAAGGACCTTTATGAGTGACTCTTCTGAAAACTGGGAGGGAACGGAAACCTTCACGGTATCGTTAACGATAATTTCAATCTGTTCTTTATCAGCTTGGAGGTTTTGTATTATTTCCGGAGATACTTCCTGGAATCCTCCTGCAGCCGAATCCATTCTTCGTTTCCAGGGATTGAACGACCAGTAGGAGATGTTGTTCTGCCTGCAATATTCCTTCTGGGAGAGCCCGCTTTCTCGATATGCCCTTACATGGGTTTCCCAGTAACTTCGGCCTCTTGCTTTTGATTTTGAATCCTTCATGGTGCCTCCTCGATAAATTATGGGAGGACAATACCAGAGGATTTATAGTCTTACAAGATGGGGTCTATTTGACGCTTACCACACACCTGAATCGATGCCCCCACGCAAAAAACCAACACTCACTCAAAAACCCACTCCCCGCACCGCTGCTTCGCA
>JBNKTL010000092.1:0-2199 GCA_050298055.1 Spirochaetota bacterium
TTATTAGTAATGATATACCAAATCATCATAATTCCCCTTAACTGTCAATTAATCGACAGACAACCCCTGAGGGGGCGCAAGAGGGTTTTGAAACAATATCTTACCCCCCCCCTGGGGGACGGGGGGTCTTCCTCTAAGGCTTATGAACTTTAACTCATATCAGCAGGTATTACTTAATTCAAGCATAAAATCATTATTGATCCTTTTTATCATAATTTCTATTTGACAGAGATTATATAATATAGATTTCAATATATTAATTGTGGAAAATCATCTCATTATAATTAACACAGGAGAAGTTCTTTGCTTTATCTCATCTTAGTCATCATTGTCCTTCTGGCAATTTCATTTCTCTGTTCCATCCTGGAATCTGTCATCCTCTCATTAACCCGTCCCTATATACAACACCTCCTCGAGAAGAAAAGCAGTTCAGGGAAACTCCTGAAAAAAATGAAAGATGATATTGATGAGCCGATAACCGCTATCCTTACCCTGAATACCATATCACATACTATCGGGGCCACTGTTTCCGGTGCTATTGCCCTGCAGCTCTTTGGCTCCCGGTGGATGGCGCTTTTTTCCGCGATTTTAACTCTCCTGATTCTTATCTTTTCAGAGATAATTCCCAAAACCCTGGGAGCTTACTACTGGAAAGGGCTCAGTCCCGCATCCGCATATATACTGAGATTTCTTATCATCCTGTTAAAGCCGGTGGTCATACCGGTTAACTCTCTCTCAAAACTGATCTCAAGGGGTAAACCATCAAACGGGATGAGTAAAGGAGAACTGGTGAACTTCCTGAAATTAGGATATCTTCAGGGAGTTATTAAACCTGAAAGCTACCGCATTGTTGATAATATTGTTAAAATGGAGAAGATGCAGATCAAAGAAATTATGACTCCCCGGACTGTTGTGTTCTGGCTCCCCCATGACAGCACCATTGATGATATAAAAAAAAATAAAATTGAACTTGTATTCTCAAGAATACCCCTCTATAATACTCATGAGAACAGGGTAACGGGTATTGTTCACAGGCGTGAAGTGATGAGGCTTGTCCATAAAAATGCATCTGCAAAAAGCCTCTCCTCAATATCTCACAGGCCTCTTTTTGTTATTGAAACATTATCAGTTTTTGAGCTTCTTAACATCATGATCTCAGAAAAAAAACAGATCTCTGTTGTTCTTGATGAATATAGCGATTATGTGGGTATCATCTCAATTGAAGACCTTGTTGAGACACTGCTGGCAATTGAGATTGTTGACGAATACGACAGGGTTGAAAACCTGAACAAAGCTGCCAGGTCAGGAAAAAAGCTTTAGAGAATAAATTGTGAGTATGACGGGTAAGAATATCTGCAAAATATTATCTTTTCTCCTTCTCATCCTGGTTGCGCATAAAGTTTATCCCTATTATACCAGCAGCCACCGTCCCAATTTTACACTCCCTGCCACAACCCTGACCTTCGAAAGGTTCCTGGTAGAGTTCGGATATACATATTCGGGGACAAAACTGGAAAGCCGCCAGGCAATTGGAGACCTCCGGGCCAGGATCGGTATTTTTGAAAACTTTGAGACTATTTTTGGTCTGACGTCTTACCAGGTGGAGAACACACAGGATGAGTTTATCAAGGGTGTGGGTGAAGGATATTTCGGGTTTAAACTTGGCCTTATCAGGTCGCCAAACCGTTTCGTCATCTGGCATCCTAACCTTGCCCTGCTTGCAGGAACAATTCTTCCAACCGGCGATTCTCAGCTGAGAGAAGAGAGGCTCCAGCCTGAAATTAAGGGGCTGATATCATGGCCCCTGCTGAAAAACCTGTACCTTGAAGGGAACTATAACTACGCATATCTCAGTGAGAATGACCTGAAATTTCACCAGAGGTCCTTCGGTGTCGCGATTAAACTTTTTCTCTTCAGGATGCTTAACCTCTCGGCTGAAGTTTTTTCTTATATGCCGGAAAGATATGAAGAAAGCAATAACGTATATTTCAACACGAGTATCGCATTCTTTATAACAGAGTCATTGAGAATAGACATCCACGGAGGCAAATGTATCATCGGAGAAACCGATAGCTACATTGCCGGAGGAGGATTTGTCTCAAAGGTGGATATATTTTAGGAGCCCCCATCCCCCTTGTCTGTCGATTTTTACAAATTGAAATAAACAGTTATTGTATAAATCTACCTCGATTATCAAGA
>JBNKTL010000093.1:0-1883 GCA_050298055.1 Spirochaetota bacterium
TCCGAATTTTCAAGGTAGTCCTTAAATTAATTGCCTATAACGTTCCGACAATTATAGTGCTCTCTCAAGTCAATACAGCTTTATGCTACTTTTAAGTTAGACTCCCGGAAATATATCTCATCCGGAGAGTTCCCGTTCAGACTCTGGTGAGGCCTGACTGAATTGTAAAATCTGAAGTATTTCATCAATCCCTTTCGGAGAGTTTTCAGAGTATCATACCGGTAGAGATAAATGTCTTCATACTTCAAAGTTTTCCAGAATCTTTCAATGTAAATATTGTCCAGAGCGCGGCCTTTCCCGTCCATGCTGATCCGCACCATTTCTCCTTCAAGAAGAGATGTGAACTCGTTGCTGGTAAACTGACTGCCCTGATCGGTATTGAAGATTTCCGGTAAACCGTACCTCATCATGGCCTGCATCAGAGCTTCCATAACAAAAGCCGTATCCATCGTGTTACTGACACTCCAGGAGAGGATTTTTCTGCTGTACAGATCGATTATTGCGACTACGTAAACAATTCCTCCAGGAAGACCAACGTAGGTGATGTCCGAAGCCCAAACGTGATTAGGATGGGTAATATCAAGATTCCGGAGCAGATAGGGATATTTCTTATGGTTCTTGCCGGGTTTGGAAAGACACCGTTTCGGAATAATAGCCTTGATCCCCAGTTCTCTCATAAGTCTGTAAACTCTCTTCAGAGAGGTATTATGGTCCATATTCTTGTCGAGATGGTTATAGATCTGTCTGTAGCCATAAAAGGGATGCTTCTCCCAAAGCTTCTTAATCTTTCTCTTTTCAATATTATCTCTATATTCCAACACGGGATTTTTCTGTTCTTGATAATAGTACCAGCTGCGGCTTTTGCCCAACAAATGACACTGACGGGAAATGCTTACATCATCTCGATCCGGTTCAACCATGGATTTTACAGGAGTCCCATTTTCTTTAAGTTTTTTTTTAGAAAATCGTTCTCTGCATGCAGCTTCCCGATTTGTGTGAATAACTCTTCTTTCTCTTTTTCCAGATCCCTTTCTTTCTCCGATTTCCCATTACGAAAAGCAGAATCGGCATTATCCAGTAATTCTCTTTTCCACTTTGAAATCATGTTTGGATGAGCCCCTGTTTCCTGAGCTATTTCGCTGATCGTTTTCTCTTCGCGAATCGCCATGAGCGCAATTCTTGCTTTTTCTGAATCGCTCCATTTTTTGCGCATCTGTTGTACTCCTTCTGCTGTTCATTATACAGCAATTTCTAATTTAGGAGCTGTACAGCTTCTTGGGAGCACTATACATTGTCTAACATAAAATTGCGCTAATGTGAATTCTATTTAGTGGCAGGACACTAGGAGTCAGCCGGACTGAGATGGCTGAATCTACACTGTTAACACAGGGTTCAAGTTCAAATTTGTCGCTGACGTGATTCGTTACATATTTCTCCAGAATCAACATGCTTCCTTCAGTATCAACCGCCGCCTGTCCTTTGTAATACGGATTCAGGTATAATTCGGTTTTATTGCATACACTCTTATCGAAACGATTGTGACAAAAAAATACTTTACAAAGTCATTTCTACATATTATTATATAAGCAAGTACTTATGGAGATCTTATGAGAGAGCAAATTGAATCATCCGTTGAATTTTTAAAAGCACTAGCAGATGTAAACCGCATGAAGATCGTTTCATTATTATTAGCTACCAATACTGATTTATGTGTTGCTGATATATCTGAACGTCTAGATATATCTCAACCGGCTACTTCTCAGCATATTAAAGTTCTGAAATATGCTAAAATCTTAACATCAACCAAGCGAGGCAATAAAGTGATCTATCGTGTAGATAGAGAGCAACTCGAAGCTTTCAAGAACCAATTTGATGCTCTATTT
>JBNKTL010000094.1:0-1640 GCA_050298055.1 Spirochaetota bacterium
ATTTTGCCTAGTTCCTTCACCCGAGTTCTCTCAAGCGCCTTGGGATTCTCACCCTACCCACCTGTGTCGGTTTAGAGTACGGTTACTTATTACCTGAAGCTTAGAGGTTTTTCCTGGAAGCATGGCATCAATCACTTCGCTTCACATGGAAGCTCGTCATCACGTCTCAGAATTGCCGGTCCGGATTTGCCTAAACCGACTCCCTACACGCTTAAACCGGGTAAACCAACACCCGGATGACCTAGCCTTCTCCGTCACCCCATCGCAGTAATAAGTAGTTCCGGAATATTAACCGGATTCCCATCGACTACGCATTTCTGCCTCGCCTTAGGGGCCGACTAACCCTGCGCCGATTAGCGTTGCGCAGGAAACCTTGGGTTTTCGGCGAGGGGGTTTTTCACCCCCTTTATCGTTACTCATGTCAGCATTCGCACTTCTGATACCTCCAGCATGCCTTACAGCACACCTTCGCAGGCTTACAGAACGCTCCTCTACCATGCGTGCAAGCACGCATCCGCAGCTTCGGTACATGGCTTAAGCCCCGTTAAATCTTCCGCGCAGGCCGACTCGACTAGTGAGCTATTACGCTTTCTTTAAAGGATGGCTGCTTCTAAGCCAACCTCCTAGCTGTCTATGCCTTCCCACATCGTTTCCCACTGAGCTATGATTTAGGGACCTTAGCTGGCGGTCTGGGTTGTTTCCCTTTCCACGACGAACGTTAGCACCCGCCGTGTGTCTCCCGTGATTGCACTTCCTGGTATTCGGAGTTTGCATTGGTTTGGTAAGCCGGGATGGCCCCCTAGCCAAAACAGTGCTCTACCCCCAGGAGTGATACACGAGGCGCTACCTAAATAGCTTTCGAGGAGAACCAGCTATCTCCGGGCTTGATTAGCCTTTCACTCCTATCCACAGCTCATCCCCTCATTTTTCAACATAAGTGGGTTCGGTCCTCCAGTGCGTGTTACCGCACCTTCAACCTGGCCATGGATAGATCGCCCGGTTTCGGGTCTACACCCAGCGACTAATTCGCCCTATTAAGACTCGGTTTCCCTACGCCTCCCCTAAACGGTTAAGCTTGCCACTGAGTAGTAAGTCGCTGACCCATTATACAAAAGGTACGCAGTCACAGAACAAGTCTGCTCCCACTGCTTGTACGCATACGGTTTCAGGTTCTATTTCACTCCCCTTACAGGGGTTCTTTTCGCCTTTCCCTCACGGTACTGGTTCACTATCGGTCGGTAGATAGTATTTAGCCTTGGAGGATGGTCCCCCCATGTTCAGACAGCGTTTCACGTGCGCCGTCCTACTCGAATAATACACATAGACCTTTCAAATACGGGGCTATCACCCACTATGGCCAGACTTTCCAGACTGTTCTTTTAGATCTATATGCACTTTAGGGCTGGTCCCCGTTCGCTCGCCGCTACTAAGGGAATCTCGGTTGATTTCTTTTCCTCCGGGTACTTAGATGTTTCAGTTCTCCGGGTTCGCCTCTTACACCTATGTATTCAGTGCAAGATACCTGCCTTATGACAGGTGGGTTTTCCCATTCGGAGATCTCCGGATCAAAGCTCGTTTATCAGCTCCCCGAAGCTTATCGCAGATTGCCACGTCCTTCATCGCCTTCTACCGCCTAGGCA
>JBNKTL010000095.1:0-1603 GCA_050298055.1 Spirochaetota bacterium
TTTTTTATCAGTGAAGAAGGCGGCAATGTGCGAAGCGAACGCTTGCCGTCAATTATGCGAAGCAGCGGGTGCGGGGGAGTGGGTTTTTGGGTGGTGTTGGTTTTTGCGGGGGGGGGTGAGTGGATCAAGATGTGTGTGGTTAATTCATTTTAGTACGTAATCTTAATTATTGAGAGAACAAATCACTTGTTTCCGGAAAGTTTTGATAACAATCCGTAAAAAGTGAAAATTATATTTTAGGGGGATATAAATGAGAAAAAATCTAAAATTACTTTTAGTAATGTTTACCGTTGCATTATTGGTAAATTGTGGCGGCGGTGGTGGCGGTGGCAATGATAATCCAGCAAATCAGACGCCTTTTATTACAACATGGAAAACAGACAATCCCGGTACATCGGGAAGTAACCAGATAACCATACCGGTAAATAGTTATAAAACATATAATTATACCGTTGACTGGGGGGATGGAAGTTCCGATTCTGGAATTACCGGAGAAGGTACTCATACTTATGCCAATCCGGGAACATATACTGTGGAAATATCCGGAACTTTTCCGACTATTTACTTTCATTATACCGGAGATAGAGAAAAAATACTTACCATTGAGCAGTGGGGGGGCATAAAGTGGGAAAGCATGTCTATGGCCTTTGAAGGATGTCTTAATCTTACTTATAATGCCACAGATACACCTGACCTTTCAAATGTCACGGATATGAGCTATATGTTTGCAGACGCCTCATCTTTTAATGGTGACATTGGCTCCTGGGATGTGAGCAATGTCACAAATATGATGTATATGTTTTCATACGCAGCTTCATTTAATGGAGTTGTCAGCACCTGGGATGTTAGTGGTGTTACAAATATGTATGGTATGTTTGCAGACGCCTCATCTTTTAATGGAGACATCGGTTCCTGGGATGTGAGCAGTGTTACGAATATGTCACAAATGTTTATGGGAGCCAGTTCATTTAATCAGGACATTAGTTCCTGGGATGTGAGCAGTGTTACAAATATGTCATCAATGTTTTCTTCTGCTACTTCTTTTAATCAAGATATCAATTCCTGGAATGTGAGCAGTGTCACAGACATGAGTGCGATGTTTGCTGCTGCCGATTCATTTAATCAGGACCTGAATTCCTGGAATGTGAGTAATGTCACTGATATGGGTGGTATGTTTGATAATGCTGATTCTTTTAATGGAAACATCAGTTCCTGGGATGTGGGCAGTGTTACAAATATGAGTGTGATGTTTGCTGCTGCCGATTCTTTTAATGGAAACATCAGTTCCTGGAATGTGAGCAATGTCACTGATATGAGTGGTATGTTTGATAATGCTGATTCTTTTAATCAGAACATCGGTTCCTGGGTTGTGAACAGTGTAACTGATATGAACTCTATGTTTTCATTTGCAGCTGATTTTAATCAGGACATTAGTTCCTGGAATGTAAGCAACGTCACAGACATGAGTTATATGTTTAGTGGCGCTGATTCCTTTAATCAAAATATAGGCTCCTGGATTGTGAGCAGTGTTACTGATATGACTTTTATGTTTTATTCTGCAGATTCTTTTAATCAGGATCTGAGTTCCTGGAATGTGAGCAAT
>JBNKTL010000096.1:0-1414 GCA_050298055.1 Spirochaetota bacterium
TCTCGCAGTTAAGCGGGCTTATGCCATTGCACTAACCTCACGATGTCCAACCGTGATTAGCCCACCTTCGTGCTCCTCCGTTACTCTTTGGGAGGAGACCGCCCCAGTCAAACTACCCACCAGGCACTGTCCTCACCCCGGATAACGGGGCTAAGTTAGAACATCAAACATACCAGGGTGGTATTTCAAGGTCGGCTCCACAGAACTGGCGTCCCGGTTTCAAAGCCTCCCACCTATCCTACACAAGTAGGCTCAATGTTCAGTGCCAAGCTGTAGTAAAGGTTCACGGGGTCTTTCCGTCTAGCCGCGGGTACGCTGCATCTTAACAGCGATTTCAATTTCACTGAGTCTCTGGTGGAGACAGTGTGGCCATCATTACGCCATTCGTGCAGGTCGGAACTTACCCGACAAGGAATTTCGCTACCTTAGGACCGTTATAGTTACGGCCGCCGTTTACCGGGGCTTCAATTCGACGCTCTCACATCTCCTTTTAACCTTCCGGCACCGGGCAGGCGTCAGACCCTATACGTCGTCTTGCGACTTCGCAGAGCCCTGTGTTTTTAGTAAACAGTCGCCACCCCCTGGTTTGTGCCCCCAGCCACTAGTTGCCTAGAAACTGGGCCTCCTTCTCGCGAACTTACGGAGGTATTTTGCCGAGTTCCTTCAACATCGTTCTCTCAAGCGCCTTGGTATTCTCTACCAGTCCACCTGTGTCGGTTTAGGGTACGATCTCATGGAGGGCTATTTCCAGGAACCTCTAAGCGGCCCCCTCAATCCAATAAGAGGGAACAACCTTCGAGATCCGTCACATCCTCCTGGCCCAGGAATATTAACCTGGTTCCCATCGACTACGCCTTTCGGCCTCGCCTTAGGGGCCGGCTTACCCTGCTCAGATTAGCTTTAAGCAGGAACCCTTGGACTTTCGGCGACAGGGTCTCTCACCCTGTTTGTCGCTACTCATGTCATCATTCTCACTAGTGATCTCTCCACCGGATCCCTCACAGGCCGGCTTCACAGAAAGCTCCATGATCCTCCAAGGCGTTCCGAAGAACGCTAAAGAGGATAGGAACTATGTCACACTACGCTCCGCTACCATGCACTACGTGCATCCTAAGCTTCGGCTCATGGCTTGAGCCCCGATACATCTTCGCCGCAGGACAACTTATTTAGACCAGTGAGCTGTTACGCTATCTTTAAAGGATGGCTGCTTCTAAGCCAACCTCCTGGTTGTTTTGGTCGTCCCACCTGCTTTCCCACTTAGCCATGAATTAGGGGCCTTAGCTGTAGGTCAGGGTTGTTTCCCTCTCCACGACGGACGTTAGCACCCGCCGTGTGTCTGCCAACTAGTACTTCCCGGTATTCGGAGTTTGGTTAGGATCAGTAAGCCTGTGGGGCCCCATTACCCATCCAGTGC
>JBNKTL010000097.1:0-1276 GCA_050298055.1 Spirochaetota bacterium
TGTATAGACCGGAAACATAGGTTACACATGTTCGGAGACATGGGTTACACTTTCATTATCCTTAAATCGATCCTTTTAATCATTTGATTGCAATAAAATACTTCAACAACATTATCATTTAATGTTGGCCGAACAGCAACAATTTCTCCAATAAAAGCCTTGCCAACTCTAAATTGTTTTCCGTTAAAATAGAGTCTGCCACCATCTTTAACTTTGAAGACTATATCATCTGGACCATATTCAATTTGCGACAAAGTCTCAGGGAAGCATCTTTTACTTTCTCTATAAATATCCACAGGTACTTTCATATCAAGCGATTCATGAGGTCGCTCATTATTATATATATATCTCCAACTGTTAAATTCAGTCTGGATTTTTTGTAAATCTGATGATTCCAAATCTAAATAATTTAATAATTCAGCTTTCAATGTCCTGTGAAATCTCTCATCTTTACCTTGTGTTTGTGGATGCAAGGGGCGCCCATGAATTATTTTTATTCCCAAACGTATTAACCATACCCCAAGAGATGTATAGGGCGAAAAGGTGGCAGCTCCGAAAGGTGGCCCATTATCACACAATATAGCTTTTGGCATACCATATCTACGAAATATTTTTATTAAACATCCCTGAACAGTTTGTGCACGCTCATTTTCACATCCTTCTATACCAAGAGAAAACCTGGAATTGTCATCTAATACTGTTAGTGGATGGCATGTCCCTTTTTTTATTTTAAACCATCCCTTGAAATCCATTTGCCACAGATCATTCGGATGTTCAGCTTCAAACCTAATCCATGCTTTATGTTTTTGTGATTCATTATCATCAATTTTATTGTTTCTTTTTAATATTTCACTAATAGTACTTCCTGCTGGAACATTCTTAAAACCAAGATTTAATAAGCGTCGTCTTATTTTACGACCACCCCAGGCTGGATGATCATCTCTTACTGACAGGATTGCTTTTTCCATATACTCTGGTGTTCTCTTAGGTGAATAATCAGGTCTTTTGGATTTATTATGTAGCCCAGCATGCCCATCTTCATTATACCTGCTTATCCACTTATAGCCCGTCTTGCGACTTATCCCAAATCTTTTGCATAAAATACTTATATTTGAGTCATCTTTTACTGCTAACATAACAAATTCCTTTCTTAAAGACACAACAGAAACCTCTTTCCATGGCATATCTTTTCTCCCTTCGTGAAATGATATACCAAATATATATGTTACCTATGTGTCCGAACAACTGTTACCCATCTACCCGGTCTATACAGGGG
>JBNKTL010000098.1:0-890 GCA_050298055.1 Spirochaetota bacterium
GTTACGGTACCATTTTGCCTAGTTCCTTCACCCGAGTTCTCTCAAGCGCCTTGGTATTCTCTACCCGACCACCTGTGTCGGTTTGGGGTACGATTCCTTACAATCTGAAGCTTAGAGGCTTTTCCTGGAAGCATGGCATCAATGACTTCACTGCCGTAGCAGCTCGACGTCGTGTCTCAGCCTTAAAGAGAGCCGGATTTACCTAACTCTCAAGCCTACGCACTTGAACCTGGACAACCGTCGCCAGGCCCACCTAGCCTTCTCCGTCCCCCCATCGCAATAGTAAGAAGTACGGGAATATTAACCCGTTTCCCATCGACTACGCCTTTCGGCCTCGCCTTAGGGGTCGACTTACCCTGCCCCGATTAACGTTGGACAGGAACCCTTGGTCTTCCGGCGAGGAGGTTTTTCACCCCCTTTATCGTTACTCATGTCAGCATTCGCACTTCTGATACGTCCAGCATGCGTTACCACACACCTTCAACCGCTTACAGAACGCTCCCCTACCCAATACAATAAATTGCATTGCCGCAGCTTCGGTGTATAGCTTAGCCCCGTTAAATCTTCCGCGCAGGCCGACTCGACCAGTGAGCTATTACGCTTTCTTTAAATGATGGCTGCTTCTAAGCCAACATCCTGGCTGTCTGAGCCTTCCCACATCGTTTCCCACTTAGCTATAACTTTGGGACCTTAGCTGGCGGTCTGGGTTGTTTCCCTCTCCACGACGGACGTTAGCACCCGCCGTGTGTCTCCCGGATAGTACTTACTGGTATTCGGAGTTTGCAAAGGGTTGGTAAGTCGGGATGACCCCCTAGCCTTAACAGTGCTCTACCCCCAGTAGTATTCGTCCGAGGCGCTACCTAAATAGCTTTCGGGGAGAACCAGCTATC
>JBNKTL010000098.1:900-1208 GCA_050298055.1 Spirochaetota bacterium
TTGGCCTTTCACCCCTAGCCACAAGTCATCCGCTAATTTTTCAACATTAGTCGGTTCGGTCCTCCAGTTGATGTTACTCAACCTTCAACCTGCCCATGGCTAGATCACTCGGTTTCGGGTCTATATCCAGAGACTAAACGCCCAGTTAAGACTCGGTTTCCCTACGGCTCCCCTAAACGGTTAACCTTGCCACTGAATATAAGTCGCTGACCCATTATACAAAAGGTACGCAGTCACAGGACAAGCCTGCTCCTACTGCTTGTACGTACACGGTTTCAGGTTCTATTTCACTCCCCTCACAGGGGTTC
>JBNKTL010000099.1:0-1180 GCA_050298055.1 Spirochaetota bacterium
CCTCATAGGTAGAGTAAAAACTGCATACACGACTGATTGTATGTGGTATAATGATTGGTTTCAATTCCTCATAGGTAGAGTAAAAACAATAGGGGAAGAAACGAGGGGGAGAGATGAAACACGTGTTTCAATTCCTCATAGGTAGAGTAAAAACTTTTTCCTTTGCTTTTAACCATCTGCAATATGCTACTGTTTCAATTCCTCATAGGTAGAGTAAAAACTTACACGGGGATTAAATGCCTCCAGAAGGTTCAAGAATGTTTCAATTCCTCATAGGTAGAGTAAAAACGAAAACGGTAACCTCAGGATAATATTTATAAAGACAAGTTTCAATTCCTCATAGGTAGAGTAAAAACAAAGCAAAGGGAATGGTTTAACAAGGTGGTTGATGAGTTTCAATTCCTCATAGGTAGAGTAAAAACTATCAAAAGGAAAAGGATCCGTATTATGCTCATCTTGGTTTCAATTCCTCATAGGTAGAGTAAAAACTCGGTGTTTACTGGGGAATAACATATTAAGGAGCAAGTTTCAATTCCTCATAGGTAGAGTAAAAACCAACAGAAAAAACGGCAACGGAAAGCGCAAAGGCTCTGTTTCAATTCCTCATAGGTAGAGTAAAAACCTGTTTTTGTTACACATGTTACACTTTTATTATTCTGTTTCAATTCCTCATAGGTAGAGTAAAAACCTGAAATTTGATCACATTCCCTAAATCCATAAACATTGTTTCAATTCCTCATAGGTAGAGTAAAAACCACGAATTTTCCGGCAAAAAAATATAGGATATTCATTTATAATCAAGTATTTATTGTTTTCAAAGAACAAAATCGCGTAATTCCCGGTAAAAACGGGGAAAAAATCTGTCGAAAGGCCGTTATTTTTGCACTATTCAGGGTCGACAGGATTAAATAAAGCTCACGTCCTCCTTTTTATCCGCACCGTATGCCTTACGGTCCGTGTACTTTGTTGTCCTGAACCGGTAGCAGATAAGGGAGTCACCGTCTTCATCGATCATTATTTTTTTCAGTTCGTGAATCATCTTCTCGTAATTGGCCGATGATATCTCCCCCTCGAATACAGAGTTCTGGACCCAGATGAGATATTTCCTGCATGTTTTCAGCATCTTTGCGCATCGCTTTTCATTGACGTCATAATAAAGGATGACAAACATTACCAGTCC
>JBNKTL010000100.1:0-1126 GCA_050298055.1 Spirochaetota bacterium
CGAAGAGGGTGAAAGTCCCGTAGGCGAAGGCAGAAAAGCACGGGCAGGAGAGCCAGAGTACCACGGGGCACGCTAATCCTGTGGGAAGCAGGGGAGACCACTCTCCAAGGCTAAATACTCTTGTCAACCGATAGCGGACCAGTACCGTGAGGGAAAGGTGAAAAGAACCCCGGTGAGGGGAGTGAAAGAGAACCTGAAACCGTACGCCGACAGCCGGTGGGAGGGGTAGGGCAGACTAAGGTCTGTCACCCTGACCGCGTGCCTTTTGGAGAATGAGCCGGCGAGTTCATTGGTGTGGCAAGGTTAAGGCAGGGACAGCCGGAGCCGAAGCGAAAGCGAGTCTGAATAGGGCGAATTTGTGGCAGGGATTAGACACGAAACCAGGTGAGCTACCCATGGGCAGGTTGAAGCGAAGCTAACCCTTCGTGGAGGACCGAACCTTTCAACGTTGCAAAGTTGAGGGATGACCTGTGGGTAGAGGTGATATGCCAAACGAACCTGGAGATAGCTTGTTCTCCCCGAAATAGCTTTAGGGCTAGCGTCGCGCGTTTAGTGTGGGAGGTAAAGCACTGGATGGGCTAGGGGCCTCACGGTTACCAAACCCAACCAAACTCTGAATGCCTACACTCCAGAGCGCGGCAGTCGGACGGTGTGAGATGAGTTTCATCGTCGAGAGGGAAAGAACCCAGACCCCCGGCTAAGGTCCTTAAATCATGGCTAAGTGGAAAACGAGGTGAGAGTGTTTAGACAGCCAGGAGGTTGGCTTAGAAGCAGCCACCCTTTAAAGAGTGCGTAACAGCTCACTGGTCAAACGCTCTTGCGCGGATAATGTAACGGGGCTTAAGTCATGTACCGAAGCCAGGGATTGTTTACTAGCTAAACAGTAGTAGGGGAGCGTTCCGGGAGCAGTGAAGCGGAAGCTGGCAAGGCAGCGTGGAGCGACCGGAAGTGAGAATGCTGGCATGAGTAGCGTAAAACATGTGAGAACCATGTTCACCGTAAGTCTAAGGTTTCCGACGGAAGGTCAGTCCGCGTCGGGTTAGTCGGGCCTTAGCCGAGGCCGCGAGGCGTAGGTGATGGACAACAGGTTAATATTCCTGTACTACCGGATGGGAGCGAAGGAGGG
>JBNKTL010000101.1:0-138 GCA_050298055.1 Spirochaetota bacterium
GCGACCCCCGTATTGTGAATCAGTTATCTATAACGCTCCCATCTTTCAATTTTTACGGCTTTTGAAAAATTTAACATTTTTGCTCGAAATCCAAAGGTGTTAGCCTACGGTTTTACCGAAAATTGCCAGTTTGGGGGC
>JBNKTL010000101.1:235-1011 GCA_050298055.1 Spirochaetota bacterium
CATCTTTCAATTTTTACGGCTTTTGAAAAATTTAACATTTTTGCTCGAAATCCAAAGGTGTTAGCCTACGGTTTTACCGAAAATTGCCAGTTTGGGGGCAAAAACCGATCGAAACTCTGTATTTCTTGGTCGCGACCCCCGTATTATAAATTGGATATCTATAACGCTCCCATCTTTCAATTTTTACGGCTTTTGAAAAATTTAACATTTTTGCTCGAAATCCAAAGGTGTTAGCCTACGGTTTTACCGAAAATTGCCAGTTTGGGGGCAAAAACCGATCGAAACTCTGTATTTCTTGGTCGCGACCCCCGTATTGTAAATCGGTTATCTATAACGGTCCCATCTTTCAATTTTTATGGGTTTTGAAAAATTTAACATTTTTGCTCGAAATCCAAAGGTGTTAGCCTACGGTTTTACCGAAAACTGCCAGTTTGGGGCAAAAACTGATCGAAACTCTGTATTTCATGGTCAGGACCCCCGTATTGTAAATTGGTTATCTGTAACGGTCCCATCTTTCAATTTTTACGGCTTTTGAAAAATTTAACATTTTTGCTCGAAATCCAAAGGTGTTAGCCTACGGTTTTACCGAAAACTGCCAGTTTGGGGGCAAAAACTGATCGAAACTCTGTATTTCTTGGTCGGGACCCCCGTATTGTAAATCGGTTATCTATAACGGTCCCATCTTTCAATTTTTATGGGTTTTGAAAAATTTAACATTTTTGCTCGAAATCCAAAGGTGTTAGCCTACGGTTTTACCGAAAACTGCCAGTTTGGGG
>JBNKTL010000102.1:0-923 GCA_050298055.1 Spirochaetota bacterium
TGTTACTCCGGCGGCGCCGTTAGCGGCTCATCCAATACCGGCGGTTTTGTGGGTCTGGTTGCAGGAAGCCCCACCTTCACCAATATCTATTTTAACTCAACCCTTTCCGGGCAGACAGACGCATATGCCACCGGCGACATCGACCTGACTGTACAGGGGAATTTTTCGGGGTGGGACTTCACAAACACCTGGGCTATCGACAGTACGGTTAACGGTGGTTTCCCCTACTTGCAATAGGGGAAACTTCTATAAGCTTTTATACAGAAGTGCCCTCATCCCGTTCTCAGGATGAGGTTGATGCCAACACTGCACAGGAGGTGCAAAAAAGTGTTGGCCCCCTATCCCCCTTCAGTCGAGCGTTTATTTGACATCGTGTCGACGCTCGACACTAAAGCCTCCTGCTTAAAGTCCCAGATGTAGGGATTAACAGGATAGGAGAAGGGGGGATAAGAGGAAAACTTTGATATAAACTCAGAGGTTATAACATGAACATGAAAGCATTCAAAGGGATATCTTTAAAAATCCTTCAGCTGGGTCTGATCCTGATGATCCCCCTCTGTCTATCATCCTGCGATATGGGGGGAGGTTCGGATAAAGATAAAACCCTTCCCGCCGATACAAGCCCTCCCGGTGAGGCATCAAGCTTTGCCATAACCACCATCGGTGGAGGGAGCATCTCTCTCACCTGGAGCGATCCCGCCGACACCGACCTGGATCATCTGGAGATCAGCGTAGAGCCTGCGGATATCGTAACCGTTTCGGTGACTAAAGGCACTGGTAGTGTAACCCTAAGCGGACTTTCTACGGATAAAAACTATATATATACCGTCAAAGCTGTGGACACATCGGACAACCAATCAACGGGAATCTCCGTTATGGCTCATATGCCCGCTGCCTCAACCCCGGTTACCTTTATTACAAGC
>JBNKTL010000103.1:0-908 GCA_050298055.1 Spirochaetota bacterium
ATGTTGTAGATAAGCCTCAGATACTGCTCCTGCTTCCGTGTGACGATATGGAGCTTCGGGTTAAGCATTATCCTGTCAGCAAAGGGTATGATCACCACGCAGTTTTTGTCAAAGGATTTTTGAATGTCCCGGTGCTTTTTCAAAATCCTTTCCATACTGAAACCGGCCTTTGTCCCCGCGGCGGAATACTTCCTTGCCTGGGCCTTCAGGATACGCTTCACGTGTTCCTGGGAGAGGTCGTTGTAGGTCAGGATGAACCTTGACAGTGTCTCTTCGTCAAAAAGGTCCCTTGTGCCTCCGGAGACAACAGGGATGGAGGCATTGATCATAAACTTTACAGAACGCATCATCCCGGTACGGGGGTCCTTTTCCGTCCCGCTTGTGGAGAGCATTTCAGCTGAGACGATCATACGGATCGAATCAAGGGCCTCCTCGATGCCCACCAGCTCCTCGATGGCAAGGACCTTCCCCCGGATATCCTCCTCGTTCTTGTAGTAGAGGGTCTTGGGTGTTAACCGTGAGTTGATGTCAGCCTCGTCAGGGGGCACCAGCTCCAGTATGCTGGACATACAGAAGCTCTTGCCGGTCCCCGAGGGAGATATGTCAAGGACAGAGACCGGCTTTCCCGTAAGCCGTGACGTGGCCGAGATATAGAAGAGCTTTTTATTGATGTCCTCATCCATGAACCCTGTCCTCTCCGTGTCCTTTATCAAAAGCTCATCTAAGATGTCCCGGGAGCGGGCTGTCTCTATGGCCTTTGAAATATCATCGGGAGTGACTGTGTAAATGTTCTTCTCACCTAAACCCGCTTTCTCCCTGAACCTTTCATCCTGCAGTTTATCCAGGGTCTTGTAGATGAAAGCCAGGTCGTTCCGGACCAGGTCAACGCTCATTTCAAACTCGGCGGC
>JBNKTL010000104.1:0-903 GCA_050298055.1 Spirochaetota bacterium
GAAAGAAGAGCATACGGTGGATGCCTTGGCGCTTTGCGGCGAAGAAGGACGTGGTCAACTGCGAAAAGCCCTGGGGAGTCGTAAACAGGCACAGAGCCAGGGATGTCCGAATGGGGAAACCCGCCTGCCGTCATGGGCAGGCATCGTCATCTGAAATGAGTAGGGTGGCGAGGCGAACCCGGGGAACTGAACCATCTCAGTACCCGGAGGAAGAGAAATCAAGCGAGATTCCCGGAGTAGCGGCGAGCGAAAGGGGAAGAGCCTAAACGGGATATGTGGTACAGGCCGTGTCCGATGCATATGCCGGGTTGTGGGGCAATCGCGGTGGCCGATACGGCGGTCACGCAGCAGGCTGGTGGGGAGACGAAGCGTCCTGGAACGGCGCACCACAGGGGGTGAGAGTCCCGTAGTCGCACCTGGCAGGTTGATGTGGTGATTGACCCCGAGTACCACGGGCTACGGGGTGGCTTGTGGGAAGCTGGGAGGCCCACCTTCCAAGGCTAAATACGTCAACGCGACCGATAGTGAACCAGTACCGTGAGGGAAAGGTGAAAAGAACCCCCGTTACAGGGAGTGAAAGAGAACCTGAAACCGTATGTGTACAAGCTGTCAGCGCTGGGTGTCATTTATGACACACGGCTATGGCGTGCCTATTGCATAATGAGCCGGCGAGTTACCATTGCCTGCGAGGTTAACGCAGTGTGCGGGAGCCGGAGCGAAAGCGAGTCTGAACAGGGCGACGAGTAGGCAGGGGTAGACCCGAAGCCGAGTGAGCTATCCATGGGCAGGGTGAAGCGAGGGTAAGACCTCGTGGAGGCCCGAACCCACCTAGGTTGAAAACTGGGGGGATGACCTGTGGATAGGGGTGAAAGGCCAAACAAACTCGGTGATAGCTGGTTCTCC
>JBNKTL010000105.1:0-842 GCA_050298055.1 Spirochaetota bacterium
GAAAAGAAGTTTAATATATTTCCACACATCAAAATGACATATTTTAAAATACTGTTCCGATAAAAGAAAACTGCACTGAACTCCGTAAGAATTTCATTCTTATTTTTCTAAGTATTTACAGAATTGCACTCAGGCTATCAAAATTACTGACTATTTATGAAAAGAAAAATGAAAACATTGACATAACTATATCAACTTTTACCTGTTATTATAAAATATCAAGTTAAATTTATTATTCCTTGATTTTTCAGGATTACTGCAAATGTTAGTATAAAAATTTTAAATATTTTTCAACAATGGATAAAAACTGACATGGTAAAAAGACAACTGATGTGCCCGGCAACTGAAATCAGTTGGGACACATTGTTGATATTTTATTAAATATGTATATTTTTAGCCGTTTAATCAATAGAAACAAAATTTTATTAAATATCTGTAAAAGACTTGTCATAGTAAGCATTTGTAATAATTTAAAATCCAATCTCTTTAAGCAGTGTGTTCCGTTCACTGCGTCATGAAAAATATCCGGTTTTTACTCTTAAAAATTATTTACGAGAGCAATTAAATGAATACAAGAAATATAAACGATAGTCTTCCCCCAATAGTCTGTTTCTCCGGTTCTGACTGGTGGTATCACAACAGGGGACTTATGGTTGTACGGATAATGACACAGCTTACTTTACATACAAAAGTCCTGTTTATAAATTCACTTGGTATGAGAATACCCTCTCTAAGAAAAGACAAGCACGCAATAAAATTAATTTTGCGTAAATTAAAAAGTATTTTAAAATTACTCCGCAAAGATAAAGAAAGCGGGATGTATATAGTTAGCCCATTCTCGG
>JBNKTL010000106.1:0-805 GCA_050298055.1 Spirochaetota bacterium
TCACGCAAGCTCGGCTCTTGACCAAAAAGCAGCGCGCCCAGCTGCTTGACCCTTTTTGTAATGAACTGAGCATACGTCGCCAATGTGAGGTTATGAGTATCAGCCGTTCATCGTACTACTATAAACCAAAGCCCATGAAACCAGAGGATCTGGATCTAATGCGAAGAATCGACGAGCTTTACACCGATGATCCCAGTCGGGGTAGCCGTTCGATCCGGCGCCAACTGAGGCGCCAGGGTATCAGGGTCAATCGCAAGCGCATCCAGCGCCTGATGAGGCTGATGGGCATCGAGGCGCTCTATCCTAAACCGCGCACCACCCGCCGCCATCCTGGCCATAAGGTCTATGCTTATCTACTGAAGGATCTATCCATCACGCAGCCCAATCAGGTCTGGGCGGCGGATATAACATATATACCCATGAGCCGCGGTTTTATGTACCTTGTCGTCGTCATGGACTGGTACAGCCGTAAAATCCTGTCTTGGCGGGTATCCAATACCATGGAGTCGGACTTTTGTGTCGAAGCGCTACAAGAGGCCCTGAGTCGGTATGGACTGCCTGACATTTTCAATACCGATCAGGGCAGTCAGTTTACCAGTAAGGATTTTACCGGAGCTCTCAAAGAACACCAAGTTAAGATCAGCATGGATGGTCGCGGCCGCTGCCAGGACAACATATTCATTGAGCGGTTATGGTGGACCATCAAGTATCAGTATCTTTATCTGCACTTTTTTGAAAACGGCTTGGCCTTGAGACGCGGCCTTGCCGAATGGATCAGTGGCTATAATCACGTCAGGGGCCATTC
>JBNKTL010000107.1:0-782 GCA_050298055.1 Spirochaetota bacterium
ATAAAGGTACGAAAAGCTCTATAGAGTGTTACCGATGTGTCGAGACATTTTCGTTACCGATGTCTTCGGGTTGTACCTTCAAACAATTATTCTGAGTAAAAACTATTATTGTCCGCATAAACAAGAAAAAGAAAATCAATCAAGAGTTATTAAATTTTGGGTTTTTAGAGTTAGATAATGCTTTATCAACTAATGTGGTCATTATCTGCTAATTGAAGTTGATTAAAGAAGAGTTATAAAGAGTTATTATAATATTTTCTACGCATTTGAATTTACGACGACTAACTAAGCTTAACCGCTCCGCTCCTCGGCGCAAAAGGCCGCGCCTGTGGTGCTCGGCCTTCGGCACATTGCCCATTGTTGCTTTCCAAAAACTTGTTGCAAAATGAACCAGTTTCTTTTAAGTAAATTATTGAATCATGGCAACGTCGGTTAATCTTTGACGTTAGTCGCAATGACAACAAACTTTCGGCCGGCCGTCCTGGCCGACTTAAAGAAGGTAATTTTTTGCTTGACTTGTAGTCTATATTTGACTACCTTAACTTATGTACAAAGTAATAGTGAGAAAAAGCGTACTTAAAAGTATTGATAAATTGCCTAAAAATGTACAAGAAAAAATGACCCTTCTTGTTAAGGATTTACATGAAAAAGGGCCATTCCGATCAGAATGGCCTAATTATAGTAAATTAAATGATGACCTATATCATTGTCATTTATCATATAAATGGGTCGCTTGTTGGAAATATGAAAAAAATACAATTATTATAGAGGTATATTATGCA
>JBNKTL010000108.1:0-776 GCA_050298055.1 Spirochaetota bacterium
TACGTCCACTTTCGTGTTTGCAGAGTGCTGTGTTTTTAATAAACAGTCCCAGCCACCTGGTCACTGCGACCCCCATCTGCTTACGGCGCAAGGCCTTCACAAACAGGGGCGTACCTTCTCCCGAAGTTACGGTACAATTTTGCCGAGTTCCTTCACCCGAGTTCTCTCAAGCGCCTTAGTATTCTCTACCTGACCACCTGTGTCGGTTTGGGGTACGGTTCATATAATCATAAGTTTAGAAGCTTTTCCTGGAAGCAGGGCATCAACAACTTCACTCCCTTGGGAGCTCGTCTCGCGTCTCAGCCTTAAGAACCCGGATTTACCTAAGTTCTCAGCCTACTCGCTTTCACTTGGACAACCAACGCCAAGCTTGCCTAGCCTTCTCCGTCCCTCCATCACTGATTATACAAGTACGGGAATATTAACCCGTTTCCCATCGACTACGCATTTCTGCCTCGCCTTAGGGGCCGACTTACCCTGCCCTGATTAGCATGGGACAGGAAACCTTGGTCTTCCGGCGTGCGGGTTTTTCACCCGCATTGTCGTTACTCATGTCAGCATTCGCACTTCTGATACCTCCAGCAAACCTCACAGTTCACCTTCAACGGCTTACAGAACGCTCCCCTACCCAATACGATAAATCGCATTGCCGCAGCTTCGGTATATTGCTTAGCCCCGTTACATCTTCCGCGCAGGCCGACTCGACTAGTGAGCTATTACGCTTTCTTTAAATGATGGCTGCTTCTAAGCCAACATCCTGGCTGTCTGAGCCTTCC
>JBNKTL010000109.1:0-770 GCA_050298055.1 Spirochaetota bacterium
ACTCCTATCATCAACTTACTGCTTAAACCCGGACGACCGTCGCCGGGCTGCGCTTCACCTAATGCGTCATCCCATCGAAATTGACAGAAGTACTGGAATATTAACCAGTTTCCCATCGACTACGCTTTTCAGCCTCGCCTTAGGGGCCGACTAACCCTGGGAAGATTACCTTTACCCAGGAAACCTTAGGTTTTCGGCGGGCAGGGATCTCACCTGCCTTTTCGTTACTCATGCCTGCATTCTCACTTCCGATACCTCCAGCATACCTTACAGTACACCTTCATCGGCCTACGGAACGCTCCTCTACCACCAATACTAAAAGTATTGATCCGTAGCTTCGGTACTATGCTTAGCCCCGTTACATTGTCGGCGCACGACTACTCGACCAGTGAGCTATTACGCACTCTTTAAAGGAGTGGCTGCTTCTAAGCCAACCTCCTGGCTGTCTGGGCAATCGTACTTCCTTTTCCACTTAGCATAGTTTAGGGACCTTAGCTGACGGTCTGGGCTCTTTCCCTTTTGACCACGAATCTTATCACCCGCAGTCTCACTCCCATATTTTGTTTTACGGCATTCGGAGTTTAACTAAGTTTGGTACCCGGTGAAGGGCCCTAGCCTAATCAGTGCTCTACCTCCGCAAAAAATCATATGAGGCTGATCCTAAAACCATTTCGAGGAGTACCAGCTATCTCCGAGTTTGATTAGCCTTTCACTCCTACCCACATGTCATCCCAACCTTTTTCAACAGATCCGGGTTCGGTCCTCCACTT
>JBNKTL010000110.1:0-759 GCA_050298055.1 Spirochaetota bacterium
CTATCGCAAAGATGCCCGTATGAGCCATAAATACCAATGCAATGCATGGAGTGCAAAGGGTGGTAAGATGCACAATTTACCTATACTAACTTCTTCTAGCCATTTACTACTTTACCCCTAGCCTTTTTATTATTTTAACAATTTAATCCTAACTTAAAAATTCAATAATCTAGGATCTATACATCTAATCATGCTCTATGATTTTATACAGGTCCTAAACAGTCTAATCGATGTCTACATCAAGAATTATTATTTTTCTAAGCATATTTTATTTACTACAAATTCTTTACTGCAGAAACAGAGATTAAATCCTAGAAATTATTCTAAGCAGGAATTAATTATGAGAATTTTTGTATGAGCTATTAACCATGATATGAACATGCATGCAAAAAATATAGAGTATGAACATGCACATATATTTATAGAAAAATACTTTAAAGTTTTACTTCATGTAATTTTGTACAATACAATATTGAGAAAAATATGATAAGGTCAATTTCTCTATGTAAATATGTTGTTAAGGATTCTATAGAAATTTGTTTCATATTTTTTTCAGTTCAAATGAATGCTAGACAAATTTTTGAACTTTGCAAAGATTTGAACTAAACCAGAAATTAAAAAAAGAAATCAAAGCCATCGGGCTGATTCCTGCTCACAGCCCAGCGACACAGTGCCGTGTGGCCTACTTGAGCCAGGCCAGGCACGATCTGCTTCCACCGAACCACTGGCCCACTGACGCGGTGGCCTAGGCTTGCATGC
>JBNKTL010000111.1:0-495 GCA_050298055.1 Spirochaetota bacterium
GCCTTTATGTCCAGGGCTACACACACGCTACAATGGCCGGTACAATGGGTCGCCAAGCCGCGAGGGGGAGCCAATCCAACAAAGCCGGTCTCAGTTCGGATTGCAGGCTGCAACTCGCCTGCATGAAGTCGGAGTTGCTAGTAACCGCAGGTCAGCTATACTGCGGTGAATACGTTCCCGGGTCTTGTACACACCGCCCGTCACGTCATGGGAGCTGGTCATGCCTGAAGTCGGTGGGTTAACCGAAAGGAGACAGCCGCCTAAGGCAGGGCTGGTAACTGGGACGAAGTCGTAACAAGGTAGCTGTACCGGAAGGTGCGGCTGGATCACCTCCTTTCTATCGGTTTGCCGTATCGCGCGAGCGGTCGGCTAATGAAAAACCGAACCCATTAACCTCGCATGTAGAGTTTCCTGTCACTGAACTGTTGTTAAGGCGCGCGCGGTGCGCGCGTAAGAAGAAACCCACGGGGTTTCTTCCGGCGGTGCGCCCTACCC
>JBNKTL010000111.1:505-752 GCA_050298055.1 Spirochaetota bacterium
CCTGTCACTGAACTGTTGTTAAGGCGCGCGCTGGGCGCGCGTTGGCAGAAAGCGAAGCTTTCTGCTGGCGGGTAGGGATAGCGCCCTACCCTGATGCACCTTAAAACATGACACACACGATACGGCTGGCAGCAGTCACGGACTTTTGGCTGAAAGCTGAAAGCTCACGGCTGACAGCTTACACGGGTCTGTAGCTCAGCTGGTTAGAGCACTCGCCTGATAAGCGAGAGGTCAGAGGTTCGAGTCG
>JBNKTL010000112.1:0-747 GCA_050298055.1 Spirochaetota bacterium
CGGATATAAACAGTGGGGCGCCCCCGAAAAAACCTACGAACAGACCATTGAAACGCTGAAACATCAGCTCAAACAGCTCCAGCTTGACTATGTCGATCTTTACCTTATCCATGCGCCGCTATCGGAACTGAGACTGGAGCAGTGGAGCGCTCTTGTAGAGCTGAAAAAATCAGGACTGACCAGGCATATCGGCGTGTCAAATTACAATGAAGAGAGGTTTAAAGAGATTCTGGATGCAGATCTGGCGAAACCTGAGGCAAACCAGGTTGAATTTCATCCCATTTGCGCCCAGCTTGATTTGACCCGGTACATGAAGGAGAATTCAATCGCACCGATTGCTTACAGCTCGCTTGCTCCCCTTTCAACCTGGCGGGTTGAAGAAGGACAGGGGGGAGACGTTCTTGCCGAGATAAAAGAAGAGTGCCAAATGGTCACCAGCGACATTGCGACAAAACTTAAGGTATCAGAAGCCAAATTGCTGTTAAGGTGGGGGCTGCAGCACGGCTATTGTGTATTAACGAAAAGCAGCAAACCTGAGCGCATCCGGGAGAATCTAAATGTATTTGATTTTGAAATTCCTGATAACGACATGGAGCGTTTGAATCGGCTAAATCAGAATCAGGCCATCGCCTGGGCGGCCAATGGTATTAATCCGATGGACGTCGCCCCGCCCCTCAAATAATTTTCCCTTCATCATGACCAAAACCCTGGCCAGAAACAGGGAGAGTGCCTTGAAGGACCTCGACG
>JBNKTL010000113.1:0-741 GCA_050298055.1 Spirochaetota bacterium
GTAAGTTTTAAATGCTGTCCGGGTCCAGGAGATGCAGATCATCATCACCGGTCTTCACCTGGTCAAAGGGAACAAGCTTGTAGAGATACTGCATGCCCCGTTTGTTACCACGGACCTTTCTTATGTATTCCAGCTTCTCAAGCTCGTCAAAGAGCCTCCTGGTCGTTGTGAGGTCCCAGCTGGCGTATTCCCGTATCTCACGCCGTGAGAAGGTACACTCATAAAGGCCGATCCGCTTCTCCTTTACCTTCTCACTGCAGTAGATCAAAATGGCCTGGTGCGCGTCGTGCTGGCGTTTTGTCAAATGGCACAGCGCGTAACGGAACACATACCTCATGATCTCATTGGCAGTGGCCGCGTCGTCCCTCTCGGCATGAATAAACGTCCTCTCACTGCCGTTCTTATCAACCTCTCTCCTTTTCTCCCGGGAGTGCTGGCGGATAAAGGCTATGTTGTAGATAAGCCTCAGATACTGCTCCTGCTTCCGTGTGACGATATGGAGCTTCGGGTTAAGCATTATCCTGTCCGCAAAGGGTATGATCACCACACAGTTTTTGTCAAAGGATTTTTGAATGTCCCTGTGTTTTTTCAGGATCCTTTCCATACTGAAACCGGCCTTTGTCCCCGCGGCGGAATATTTCCTGGCCTGGGACTTCAGGATACGCTTTACGTGTTCCTGGGAGAGGTCGTTGTACGTCAGGATGAACCTCGACAGGGTCTCCTCATCGAAGAGGTCCCTTG
>JBNKTL010000114.1:0-727 GCA_050298055.1 Spirochaetota bacterium
CTCCATGTTAGATGAGGATGCCTGTTTTCAGTACGTCAACGAGGAGGCGTGCCGGCTTTTGGGATACACCCGCGATGAACTGCTCAGCATGCGCCTTCCCGATATCAATCCCGGATTCTCCATGCAACGCTGGCTCAACCACTGGAACGATCTCAAGCAACACGGCACGCTCACCTTCGAAAGAGAATTGAGGACCAGGGAGGGCCGCATGTTCCCGGTGGAGATCAGCGCCAGCTACTTTGAGTACGAGGGGCAAAGCTACGACCTGGGCTTGGTGCGCGACATCACCGAACGCAAACAGGCCGAGCGCGAGCGTCTGGCCAATCTCAAGTTCTTTGAAAGCATGGACAGGCTCAACCGGGCCATTCAGGCTGGCGATGATCTCGAAAAAATGTTGAAGGATGTCCTCGACATCGTGCTTTCGATCTTCGATTGTGACCGGGCCTTTCTCATGCACCCCTGTGATCCCGAGGCGAGCGCGTGGCATGTTCCCATGGCGCGTCACAGGCCCGAATATGCCGGCGACCGGCATATGAAGCGAGAGATACCGATGGATCCTCAGGTTGCCGAGTACCTTCGGATCTTGCTGAAGGCTGATGGCCCCCTGATTTTCGGTCCGGGTCACGGCCACCCCCTTCCGACAGAGCTCAGCGAGCGTTTCCAGCTGAAAGCCTGCATGTCAATGGCCCTGCTTCCGAGAGTGGGTAAGCCATGGCAACTCGGGATT
>JBNKTL010000115.1:0-727 GCA_050298055.1 Spirochaetota bacterium
GACGAGATGGTATGAACTGAGAGTGAGAAAGCTGCTTCCACATAAACGGAAATACACATTTGCTATAACAACCCTTTATGGAGCATTGGCAGTGGTTTGCTTAATCCTTGCATTCGCCTATTGGGACAAATCAAAGCTTTGGCAATTTTTTATTTCCGCAATTATTCTCGCATTGTTAATGGGCAATGGTGTATTATCTGTCAAAAAAGCTTTCTCTATGAAATTTCGTGATGAATATGCAATAAAATGGTCTGAATTAAAAAGACAGATGGAGGGGATAAGCGAAGAGCCCTCCTCTTATAACAAAGCTAATTCAGCCGACGCAAAAAGCCACGCGGCTGATTAGCGACGTTATCTTTATGAAGTTTCTTATGAAGGAATTTAGCTTTTTATATCCTAAAGTTGAAAGGTTTATTGCTAACACACCTTGCCCAACTCGGACATTCCTATTAGATCGAGTGTCAAATGATGAGTATCCTTTCTGGGCAGAGTTTGAATATTTCCTTTCGAATCGCGAACGGCTTGGTAATGCAAAGGAAGTCCTTCGAAAGCTCTCCTGGACTGCACCGCTAAGCCTTGATACAGCCACAGCTTGGGAAAGGTATCGAGATTTTAGGTCTGCTCAATTTGAGATTACAGCTATTTTTATTATCGAAAAGTGCTTTGGTGGGAAGGCACAACTCATTCCAGAGAGCAATGTGCCGACACCTGACTTTGAGGTTGAGCT
>JBNKTL010000116.1:0-724 GCA_050298055.1 Spirochaetota bacterium
TCAAGTGGGCCCGCGCCGAAAATGTAACGGGGCTCAAGCACAGCACCGAAGCTGCGGATTTGTACCTTAAGGTACAAGTGGTAGGGGAGCATTGTAGCAACCGCTGAAGGTCGACCGCGAGGACGGCTGGAGGAACTACAAGAGATTATGCTGACATGAGTAGCGCAAATGCGGGTGAGAAACCCGCACGCCGAAAACCCAAGGTTTCCTCCGTAAAGGTAATCTGCGGAGGGTTAGTCGGCCCCTAAGGCGAGGCCGAAAGGCGTAGTTGATGGGAAACAGGTTAATATTCCTGTACCTCTTGTTACTGCGATGGGGGGACGGAGTAGGGTAGGTCAGCCGGGTGATGGACGTCCCGGTTTAAGCGAGTAGGCGGGAGGAGTAGGTAAATCCGCTCTTCTGTACAACGCTGAGACGTGATGACGAGGGCTTTAAGCCCATAAAGTGATTGATCCCATGCTTCCAAGAAAAGCCTCTAAGCTTCAGGTAACAGGAGACCGTACCGCAAACCAACTCAGGTGGGTAGGCAGAAAATGCTCAGGCGATTGAGATAACTCTGGTTAAGGAACTCGGCAAAATGACACCGTAACTTCGGGAGAAGGTGTGCCCCCATTAGGTGAAGCGATTCGCACGTGGAGCCGAAGGGGGTCGCAGAGAAATGGCGGTAGCGACTGTTTACTAAAAACATAGGACTCTGCTAAGGCAAAAAGCCGACGTATAGAGT
>JBNKTL010000117.1:0-715 GCA_050298055.1 Spirochaetota bacterium
CTATGAGAAGAAGAACAAACTCCAGAAAGAGACCGACGCCCTCTACGAATTCGACCGGGTGAGAAGCATAGGGGAACTGAAGGAGATCCTGAGGGGAGGTGATTACCTGCTGGAAGAAGAAGACCTGGGGCATGTCTATGATGATTACACCGCGGCAACTGACCCCGATACCGGTGAGCAGGTCTCCCTGACCTCCCTGAGACGGGAAGTGCAGAGGACCGACGCCGACGGGAACGCCGTGAAGGCCCGAATAGCAAACGGCAGGGTCTATCTTCTCAGGAGCGACGGGACGGATACGGGTGAGAGTTATGTGATAAACCATGAGAGCGTCATACTGAAAAGCGGGGAGACGGTCATTACCGATTTCAGCGGATACAATTCGAGCGCCAGGTTTGACTTCTACGACAACGTCTTCTCCCTGAAAGAGGCCACGGGGGTCATGGCCGTCGACTACGGAAGTGAGAGAAGCAATTACAGGAACGCCCTCATGGACTATGTGGAGACCTCCACAACAAACGGGGCCCACGACAACACGGTGATGCTCAGGGACATTGAACAGGCGCACTGGGAGCTCCTTGAATATGCCGCGGGTTTTAACAGGGGGTCCGGGGAGAGAAGGCAGAGGTCCTTCCCCGGCTACCAGGCCCTTGTGAACGAGCTGGTGAATGACGGGCAGGGCACAAGCGTGGACGATACCATCGTGAAAAAGCTGATC
>JBNKTL010000118.1:0-711 GCA_050298055.1 Spirochaetota bacterium
CCAGCGCACCTCACGGTACACCTTCACTGGCTTATGGAACGCTCCGCTACCGCGTCATATGACGCCCGCAACTTCGGTGCGTGGCTTTAGCCCCGTTACATTTTCGGCGCAAAAACCCTTATTTAGACCAGTGAGCTGTTACGCTTTCTTTAAATGATGGCTGCTTCTAAGCCAACATCCTGGTTGTTTTGGGGTTTTCACATCCTTTCCCACTTAGCCACGACTTGGGGACCTTAATTGGCGGTCAGGGCTGTTTCCCTTTTCACGACGGACCTTAGCACCCGCCGTGTGCCTGCCGGATAAGACATTCCAGTATTCGGAGTTTGGTTAGGTTTGGTAATCTGGTAGGACCCCTAGCCCATCCAGTGCTCTACCCCTGGAAGCATTCGTCCGACGCTCTACCTAAATAGATTTCGCGGAGAACCAGCTATCTCCGAGTTTGATTGGCCTTTCCCCACTCGGCACAACTCATCCCGACCTTTTTCAACAGGTGTGGGTTCGGCCCTCCAGTAAGTGTTACCTTACCTTCAGCCTGCTCATGCATAGATCACTCGGTTTCGGGTCTAATCCAACGAACTCATTCGCCCTATTAAGACTCGCTTTCGCTGCGCCTACACCTATCGGCTTAAGCTTGCTCGTGAGACCAAGTCGATGACCCATTATACAAAAGGTACGCGGTCAGCTCTCAAGGAGCCTCCCACTGCTTGTAGG
>JBNKTL010000119.1:0-702 GCA_050298055.1 Spirochaetota bacterium
ATTTTAGAAGTGGGGAGCTAAATAATGCAGTTTCCCTGGGTATGTTCTTCCAGCAGGAGAATGCAGAAAAACTACGGCAAGAGATTGAGCAAAAGGGATTTAACGCGGAGCTGCGTTCTCGCTTTCTAAACAAGAGGCGCTATAGCATCCATTTCAAGATCAGGGATGAGGTAGGAGCGGTCAAACGGATATGGAATCGGCTAAAACAGCGCTATCCGGACGTAGATTTGACCGAACGCCCTTGTGGAGAGATTGCCACGGGGGGATGAATTTTCTACAATAGTCAGGAGAACAAAACGGCTGAGTGTCGCCCGCCCCGCGTTCTTCTTAAATGATGCTCCTTTTGGTTTGTGCTGGCGTAGCTCAGTTGGTAGAGCAGCTGATTTGTAATCAGCAGGTCACAGGTTCGACTCCTGCCGCCAGCTCCATTTTTCACTCTCCTGAATCTGATAGGTTCAGGCCTAACTCTCTGGATGTAACATCATGGGTTTTAAATGCGGTATCGTTGGGCTGCCAAATGTTGGCAAGTCCACTCTTTTTAACGCCTTGACCAAGGCGGTCATTGCAGCGGAGAACTATCCGTTCTGCACTATCGAGCCAAATGTCGGGATGGTTCCACTGCCCGATCCCAGGCTGGATGTGCTGGCCGGTATCGTTCAACCCCAGAGGGTGCTCCCTACAACTATGCAATTTGTTGATATT
>JBNKTL010000120.1:0-701 GCA_050298055.1 Spirochaetota bacterium
GGAGATAGCTTGTTCTCCCCGAAATAGCTTTAGGGCTAGCGTCTGGAAAGAGCGTGACGGAGGTAGAGCACTGGATGGACTGGGGGGCCTGAACGGTTACCCCACCCAACCAAACTCCGAATGCCGTTATGTGATACCAGGCAGTCGGACGCTGGGAGATGAGTTTCAGCGTCGAGAGGGAAACAGCCCAGACCGCCAGCTAAGGTCCCGAAGTGTAGACTAAGTGGGAAACGAAGTGGTCGTGTAGAGACAGCCAGGAGGTTGGCTTAGAAGCAGCCACCCTTTAAAGAGTGCGTAATAGCTCACTGGTCAAACGCGGCTGCGCGGATAATGTAACGGGGCTCAAGTCTACCACCGAAGCTACGGGTGGAATACGAGAGTATTTTGCAGTAGGGGAGCGTTGTGTGTTCAGAGAAGCGTCACTGGAAGGCGGCGTGGAGGACAGACAAGTGAGAATGCCGGCATGAGTAGCGAGACATGCGTGAGAACCGTATGCGCCGAATACCTGAGGTTTCCGACGGAAGGTCAATCCGCGTCGGGTGAGCCGGGCCTTAGCCGAGGCCGAAAGGCGTAGGCGATGGACAACAGGTAAATAATCCTGTGCCACTGTAGTGGAGCGAAGGGGGGACGCGTCTGCGAAGGTCAGCCTGTTGATGGAGTGCAGGTGCCAAGCGACTGAAGTGAAGAAACGGGCAGGAAAA
>JBNKTL010000122.1:0-695 GCA_050298055.1 Spirochaetota bacterium
GTCCGTGTTGTTCATGGATCAGACTCCAAAGTAGGCAGCTTTAATTTCGGGATTGACCATCAGCTCGGTGCCGGTACCGGTCAGGGTGAGCATGCCGTTTTCCATGACATACCCCCTGTCGATAACCGGCAGGACAGGTCGGGCAAACTGATCGATTAAGATGACGGTGATCCCTCTGGTCTTGTTCAAATCGATGATGGCATCCATCACCACTTGCTGCATCATGGGGCTCAGGCCCAATAGCGGTTCGTCCAGCAGAAGTAGATCCGGGTTGACTGTCAGGGCCATCCCAATGGCCAGCATCTGCTGTTCTCCACCGCTTAGAAATCCGGCCTTGCGCTTTTGCAGCGCTTTTAAATTGGGAAAAAGAGAAAAAGCGTAGGACATGGCTTCCCGGATTTCAGATTTGTTGCGCAGATATCCGGCGATTTTAAAGTTCTCGGTCACACTGCTTTCCGGAAAGATGGGATGGCGCTCCCGGCACAATACGATCCCCAGCTTCACCCGTTTTCGGGGTGGGTAATCTGAAATCTCCTCACCACCGAAGTTTACCCGGCCATAGACGCTGATGCGCTGACCGCCCCGCCTCTGCTCTTTTATGCGCATATCGATGATCAAACCGGAAAGGGTGTTCATTAATGTGGTTTTGCCAGCGCTATTGGATCCAATCACGCCGATGATCTCTCCTTTATCCA
>JBNKTL010000124.1:0-690 GCA_050298055.1 Spirochaetota bacterium
CAAACAGATAGATAAAGTCCATACACAAGAGAGTATCGCCCTCTTATCTCCTGCTGCAGCCAGTTTTGACCAGTTCAATTCTTACAAGCACAGAGGAGAAACTTTTATGGCCTTGGTAAAAGATTTAAAAAAATAATTTATTTTTGATTTTATATGTCGATTTTTAAGTTTCAGCTGTTATAATTCTATCCACTTAATCAGACATCATGTCTTTAAGATGGCTCCATAGCTCAGTCGGTAGAGCAAAGGATTGAAAATCCTTGTGTCGGCGGTTCGATTCCGTCTGGCGCCACCATTACTTCAATATATTTCAAAAAATCCTAAAAATTATTAACCAAAATTTTAAAAAACATCATTTTTTCTTAAAAAATGCGACAAAAATGTTACATAATCTACATAATTTTTTTACTTTTTTAATCATCTTTTGCCCTTAAAAATACCGTATATACGGGGCCTCTTCATATATATATTAACTTTTTGTTAACTATTTATTAATTTTATTGACATTATTCAAAAATTTAGGTTATACTTATGTTGTATTCAAACAAATTCAAGGAGATTACAATGAAAAAAACATTATTACTTTCAGTAGTAGCGTCAACAATGATTATGGCAGGTGGAGATATCGCTCCAGTTGAGCCAGTAGTAGCGCCACCAGCAGCAGCGTCTGCATGGGAATTTAGCGGAAAT
>JBNKTL010000125.1:0-682 GCA_050298055.1 Spirochaetota bacterium
GAAGTAGCTGGCTCTAGATACTTCCCCTCCAAAGCTGAAAAACTATAGATAGGGGTGCAAACCATAACTATTCTACTACAACTAATTTTTTTAGATATAAAAGATGGATTAAGATAAAGATACTAATCTAGCACAGCTGTCCCTGACAACGGTGCCAGAAAGCTTGTTGGCGGTCCTTGAGCCAAACAGAATAATCCACAAGTGTACGGATGCCAATTGTAGCAGCTTTCACCTAAGAGTATTCATAGGGTTATCAAATCCACAGGGACAGAGGCAGACTAGTATTTTATCTATACCGCATGATAACTTGAGGAAGCAGAAGTAAAGCCTAACCTAGAGATGAGTAGGACAACTCAAATGTAAATGTATAAATGCATACACGTACCTTAGACTTTGGGACTGTCTTGAAGGATAGACTTAGGCTGCCTGATCAGCCTATAGCACAACAAGGATTCCACACAAGGGGCGGTAGTGAAGCCAGATAGGGAGGGACCCACCGTACTGGTCCAGCTATGTGGTGGATTATAAAGCCCTAACTGGACTGACACTCCTGTGGGTACCACAACAATTCATATGGCCAGGGGCACCATGTGCACAGACAATGCCTCTGATACCTCATCAACTATGTTGTCTAGGATCTTCTGCCCGATCAAAGTGGTTAACCTTCAAGGGATCAAGTAAT
>JBNKTL010000126.1:0-681 GCA_050298055.1 Spirochaetota bacterium
GTAGGCGTCCTCGGCGTTCTCCTTCCAGTCGATCATCCGCTGGTAGAGGGTCTCCTGGGCCTTTTTCCACCGGTTAAGCCCCGTCTCGATAAGCTGCCCTATCTCCTCCTCCCAGTTCTCTCCCAGCCGGGAAAAGTCAATCTCTCCGGAACCGCCGTTCCCCTCCCCGGGGCTCTTGAGGATCGTCTTCTCCTCTTCCTTCAACTCCTCGCGAAGGTCCCTGATCATGTTGTCCGTAATGACGTCCGCGCTTTTGCTCTCGCTCTCAAATCTCAGGGACTCCGTGTCCATGGTGAGATCGACGATAAAGCTGTTCCGGGCACGGTAGACAAGGGAGTTGTACTCAAGGTCAAAGCGCTCACGGATCTCCGCCTCTATCCTGCCAATCTCCTTCTCATAGGACTCCCGGGCGGTCCCCTCAAGGTCTCCGGCCAGGGAGCGGGCAAGGGAAAGCTCCGCTTCGAGGTCGGCGTTCCAGTCCGATTTTACCTGCTCCTCCACCGGGTCAACAATGGCGTCCCACTCATCGGCGTCCGCGCCGGCCTTCGCGCTCTCAAGGATGTTCTTTATTGCGTTCCTGTCAAACTCCCCGTAGACCAGGTTCTGCCGGGCGGCGTACCACTTCCCCTCCTCTTCGGCTATCCGGGCGTCCAGCTGGCTCTCCCACTCCCCGAAGGCCTC
>JBNKTL010000127.1:0-673 GCA_050298055.1 Spirochaetota bacterium
AGCTCGGGGAGTAAATCCCTTCACCTAATGGAGGCACACCTTCTCCCGAAGTTACGGTGTTATTTTGCCGAGTTCCTTAACCAGAGTTATCTCAATCACCTTGGCATTTTCTGCCCGCCCACCTGAGTCGGTTTTCGGTACGGTCTCTTATAACCTGAAGCTTAGAGGCTTTTCTTGGAAGCATGGGATCAACCACTTTATGAGCTTAAAGCTCTCGTCATCACGTCTTGGCGTTTCAATAGGAAAGTGGATTTGCCTGCCTTCCCCGCCTACTCGCTTAAACCGGGACATCCAACACCCGGATTGCCTACCCTTCTCCGTCCCCCCATCGCAATTATAAGAGGTACAGGAATATTAACCTGTTTCCCATCGACTACGGCTTTCGCCCTCGCCTTAGGGGCCGACTAACCCTTCGCAGATTACCTTAACAAAGGAAACCTCGGGCTTTCGGTGTGTGGGTTTCTCACCCACATTTTCGCTACTCATGTCAGCATAAGCTCTTGTAGTTCCTCCAGCGCTCCTTACGGTACACCTTCGACGGTTGCTACAATGCTCCCCTACCACTTGTACTAAAGTACAAATCCGCAGCTTCGGTACTGTGCTTGAGCCCCGTTACATTTTCGGCGCAGGCCCACTCGACCAGTGAGCTATTACGCTTTCTTTAAAGGGTGGC
>JBNKTL010000128.1:0-665 GCA_050298055.1 Spirochaetota bacterium
TCAGTGTGGGAGTTAACATTATGGGTTTAACTGAGGATAATTTCCATAATGTTAATTTAGATTATAAATACTCTAAAGAGAATCCATATGAATATTCAACAGAACATGACAGTGTTACAAAGCCTCGTGTATCACTTGCCGCAGAAACCGGTAATGCGTATGTCAGCTCGGAATATTTAAATGGGCCGGTGAATTTATTGAGA
Source organism: Spirochaetota bacterium (assembly GCA_050298055.1). GTDB lineage: Bacteria > Spirochaetota > UBA4802 > UBA4802 > UBA5550 > JBNKTL01. Next base: position 204 of record JBNKTL010000128.1, read on the forward strand.
AATGAATCACTATTTACAGATTATAAACCAGGTGCAATTGATGATTTAACCGGAATGATCGGTGTGACTTACCGGAATGGTGTAGAAACATATGATGGAAAAACAAATGGTTGGTATGATCATGTGTATGTGAATTTAGGGAATAATAACGGTATTGTTGAGAGTACAGGTGGCATTGGTGTTAATATTGAAGATTTTAATCGTTACGCTAAGAGAACAAAATATTATCTTCAACTAAATTTATTAGATAATAGGAGATCTGTTAGATGAGAATGAAAAATTTGTTAATTGCTACAATACTAGTAATAATTAGTATTGTACAATTAAAGTCAAATGAAAATAATCAATTGAAAAGTATTCCAAAAAATGAAAGTGCGAAATTGCAATCGTTGCTTAATAGCTATGAACTTGAAAAAAAATACTATGTAAAAGATAATATAGACAGCTTTGAGAAGCTATTGA
>JBNKTL010000129.1:0-663 GCA_050298055.1 Spirochaetota bacterium
TTAAATCCGTAACGCACATCTGAGGGTCGACGGTCGAGGACCGTTCCCTGTTCTGTGGTCCATGGACCGGCCATCATGGACTCGGACCACGAAACCGTGGACCTATTCCATGGGTTTTTCAATAGAAAAATAATTCAGTTATTTCAGAAAATAGTCGGCACCTGGTATTTTTACAAAAACACCCCTGAACTTTTCCAAAATTATATTTTAGTCCCTGTAATTTTACATTTAGGTCCATAATTAACTTTTTATAATTATGATTAAGTCCCTGACTTAATTAATAATATTTAATTTAATTACCTTTTTAATCTATTAACTTCAAACCTTCATAACTTTCAAACCGTAGCTCTGATTTAGGTGATTCTTGTGCTCATGCGTTCGTAGAGAAGAGTAGAATCTTTTGGTACTATTTGTTTAGTATTTAGGTACTGTTTAGTGTACTATTTTATTGAAGCTTTGTATTGCTTGTTTTCAGTTGTTATTATTTAGATGTTGCGAACTTAAAAAATCTTCAAGATCTCAAAGAACAAGACTTTGAGTAGCGGCAAGCGGGAGAGCAAGGCAAGTCATCCTTGACCATGTTGAACATACATCCTTTCTCCCTATAGTTCACATTATTGCATGGATGCATTAATTTGACTACTTGTAGTTTATCCTTCCATA
>JBNKTL010000130.1:0-662 GCA_050298055.1 Spirochaetota bacterium
AAATGGGCTGAATGCCGGTGCGGGAAAATCGTCCCTGGGTCCAAACCCGGACGGCTCGGGGGCAAACCCGACCGACCGCATCGAACATGCGCATCACCATGCGCACGATGATGCGCGAAAGCTGGGAGGAATCAAACCGCTCCAATCCTTCCTCCTGTCGCCCCAGGCTGACCTCGGTTTTTGTCACCGTGCGCGCTTTGCGCGACACCCAGAGGGTGATCACCATGATCACCCCGGCTCCCAGCAGAAAGATGGTATTGGTATGAATTTTTTTCTGCAGGGCGGCCATGGTCAGGTGCAGCGGGTCGGCGCTGGCTTTTGCCAGGACAAAGGCCTGGAACCCGGCAAGCGGAACGCCGATGAAATTGACCAGGTCGTTGGCGGCAAAGGCCATGGCCAGGGCAAAGGTGCCGGCCAGGACCACCGGCTTCAGGATATTCACCCGGGTGAACATGGCAAGCAATTGGAATAATGCCGCAAAACCGGCAAAGCCGGCCAAAAGGAGGACCCCTGTGTGGGTTTTGATCCAGATCACCATTTCCCCGGTCATGAAGGAAGCGCCCTTGGCGCCCTTGATCAGGATGAAGTAAGTAATCAGGCTCAGCGCCAGGCCGCCCCACAGGCTGCCATAGCGCCGCAGCCGTCTGGCGTAGTCAAAGGTG
>JBNKTL010000131.1:0-660 GCA_050298055.1 Spirochaetota bacterium
AACAGGTCATAAAGAAAGAAACAGCACAACACGATCAACACAAAAGCTCAACAGAGCTCACCACGGGGTCAGGCCACTAGTACAAATCCAAATATTCCACTTCTTGCTCTAATTTTTTTGATATTTTTTCCTATTCTGCATCACTTATATCGGAGGCACACCAATTTTCAGCTCAATTGGACAAAAGGTGTGGCCTATAGAAATTCCACAATTCTTAGCACGAAATTTGAAGCACCATCTCAGCTCTGAGTTAGGGGGCTTAGAAGTCAGATTTGGGCCCCTTCACGTGGGCAAACCCGACTATGAAGGCACAACAGATGGCAAAGAAAGAGACAATACAACACGATCAGCACGAAAGCTCAACGGAGCCCACCACGGGGTCATGGCACTTGTTGAAATCCAAATTTTGCACTTTTTGGTCTTATTTTTCTGATATTTTTTTTTGATTCTGTATCAATTAAGGAAGCACACCAATTCTCAGGTCAATTTGATAAAAGGTGTGGCCTATAGAAATTCCATAATATTAGCATTGAATTTAAAGCACCATCTCGGCTCTAAGTTAGGTGCCTTAGAAGTTGAATTTGAGCCTCTTCCAGTGGGCAAAACCGACAAGGAAGGCACAATAGATCACAAAGAAAGAAAAACACAACACGATCAGCA
>JBNKTL010000132.1:0-659 GCA_050298055.1 Spirochaetota bacterium
ACGCCCAAAGCCGCATACATGGCACCGATAGGCTGGCAGGTCTTGGCTGGATTGACCGTCAGCGCCTTGCGTTCCTTAATCTCCGGGGTGGTATGTCTCAGCAACATGATGCGTATTACTCCTATGTGTGGTTTAAAAAAATCAATCCGTGCCGTACCTGGCCGCCAGCTCCGGGCTCTTCTGCCAGGGGGCTTTCAGGTAGCCCCAGATCTTGCTGTTGACCATGCGATCGATCTCTTTGTAAAAATTGACGGCGCCTTTGAATCCGGCATAGGGTCCGCCGTAATCGTAGCTGTGCAGCTGCTTCAGAGGCACGCCCAGCTTCTGGACGGCATACTTTTCCTTGATACCGGCACAGAAAATGTCCGGTTTAAAAAGAGCGATCATTTTTTCGGTTTCGTAATGGCTGATATCGTCGATGACCAGGGCGCCGTTCTCCATCTCGGGCATCATACCCTCATAGCCGGAGAAATCCACGCCTTTGTCTTCCAGGGCTTTCATCGCCGCTTCATCCTTGCGCGGGTTGTATTTTTCCGGATCCGCCTCGATTTCCAGCTCCTCGATGTTGCGGCTGTCGGCATCGACCTTGATATCGGGCAGCACGCGGCGGCCTTCGTAATCGTCCCGGTGGGCGAACTCATATCCCGCCGACAGTGTCT
>JBNKTL010000133.1:0-649 GCA_050298055.1 Spirochaetota bacterium
ATCCGTTCCACCGGAAATTGATGCCAACTGCAGATCTTTTTTGACATTCTCATAGACGAACTCGAATCCTTCCGTGGATAGGGGCGATCCTGTGGATAGCAGGGCGCGCAGGCTGGTCAGATTGAATTTTTCTTTAGGTCGCAATCCGGTGTTCATCAGAGCGGCGATATAGCCTGCACTGGTGCCAAAAACGGTCATCTGCTCCTCTTCGGCCATCTGCCACAATGTTTCAGGGCCAGGGTGGAATGGGTTGCCGTCAAACAGCAAAAGCGTGGCGCCTGTGGACAGGGCGCAGGTGAGCCAGTTCCACATCATCCAGCCGCAAGTGGTAAAGTAGAAGATATTGTCCTGTCTTTTCACATCGGTGTGAAGGAGATGCTCCTTCATTTGGTTCAGCAGAATCCCGCCGCCGCTCTGCACCATGCATTTAGGCAGTCCCGTGGTTCCCGACGAGTACATGATGTAGAGGGGATGGTCAAAGGGCAGTTGCTCGAAAACAATCTCCAGGCTGTCATCGGAAGACTTAAAATCTTCATACAAAACCGCATTGGGCACAGCAGAGATGTCCGGGGCTGGTTCGGTGTATGGCACCACCACGACTTTTTCCACGGAATCGATTCTTTTCAGGATATTGGTGATCCGTTCCAGG
>JBNKTL010000135.1:0-639 GCA_050298055.1 Spirochaetota bacterium
TCACCGATAATTATATTTATGAGAACACTTTTGATTTTTTCTTCCATTTTACCTTGATTTAAATCCGGAAATAGTGTTTAATAAAAATAAAATCAACTATTCAAGCGTAGTATAATCATATTCAATAAAAAAAGATAACTGAAATGTCCCCGCAGCCTTGTGCGGTGAAAACATATTGTTGATATTTTAGTAAACAGCTTGATTAGAGCCATGTAACAAATAATGTACAGCATAAACATCTCCCCGGGAGAGGAAAGAAAAATATTTCTCTTTATAATTTTTTTTAATTAATATTTACATTATAATTGAATTCAAAGAGTATATCTTTTATAATTCAGGGCATCTACTGTTAGCTACAACAGACTGCTTTAACTGATGTTTCGTTGTGGGGGTTTTATAAATGAAAAAGTTATGTGTTTTTATCTTATGTTCGGTAATCGCGTTTTCTTACGGCTGTTCGAAGGAGAAGGTTGATGAATATGCCATGATAACGTTCATGATCGGTGATGTGAAGATGAACAACAAGGTCGTGGAAATCGGGGATATTATAAAGGAGAAGGATGTTATCATTACGGCTGAAGACGCTTTCTGTGATGTAAAAATAGGAGGATCGATTATACGGGTCAAGGAGAAGTCAAA
>JBNKTL010000136.1:0-633 GCA_050298055.1 Spirochaetota bacterium
CTCTACATGGCCTCACGCGACTATTACCAGGGATTTTTTGTGAACAACGGTTTCCTCAAGACATCCGCGGAGATCGACAGCTTTATCGACGAGGAGTATGGGAGCGGTTCCTTTGATGCCACGGTACGTGAAGGTATCACAGAATATATCAAGAGCTTTGCGGGGATAGACAACTACTACGGCCAGGAGATAAAGGAGTATATGGCCGGCCTCCCGGAGAGTGAACGGGAGAGGTTCAAGAAGTACTACTACCTGTCAGGGGCCATGGACGCCCTCGACCTTGAAGCGGTGATGACGCCGGGATTTGACAGCGGTGTCTTCGGCCTTGAGGGGATGATCAACAGCGACCTGATGCTGAAGGGGAGCATCTTTGACGACAGTCTTTTTGACCTTTCGGAAGAGGTTTTCGACGTCTCTAACACGGTCTACGGGGACAAGATGGAGAAGGGGAAGATTGCGCAGTATGCCGCCACCCTTGTGGACTTTACGAAGAACCCGGGGAACTACGCGAGCTACCGGAACTCTATCCTCGGCGGTCTGGAGGATAACGATATGGATTCCATGGCGGGGGACCACCTGGATGTGGTGGACCCGGAGGAGGGCTTAAGCACCGTCTACTACCTGGGAAACCGG
>JBNKTL010000137.1:0-629 GCA_050298055.1 Spirochaetota bacterium
AAGGTGCCTTGCTTCATCTGATAGAGTTTGAATCCCTTGGACGCGGTAAAGGCTAACAAAATCCTAATGGCCTCAAGACGAGCTACATGAGCAAAAGTCTCCCCAAAGTCTAGACCCTCCACCTGACTGTACCCTTGAGCAACAAGGCGAGCCTTATTCCTCACAACCTCACCATCCTCCCCATGTTTATTTTTAAAGACCCATTTGGTTCCTATGACATTCACATCTCTCGGGGGATCAACTAAGGTCCAAACTTGGTTTCTCTCAAAATTCTCTAACTCCTCATGCATGGCATTGACCCAACTCGAATCAAAAAGAGTGTGTCCAACATCTCGAGGCTCAAAAAGGGCAACAACGAGCGTATTTGTGAAACAGGAGAAATGAGCTGACCTCGAGGAACGTGTTACCCTTTTATTTAGATTACCTATGATTTGTTGAGGTGGATGTGCCTTCTGAATGTGAGAGGGAGCTCCCAGCTCGGAGATGATCTCCCCTTCAACCTGTGATGCCTCCACTGCTGCTGTGGAGGAGGTGGTAGCCTGAGAAGCCTCTGCTTCAAGTGTGGAAGCAGGAACAGGCTCGGTTGATGATGTAAATGGAAGTAGTGGTTCATCTTCGTCACCGTCGAC
>JBNKTL010000138.1:0-631 GCA_050298055.1 Spirochaetota bacterium
CCGCCTTATGCGCTCGTCTTCCTGACTCGCTTCTTTTTCTAAATAATTTTACTAACAAATATTTTGTTGTGAAAAATAGAAGGAATTATGAATTTAAAATCTTTATATTTTGTTCTGTATATTTCTATTGACAATATATGTTTTATCAAACACCATTGTATGTGATGATGTGTGTTGCTGTAAATTTCAATAAATAAAACAGAGAGTGTCTTCTCAACCGGGATGGATTTATGGCAAAGGCAAAACAGGCGGAATTTGTTCAATTGATGGGGCCGGTACCGGATGTACTTCGCGATCTCGGCGGTTCCGGAACACCGAAAGAAGTCGCATCCGCCATTGCCGATAAATTGAATATCCCCGAAAGCAAACCGGAAGAAAAACTCAAATCGGGAACGCCGCGGTTCCATAACCAGGTTTGTTGGGCAAGGCAATACTTTGTGAGCTTTCGTATTCTTTTCCAGCACAAGAGATATTCAGAGAAAAACTCCGTAAGCCGTGTGCAGATTGCGGATCTCAAGATTGCCATGATAGGCGATTAAGAGTTATAAGTCTGTTTCGCATATTATACGGGAGGCTCGGGCGTGTTTGAAATTCCGGGATAAAGCCGGTTTTATTTTGAGAGGGTTTTTCT
>JBNKTL010000139.1:0-631 GCA_050298055.1 Spirochaetota bacterium
CCCATCCACAGCCTTACGAATTCCATTTGATATCAAATTTTTTCACTATATCCCTGAACCAATACCTCAAGGGATAGGGAAGAAATGGCAGTGCCGGAATTAATTCCAGGAAAAAAGCCAGGCCCCCACAATCAGAAACAGAAGGGTCATGCCTGTCAATATCGCCAGTTCAGGGGCCACGTCTATCAACCCGGCCCCGTCATTCATGATTTTTCGAACGCCGGCGAGCAGATGGGTCAAAGGGAACAGCTTGGCGAGACCTTTTACCCAATGGGGGGCGCCCTCGATGGAAAACCACACTTCGGAAAGAAACATCATGGGCCAGGTGATGAAGTTGAGCAGTCCGTTGGTGAACTCTTCACTGACGCCCCGGGAGGCGACCACCAAACCCATGGCGGTCAGACTCAGGCAGCCGGCCAGGAAGATAACGGCCAGATCCAGATAGGATCCCTCCACATTGAAGTGGAAGACCAGATCACACCCGATCCAGAGGATGGCCAGGGTAAATACCAACAAAAAGAGACGGGACAGCATCTGGGCGCTCAAATATTCAAAGGGTGTTAAAGGTGTTGCTTTGAGTCTTTTGAGCACGCCGTTTTTGCGATACCGCACCACCACGAAGCCGACTCCG
>JBNKTL010000140.1:0-630 GCA_050298055.1 Spirochaetota bacterium
CCCCGCCAATTCCTTTGAGTTTTAATCTTGCGACCGTAGTCCCCAGGCGGTGGACTTATCGCGTTAGCTCCGGCACTGATGGATTTAACCCCACCAACGCCAAGTCCACATCGTTTACAGCTAGGACTACCGGGGTATCTAATCCCGTTCGCTCCCCTAGCTTTCGCGTCTGAGCGTCAGGGGCGACCCAGGAGGCCGCCTTCGCCACTGGTGTTCCTCCCGATATCTACGCATTTCACCACTACACCGGGAATTCCACCTCCCTCTGTCGCCCTCTAGCCAGGCAGTTTTGAACGACCTCTCCCAGTTGAGCCAGGAGCTTTCACGTCCAACTTACCAAACCGCCTACACGCGCTTTACGCCCAGTAAATCCGGATAACGCTCGCCTTCTACGTATTACCGCGGCTGCTGGCACGTAGTTAGCCAAGACTTATTCCTGGGGTACCGTCCTTTCTCTTCCCCCAGAAAAGGAGTTTACAACCCGAAGGCCTTCATCCTCCACGCGGCGTTGCTGCGTCAGGCTTTCGCCCATTGCGCAATATTCCTGGTTGCTGCCACCCGTAGGTGTAGGCCCCGTGTCTCAGTGACCTTGTGGCCGGTCGTGCTCTCACACCGGCTACCCGTCATCGG
>JBNKTL010000141.1:0-626 GCA_050298055.1 Spirochaetota bacterium
AGACTATTCGACTAAAAAGCACCTTTGTAACTCCCTGAAGGGCCTACACACCCCTCCAGTCAAGCCCCTCTACCCCAAGCATACAACGCGTGTAGACTATCTACGTATACCCGGTTTAGGCTCTTCCCCGTTCGCTCGCCGCTACTGAGGGAATCGATCTTTCTTTCTCCTCCTCAGGGTACTTAGATGTTTCAGTTCCCCTGGTTCACCTCCGCCCCCTATTTTGTTCAAGGACGGATGCTGAGAGATGAATCTCAGCCGGTTGCCCGATTCGGGTACCCCCGGATCTATGCCCGCTTGCGGCTCCCCGAGGCTTATCGCAGCTTGCTGCGCCCTTCTTCGCCTATTGACGCCAAGGCATCCACTAAATGCTCTATCAAGTAGCTTGACCATACGTTACACCGTCAAGAATCCTACTCGTAACCCTTCGCAAAGATTAACTTTTCAAAGATCTATCCCAAAAACCTTCTTTGTCTTCACTATCTATGGAGATGAGCGGATTCGAACCGCTGACCCCCTGCTTGCAAAGCAGGTGCTCTCCCAACTGAGCTACACCCCCTCACCTTACTCCCTTTCTCTTCTATGGGCCTATCTGGATTTGAACCAGAGACCTCACGCTTATCAGG
>JBNKTL010000142.1:0-623 GCA_050298055.1 Spirochaetota bacterium
CATGCCCGGGAGGATCAGGAGGATGGCAGATCACCGGGAGTCTGATATTAATACGGTCTCTCTTTTCCCCCACAGGGCAGAGGTTTTTTCACAGGCGGCGTATCACGATTTTATGCTCATGGATATTGCCGATTATATCTATTATATTCCTCCGGAAGAGGAGAATGACCTGGAGGATGAAGATGATGAGATCAGCTGGATGGAGGGTTACCGGCTCTTTTCAGAGGGGAGAATAGAGGACGCCCTCCAATCACTGAAGGGTGATCACTCCTCAATCGCGAAAAAGATCAGGGAAAAGATACGGATATTCAAAAAGTCCCGGGATGCCGCTCTTACCGGGGATTTCAGCCTGTCGCGGAAACTTCTGGAAGTTATTCCTGATATTTATGATGAAGCTCTGGATATCTGGTTAAAGAAGATAAATAAGTGTGAAAAAACAGGGAGATGGATGAAATAACCACATATATTAAATAATGTTTAGAAAATACGCTTTTGTAAAAAAAAGGATGTCATTCATTACACTCCACGTAGCGTTCATTACACAGGGTCTTGACATCAAATGAGATTTTTGGTATGTATTTATACATAACTAGGAGGATTGTATGGATTATTGTGTTAGATGT
>JBNKTL010000143.1:0-621 GCA_050298055.1 Spirochaetota bacterium
AAAAGGAAAGCGTAACCATCGTTCACAAAGGAAATATCATGAAGTTCACCGAAGGGGCTTTTCGAACATGGGGATATGAGGTCGCACAAGAAGAATTCGGCGAAAAGACCATTACCGAAGCACAACTGTGGGAAAAATTCAACGGCACCGTTCCTTCGGACAAGGTTGTGATCAAGGACCGGATCGCAGACGCCATGTTCCAACAGATTCTTTTGCGCCCGGCAGAGTATGATGTACTGGCCATGCCCAATCTGAACGGAGACTACATGTCTGATGCCCTGTCTGCCATGGTGGGTGGACTCGGACTGGCACCGGGCGCCAATATCGGCGACGGCATTGCCCTTTTTGAAGCCACCCATGGCACAGCGCCCAAATATGCAGGACAGGACAAGGTGAATCCCGGTTCACTGATCCTTTCCGGAGCCATGATGCTCGACTATCTTGGCTGGAAAGAGGCTGCGGACCGTATTCGTAAAGGACTGGCAGAAGCGGTTGCGAACAAGCGGGTCACCTATGATCTGGCACGACAAATGGAAGGTGCCGTTGAAGTTAAATGTTCGGAGTTTGCGGAAGAAATTGTTCGTTATATATAATAATGAAACAGTCGATTGAGCTAAAATA
>JBNKTL010000144.1:0-608 GCA_050298055.1 Spirochaetota bacterium
CTATGAGGAATTGAAACGTCCTCCACTACTTCAAGGATTATTTTAGTTCCTACGTTTTTACTCTACCTATGAGGAATTGAAACTCTGTTCCTGTGTTATATGGTTGCAGGTTTTAATGTCGTTTTTACTCTACCTATGAGGAATTGAAACTCCCATGAATCCTGTTTTAAAAAACCGACAAGCCCGAGTTTTTACTCTACCTATGAGGAATTGAAACAAATCTGACCCCTCATTATCCGCTTTGAATTTTTCTATGTTTTTACTCTACCTATGAGGAATTGAAACTTAGGAACAATTAGACCTTCTTCACCCAAGTAAGATGTTTTTACTCTACCTATGAGGAATTGAAACATAAATACAATAAGAATGGCAATGGAACAATTTGTAAGTTTTTACTCTACCTATAAGGAATTGAAACAAAGCCTGATCAGTCTATCCTGGGAGCGTTTTTTATGTTTTTACTCTACCTATAAGGAATTGAAACTAGAAATAAACGAGGTCCGGTCAATCGGAGGGTTTGGTTTTTACTCTACCTATAAGGAATTGAAACGAGGATCCGGCATGGGAAAGGATGAAATTAAAGCATAGTTTTTACTCTACCTATGAGG
>JBNKTL010000145.1:0-607 GCA_050298055.1 Spirochaetota bacterium
CCCCTTATCGATTCTTACCGTATATTCAAGGATATCAAGATTAATTTTTTTTAATTTATTTTTGAAACGGATAACCGTCTCTTCGGGCGGGAATATCTTGTCTTGATCCAGTGTAAAACGCTTGAAAGCATCCTTTAAAATAATTTTGCGGGTCATCATGTTTCCTTTTAAATACCTTTGAGCAATTGAGGTTATGTTAAAATCCGAAGATTGAAATATTTTTATATGCTTAAAAACAGTATGGGTCAATTATTTTTGACATCTCAGACTGATAAGTCCACTGTCGGGTATTTTTTAAATTGACCGATTCTTTGGAGTTTGATATAAAAAAATAAGCGTTTTTATGGGGATGTAGCTCAGCTGGGAGAGCGCGGCGTTCGCAATGCCGAGGTCGAGGGTTCGATCCCCTTCATCTCCATTTCAATTTTGACAAGGACTTGAAACAATTTCTTCAAGTCCTTCTTTAATTTGTTGTGGTTTGGAGAACAGGTAAGTTGTTTTTTATACAAATATGTTGTAAGAACAAGACATATTGATAGATTCAACAGTCCAATCTACAATTCAAACAGTTAAGTTTGTTAATGTTGCTGAATCTGCCCTTGGCAAC
>JBNKTL010000146.1:0-606 GCA_050298055.1 Spirochaetota bacterium
GCAAGGGTAACTTTTCCGCCTACATATCCCACGATCTTACTGATTGTGTTGAGCTCCGAGAGCTTCAGGTCCTCGGGGACCTCCAGGTTGTATTCCGATGAGATGAGGCCGAAGATCTCCACCTGTTTCACGGTGTCGATTCCCAGGTCCGCTTCCAGGTCCAGTCCCTCCTCCAGCATGTCCACGGAATACCCTGTCTGTGATGAGATGATCTCCTGCACCTTGTTGAGTATGCCGGATGTATCTGAACCAGCAGCAGCCGGTTGAGCGGCGGGAGCGGCAAGGGTAACTTTTCCGCCTACATATCCCACGATCTTACTGATTGTGTTGAGCTCCGAGAGCTTCAGGTCCTCGGGTACCTCCAGGTCGTATTCCGATGAGATGAGGCCGAATATTTCCACCTGCTTGACGGTGTCGATTCCCAGGTCCGCCTCGAGGTCCAGCCCCTCCTCCAGCATGTCCACGGAATACCCGGTCTGCGAGGAGATGATCTCCTGCACCTTGTTGAGTATTCCGGATGTTTCGGCAGCTGCAGCCGTTTGAGCGGCGGGAGCGGCAAGGGTAACTTTTCCTCCCACATATCCCACGATCTTGCTGATTGTGTTG
>JBNKTL010000147.1:0-603 GCA_050298055.1 Spirochaetota bacterium
TTATTCCCGGCCATCGTTCTGCCGCGCCTCTTCCCGGAGCTAACCAGCAAACGCATCCTGGGCGCATCGCTGGTCGGCAATATCATCCTGGCCGGCGCGGGCTGGCTTCTGGCTTCTGGGGTAGTTTTCATTTTGGCCATTCTGGGCGCGGCCGCAGGATAGGAGGAGGATTCCACCGCAGAGAACGCGAAAAATGCAGAGATTTTGGGGATAATCTTCGTTTCGACCAACAATGACGGGGCTGAAACAAAGACTATCCCCGGGAATTTTCTCTGGCAGCTTCACAAACTTTGCGCCCTTTGCGTCTTTGCGGTTTGTTTTTCAATGGACTCACTGATCGTCCCGGTGCAGATCAATATCTTCCCAGGATACCGGGTCTTCGATAGGCTCCAGATGAGTAAAAACCGACGTGGCCGGAACAGCCAGGCGCAGTTCACGCTCCAATTCCTCCAGCAAGGTATGGCCTTCTTGCACACTCCAGGCTCCCGGCACCTGCACATGCACCGAGATAAAACGCTGCGCCCCCGATTCCCGGCTGCGCAGAGCGTGATGGGTGATACCTTTTTCGTCGTGGTAGCGGGTGAGTACGGCCGTTACCTTTTC
>JBNKTL010000148.1:0-597 GCA_050298055.1 Spirochaetota bacterium
TATTCCCTACCTCTTTTGGTTAAATTCCCTGCAGTTAGTCTGTATATATATATAAATATATATATAGTCTGTATATATATATAAATATATATATATTTATTATTTTTATCTCGTCTCACATTCCCGCACTGACCCAGTGCCGCGACCCATTTTTCCCAATGCGCCGGCCTAGTCGCACCACAACTTTACCCCTGTCTTTTTATACAATTCCTTTTAAACGCAATCTTTTCTTTAAAGAAAATAATTCTAAAATCTTTTCTGAATTTTTTTTTAAATAGTTTCTGACTCTTTATTTAATTATTTTTTACAAAATAGTCTTCAGTACAAAAATAATTCTTTTCATTCCATAATTTTCTAGATTTTACATCTTAGTCCGTTTGTTTTAATTTAATTAAAAATAAGCCTGTATTTATTTATTTATAATTCTGCATATATCTTTCTTTTACAAAAATAATTTTTACCAACTTCATAAATTATCTTTTATTTTCCTCCCCAGAATTTTTCAAGTTTTGAAAATTTTTCATATTTTTTTTCTTTTTTTTCTTTTCCTTCCTTTTCTTTTCCCTCCTTCCTGCCTTCTCTCACATACAGAACTCA
>JBNKTL010000149.1:0-593 GCA_050298055.1 Spirochaetota bacterium
CTTTAAAGAAAGCGTAATAGCTCACTGGTCGAGCGACCCTGTGCCGACAATTCACCGGGGCTTAAGCTATCTACCGAAGCTGCGGATTTTGTTCTCTTCGGAGGACACAATGGTAGGGGAGCGTTCTGTGCGAGATACAAGGTAGACCGTGAGGACTGCTCGCGGCGCACAGAAGTGACTCTGCCGGCACGAGTAGCGATAAAACGGATGAGAACTCCGTTCGCCGAAAGCCCAAGGTTTCCTAGGCAAGGGCACTCCACCTAGGGTGAGTCGGCCCCTAAGGCGAGGCCGAAAGGCGTAGTCGATGGGAAACGGGTTAACATTCCCGTACCACCTTGAGTTCGTTTGTACGATGGGGTGACGCAGAAGGGTAGACCAGCCTGCGACTGGAGGTGCAGGTTGAAGCATGTAGGGGGGTTCGGTAGGTAAATCCGCTGAGCCATTCAACCCTGAGGTGTGATCTCGAGTCCTCTTTTGGGCGAAGTCGTTGATCCCACGCTGCCAAGAAAAACCTCTAAGGAGAACTCAGGGTGACCGTACCGTAAACGGACACACGTGGGCGAGGTGAGTATCCACAGGCGCTTGAGTGAACC
>JBNKTL010000150.1:0-592 GCA_050298055.1 Spirochaetota bacterium
ACATCGAGGTGCCAAACGATTGCGTCGATGTGGACTCTTGGCAATCATCAGCCTGTTATCCCCGGAGTACCTTTTATCCGTTAAGCGACGGCGCTACCACTAGCTACCGCCGGATCACTTAGACCTGCTTTCGCACCTGCTCGACTTGTAGGTCTCGCAGTCAAGCACCCTTATACCTATACGCTCTTCGCACGATTGCTGACCGTGCTGAGGGTACCTTAGTGCTCCTCCGTTACTCTTTGGGAGGAAACCGCCCCAGTCAAACTGACTCCCAGACACTGTTCCACGCCCTGATTCAAGGGATCGTGGTTAGAAATTCAATAAACCGAAACTGGTATTTCACCAATGGCTCCACATGTCCTGACGAACACGCTTCAAAGCCTCCCAGCTATCCTACATATGAAGTACCAAAACCCAATGTCAGGTCACAGTAAAGGTTCACGGGGTCTTTCCGTCCTGCCGCGGGTATCCGGCATTTTCACCGGAACTACAACTTCACCGAGATGGTTGTTGAGACAGTGCGAAGATCGTTACACGATTCGTGCAGGTCGGAACTTACCCGACAAGGAATTTCGCTACCTTAGGACCGTTA
>JBNKTL010000151.1:0-590 GCA_050298055.1 Spirochaetota bacterium
CATGTGAATTGCAAACATAACTTGATATATTCTCATATTACTGTCAATGTATGGTTGTGTCTAAAATATAGGTGCATACGAGCTCAAAATTATTCATATGGTACGAAAATGCCATAGTTTAATTTAGATTATATAGAACTATGTGATGAATGTAACAATTTTGTGAACAATGTATACTCTCACTTTGTTAAAATCATTTGGATTTTTTATGACAGGCTCATGGACAATATATTATCATTGAAATTTTTACAATTTTTTGACAAAATTTAGATATTATTACAATTATTATGTTCTAATTTTGTAAAGTAAAGCTGAATTGTACATAGCAAACAAATGAATTATCCATCTATCTATGATAAATGGGCTATTATAAAAATTATGAGTCTAAATATATTTTATGCAAATTTTTTAATCTTATTTAAGGTACACATAGTTCAATTTGGAATTGTTTTTTATATGCATGCAGAAAAGTATTTAATATGTAGAAAATAGCAAAACACTTTCAAATTTTTTAATACTTGTACACCATAACATGTATACATTATGTTGAATTTTAAAAATATTTTGGATTATGAGATAATTTAATTTCC
>JBNKTL010000152.1:0-589 GCA_050298055.1 Spirochaetota bacterium
GTGATATTGCCGGTTTCCAGGACATAGCCGCGATTGGCGACCTGCAGGGCGATGTTGGCATTTTGCTCCACCAATAAGATGGTGGTGCCCTCCTGCTCACAGATGTTGCTCACGATTTCGAAGATTTTCTGGACGATCAACGGTGCCAGACCCAGGGAGGGCTCGTCCAGCAAGAGCACTTTTGGCCGGCCCATCAGGGCCCGGGCGATGGCCAGCATCTGCTGTTCTCCGCCGGAAAGGGTGCCGCCATTCTGTTTGTGGCGTTCCCTGAGAATGGGGAACAGGTCGAACACCCGCTGCCGGTCGGCTTCGATGCCTTCCTGGTCCTTGCGATAGAAGGCGCCCAGGGTCAGGTTCTCGTTTACGGTCAGGCGCGGAAAAATGCGCCGCCCCTCCGGCACCTGGCACAGGCCGGCTTTGGGCAGGGTCTCGGCGGCGGTGCCATGTATGGGTTGCCCGTTGGACCGGATTTCTCCAGCGTCGATAGGAATCACGCAGCTGATAGCCATCAAGGCTGTGGATTTGCCGGCGCCGTTGGCGCCGATCATGGCCACGATCTCCCCCGGGAACACCTTGAGGGATACCCCTT
>JBNKTL010000153.1:0-588 GCA_050298055.1 Spirochaetota bacterium
CAACCTCCTGGTTGTCGGAGTAACTCCACATCCTTTTCCACTTAAGTATGACTTTGGGACCTTAGCTGATAGTCTGGGCTGTTTCCCTCTCGATCATGGATTTTATCACCCACAACCTGACTCCCATGATTACACATTGGGCATTCGAAGTTTGACAGGGTTTGGTACCGCGGTGTGCAGCCCTAGCCCAATCAGTGCTCTACCTCCCAATGCTACGACATGAGGCTATACCTAAATATATTTCGAAGAGAACCAGCTATCACCGAGTTTGGTTAGCCTTTCACTCCAACCCACAGGTCATCCAAACGTTTTTCAACACGTACTGGTTCGGTCTTCCACTTCCTATTACAGAAGCTTCATCCTGCCCATGGGTAGCTCACTCGGTTTCGGGTCTACCGCAAGCGACTAAATCGCGCTATTAACACTCGCTTTCGCTTCGGCTCCACATCGTTGATGCTTAACCTTGCCACATACGGTAAGTCGCAGACTCATTATGCAAAAGGCATGCGGCCACCCCGAAGGGCTACCACAGTTTGTAAGCGTACGGTTTCAGGTTCTATTTCACTCCCCTAATAGGGGTTCTTTTCA
>JBNKTL010000154.1:0-583 GCA_050298055.1 Spirochaetota bacterium
GCCAAAGGCCACCAGGGCGGGATAGGTGCTCGCCGCCCACAAGAGGGGATCGGTCTTCTGGCGCGCCATCATCTCGCCCGCCGCCGCCCAGAGACGCTCGGCAACGCCCTTAAGCGCCCGCACACGGGCGCCAATCTCTTCGTCCGTGCGATAGGCTCGGCAGAAGTCCTCGATCTCCGCCCTGAAGGCGGCAAAACAGGCACCGTTCTTCACCTGCAGTTTGCGCCCCATGAGGTCCATGGACTGGATCCCGTTGGTGCCCTCGTACAAGGACATGATCTTGGCATCGCGCAGGTATTGTTCGATGGGGTAGTCCTTGCAGTAGCCGTAACCGCCGAGGCACTGCATCGCTATTTCGCAGACACGGAAGCCCATATCCGCGCAGTAGGCCTTGATGATGGGCGTCATGAAATCCACCAGGTCGGCATGGTGCTCGCGCCGGCCTTTATGGGGAGACTCAAGGGCGATATCGGACCAATAGGCGCCGGTGTAGATCATGGACCGCATTCCGTCCACCATGGCCTTCATCCACAGAAGCATTCGGCGCACATCGGGATGGTCGATTATGGGCACGTTGCCCTCT
>JBNKTL010000155.1:0-579 GCA_050298055.1 Spirochaetota bacterium
CGATATCCTCTCTTTCATCCCTCTTTCTCCCTGGGGCAAAGCTTCGCCCCTTTTTTCCTGTTAGAAAAAAACATATATACCCTTCCCCCCTCTGTTTTTGCTACGAGTTGTTTTATGGCAGGTTACAGCCGTTTAAAGGCCGTTACGGGCGTTTAGCAACTCGCAAAGCATCTTTGCGCGTCTTTGCGAGTTTGCGGGTTGTACACTC
Organism: Spirochaetota bacterium; assembly: GCA_050298055.1. Lineage (GTDB taxonomy): Bacteria > Spirochaetota > UBA4802 > UBA4802 > UBA5550 > JBNKTL01. The sequence continues at coordinate 209 of JBNKTL010000155.1, forward strand.
ATCAGTTCTTTAAATCCAGCAGTTTGAGGCCGTTGACCTGGTCGTCATCGGCCAGAATGATCCTGTAGCTGAAATGCCTGGTCCTCGCCTTCCTGGTCTGTGCCAGGTATTCATGCTTCACAAGCTCCGTGAGGTAATACCGGGCCGTGGCTTCCGGCCAGTTGTATTCATCCATAAGCTCACGTTTGCTTATCTCCATCTCAAGGAGCCCGATCCGGGACGCCTTCACCTTTTTCTCAATGAGCCCTTTGATCTTCAGGTAGGCGTCGTGAATGCTCTTTGAAAGGTCCCCCCGGGAATATTTAAACACGTAGACCGCTATCTCGTTGGCCGTCCTGATATCCTCCTCCCTCACATCGATGTACACAAAC
>JBNKTL010000156.1:0-577 GCA_050298055.1 Spirochaetota bacterium
AATAAATTTCCAGCAGTCTTGTCGGCCATAAAAAGTGTGAAGACACTCTTATTTACCTGTTTTTCAAGAGACTGCTAATTTATTTTTCCATGCTCTAATACCATAAAATGCAATACCAAATGTCAACATCGAAAATATTGCTTTTATTGATTCAAATAATATTTGCTCACAAGTCATTTTAAATCTTATTTACCAGTTATTTATGAACTTCAGTGGAAAAGTAATCAACACCACACCCCCCCGCCAAAAACCAACACTCACTCAAAAACCCACTCCCCGCACCCCCGGCTTCCCTCAACGGACCAAAACCAGCCCCGTCCATGAAGCTCCTTTAGCAACCAGGGCCTTGAGGAAACTTCAGGATCCACGAAACCTCCCCACTCTGCCCGCTCCGGAAAACAAACAGGCCAGGGATCTGACCTGTTTGCGACAAGTGCTTCATTATGGAGAAAATGCTGCGTTAACTCATTTTTCATCAATACGAGAACTGACAACTATTACCATATAGGTTCTGTGTTTCCTGTGCCCCAATTATATGAAAATTGATAATGATCAGTAACTTTATCAACATTCCAGC
>JBNKTL010000157.1:0-572 GCA_050298055.1 Spirochaetota bacterium
GATGAGAAGAACAAGCCTGTACCGGTTAATTTTCTCCGCAAGGGGAAGAAGGTGATACCCGAGACCCGTACCCAGGACAATGAGGAGATCAAATTTCTCCGGATCGAACCTCTCCCTGTACGCTTCCCCTTCCCTCCCCGGATTAATTTTACTGTGAAGAGGGATCTTCTTTCCCCCCGATTCCACAAGAAGTACGGGGTTGCCGTCCTTTGCGGGGACGATCTCATATTTAATATTACCCGGTTCCATATGAAATAATTATCGACCGGGAGGGAGGTTTATTGTAATGCGTAATCTTTGTAATGTCATAATAATTACACATGAAAATTCATCTCTCTGTTAATAAGAACGGGAGTCGCATATCATAAAAATTTTTTTGTTAAAATGAATTTTTTCTTCACATATTGTGAGGTTTTTGGGAGTTCTTAAAATTTACATTCCTCAAAATATTAAGATTATGGATTGATTTTTAATTTTTTAATGTTGTAAGCTTTCATCTGATTTTCAAATACTAAAAATAGTGCTTGCAGATGAGGTATTTTTGATACATGTAAAACTTCTTCTTTTTTAAT
>JBNKTL010000158.1:0-569 GCA_050298055.1 Spirochaetota bacterium
TTCTGGAGGATGCGGCGCTGGACCTCGTCGATCTCGGTTGGCATGCTGTCGATCTCGATGCGCAGCTTGGAGGCGCACTCGTCCACCAGGTCGATGGCTTTGTCCGGCAAAAAGCGGTCGCTGATATAGCGGGCCGAGAGGGTGGCGGCGGCCACCAGGGCGGCGTCCTTGATGCGCACCCCGTGGTGGACCTCGTATTTCTCCTTGATGCCGCGCAGGATGCTGACGGTGTCTTCCACAGAAGGCTCAGCCGCCAGAACCGGTTGAAACCGACGCTCAAAAGCGGCGTCCTTCTCAATATACTTGCGGTATTCCTTGATGGTGGTGGCCCCAACACACCTCAGAGTACCTCGTGCCAGGGCGGGTTTTAGCATGTTGGAGGCGTCCATGGCGCCTTCGCTGGCCCCGGCCCCCACCAGGGTGTGGAGCTCGTCGATGAAGAGGATCACCTCGCCCTCGGCCTGCTCCACCTCTTTGAGGACCGCCTTGAGGCGATCCTCAAACTCACCGCGGTACTTGGCCCCGGCGATGAGGGCGCCCATGTCCAAGGAGACCAGGCGCCGGTTCTT
>JBNKTL010000159.1:0-568 GCA_050298055.1 Spirochaetota bacterium
GATACGATCAGGATCAGCGTAAAGCGCCACTGTTTAAGAATTCCTTTTTTCTTCATCCTGAAGATTTATTATCCTAATTTATCCCTGCGCCTCCCCCTTTGCTATTTAAGTTCGGTCGGGACAGACGCGTTTGGGGTATTGTGCGTTATCACGCCCGCCAGGATTCGAACCTGGGACCGCCGGATTAGAAATCCGGTGCTCTATCCAGCTGAGCTACGAGCGCATTTGTTTTGGCTAAAGGCGTTAATTTAGCGTGTGACAGGGCTTTATGTCAAGCGATATTTGCCCCGTAAACTATTTCCGGCTTTAATTTTACTTGATTCAGGCCTTTTCAGCCGATATGATATGATTGGAGCTTTATATAAATGAAAATTACTTATTTGGGATAACTTCTGGCAATTATGGATGATCTAAGCCCTTCTTCAGACAAAAACCGCTGGTTTATGGGTGTTCTTTTCGCGGGGATGCTGGTTTTTGCTTTCTATGCGTCGACACACATGGTCGCCGCGGGTGATACATGGGTTGCGATGGCTTGCGGCCGGCTTTTTGCCAATCACGGAGTGGATAC
>JBNKTL010000160.1:0-561 GCA_050298055.1 Spirochaetota bacterium
CCCTGCCTCCCGGCACGGCCGCGAAGCTGGTTATCAATGCGGCGGGATTCATGCCGCTCGGTACCGAGAATATGCAGGCCGCCCAATCCGACGACACCGTCGCCCAGCTTAATATCCGTACCCCGGCCGGCCATGTTCGTGGCGATGGTCACATTGCCCCGCATAGAGCCGTCACGGGCCTCATGCTGCTGTCCGGCTTTTTCCACGATGACTGCTTCACGGGCATGCTGCTTGGCGTTGAGCACCTCATGCTCGATGCCGTACCGCCGCGTCAGCGCCTGTGACAGGGCCTCGCTCTTTTCAATACTGACCGTGCCCACCAGCACCGGTCGTCCCGCCCCGCTGACTTCGTGAATATCCTCCACAATCGCGTTGAATTTTTCCTTCATGGATTTATAAATCAAATCGTCCCGGTCATCCCGAACGCAGGGCCGGTTCGTGGGAATGATCACCACGTCAAGCTTATAGATGTTCATGAATTCGTCGGCTTCGGTCGCGGCGGTACCGGTCATGCCGGCGATCTGCCCATACAGCTTGAAAAAGTTCTGCAGAGTAATTGTC
>JBNKTL010000161.1:0-558 GCA_050298055.1 Spirochaetota bacterium
GAGTTCTCTCAAGCGCCTTGGTATTCTCTACCTACCCACCTGTGTCGGTTTGGGGTACGGTCTCATATTCTGAAGCTTAGAAGTTTTTCCTGGAAGCAGGGCATCAACCACTTCTGAACCGTAGTTCATCGTCATCAGCTCTCAGCCTTAAGGACCCGGATTTACCTAAGTCCTCAGCCTACCACCTTAAACATGGATAACCATCACCATGCTGGCCTAGCCTTCTCCGTCACTCCATCGCAGCAATATCAGGTACAGGAATATTAACCTGTTTCCCATCGACTACGCATTTCTGCCTCGCCTTAGGGGCCGACTCACCCTGCTCTGATTAGCATCGAACAGGAAACCTTGGGTTTTCGGCGGGGGAGTTTTTCACTCCCCTTATCGTTACTCATGTCAGCATTCGCACTTCTGATACCTCCAGCATTCCTTACAGAACACCTTCACAGGCTTACAGAACGCTCCTCTACCATGCCAATAAATTGGCATCCGTAGCTTCGGTACATAGTTTAGCCCCGGTAAATCTTCCGCGCAGGCCGACTTGACTAGTGAGCTATT
>JBNKTL010000162.1:0-558 GCA_050298055.1 Spirochaetota bacterium
GACCAGTTCAGGCTTTCCCGACGCCACCACCCGCTCGAATGCGTCCAGCAGCATGGCCGCATCCTTTTCGCGGCCGAAAAGTCTCTGGGGGATGAGCAAGTGATCGGAGAGGTCCTGTCTGCCCAGGACAAAAGATTCCATCGGTGCTTCTGCTTTCAGCCGGGACAGGCAGGTCTCCAGGTCCGCCCGGAGCCCGGAAGCCGTCTGGTAACGTTCATCGGCATTTTTGGCCAGGAGCTTCATGACGATATCCGATAGGGCTTCGGGAACCTGCTGCACGACATCTTTTGGGGGAATGACAGCGCGGGCAATGTGGCAGTGAACCCATTCCATAACGTCGTTGGCCCGGAACGGCAGGGTTCCGGTCAGCATTTGGTAAAGCGTGACACCCAGTGAATAAAGGTCGGTGCGGAAATCCACCTCCCGGTTCATGCGCCCGGTCTGTTCCGGCGACATGTAAGCCGGCCAATCCTTGTGGTTCAGCGGCCGCAGACCTGCCTGGCCCTCATGGCCCGGAGAAATGTCCCTGGGCGGGCCGGATATGGTGACCCGCATTTG
>JBNKTL010000163.1:0-553 GCA_050298055.1 Spirochaetota bacterium
CATATGTAACCTTATTTGTTTTGTTTGGCCCTGGCTTGAACAATTCTACGTTTATCCTCCTTCTATTGTTTGCGGCAATGAAAAGTAAAACGTGGCCCCCTGGTTCACTTGTCCCTCTGCCCACACTCTGCCGCCATGCCGGTTGATAATCCGGCGCACATTGGCCAGGCCAATGCCGGTGCCTTCAAATTCATCGGCCCGGTGTAACCGCTGAAAAACGCCAAAGAGTTTATCGGCATACGCCATATCAAACCCCACCCCGTTATCGCGAGTGAAGATGATGGCCTCTTCTTCACCCTCTTGATAGTCAATTTCGATGTCCGCCGGCGTACGTTTTCGTGTAAATTTCAGGGCATTGGAGAGGAGATTGACCAGCACCTGGCGTAACATAGCCTGATCGCCACTGACGGTCGGCAGGCTGGCGATATGCCAACGGATGGTTCGGCTTTGCGTTTCCGGCGCAAGTTCTTGAACGACCACCTGTACCAGAACGCCCAGGTCAACCGGCATTTTTGACATCTCATTCCGTCCCATCCGGGAGAAGGTGAGCAGG
>JBNKTL010000164.1:0-549 GCA_050298055.1 Spirochaetota bacterium
AGCTTATCCCTTTAAGTCTTGCATATTAGGAGTCAGCTATTTATGGTCACGTTGATGGATAAGTCTTGCCGAGCTTTAGTTGCTCAGGCTTTGCCTTGATGTCGTTTTGCATGTGCTCTCTCTCTCTCTCTCGGCGTGAGCCATTCTTGAGGTCGACATCTCTAGGGCAAGGTGTCGTTCTAAACCATTGAGTGTTCGCTTCTGAAAAATGTATTATATTCTCTCTTCTGCTCAAACTCTGTAATCAAATTTGAAACCAAAATTTTAATAAAGTTTAACTTTCAGAGCATTTCATTTGTAATCTTCTCGTATGTGATGTATTATACATCATTACTTTAGTAATGACACCCCGTAATAATACTGGTTAGGACTGACCATCCTTATTTAAGGGTGGGACATCACACTCGGGCAGAAACCCTAGCCACCGCCACCACCCCCTCTCCCTTCCTTCTCCCCTCGCCGCCGCCAGAGTGGAACGCCGACACAACCCGTGTGCCTGCAGGGACGGCGGCGGTGGGGCGAGCTCCTCTCCGCGACGGGTGGCGGTGG
>JBNKTL010000165.1:0-548 GCA_050298055.1 Spirochaetota bacterium
CCGCGAGGTGGAGCGGATCCCAGAAAGCCGGTCGTAGTTCGAATTGCAGGCTGCAACTCGCCTGCATGAAGGAGGAGTTGCTAGTAACCGCCGGTCAGCCACACGGCGGTGAATACGTTCCCGGGCCTTGTACACACCGCCCGTCACGTCATGGGAGCTGGCAACACCTGAAGTCGGCGAGCGAACCGAAAGGGAGCCACCGCCGAAGGTGGGGCTGGTGACTGGGACGAAGTCGTAACAAGGTAGCCGTAGCGGAAGCTGCGGCTGGATCACCTCCTTTCTAGGGAAACCTAAGAAGAAAAGGCCAAGTACGGGTGCTGTCTCCTCTGTGGGTGTTAAGGTGAAGGGCGAGCTATAGCTCGCCCCTACCCCCGAGAGGGGGAATTAACAAACAAAGAAGAACCAGAACAGGGAAAAGAACCTGTCGGGGCCTGTAGCTCAGCCGGTTAGAGCATCCCTCTGATAAGGGGAAGGTCAGTCGTTCGAGTCGACTCAGGCCCACTGGCGGTGCGGGAGGAAGCGCATCGCATGTACCTTAAGAATTGAAT
>JBNKTL010000166.1:0-547 GCA_050298055.1 Spirochaetota bacterium
CAACTACGCGTATATCAAGAGCATATATGATGTAAAGGACGCGGCGCTGACAGAAGCGGAAACAAAAATGAATGAGCAGGAGAAGCTTGCGGACCTCCTGGCTGACGCCGAATACTCTTCCCTGAGAAAGGACTTTATTGATAAAGCCAACAGCTACACCCGGACCGCCCAGGCGGACGTCCTGGTCAACGAGAAGATTAGTAAGCTGAGTTTCAGTTATGAGTCGGCCCAAACCTCATACGATATAGCCAAAGCCAGTGTCTACAAGAGTCTTTTCGATTTGGACCTTAACGAAAAAAACCCTTCAAAAACGGACGTGGACAAGGTCATAACCCACATGATGGGGAACGCGGCAGGCAGCAATATCAATGTTTACGGCACGGCCATAGACAGCTACTACGGGTATCTCCAGTGGAAAAATACCTATTCCGGCCTGAATTATGAGTCTTTGGGCATAGACACGACATTCCTCTACAATGCCGCCAGGGAGCAATATAAAGAATTTATAAATGCTGTGGGGACAATAGGCAGCCAGATATATAATAAT
>JBNKTL010000167.1:0-546 GCA_050298055.1 Spirochaetota bacterium
GATCCTTGATTCCTAAGAATAATTAAATCATTAGGTAGTAATCGGCTCTCAATATTATAGGCGGATGAGCATAAGAATGAGTTTAGCTGATGATTTAATTGTTGTGCTCGTGATCGTGTGATAGGGCCAAGTATCTCAATGGAAGGAATGATTGTAGCCAAAGTATTGATGTCCTCATCATTCTCCCCCTCTTGCATTGACGTCGTCCTCGATGGCATCTCATCTTCTTCTCCCAAGTAAGGTCGCAAATCTGAAATGTTAAAGATGGAGCTAACCCCAAACTCGGGAGGCAACTCAAGTTTATATGCATTATCATTGATCTTAGCAAGAATTTTAAAAGGACCAGCAGCACGAGACATAAGTTTAGACTTTCTCAACTCCAGAAATCGCTCTTTTCTCAAATGCAGCCATACTAAATCACCTGATTCAAGTTTTACTTCCTTACGACCTTTACTAGCAGCAATGTGATACTTCTCATTCATTTTCTCAATGTTCAATTTAGTTGTTTCATGCATCTTCAGAATAAATTCAGATCATTGAGAAGCA
>JBNKTL010000168.1:0-544 GCA_050298055.1 Spirochaetota bacterium
TCAGGCGAGTTTCAATTCCTCATAGGTAGAGTAAAAACTAATACAAATTTTTATTATTACACCGTGATGGAAGGGTTTCAATTCCTCATAGGTAGAGTAAAAACCTATTCAAAACCATGACACTGTGCCAGATATGGATGTTTCAATTCCTCATAGGTAGAGTAAAAACAACAACGTTTCAGAGATGAACATATCGTGAAACTCCTGTTTCAATTCCTCATAGGTAGAGTAAAAACGTACATTCATACCGGGAGCGCGGTTAATTACAGCATTGTTTCAATTCCTCATAGGTAGAGTAAAAACAGTACAGAATGAAACGGGGAAAGACATTCATTCGTGGTTTCAATTCCTCATAGGTAGAGTAAAAACTTGATAACAATAAGCACTGGTACATATGACCTTGACAAGTTTCAATTCCTCATAGGTAGAGTAAAAACGTTGCCTTAACATCGCTTACTTTTACATACATTTCATGTTTAAATTCCTCATAGGTATAGTAAAAACTGCATACACGACTGATTGTATGTGGTATAATGAATGGTTT
>JBNKTL010000169.1:0-544 GCA_050298055.1 Spirochaetota bacterium
TTCAAAAATTTTGAAGATTGGGAATTAATTGTTTCAAGTGTGCAAACAGAGCCTCCTGGATCAATTTCTAGACTTAGGAAAAATGACTGAATCTGGCTTAACGAGTACCACTTTTGGAAATTGCATATCTTCATGGAAATTGAGAGATGGTGTATGCAAATCAACCTAATGAGGGAGCAACATCTATAGTTAGATTTGGAACACTCCTTGCCAAGTTTGGATCAGTGGTGTAATTGTGGTAGAGAGCCCAACATCCCTAAGTGGCCAGCTATATTGAGTATAAATTACACCAAGTCATTTTACCACTTGTGAAGTAACTCTCAAATGTTGAATACAAGTGAGTCAACATAAAATTATATTCAAGTATACCCAGGAAAGATGGAATTTTAGAGAATTTATCATATTTTTACAAAAAGGTCTGAACCCTTTAAAAATTCAGGGAAAAATTCAAAGTGGAGTTGTTCCCAATTTTATAATTTGAATTATGTTGAGAATTGGAAGTGGACCCAATGGGAGAAATTGTTTATAAGGATCAACTCTAGTA
>JBNKTL010000170.1:0-543 GCA_050298055.1 Spirochaetota bacterium
GAGAGGGAAAGAGCCCAGACCGACGGCTAAGGTCCCGAAGTGCGAACTAAGTGGGAAACGAAGTAGGTGTGTCAAGACAGCCAGGAGGTTGGCTTAGAAGCAGCCATCCTTTAAAGAGTGCGTAACAGCTCACTGGTCAAACGCAGCTGCGCGGATAATGTAACGGGGCTCAAGTTCGCCACCGAAGCCACGGGATAGCGGGTCGCAAGACCCATATCAGTAGGGGAGCGTTGTCATCCTGTAGAAGCATCAGGGGAACCCGATGTGGAGGGATGAGAAGTGAGAATGCCGGCATGAGTAGCGAGACATGCGCGAGAACCGCATGCGCCAGAAGCCTGAGGTTTCCGACGGAAGGATCATCCACGTCGGGTAAGCCGGGCCTAAGCCGAGACCGAAAGGTGTAGGCGATGGACAACAGGTGAATAATCCTGTGCCAGCGTATTGGAGCGAAGGGGGGACGCGTCTGCGAAGGTCAGCCTGCAGATGGAGGCAGGTGCCAAGCCACTGAAGTGAAGAAGGAACCAGGGAAATCCGGTTCCGGAG
>JBNKTL010000171.1:0-540 GCA_050298055.1 Spirochaetota bacterium
ATTCATCGAAGACAATTTCACCAGCGAAAAAGTCGAGGAAAACCTGCCCATCGATCCGGACAACAACAATGAGCAAATCGTCTATCCGAGCGGCAATTTCGGCAATCGACTACGCGCTGCGGTAAGCCTGGCCGTCAGTAACCCGGAGACCGTCTTTATCAGCATGGGCAGCGGCGGTCTGGGCGGCTGGGATGACCACTCCAACGCCCTGGCCAATTATCCCGGGCGCATGAACAGTCTGATGGCGGCACTGCAGGTGGCGTCGCGCCACCTGGAGCTGGTGGGCGCTGACAACGTTGTAATCAATGTGTTCGGCGATTTCGGCCGGAACGTAAACCTCAACGACGCCAGTGGGTGGGACCACGGCAACAACCAGAATCTGTATACCATCGGCGGAACCGGCCTCGACGGCAGGGAGAATGCGCTGGGCAGGCTGGTGGGCAAAACCCAGCGTATCGGAACACCGTATCGAAACCGCCAGTTCACCGCCCCGACCGACGACTCCTACCAGTGTGAACCGTTTGCCATCGCCTCTTCCAT
>JBNKTL010000172.1:0-540 GCA_050298055.1 Spirochaetota bacterium
GATGTATCACCAAGGAGTTAGCATTAGATAGGAGAGAGTGGAAGCTAGCAATTCATGTGCCGGAACCTTGATCTTCGGTTCCTTCTTTTTTATTGCCTTCTGTCAAAGTTTTTTTTTCCTTTTTTTCCGCCCCTTATCACTTTTTTTTGCTTAGCGTTTTATTGTCTTTTCTCCTTTTGTTGAATTGGTTTTTGTTTTTATCGTCCTTCGTTTTTCCTCTTCTTTTTTGATATTGTTTTATTCCTGTTTCTTTGGCTCATGTGGTTTCATCTCTAGCCTACCCCAACTTGCTTGGGACTAAAAGGCTTGGTTGTTGTTGTTGTTGTTTTAGCTCTTTGTATGCACTTGGTAGCAGCAATCTGGTAGACATCGGGATGAAACAACCTTCTTGCAGTTACTATGTCTGACAATATACTTGTTTGTTATAGCATGAAAATTAACATCTCAATCATATTTTATGGCATATTAACAACAACGAGAATGCTTGCAAAAGTACAGAACCACATTTACAGAATCATGATAACAATCAATTGAAGAATT
>JBNKTL010000173.1:0-539 GCA_050298055.1 Spirochaetota bacterium
AATTGTACAAAGTCTGTTACAAGTTATAATTACATCTGTCTCTCCTTTCATAGACTAGTTGATAACCCCATGCGATAGTACGGGATTCAAAATATTTTATATTTATGTAAATTCACATGTTGATTCTAATTTAAGTAAAAGATAATCAAACTTAAAATGACAATATTATTACACTCTTCTCACACCCTAAAATTCTGAATTTGGAATGTGACTAAAATTTGAAACTTTATATCACCAGGTTAAAATTATTTTCTAGAATTTAGAAGGGATTCAAATTTATTTAGGCAAAAGATTATTTTCTAAATTATTAAATAAATTTAGCCTTCATATAATTGTTTGTTGCATTTTCATGCCGCTGCATAATTTATTTTTTACTGGTGATGTGATTTAGTTTTATTTTTGGGAATAGGAAATCGTTTAATTTCATTGGTTTGTATTGAAACTTGTTTTGAAAAAGGAAAATGGATTTCATATTTGAAAACTAGCCTTGGGCCGATTTCCCTTGGCCATACTGGCCCAGCGCCGGCCCAGCATCCGAT
>JBNKTL010000174.1:0-538 GCA_050298055.1 Spirochaetota bacterium
CCGCATGTTCAGATTTCCAGAGGCCATATCAATTTTTGCCCTGAGCACATAGGCGCCATCCTCGAATTCACCGGCCCTCATGCGCTCAAATAGATCTAAATTTTCCTCGACCGGCCGGTTGCGATGGGGGCTCTCTTTGCCAGGTTCCGTCAAAGTTCCGCGGTACTCCTTGATTTCCTTCGCACTCAAACTATCCACATAGGCCTTGTTATGTTTAATTAATTGTACCGCGTACTGGTAGAGTTGTTCAAAGTAGTCGGAGGCGTAGTACAGCCTGTCGTCCCAATCAAATCCGAGCCAGCGAACATCCTCTTTGATCGATTCCACATATTCAACCTCTTCTTTGGTGGGATTGGTATCATCGAAGCGCAAGTTACAATGGCCGCCATACTCTTCCGCAAGTCCAAAATTGAGACAGATGGACTTTGCGTGTCCAATATGTAGATAACCGTTTGGTTCAGGCGGGAATCTGGTCATTACTCGACCGTCGTACTTGTTTGTCTCCAAGTCGTCTTCGATGATCTTCTTTATAAAGTGA
>JBNKTL010000175.1:0-538 GCA_050298055.1 Spirochaetota bacterium
TACCGGAAATTTTTTAATATGACTCGATGGCAACTTTCTCTCGAACGGCAACAGCGCTTTTTCGACCGCACTCACCAAACCCCTTGCCCCGGTGTTTTCATTAAAGGCGCTCTTGGACAACACTCGAAGGGCCTGATCTTCGAATTTAATGTCAATCCCATAAGCAGCAAAATCGAGCTTTTTGCCAAGGATTATAGGGTTACTGGGATTTTTCAGAATCTCGAAAAGGTCCTCTTCGGTCAGCTTCTCAAAAACAGTTCTTACCGGCAGGCGACCGACAAACTCCGATTCAAAACCGAATTCTATCAGGTCCTCTGACTTTACATGTTTGAGAAATTCGATGTCCTCTCGCGGGTCTTTGATTTTTGCGCCAAAGCCAATATCGTGATCCGCAATCCGTTTTTTCGTTATCTTAGACAGTTCACCAAAAGCACCGCTCATGATAAATAGTATGTTGTTGGTGTTGACCGTACGTCTATCCCGCTGACCTGTTTTTCGAAAGCGCTCGATTTCCTGAATCATGGAAATAGGATCGTGG
>JBNKTL010000176.1:0-537 GCA_050298055.1 Spirochaetota bacterium
AATGACACCATGTAATGATCCTGATTAAGACTGATCATCCTTACTTGAGGGTGGGACGTCACATGTTTACATGTTGAGAGAATTTATCATTAATGACCCTTAGTGAGTTATAATATATTTTCTATAATTTTTTGAATTATTATTCAATGAAAAAATGTGACATGGGATGAGGTGATTTTCTTGAATTTTTAGAATTATTTTTCAATGGAGAAAAGTGACGTGGTATTAGGTGATTTTCTTTGAATTTTTAAAATTATTTTTCAATGGAGAAAGATGATGTGGCATAAGGTGTTGTGACATGCATATTGATTTTTTAGAAATATTTTTCAATGAAGAAATATGACATGCCATGAGATGATGTGACATACTTGCATGTTGAGAGAATTGAAATTAATGGCTTATAAAAATTATTTTTCAATGAAGATAGATGATGTGTCATAAGGTGATGTGACATGTGTAGGATCTAGGATACCGACTAGAGGGGGGTGAATAGGCGGTTTTAAAAATTAATTGTTACTTAACCAATAAACAGTGGAA
>JBNKTL010000177.1:0-536 GCA_050298055.1 Spirochaetota bacterium
CAAACATCAGACTGTCAAGTAGCTAATGGGTGCTAACCACGTCGGCTCGAGAGGGGAGGCGACGCGACGCGATGAACCATTATTGAAAAATAAAGCGGAGGCAGCGAGCTCGTCTTGGTTCAATGGAAAGGAAGTGTGACATGGTGTAGCGGCGTGACAATGTTGGGCGAATGAGAGGCGACACCGGGGAGGGGAAAGGGAGGAGACAATGTTAGTTGGGCTGATGCAAATCTTATTGGGCCAAAAAATAAAAAAAAATTCACGCGGTCGATTCAGTTGCTACAATTGGACGGTGAAGATTTAAAACAACGATGAGTTAATTTATTTTTTGAAAACATATACAAGTGAGATCTTATTTGGTTCATCTCATCGCAGAGAACAAAATGGTGAAAATGGAATTTAATATGTATTGTAAATATAGAGCAAATTAAGTTAATTTTATAATTCTTTAAAACATCTCATCGCATATAACATAATGATAAAACAGAATTTAAAATAGATATCATATGAGTTAGATCAATTATTTTAAAGTTTTA
>JBNKTL010000178.1:0-534 GCA_050298055.1 Spirochaetota bacterium
AACGGCGTAACGACTGGAGCACTGTCTCAAGGACGGACTCGGTGAAATTGTAGTTGTGGTGAAGATACCACATACCCGCGGCAAGACGGAAAGACCCCGTGAACCTTTACTGTATCCTGGTATTGATGCCTGGCATATCATGCGTAGGATAGGTGGGAGGCGTTGAAACCCTGATTTCGGTCAGGGCCGAGCCATCCTTGAAATACCACCCTTGCTATGTTAGTCACCTAACCGCGACCCGTGAATCCGGGCGCAGAACAGTGCCAGGTGGGCAGTTTGACTGGGGCGGTCTCCTCCCAAAGAGTAACGGAGGAGTTCAAAGGTACACTCAGCGTGGTTGGCAATCACGTTTAGAGCATAAGGGTATAAGTGTGCTTAACTGCGAGACTTATCAGTCGAGCAGATGCGAAAGCAGGACCTAGTGATCCGGTGGTTCCGTGTGGAAGGGCCATCGCTCAACAGATAAAAGGTACTCCGGGGATAACAGGCTTATGACTCCCGAGCGTTCATAGCGGCGGAGTCGTTTGGCACCTC
>JBNKTL010000179.1:0-534 GCA_050298055.1 Spirochaetota bacterium
AAGGGTGAATCAAATGTCTATGGAGAAAGCTCAGAACATCCCAACCGTGGTGCCCGGTACATCTTAGTCAATTCCATTCTGTCTTAACCGTTATTTGCATTCTTTTCTTTTTTGTTTCTGAGAATTTCGGGACGAGATTCCTGTTAAGGGAGATAGTCTTGTCACACCCCAAAATTTCAAATTTTGGAATGTGACTAAAATTCACTAAATTTTAAAACTTTTTATTAATAGATTAAAATTGTTTTTAGATTTTAGGAGTGAATTTAAATTTAACTAGGCAAAAGATTATTAAATTAATTTAGGAGTTATATAATTATTTATTGAATTTCATATCGTTGCATAATTTTCTTTTGTATTGTTATGTGCTATTAGATTTAATATTGCGACTAGAATCATTCAAATTTCAAACTTCATTTCAATTCGAAATAGTTTAGGATTTATAAAAAGGTTTGAAAAATTAGAAAGGAATAAAAAATATGGAAGTCACTTCTCGGGACAAATCTAGGCAACCTATTTCTATTCTTTTCTTTTTTC
>JBNKTL010000180.1:0-530 GCA_050298055.1 Spirochaetota bacterium
CTAGGGTTGGACAGCTTAGAACTAATTTTGGTTCAACTATCATGAATTTTTGGATCTATGGATATTTAATTATGAATTAATAAATAATTATCCAAGATTAACAATTAAATAAAAATTATTTTATAATTTTATTTCAGAGATTAAGTTTGAGTTCAAATTATAGAATTGAAATTTTAATTTTATCAAACTTAATCAAGTTTCTATGCATTTCTAAATATTTTAGAAGGTTATGAATGAATTTCTAAAGGAATGAGATAAATTATATCAAACATAAGAACCTAAAACAGAATTTGAACTTGGATTTCAAAAACAGGAGTATAAAGTTCAATTTCTAAAGTTTATGCAAAAATTCCTTGAGTTTAAACCGAGTTCAAAAATTGAATTGAATTTGATTTGAATTAATCCAAAGGAAAAAGAAAAACCTTACTATTCACTTGGGCCAAGCCCAGCTGCAACCCATAGCTATAGGGCTCAATAGGCCAAGCCCAGCTTGCAAAGCCCATGACCAGGCCTTTGGCCGGCCCAGGCCA
>JBNKTL010000181.1:0-530 GCA_050298055.1 Spirochaetota bacterium
CATCATCTCAACAAGAGCAATAACAGTTTGGGATAGCGTGCTTTACCAAACGCTCACATATGCAACTAAGAACTCAGTTTGTACAAGTGAGTAAACAAGCAAGTGAATAAGCAATTAAGTTCACAATTTACTTATTTTAGGTCCTCAAGTGATCTCTAGACCGCGCGGAGGGTCGCACGACTGGGTACGGCAAACACCCTGGAGCTTCGACATCATCATATTGGAATTCTCATTAAGCACAAAATACAAACTGAATTTTAAACAAGTTTTATGCACAAGATAAAAGAGCGTGCACTTTTGACACAAGAGGCACACACCTCTTCAAAGTCCCATCATGAGCTAAACATTTGACAAAAGATTTCACTTCTCAAAGTTGGGTTGCTTGAAATGAGAATTATCTAACAAGTCGCAAAGCAAGTCTCAAAAGAGATAAAAGACATATACAAGTGGTGAGCAAGATTTATGATTAAGTTATCAAGTTTTAACAAGATGCTCAACATTGCAATAATGATAAGTTATCTAGCAAGGTC
>JBNKTL010000182.1:0-527 GCA_050298055.1 Spirochaetota bacterium
TCCTCTCTCCGCGAGCTGCATGACCGCGGTTGCCGTAAAGAGCTTCGAGATCGAACCCGCCCGGTAAACGGTATCCGCAGCCGCGGGAATGCCCTTCTCCTTATGGGCAAACCCGAACCCGGCGGCCCATACCGTCTCACTCCCGTCGGTCAGGGCAATGCTCAGCCCGGTGATGCTGTTCTCCCTCATGGTCTTCCCGATAAATTTTGACAGGCTTTTCTTCAGGTGGGTGTAACCGGTTCTTCCCCTCTCACCGGAAGTCCCGGCCGGGAAGACCAGCAGAACAGAAAAAAATAAGCTGCCCACCGAAAGCTTCATAATGAAAAAATCTCCCCTTCGCTCTATTCTACTATCAATAAAACTTTTCCTTTTATGCCTCAGCAGTTAAATATAATTCTCCCTTTTCCTCTGTGCCCTCTGTGAGCTCTGTGTGAGACCTCTTCTTTTCTTTCTTCCTTCACTCTTCTCTTTAATTCAACATTTAAAATTTAACAATTTAACATTCAACATTGTCCTCCAATTCCTTC
>JBNKTL010000183.1:0-526 GCA_050298055.1 Spirochaetota bacterium
GCAATGGGCGAAAGCCTGACGCAGCGACGCCGCGTGGAGGATGAAGGTTTTCGGATCGTAAACTCCTGTTAAGTGGGAAGAAAGACTCGTCTTTAATACGGACGAGGGATGACGGTACCATTAGAGAAAGCACCGGCTAACTTCGTGCCAGCAGCCGCGGTAATACGAAGGTGGCAAGCGTTATTCGAAATCACTGGGCTTAAAGGGTGCGTAGGCGGAACTGCAAGTGTTGGGTGAAATCCCTCGGCTTAACCGAGGCATTGCTTAGCAAACTGCAGTTCTTGAGGCAAGTAGGGGTGTGTGGAACTCTTGGTGGAGCGGTGGAATGCGTAGATATCAAGAGGAACGCCAGTGGAGAAATCGGTGCACTGGGCTTGTCCTGACGCTGAGACACGAAAGCGTGGGGAGCGAACGGGATTAGATACCCCGGTAGTCCACGCCGTAAACGATGCCTACTAGGTTGTGGGGGTTCTGACACCCGCACAGCCGAAGCAAAAGTGTTAAGTAGGCCGCCTGGGGAGTACGG
>JBNKTL010000184.1:0-524 GCA_050298055.1 Spirochaetota bacterium
TGCGGGACTTTCACTATCCGGGACTTTTCCCCGGGAACCCCGCAACCCGGCCGGGGAGCGACTTGTTTCCCGTTCCTCTACTTCTTTACCTTCCCCGGGAGATCCTGCTCCATGAACGTCCTGCCTGGTGTTCATGAACGGCACCCCGGGCCATGGCGTGGACATGTGGACAATCCTCCGCCCTGCTCCGGATTGACCACATGACCACACCCCTTTCTACTGCTGCCGCTTCACATTGTCTCTTTAAATGTTCATGTCACAAAGACCAGGTTTTCCCGGTATTAATTCTCGTTGACAGCTGCTTCCGGTGCCTTAAGTTTTGAGCATAAGGGTCCGGAGGGGCATTAATGAATGCTTTTCCGGCTGATGTTCTTTTAAATTGTTTGTTTTTGCCAGGGGGCTTATTGAGAAAATCCGTTATCGGATTCCGGGTAAATGTCGTGAGTCTTCTACAACGCAAGGCATTATGACCCGGAGATCGGGCGGTTTGTGACGGCGGACAATGTGATTGATGGGGAGTTGGA
>JBNKTL010000185.1:0-522 GCA_050298055.1 Spirochaetota bacterium
GCCATATCCGGGCAGCTTCAGTGTGGCAAGGGAATCAAGAAAGCAGGCCGCAAGGCGACCCAGACCCCCATTACCCAGTGCGGCATCGAATTCGAGGTCAGCAACCTGTTCGATATCCATACCCTGCTCTTCAAGAACCGCCTTGGCCTCCTCAAAGAAACCAAGATTAAGGATACTGTTCAGCAGCGTGCGGCCGATGAGAAACTCCATGGAGAGGTAGTAAACCCGCTTGGTATCGTTGCGGTAATAGCTACGCATGGTGTCCATCCAGCGCTCAGTGAGGCGATCGCGCACCATGTAGGCCATTGCGTGAAACCAGTCACGGTCAGTGGCTGTGAAGTTATCCTTACCGACCGTATAAATCATATGGTTGGCCAGTGAATGCTTGATTGAGGGTGTATCGAGTCCCTCATAGTCATATTTGAGAGGAGCCTTTTTCTGCTGATCAGACATAAGCTGTATTCCTGCTGGAGGGGCCTGAATATCTAGCATAGCCGAGGAAAACCGGCTGTTACCAATAAG
>JBNKTL010000186.1:0-519 GCA_050298055.1 Spirochaetota bacterium
TCCCTGAAAGATGATGATATCGAATGGGCGGACATGATCTTTTTAAGCGCCATGATCGTCCAGAAGAAGAGTGCCCAGGAGATTATCGATCGCGGCCGGATCCATGGCAAAAAAATCGTTGCCGGCGGTCCCGCCTTTACCACCCAATATGAAGAATTTACCGGCGTGGATCACTATGTCTTAAATGAGGCGGAAGTCACACTGCCTCTTTTCCTTGAGGATCTGAGCAAGGGGCAGCTCAAAAAGATTTATACCTCCGATAAAAGACCGGATATCACTAAAACACCGCTGCCACTCTGGTCCCTCATCAACAGTGATAACTACGCCACCATGGCAATCCAGTATTCCCGGGGCTGCCCTTTCAACTGCGAGTTCTGTGATATCGTTATTATGAACGGCAGAGTTCCGCGATGCAAGAATCCGGAGCAGATGCAGCAAGAATTCCGGGCACTTTATGATGCGGGTTGGAGGAAATCGGTGTTTATCGTTGATGACAATTTTATTGGGAACAAGAGAGAG
>JBNKTL010000187.1:0-514 GCA_050298055.1 Spirochaetota bacterium
GATTGATCTCTATGGGCCGTCCCAGAATATGGTCCTTGACCGTTACGCTGAGCTTGTCCCCGTCCACCTGGGACACCTGGGGCGGGGCCTCCACGCCGAAACGGATAAAGAGCACACCCAGTTCCCGGGCCTTTTTATAAAGATCTTCCCGGAATCCGTAGGTACGGATGTCCCGGTAAAGGACAAAGACGTTCATTTCCGGTTTGCGCTGCTTCAGGGCGATGGCCGACTTGACGCTGTGGGTGCAGCAAATGCGGCTGCAGGAAGGAAACTCCTCGATGCGGGAACCCACGCATTGAATAAAGACGGCGCTCTGGGCATTGTCGATCCGCGAATCACCGGAGGTCATGGCCTCGTCCAGATCCTTGTGGGTCATCACATCGGCGTGCTGGCCGTACAGGTACTCGGTGGGTTTGTACTCCTTGCCGCCGGTGGCCAGCACCGTTATGCCGTGTTCGACCACGGACTCGCCATCGCCGTTGACCTTCAGGGTGGAAGTGAAGTTGCCGAGAAT
>JBNKTL010000188.1:0-514 GCA_050298055.1 Spirochaetota bacterium
TGGAGAGATCCGATAAGCTCCGGGGAGCTGCCTCAAGCACTATATCCAGAGATTCCCGAATGGGGAAACCCACCCAGGTAAAACTTGGGTACCCCTGGCCGAATATATAAGCCAGGAGGAGGGAACCGGGTGAACTGAAACATCTTAGTAACCCGAGGAAAGGAGATCATTCCCTTAGTAGTGGCGAGCGAAAGGGGAACAGCCCAAACTTGCGCAACTCAGTGGTCCAGTACCTATGTTACGCGGGGGTTGTAAGGCCCAGCTGGGCGAACTGGTAAGCCCAAGGAGTTACAAATCTGGTCTGTAGTCGAAGTGTCTGGGAAGGCATGGCATAGAGGGTGATACCCCCGTAGACGAAATGGAACCAGACTCCTGCTGGAGACCTTGAGTACCACCGGGCACGCTAATCCGGTGGGAAGCAGGGAGGTCCACCTCCCAAGGCTAAACACTCTTGGCGACCGATAGTGAACAAGTACCGTGAGGGAAAGGTGAAAAGAACCCTTGTTAAGGGAGT
>JBNKTL010000189.1:0-513 GCA_050298055.1 Spirochaetota bacterium
TCCTGGTTCTCCACCTTCCCCATAAGTTCGATTGTATACATCATTACGCATAATGTTCTCACCTGATGAGTCAAATAACGTTTCATGTACCTCATCAAGAGTCTCATTATTATAGATCCTTGTCTGTTGATACATACCCGAAGAATCTTTTTCTTTTATTGTGGTAATGTGACCAAATTCCTCAATGACAAAATCATCTTCGCTGTAACCAAGCTCATCCATAACTTGTTTATATTTTTCTGATCCATAAATGAGTGTATTACCCATTTCCTCGTTGATTTTGTCATATTTATCTGATCCATCTACAAGAGCATTATCAGGGTCTCCTTCATAAATCGAATCATCAACACTGTTTCTCAGAACTCCGTCTCTATCTGTATAAACACCTTTGACCTCGGCATATGCAACCATCGGCTGTTGATCATTCCCGAACAGTCCGTCAGAGATGGCTTTACCGGTTCTGACATCGACCTTGAGGTCGTTACCGAAAACGAAATTTCCGGATATACACCC
>JBNKTL010000190.1:0-513 GCA_050298055.1 Spirochaetota bacterium
TGGGAACTCTAAACAGACTGCCTGTGAAAGCAGGAGGAAGGTGAGGATGACGTCAAGTCAGTATGGTCCTTATGTCCAGGGCTGCACACGTGCTACAATGGGATGTACAGTGGGAAGCCAAGCCGCGAGGTGGAGCAAATCCTCAAAACATCCCCCAGTTCGGATTGTAGTCTGAAACTCGACTACATGAAGTTGGAATCGCTAGTAAAGGCGTATCAGCTACGACGCCTTGAATACGTTCCCGGGTCTTGTACACACCGCCCGTCACATCATGGAAGTGAGTTGCACCCGAAGTCGTTGATCCAACCCGTCTAGGGAGGAAGGCGCCTAAGGTGTGATTCATAACTGGGATGAAGTCGTAACAAGGTAGCCGTTGGGGAACCAGTGGCTGGATCACCTCCTTTCTAAGGAGAAGGCCAATCGTAAGATTGGACCTAGGGTAACACCCTTCGGGGTGTGGCATTCGGAAACGTCTGCCGCAAAGTTTTTGGCTGGCAAACCGCACCTTTTCTG
>JBNKTL010000191.1:0-512 GCA_050298055.1 Spirochaetota bacterium
ACCTATCAAAGGTATTTCTTTTTTCAGCGAATTTACATTCATCAAGAAACAGTGCAAATTTTTAGTTAATTGTTGTGAAATTATTCCAAGTTTTGAATCTTGTGTTGCTTATTTTAAAGGATATTTTTTCCTTTGAGATAATTTTCCTTTTAAAAAGGTGATATTGTCATGGAGTCATTTTATTGTTGTTTTAGAAATTATTACTGTTACAACAACAACCAAGCTTTTTATTCCCAAGCAAGTTGGAGTAGGCTAGAGATGAAACCACATGAGAAAAAAAACAAGAGCAAAAAAGAAGGGGAAAACAAAGGGTGATAAAAAAACCCAAAAAAAAAAAGAAAAAAGACAATAAAATGCTAAGTCAAAAAAGCGAAAAAGAGGCAGGAAAAAAACTTGACAAAAGGCAATAAAAGGAAGGAACCAAATATCAAGATTCTGGCACATGAATTGCTAGCTTCCACTCTCTCCTATCTAATGCTAGCTCCTTGGTGATACACCAATCATTCAAATCT
>JBNKTL010000192.1:0-511 GCA_050298055.1 Spirochaetota bacterium
TGACTTTTTGTCAGCGGCGATGACGTTTGGCGGCCCTTCGGCGACTAGTTCACCGCCTAGTTTGCCCGCTCCCGGCCCCAGATCGACGATCCAGTCCGCTTCGCGCATCGTGTCTTCGTCGTGCTCCACGACCAGCACCGTATTTCCCAGGTCACGCATCCCTTTCAACGTGCGGATCAGACGGGCGTTATCGCGCTGGTGAAGGCCGATACTCGGCTCATCCAGGACATAAAGAACACCGGTCAGCTCAGTACCCATCTGGCTGGCCAGGCGCAGCCTCTGTGATTCTCCACCGGAAAGTGAGGGACCGGACCGGTTGAGGGCCAGATAACCCAATCCTACATTGAGCAGAAAGCGTACCCTGGACTGTAATTCCCTGACTAATTCACCGGCAATCAGAGCCTGGCTTCCCTCAAAACGGAGGGTTTCAAAAAAAACTGACAGACGCTCAATGGACAGAGAGGTAAGCTCGGGCAGGCTCCTGCCTCCCACCCGAACAGTTCGTGCTTCC
>JBNKTL010000193.1:0-236 GCA_050298055.1 Spirochaetota bacterium
ACCAGTGGATAAGGATACCTTAACCAGCCTTATTAAAACTGCCCGTTACGCTCCTACCGGTCATAACCGCCAGAATCTCAGATGGCATGTGATTTATAACAGGGACGAGATTTATAAACTGGAAGATATGGTTATAGACTGGATGAAGTATATGTTGAAGGAGAAACCCGATATGGCGAAAGCCTGGAATATGGATGTTATTCTCACTGCCCATAAAGCCGGTTTTCGGACAATCT
>JBNKTL010000193.1:246-511 GCA_050298055.1 Spirochaetota bacterium
TATAATTGCATATGGAATTATGGGAGATACAACCGCACAGACAGGTTCAATAATTGCCATGAGCTACCTTGAACTTGCGGCTCTCCCCTTTAAGCTGGGTACATGCTGGGCAGGCTTTTTCACCATCGCATCACAGCACTGGCCCCCCTTAATAGAAGCACTGAAGCTGCCTGAAAACCATGCGGTCTGTTCATCCATGCTGGTAGGACATCCCCTGCACAGATACAGAAGGCTTACACCAAGGAATGAGCCGGATATAACATTT
>JBNKTL010000194.1:0-509 GCA_050298055.1 Spirochaetota bacterium
GGCACGAATGGCATTGCAGATCGCGATGGCCTGCAGCAGGTCCTTATCCGTGATTTCCCTGTTCAGAGCTGTTTGCAGGTCGATTCTGGCTTTGCCCAGCACTGCGAGCATGTACTCACGGGCGCTTTCCGTGTTCAGCTTCACGGGCAGCACCACATCCATGTGAAACCCGGTGCCGGCGTTCATCCGCCAGATGTCCGACAGCCGCTGGATGGAATCGCAGGTATGCGGAAAGATGACGCCGTCCAGAAAACCAAGCCGGCCGTTGAGGGCATCATCCAGGGCGCCGCGCACCGGGCTGCAGCTGTAGGACTGTAGGTGGGCGTCGGCCCTGGATATGGCGCCACGGCCACCAACAACACGAAAACCCAGGGCACCGCCGGCCAGAATGAGTTCTTCCGGCGCATAGGAGCAAAGGGTGCCCACCACTTTGCCGCCGGTTGCGGTTTTCCACCGTCGGGCGTAGCCGTCCGGATCGGCGCAGATATCGTGAAACTTACTGAAGATAT
>JBNKTL010000195.1:0-506 GCA_050298055.1 Spirochaetota bacterium
TAAAAAGCCAACGATCAATTAAAACAGTATCTCGAACATCAGGAGGATTAATGGTTTTAGCAGGTATGGGATTAGCAGTAGCTCGTCGCAGCAATTGAAATAAAAGATAACAAGGCAAATTCAGCCGACGCAAAAAAGCGCGCGGCTGATTTGCGACGTTAAGAATCGCCTTACAAAGGACACTGTGTAAATAATATTATCACCCGATTCCTATTTCAGACTTTCGTAGTTTTACGATGAAAGTCAAATCAACTCTAAAGGTCTAAAAAATATTAGGTTATCAGTCGCACACACTATAGAATCGTTTTTTCCGACCTCTTTCTTAGTTTGACCCCGAAAGCGGGAAATACAATTGTCCATGATGAGGGGTCTAAATCCTTCTCAATGCACTCTCATTCGCGGTTCAAAGATAATTTCAGACAAATATAACCTGGGTTCAAACCAACCGGCGTGAATGATAAAAAAGCGGATCTGTATTCAAACCTCTATTTGTTCACGGTTATCCG
>JBNKTL010000196.1:0-505 GCA_050298055.1 Spirochaetota bacterium
ATTAAAATTACTCACAGTAACTTGGCCTATATCCCAAACTTCAAAATCAGACACTCCCTCAGCCTTGAGAAAAACAGACAAGTCCTCAGCCTCGGGCAGAAGGGACAAGTTCTCACCCTTGGAAAAACCGGACAAGTTCTTAGCCCTGGTAAAAACTGACAAGTTCTCAGCCTTGGTAAAATCGGGCAAAACGGACAAGCAAGACCGGACCAGTTTTCAGCCCTGGTAAAATCGGATAAGTTCGCAGGCTTGGTAAAATCGGGCAAAACGGACCAGTTTCCAGCCCTGGTAAAATCGGACAACCACACTTCTGATGATTTTTTTCTTTTTTGTGCGGCTCTTTTTTGTTTTGCACTTGCCTTTTTCTTTCTTTTTCTTTAATATGGAACACCTCTTTTGGAACCAGCAACAAGACTTGACAAGGACACAAATTCAACACTAGGAACTCTGAAACTAACAAATGCAGAGGCTATGGCACAGAAGGTTCTAGGAAGGGAAAAACAAA
>JBNKTL010000197.1:0-503 GCA_050298055.1 Spirochaetota bacterium
TTTATCTCCGCTGCCGGGGAAAATGAGGGCCGGAATAGTATTAAAATGAATACCGGAATAAATAGTCTGAATATGAGTTTAACTCTTTCTTTCGTCATGAAGCTTATTTTCTAAAGGCCTGTATATTCTCATCTGAATAGTGAATCCCTGTTTTTCAGTGACTTCCCGGAAACCATAGCAGGTCCGGAACTAATCCGATTCATCTGTAAAATACTGAAAATTCAGCCGGATACCAACGGTATATCGGTGAACGTTACGAAACAGGGGGTGAATGGCATAATAGGTGAGGTTAATGTAAAGGGGGCCTCCCGGTAACAGGAAGCCCCTTATATGACATTTCACCCTATTGGAGGTAGGGATAACCGCTGTTGATACTGCTGTCGATTGCCCAGGTATTTGCGAAGTCCCAGCCTGAAAAATTGCCCTGTACGGTGAGGTCGATATCGGTGGCGTCGGCGTCTGCCTGTCCTGCAAGGGTTGAGTTAAAATAGTCGGAGGTATAG
>JBNKTL010000198.1:0-501 GCA_050298055.1 Spirochaetota bacterium
GTTTCAGTCGGCTCGTACGGAAGAGCTACAGTGAACTAAAGGAAGTGTTTGCATGGTAGAGGAGCGTTCTGTAAGCCTGTGAAGGTGTGTCGTGAGGCATGCTGGAGGTATCAGAAGTGCGAATGCTGACATGAGTAACGATAATGCGGGTGAAAAACCCGCACGCCGAAAACCCAAGGTTTCCTTCGCAACGTTAATCGGCGAAGGGTGAGTCGGCCCCTAAGGCGAGACCGAAAGGTGTAGTCGATGGGAAACTGGTTAATATTCCAGTACTTTGTGTTACTGCGATGGAGGGACGGAGAAGGCTAGATCTACCGGGCGTTGGTTGTCCCGGGGAAAGTATGTAGGCAGAGAACTTAGGCAAATCCGGGTTCTTAATGTCGAGATACGAGACGACCGGTCTTTGTACCGGGAAGTGGTCGATGCCATGCTTCCAGGAAAAGCTTCTAAGCTTCAGGTAACACAGAACCGTACCGTAAACCGACACAGGTGGGTGGGGAG
>JBNKTL010000199.1:0-501 GCA_050298055.1 Spirochaetota bacterium
ATAGTCCATTTCGTAGCGTGCCTTGCTCTCCAGGCCGGTCGCCACCGCTTCCGCGACAGCGCGGCGGTCATCGGGATGGATGATGCTGGCGTAGGAGCGGACGCGGTTGTTCAGGAAATCATCGGCGGGATACCCGGTGGTCCGGGTGATGGCGGCGCTGAGGAATTCCATTGTCCATTCGGGATCGTTGGCGCAGCGGTAAATGGCGCACGGGCTGTTGGCGACGATATTGTCCAGGCGCTGCCTGCTTTCCCGCAACGCCTCTTCCACCCGTTTGCGATCGGTAATGTCCACAAAGGTACCGATGATGCCTGCAACCTGATCGTTCTCGTCCCGGAACACATTCTTGGAGTAGATGACCGAGCGTTCCAAGCCATCCTTGTCCTTGATTTTGTATTCATATACCTGACGGGGGGGGAGTCCTACCAGTTCCAGATCTTTCTCGTGGTATGTTGCAGCGTGCTGGCTGGGCCAGATCTCATGCACGGTCTTCCCCGCTAT